>CAVRAU010000031.1:0-221083 GCA_963719055.1 uncultured Acidobacteriota bacterium | reverse complement strand
GGGATGGAGAATCTTGTAGATTCGAGCGCAGATGGAGCCTCACAGGGAGACAAATATGAAGTTGGTTGTCATCACCGGAGCTTCGAGTGGAATCGGCGCAGCTACGGCCCGACTCATGGGCTCGCGGGGATTCACGGTTGTCCTGGTGGCGCGAGGCCGGAGCGCGCTGGAAGATCTGGCCGCCGAGATCGGTGACAACGCTGTCGTCGAGACCTGCGACGCAAGTGATGGTGAGGCGGTCTTGGCTCTGGCCGAGAGGGTTCGTCGCGAACATGGGGTGCCGGACGTGATCGTCAATAGCGCAGGCGCTGGTGCCTGGGATTGGATCGAGAACACCAGTCCCGAGGATGCCGTGCAGATGATGCAGGCGCCCTACTTTGCGGCCTACAACATCACCCATGCCTTCATGAACGACCTGTTGGCGCGACAAAGCGGCCTGATCATCCACGTCAACTCCCCCGTTTCGTTTGCCACATGGCCTGCCTGCACCAGCTATGCGGCCGTACGGTGGGCTCTGCGTGGGCTTCCACGAAGCGCTGTGCGACGATTTGTGGAACACGGGGGTGCGCAGTTGTCACGTGGTCTTTGGCCGAGTTTCGAGCGCCTACTTCGAGCGCAATCCGGGTACCCTCGAGAGGATGCCCGGTATTGCCAGGACGATTCGAACGGTGTCGCCGGAGGAGTGTGCCAAGCGTGATCGCTCGGGTGATCGACCGACCACGCCGGCAGGTTGTGTACCCGTTCATGTTGCGGTTCTACTACTGGAACCATGCGGTGCTGCCGTGGGTCACACGGTGGCTGATGCGGAGGACCGGGGCGAAGCGCTCTCCCATTCATTAGGGCTGGCGTGTACGCCAGCCGATTCCACGGCGGCTCGGTCGCTGCGCGTACTGCTCCGAGATTTCGAGTCTCAGCTCTCGCAGGGTCCGGCTTTGAATTCTTTCGGCTGAGGCGCCGTAGTCGTAGATCGTTCCGCTCGCGGATGGCCCGCTCGATCGGGCCGATCTGATAGGACTTCCAGGCAGTGAGCGCCATCGCTGGATCGAGCTTTGGACGGGGGTCCGTACTTCTGCCAGTGCCCATCGATTTCGACCGTGAGCTTCTCCGGCCGCGCTGGAGTACCACGAGATCGAGGGAGTAGGCGATTCGGTCGACTTGCTCGCGAGTCGCTGTTCCCGACACTCGCCAGGGCGCAGGGAACTGTCCTCCAGCGCTGGTCGTCGACACCTCCAATGGGCTCTTCCTGCTCGACTTTCTGTACTTCGACGACTGCCCTCAGTCGGCAGACTCTGCAGGTCCGTCTGACGATGCCTTTCGCCAAGAGGGTCAATGTGAGCTGTAGCATCAGGACCGGGCCGTCCATCGCATCGATCTCGTAACCCTCTTCCAGCTCCACGTTCTGGATCAGCATCACCTGGCCTCCCACCGAGACGATGACTGGCCACCGGTCGGAGGAAGTAGAGCGGTCGATGGCTGTGATTCGAGCATCGCCGTCGGACAGGAGCTCGATCAAGTACTCCATTGGATGGCCAGTAGTGTCGCCAGAGATCACCAGTCGAACCTCTGTGGGGTCGCTCCAGGTCCCGTTGGCCTCTGCGTGGCTGGAGAGGCTCAGGGCAAGCGCCGTGAAGCCGAGCGCTAGGGATGTCCGTTTCATCCTCGAGTCACCCATCGTTGACAACAACTGGAGGTCACTTGATCAGGGTACCAGCCGCGAGTTGCGCTCGAGATGCTGGATTCCACAGCCGCCGCGGGTCCGATGTCGGCATTCCAGAACCGAATTGCGACGAAGCTCACTGCGTTCCCCGTGCGGCCTGCCTAACATGAGGGATCGGCTTCAAAAGAGGCCGGACCTCGCCAACCCACCCGCTAGAGCGATGACGAAACCTGAAGCACCCTCGTTTCTCCGGATCGTGACGACTAGTTTCGATGTCGCGTTCCCGATCTTCATGGGATTGGGGCTCGCGACCGCGGTTTCAATGATGATTGCCTTCCTCTTTCAGTCCATTGCGTGGGACGATCCGCGAATCAAGATGTCGGCAGCGATGGCGGTTCTTGTCCCTTTTGGACTGCTTGGCGGTACCGGGCTGGTGTTGGCCTGGAGAATTCAAAGGGTCTTCCGGGCAGGCTGCGTCGTCCCGGGAACGGTGCTCTCGAAGCGCATGACATGGAGGCGTGTCCTGGCTGTTCAATTCTCATACGAGCTCGGCTCCAGGACCCACTGCCGGACTGTCTATCTGCTGCCCCAACCGCACACCGAACTCCTGGAACCAGGTTGTTCTGTCGACGTGATCGTGCTTCGTGAGTGGCTCCCGGCAGGGGCCCTGATCAGAGAGGCTTATGAGTAGGAAGCTCTGGTTGGGTCCGACTTGAACCGAGACGAAGTCTGGATGTGATGATTGGAGGCGAGATGCACTGGATCAGACACCTGAGACCCCAGGGCAGCTGGGTGTACCTTCTGGCCGCTCTCCCGCTGCTGCGTCTTTGCCATAGTCGGTCTTGAATACGGTGCGTTGGTCTTCTACTTATTGCCTGCGTTGCTTTTCCTGGTGCAGTTCTTTCGTCCTACGAAACCGGTTTGGCTCGTGCTCTTCGTTCTGTATCTGGTGGGAACCGCAACCTATTTCGTGGCGTTGATCAAGGATGTCGTGCAACTGGCAGGTGGTGGTCGACCGAGCATCCTGTTGGATAGCGATGATTCAGTGGTGTTTGGCCTTTTGGTCCTCTACCTCTTGGCGATGTGTTTTGGGATATTCAGGGTGCGCCCGATGTTCCGCGGCGAGTCGGTATCCGAGCGGTGAGAAGAAGCAGACCAGGAGAACTAGCGGGAACCCGTGGGGTGTCAATAGGGTCCAAATCAGTAGTGACGCTTCCGAAGTCCCTTCTCGTCGTGCTGCTGAGCTTGACCGTCTCCTGTGGCCCTGATCACGACAAGTTGGTAATCGACCCTGAACCGCGGCCCGACAGACCGGGCGCGGTCCGGGAGGATGCCGCCGCGGCCGAGATCCCGATAGAAGTTGCTGAGGCCGAACAAGAGGCTGTCGTGTCTCGAGAGAGTGTTGAAACGGGCCCTGATGAATCGGCTACAGGCCCGTTCCTGGTCGGTGGGGACATCGAGCGTCCTCGACATCTTGGCGACCGCCCGCCGATCGAGGGACTGACTGCCATGATGCGGTCCGGGGACTACGCCTGGGGTGCGTGCATCTTCCAGATCACGATCAGCGAGAAAGGCGAGGTCGGGGACGTCGAGTTCCTCAAGCCGGAGGATCTGGCTTCAGAGGTTCAGGAGGTCATCTCGGAAGCAGTGCAGACCTGGAAATTCAGCCCGGCGACGCGGGCCGGTGAACCGGTCGCGGTCTATTACAACCTGGTCATCCATCATTGTCCCTACCAGAGGGTCCGCGGCGACGACGGGTGAGCCTGCCAGTCGTTAAGGAGCCAGCCGACTCTGGATCTCGATTTGACCGTAGAGCCCTACCAAAGATGGTGCACGAGCGCCTTGATGTTGGTGTCGTAGATCTCAGCGACCTTCTTGCGGGCGTCTTCCGGAATGGGGGCCAGCTCCGCGGCTGCGTGGTTGCTGGCCACCTGCTCCAGCCTTGACGCACCGGGAATCACCGTAGAAACCTCTTCGAAGTCGAGAATCCAGCGCAGGGCGACGGCTGCGAGGTTTTCCTGCTCTGGGAAGAGCGCCTTGAGCTCCTCTACCGCCGTCAGCCCGGTGTCGAAAGGAATGCCGGAAAAGGTCTCTCCCTTGTCGAACGCGGCGCCTTCGCGGTTGAAGTGACGATGGTCGCGTTCGCCGAACGTTGACGCTTTGTCGTACCTGCCGGTCAGCAAACCGCTGGCCAGCGGCACGCGCACGATGATCCCCACATCGCGACGGGCCGCCTCTGGGAAGAAAAGCTCGGACGGCCGCTGTCGAAACATGTTGAAGATGATCTGGATTGTCGTGACGTTCGGGTACTCGATGGCCTTGAGCGCCTCTTCGACCTTCTCGACACTGACACCCAGGTTGAGGATCTTGCCTTCTGCCTTTAGATCGTCGAAGAGTCCGAAGATCTCGGGCCGGTAGTAGACAGCCGGGGGTGGACAGTGAAGCTGAATCAGATCGAGGGCCTCGAAGCCGGTGTTCTTCAAGCTGGCTTCCACATAGCCACGCAAAGCCTCTGGTGTGTAGCCCTCATCGACGTGGGGGTTGATGAAGCGACCGCACTTGGTGGCCACATAGACTCTCTCGGACCGACGTCGCACCACCCGCGCCACAGCAGCCTCGCTCTGTCTGTTCTCATAGACATCGGCCGTATCGATGAAGTTGACGCCCCGATCGATGGCGTCCTCGAGAATGGCCTCGGCATTGGCGTCATCGAAACCGCTGCCCCAGGTTCCGCCAACCTGCCAGGTGCCGAGCGAGATCTCGGATACCTCGAAATCGGTCTTGCCGAGTCTTCTTTTCTTCATCATGCCCTCCGTTCCCCAAGCCTAGCCGAAGAGGTGCCAGCCGATTCTGCGACGGGGATGAGAATCGGGTGGCACTTCCTGGTTTGGTCAAGTTCGCTTGACATACTGTCGAGGGTGCTGTACATTAATGACAAGTTAACTTGACTTAATGGAAAGGACGTATGTCATGATTGAACAAGAAAAGCGCCCCCTGCTGGCTCGTCTGTGTGGGGACATGACCGCGAGTGACCGTCGAAATCTCAATCGGGCCAATATATGGCTAGCCATGTGGTTGGTGAGCTTCGCCGCATCCACATTTGTCATCAAGGGAGACGTCGCCGTCTCGGGCCTCGTTGGCTGGATCGTGGCGGCTATACCGATATTTGTCGGCTTGGGTGCGATGTTGGCCTACGGTCGCTATCTGCGCCAGGCTGATGAGCTGCAACGCAGAATCCAGCTCCAGGCTCTGGCGCTGGGCTTTGGAGTGGCCTTCTTCTTTGGCTTTGGGTACCGACTGCTCGAGAAAGTGGGAGCGCCCGTGGCCGATATCAGTGATGTGTCCATGGTGATGACCTTCTTCTACTTCGTGGGCTTGTGGATCGGCCGGAGGCGGTACGCATGAAGAATCGGTTGAAGGTCCTACGGGCCGAGCGCGACTGGACGCAAGCGCGTCTGGCGCAAGAGCTCGATGTGTCCCGCCAGACGGTCAACGCTATCGAGACGGGCAAGTACGATCCCAGCCTGCCGCTCGCCTTTCGTCTGGCGGTCATCTTCGGGCAATCCATCGAGCAGATATTCACACCGGAGCCGACTGACGATGTGGGCCAGTGACCGAGGGATACAGAGATGAGATTCCTGCTCGAGACTCCGACTCGCTTCAAATGGACCTTGAGCCTGTACCCGCCCTTGTGGGGCACGGGTATCTTGGTCACCCACGTCTCCGAGGACTTCCGCGAGATCGTCGTGACGATGGCATCTCGGTTCTACAATCGGAATGCTTTCGGCGCTCATTTCGGCGGCAGCTTGGCAGCGATGACGGATCCCTTCCCAACCCTCATGTTGATGAGGGTACTGGGTTCCGACTATCAGATCATCGACTCGGAGACCCGCATCCGATTTCTGGAGCAGGCCCAGGGGAAGGTAACGGCGCGGTTCGTTATCGATGAGAATGCTCTGGCCGTGATCCGCGCGGCGACCGCTGGCGGGGACAAGCACTTCGCCGAGTTTCAGGTCGACATCACCAACGAAGCCGGGAAGACGGTCACCCAGGTCGAGAAGCGTATCTATGTGCGCTTGCGGCGGGAGCTGCGACCACCTTCTTCACCCTCTACGTGAAAGCCCGAGTTCGAGAGGTTGAGGGGCCAGGGCGTCGAGTTCAGCTCGGAGGCCACCACGACGGAGTGGGGTACCAGTGCGACTGTACGCCTCTCTCTCCAGGATGAAGTCGTGGAGGCGCCTGGCGTTCTCCACATTGTCGCGACCAAAGTCTTAGGGGAACTGGAAGCAGGTGTAGTGTTCGTTGCCCCAGTCAACGGCGCCGGACAGTCCCAGCGATTGGTCGCGATAGCCACCCGCGCCCAGGACTTCGATCATCTGAAAGTAGGCTCTTGGCTGGACTGGGAGCCCGAGAAAACGGACTCGAATTCGATCCAAGACCTGGGTAGGCACGACGTTGTCGCGGAGCTCGGAGAGCTCGCGCCCTTGCTCCATGGGGAAAGCGACAAGATTGGCACCGTGGGCTCCCCTGTCGAGCTCGACTTCGACAAGATCGCGGGCGCGTCAAGTGGTTGTGGTGCCTCCCGTAAGATGGGGCGCAGACTGTTCGAATGATGATCAGCCACTTCGCAGAAAGTGAGTGATCGCCGAGACGCCCTTCTTACAGGCAACCTCGCGGTAACAAAGCATGTCCCCGCCACTCCTGATCGACGATCCTGATCTACCGGCGCGGATTCGCAGACGCGATCCGGGGGCTCTGACGGCTGTTGTCGACGCCTACCTCGATCAGATCGTTCGCGCGGCCCGGGGTGCTGGCCTCGACCAGGTCCAAGCTGAGGAAGTCGCGCAGAACACCTTTACTACCTTCATCGAAACAGCGCCGCGGTTCGAGGGCCGTTCGCATGTGCGCACGTGGGTTTTCGGAATCCTCTATCGAAAGCTCCAGGAAGCGCGACGTGGATTTGCCAAGGATCGGCGCATGGACGATATCGACGAGGTGTTCGAAACCCGGTTCACCAAAGCGGGCAGCTGGAGCCAGCCACCCCGAGGACCCGACGACCATCTCTTCGCCAAGGAGGCTCGGCAAGAGATCGGCGACTGTCTCGAGGCCGCACCCGAGAATCAGCGCCTGGCTTTTACGTTTCGAGAGATGGAGGGTCTTTCGACGAAGGAGATCTGTAAGATCCTCGGGGTCTCCACCACTAACCTCGGTGTGATGCTCCATCGTGTCCGTAACCGCCTCCGGGACTGCCTGGAGACGAAGTGGGAGGCACTCCTGACCGCCATGCAGACCTGCAAAGAGGTTTCTCGGAGAATTGCTGCGGACGAGCTCTCCGGCGCGAGTTGGAGTCAGCGAATGGCGGTGAAGCTGCATCTCCTCATGTGCCGGCACTGTCGGCGCTATGCAAATCAGATCGATCAGATCGAGGAAGCCGCGAGAGACTTCTTCGGCGATCAGCCTGCGGAGCCGGAATCTCGCGAGAGACTGCGCAGCGCCATTCTCGAGTCCCTCCCACCTGACGATCAGGACGATTCCGACCCTCGGGTGTAAGAACCTCGGCTCTCGAGCCACTCACCTCTCGATTCGACGCGGTTGTCGGGTCGAGAACACAGAATCGAGTGGCAAAGGAGAAACGAAATGAGACAGTCAATCGATCGAAATCGGTGGTATCTGGCAGCCTTGCTGGCCGTAGCCTTGATCGCTTCCCAGGTCACAGCCATCGCCGCACCCACAGAGGGCGCCTGGTCGACCGACGCCGCCCACACCGAGATCAACTTCTCGGTCAAGCATTTCTTCACCCCTGTAACGGGGAGCTTCGAGGACTACGAGATCGACCTCGACTACAACGCCGAACACCCTGAGAAGAGCAGTGTCGAGGCACGAATCAATGTGGCCAGCATCAATACAGGCAACGAGAAGCGGGACAACCATCTGCGATCCGGGGATTGGTTCGAAGCCGACCAACATCCCTACATCACGTTCAAGAGCACCTCGGTGCGTCAAGCAGGAGAGAACAAGCTCGTCGCCTCTGGACCCCTGACGATCAAGGGCCATTCGCAACAGGTCGAGCTGCCGATTACGCTGCTTGGCAAGCAGATGATCCCTGAGCCGATGCAGCAGATGCTCGGCGGAACCAAGGAAGTCGCCAGCTTTCAGGCTTCAACAGCAGTCGATCGAGGAGACTTCGGAGTCGGAGTTGGCAACTGGGCCGCAACCATGGTGGTCGGTGGCGAGGTGAGTATCGAGATCCTGCTCGAAGCCCACAACCGGTAACCCGCATCTCGAAGACCGAGCGCCCCCGGCCAGCTCCTGATCAGAGCTCGCCGGGGTGCCTTGTCTCTGCGGGAGGTTGAGCCCGCTTGGCCAGAACCTCGCTGTCAATTAACCAGAAGTCGTGAACCAGACCGTAGGCTTGCCTGTCACCCCGGCAGCCTGCATCACTTCGCGCAGCCGAGGTGAATCCATAAATGCACGGGCCGCCTCAACTGTCTCGAAATCGTGCCACGCAGTGACGTCGTTTGGATTGTCGATCGCCTGGAAAACCGAGTGACCTGCGGCACCCATCGATTGGCGCTCTGCATCGAAAGCATCATAGGCCTGCTTCCAGGTAGCGAAGTCGTTGACGGCGTGACGGACGAACATACGAATCATTGATCTCTCCTTGTCGGTTGATAGGAACCACCGTTGACCGCGATGCACTGCGGGCTCGACGGTCCTCTTGACTACAGTGGCTCGAGAATTGCCGGGGATCTTAGCATCCCGATGAAGACAAGAAGTGGTTGGAGAGGTTCTTATTGCAGGACGCTGGACCATCCAGACGTGCCGCCGGTCTCGAAGTCATCCGCAAAGATCGGCTCGGGACCTGGCGCGTTGTTCAGCAACTGGTCCCAGTTTGGGCAGACCGTACCCGCCGTGAAGTGTGTGTACCAGGAGCGGTCGCAGTCTGTGTCGTAGTCACCCTGGCCCGCATGATGGGAGAAGGCCGTGAAGTCGACGTTGACCTCGTCGACGGAAACGGCGGTGCCGTTGTATCGAATGCTCATGTGGACGTGCGGACCGGTGGAGAATCCGCCATCACAGATCGCCTGTGCCTCGTTGTCTGCGTAGTTGGAGAGACGGTCGTTGCGTTGAACGTCGTCGAAATCCGCGACCTGGACATGGTCCAGGTGGTAGTAACTGGTCACCCAATCATTGGGATGAACCACGGAGACACTACAAGACGACCAGACCCGCGCCACGCCTTCCTGCATGGCGGTGACCCAGAACGGTGTCGTGTCGCCGCCCCAGGGCACCCAGTCGCCCCAGAAGTCGAGGGAATTGTGGGAGCTGCCGTGCGCCCCGCCGCCGGACCATGTGTCACCGATCTCCCAGGGTGGCTGGAAGTAGCCGAACAGCGGTGGTCCGCCTTGGGGTACCGCCAGGCCGCTGCGTCTTTCGGCGAGGACCGCAGGCGGGCGCAGCTCGAAGTTCAGGGCTTTGGCGGTCGCCTTTGCGGCTCGTGTCGCCGCCAACGGATGGGGCGATTGCTGCTCGAAAACCAAGGCGAGGGCTCCAGCGATCTGCACCACCGCTTGCATATCGTCGCGATCGCCGAAGACCGGCACACCGGCGAAGAAGTCGTGAACGACGGCGGTCAATACCCGAGGATGGATCGCCAGCCGAGCTGCCCACGTGTCAATGGCTGCCCGCAGCGGGACGAGCTCGGAGTACCCGGCCGCCAGGAATTCAGCAGTGGAGAAGCTCAGGTGATCCTGGGCACCGTAGTGATACTGGCTGTTGTCGATAAGGACGGGCCCGTCGTAGTCAGCGATCAGGGGTGGTCCAGAGTAGCCGTGATCGGATGCCGTGCCGATGGCGCTGGCAGCCAGTCCAAGAAGCAGAAACGCCGTTACCTTTCGCATCTTCTGATGATCGATGGAAAAGGAGCAGTTCACTGTGGAGCCCGCCACAGGTCGCCGAGCTCTTCATGCAGCGGGTCGAGACACCTGCTAGCAAGAACTGACGCGGCGGGCCCTGCGCCCGCCGTTCTAGCTCAGGAAGAGAGCAGACCGACTCTCTGCGCCAGGTCCGATGTGAACAGACCCTCCGGGTCGAGCCGTCTCTTGATCTCCAACAGCTCCTGGTATCGCGGATAGATGCGGGGGAATTGCTCGGGGGTCAGAACCTGATCCTTGGTGAGATGGATGCGGCCGCCGAACTTCGCCACCGAGTCGATGATGCGATCGACCGCCCGGCGGCTTTCGACTTCGTTGTGCTTCTTCGGGTGAAACTCGAAGTTCAGGCTGTAGCCATCTTCCGCGAACGAGAGCAATCCGTCGTCGGCAAGGTGACCGCGCAGGATGGTCGTCACTGGGGGACTGGGCGAGTCCTGACAGATTCCCAGGATCTCGACAATGGCCTCGCGAGCACACGATTTCGGAAACATGAGTTGCACCGTGTAACCACGGGCTCCACAAACCAGATGAGCTGGCGGGACGGTGAAGCTGGCTTCAAAGCTGAATTTCAAGAAGAGCTCGGTCTTCGCATTTCGCCCAAGACGCGACAGCAGCGTATTCATGCGGTAGTAAAGCCGGTTGAACACATTCACCATCGGGCGCTGGGCGTAGAGCATGAACGACAACAGGGGGCCGAAGGCCTCGTGGAGGGCCAGACCCAAACGTCGGTGTTTGTCGAGGCGCTTGTAGCCCTCGGCGAGAGTTTTTCGCCTCTCCTCCTCGTCAGCATCGTGCGGGATCCACTTGCCGGCATGAATAACCGATCGACCCGTCCGGCTCGCCTTTGGCGTAGGCGTCCACCCAGACCACAGCCAGATCATGCGATTGCTCCACTTGCTCCAGTGTGGCGAGCAGTGCGTCGACATCCGCTGCCGGAAAGACCTCGACCCCCAGATAGGGCGACGGAATCGATTTCAGTTGCAGCGTTGCGTCCAGAACGATGCCCAGCAACCCGATGCCGCTGACCACGGCGTTGAATAGCTCGTGCTCGGGGTCGATCTCGAGAATCTCACCATCTGCGGTCAGGAGGCTCAGGCGAACGACCTGTTTGTAGAAGCTGCCATGCTTCCAACCGTCCTTACCGTTGACGTTGGCACAAATGGCGCCCGAGACGGACGAGTGCGACTCCGTGGGGCTCGAGGGCAAGGTAAGCAGGCGATAGTGGACCTGCTCGTAGATGTCGATCAGTCGTGTGCCCGCCTCGACCGTGATCTGCTTCTTCTCCTCGTTGAAATCGAGGATCCGATTCATGGCCTTGACATCCAGCAGCACCTGGCCATCGTGAAGCGCCTGGTCACCGTAGCTACGCCCGGCTCCGCGCGGGCAGATCTGGAGATCGTGATCGCGGCAGTAGATGAGGGTCTGGCGACATTCTTCGACATTGGTGGGACGAGCCACAAGGGAGCGAGTGCGGATCGATCCCACCAGGGAGTTGACCTCCTCCCACTCCATGAAACCCGGCAAATCTCCAGTTGTCGATGGCATTGGTGGTTCCCCCCGAGGCGCTAGGCCACGGCGAATGATATCGCTATCGTAGGTCTTGCCCTATCCCACCACCTGGGCCCCCGGGAGCCTGGAGCTGCCGCAGGAAGTCCACGAAGCTCGGCTCTTCCAATTGCTCGTAGGTCAAGGATCCGGGTCGATGCCGGTGGACTGGCCGTCCAGGTAGGGGGCCTACCCCGCGGGGTGTGGTGCCGTGACCCCCTTTGTCGAAAACTGTACAGTAGGAGAGTTCCAGTGGGTCGGCGCAGGAGAAACAGAGCCGCCAACTCAAGGTTTCGCACCGACAATTCCAGAGCTAACATACAGGCACCAACGGTCAACACTACATTCGAGTAGGGGCTGAAGACGGCGTAGCCCGGATTGGCGAATAGATGATCAACAAGGTCGTAGGATCGGTCGAAGAGGCGGTCTCCTTCATCACGGAAGGATCGGCATTGATGATCGGGGGGTTTGGCGAGGTGGGCAGCCCCATCGAGCTGATTCACGCCCTCATCGATCAAGGCACTTCGGGTCTGACCGCGATCAACAACAACACGGGCAACGGAGAAGTCGGCCTGGCGGCGCTCATCGGTAACCGCCAGGTTCGCAAGATGATCTGCTCGTACCCGCGCTCGAGCCACTCGAAGGTGTTTCCGGAGCTCTACAAAGCCGGCGAGATCGAGCTCGAGCTGGTACCGCAGGGAACGCTGGCGGAGCGCATTCGTGCCGGAGGTGCCGGAATCCCGGCCTTCTTCACCCCCTCATCCGTGGGCACGCCGCTAGCTGAGGGCAAAGAGGTCCGGGAGTTCGAGGGACGACCCTATGTAATGGAACGCGGGCTCAAGGCGGATTTCGCTTTGATCAAGTGCGAAGTCGCCGATCGGATGGGCAATCTGGTCTACAACAAGACGGCGAGAAATTTCAGCCCCTTGATGTGTATGGCAGCCGAGACGACGATCGTACAAGCCCGTTCCATCGTCGAGCTGGGTGAGATCGACCCGGAGCATGTGGTAACCCCAGGCATCTTTGTCGACCACATCGTCGAAGTCGCCGAACCACTGAATGAATCGCAGCTCATCGCCGCAGGGAGGAGCTACCCATGAGCGCGGAAACCACCACAGCCGGCGGCTGGAGCCGCGAAGAGATGGCGGCCCGGGCGGCTCACGACATCCCTGACGGCTCCTATGTGAACCTGGGAATCGGCATCCCGGAGCTGGTGGCGAAATTCGTCCCCGAAGGGCGGCAATTCATCTACCACACCGAGAATGGGCTGCTGGGCATGGGTCCACCGCCGGCGCCGGGTGAGGAGGATCCAGAGTTGATCAACGCTGGCAAGAAAGCGGTGACCATGGTTCCTGGAGCCTCCTTCTTCCATCACGCCGACAGCTTCGCCATGATCCGGGGCGGGCATATCGATGTCTGCGTCCTGGGTGCGATGCAGGTGGCAGCCAACGGTGATCTGGCCAACTGGTCCACGGGCGAGCCCAAAGCCATTCCCGCAGTGGGTGGCGCCATGGACCTCGTACAAGGGGTCGAGAACATCCTTGTGATTACCAAGCACGTGACGAAATCGGGAGAGCCGAAGCTGGTTGAGAAATGCACGTATCCTTTAACGGGTCAAGGGGTGGTCTCCCGTATCTACACCGACTTGGCCGTAGTCGATGTGACACCGGTGGGCTTCAAACTTGTGGAGCTCGCACCCCGTATCACCGAAGAAGAGGTTCGTCAGAAGACGGGTGCCCCGCTTCTGTAGGCCACGGAGACTGTCATGAGCGATCGAAGCGCCGAGCTGTTCCGTCAGGCACAGGAATTTCTGGCCGGTGGAGTCAGCCGCAACACCCTGCTGCGCACTCCCTATCCCTACTATGTGGACAGAGGTGAAGGCTGCCGGGTTATCGATGTCGATGGTGTCGAACGAATCGACTTCGCCAACAACATGGCATCCCTGATTCATGGCCATGCCCATCCCGACATCGTCGAGGCGATGACGACCCAGCTGCAAAAGGGCACCGCCTTTACGCTGGCCACAGAGATCGAGATCCAATTTGCCCGGCTGCTGTGTGGGCGTTCCACCGGATTCGACAAGATCCGCTTCATGAACTCTGGCACTGAAGCAATCATGACGGCGGTCAAGGCTACCCGCGCTTTTACAGGCAGGAGCCGGATTGCCAAGGCCGAGGGGACCTATCACGGCTCCTATGACTATGTGGAGGTCAGCCAGGCTCCGGGCCCCCAGAGCTGGGGCAGGGCAGAGCATCCGACCTCGGTGCCGCTGGCTGCCGGGACACCGGTTGGAGTCCTGGCAGATGTCATCATCCTGCCCTTCAACGACCCCGATGCGGCTATCGCCATCCTGGACGAGCACAAGGACGAACTGGCCTGTGTGCTGCTGGATCTGATGCCCCATCGGCTCGGGCTGGTGCCGGCAGAGGTGCCGTTTGTCCAAGCCCTGAGTAAGTGGACCAAGAAGAACGGCTCCCTACTGCTGTTCGATGAGGTCATCACGTTTCGTACCGAGGTGGGGGGCATGCAGGAGCGCTACGACGTGCAGCCCGATTTGACGGCGATGGGCAAGATTGTCGGTGGCGGTCTCCCAGTCGGCGTGTTGGCCGGGCGAGAGGAGATCATGGAGGTGTTCATGTCGAAGGGTGGGGCGGAGCCGAGGCTGCCCCAATCCGGCACCTTCTCAGCCAATCCGCTGACGATGACTGCGGGTCACGCCACGATGACCCATTTCGACGCGGAGGCCGTTCATCGGCTCAATCGCCTCGGGCGTATGGCACGGCTGCGGATCGACGAAGCGATCGCCGAGGCCGACGTTCCGGCGTGCGTTACAGGAGCGGGGTCCCTGTTTCGAATCCATCTGCGATCGGAGGCGCCGAAGAACTATCGGTCGTCCTTCCCATCCACGCTGGAGAAGGAAGCGATTACCAACTTCGTCGACGGTCTCTACGACGAGGGCATCGTGCTCATCCATACCGGCACGGGGACGCTCTCGACACCGATGGGGAAGGCGGAGATTGACCGCTTGGGTGAGGCCGTCCTCGCGAGCCTGAACAAGGTCAAAGAGCAGTTGCCGGAGTGGGGTGAAGCCTCCCTGACGGAGGCTGCGAGCCCGGTCTAGAACCGGCTTCGGTATCTCCTAGTCCTTCTCGAATCGACCGCCATGGCGCCGATCGCGGTCGTCGCGGCCACGGTCGTGGTGGTTCCTGTTGTCTCGATCGCGCTGGTCGCGGCCACGGTCGTATCGGTGGCGATCTTCCCAGTACCGATTGTTTCTGCCCCGGTTGTACTTCTGCCGGCCGTGCTTGTCGCGGTAATACCGATCCCTGTCGTAGCGGTCGTAGCGACCGTAGGAACCGTAGAAGTGCACGTTCCAGCGCGGTGGGGAGTAGTAATGGACGGGCGGCGGATACGGTAACGGCGGTCCATAGTGCTCGACGAAATACCCCGGTGCATAGCCATGGTGACTGAAGTGGTGATGCACCGCCGAGCAGGATGGATGGTGGTAGTAGCGTGGTCCTTGTCGGTAGCAGTAACTTGAGCAGCCGTATCCTCGGTAGCGGAACGGCTGGGCGGCTTCGAAGTAGAAGCTCGAGCCAAAGGGCCCGGCCTCCGCAAAGCCGACGCGGAAGAAGAGGCCTCCGACGTTGAAACTACCTCCGAAGTACCAGGTATCCAGTCCTGCCGAGGCCGGCGTTGCCCACAAGGCCCCGAGAGCCGCCAGCGAGAGGATAATCCAGAACGCCATTCTGAAACGCATGTTCGTCACCTCCTGGGGAGAGGAAAGATCACAAATCATGCCAGTATCTGGCGCCCCGGCGGGGCACCAAAACTACGGTTTTCGAGTCCTGTCGGCTCGAGGACTGTCCTCTCAGGGGGACAGGAGTACAGAGTGCCGCCATGGTGAAAATACTCGAAACCGACCGCCTGGTCTTGCGTCGACTCCACAGGGAAGGTGCCGAGTTCATCGTCGATCTTCTGAATCAGCCATCGTTCCTGCAATACATCGGAGACAAAGGTGTACGCACCCCGGAGGAAGCTCGCCAGTTCATTCTGGATGGTCCGATGGCCAACTATGAACGCTTCGGGTTCGGTCCTTACCTCGTCGAGCTCGTGGACGAGGCGTAGTCCTCGTCATCAGCGACATCGATAGCGGGTCGGCTGAGTCAGGGCGTCAGCTTTTTGCCCACTGCGTCTCGCCACAGCAGTTGGACCTCGTCATCGGCGCCGGTCATCTCCCAACGGATGAGAGTCAGGGGGATCATGCCTCGCGACAACAGATCGTCGTGAAAGGCTCCCAGTCGAAAGCTCTCCCCAAGCTGCAGAGAACGCTCGGACAGGAGCTTCTCGAGTTGGATCTTGCCGATGATGTAGCCGCTTCCCAGACCAGGTCGCCGCAGATAGCCCTCGAGGTCGTAGCGACCCAGATCCTCTTCCATATACGGGACGAACTCGATCATGTAGCGATTGGCTTCTTCCAGATCGATCGCTCCGGAGTGCAGCATGGTCTCGGCGTAGATACGGCTGGCTCTTTTCATCAAGGCCGCATAGAAGAGCTCGTCGGCTCGAGGGACTTCGCGAGTGAGTCCGGCCAGCAGGAAGGTCTCTTCCAGGTAGGTGGCCCAGCCTTCGGCACGGGAGCTGTCGCCGTAGCCGCGTCGAATGGGGTTCTCGACCCGCTTCGCCAACAGGCCGTCGAATCGGTGACCCGGGATCGAGGCGTGGATGTGGTTGTTGAAAGCGTTGCGGAACTGGATCTCCTCCCAGAAATGTCGATCCGTCCGGGCGCGTGGACTCCAGAAGGTGTCGGTGTCGAACGTCGCCGGGATGTCCGTCGGCAAGGTCAGTAGCCGCTGTTCGGCGACCGTCTGTCGGATCTTCGTCTCGGCCTCCCTCGTTCTCTGCTCATGTTGCTCGGCGCTGGCCGTGAGCTCGAGCTCGGGCAGGTCTCGATTGCGATTGCGGACGATCTCGTAGGCGACGCGATATCTGTGGAACTCCCGCTCTCCGAGGAGCACGATCTCGTGGACGCCGAAGGGAAGCAGACGCACCCGGCGGAAATACCATTCGAGATTCTCGGTGCCGATGCCGGCAGAGTCGGGCATATTCGGCCTCTCGGCGAGCAGCCAGTTGCGATATCCCTCGACGGCGCGCAGCGCAGTCGTGCAGGTGGCTCTATCGTCTGGCTGCCGGTCCTGTAGGCGACGACAGAGATCCGAGTACCAGCCGATGGTGCCGGCTGGTGGGTCATCTCGATAGGGCTGCCCCTGGCCGACACCATCGAAGCTCTCCAGGTGGAAGATGGCCAGATCCGCCAGCTCTCCATTGGGCTCGGTCAGGTTGGCCCGAGCCTGCTCGAGGATCGCCGGTACCACGGCCAGGGAGTCGCCCACCTCATCGGATGGCAGGTCGATGTAGGGAGTCCTGCGCACCAGGTTCAGGTAGAAGATCGGGTCGCGTTGCCATGGCCGCGTCACCCGATGCTCGAACTCCATGCCGTTGGCCCGGGCCCAGACCAGGAGGTAGTCGACCTTGCCGGCCACGGACCACGCCGATGGATCGATCTGCGCTAGCCGACCCTGCAGGGTCTCGATGGCAGAGGCTCGATTCTGCATGGCCTCGGGTCCGAACTGGGGAACACCGTCGAGGGTCTGTGGCTCGCGGAGGTTGCCGAGCTCGGCATCGATCGCCACGAGATCACTCCAGCCAGCGTCCGCTTCCTCGCTTGCTGCCGGTAGCGATCCAAAGAGCCCCGCAAGTACGACCACGACAGCAGTCAGGGGCGTGGATAAGCGTGGCAGCCTAGATTCAATCCATCTCATGGTCATTCACTCCAGAATCTCTTGTGGCAATTTGAGATGACGGTCGAAGAACTCGAATCATCTTGTGAAAGGCAAAGCGGGTCTGGGCCAGGCCCTCGTTGTCCCAGCCGTGTCCGGAGTTGGGAAGCGCCACGAGCTCCACATCCTTGCCGAGCAAGATGAGCCTCTGCACCAGGATGACAGAGTCTTTGAAAAGGACGACCCAGTCACGCATGCCGTGGATGATCATCAGTGGATCTTCGAGGCCATGAGCGTGCATGAAGGGTGAGGAATCGGCATATTCCTCGGGTTGGTCCTGGGGCCGCATCATGACCGCCATCTGCCCGGTCAAGGCATGCCAGACATTGGTAGCAGGTGCGCCGGCGATCCCGGCGGCATAGAGACCCGGTTTGCGAAACAGAGACATGGCCGTCATCAAGCCGCCGTAGCTCGAGCCCCAGATCCCGACCCGATCCAGATCGACATAGCCCAGGGTCCCCAGGAATCGCACACCGCTCTCCAGGTCCTCGATGTCCATGCCGCCATAGTCCAGGCGGATTCCGCGACGATGCTCGCGACCCCGGCCCCAACTGCCACGCATGTCGACGTTGAGCAGGATGTACCCTTCTTGGGAGAGATATTGATCGAGTCCCCAAGTCGGGTGAGCCGTGCGACCTCCCCATTGATTGCGCACACTGTCCGTGTAGACCGAACCCAGGATTGCCGGATAGGTCTTGTCGGGGTCGAAATCAGGTGGCAGGGTCAACCGGCCGTGCAGGGTTGTGCCGTCGATGTGGCTCGGAAAGGTGACGAACTGTGCCTCGACCCACTCGTAGTCCTGGAACTCCGGGATGGGCGAGTGCGTCACTTGCCGCTCGCGCTCTCGTCCAGGCTCCGTGGTGTTGGCCGAACTTGTCGTGTTGCTGGCGGATCTTGTAGGGGACGGGCTTGCCCCCTCCCGGGAGGCCGCAAGGGCCTCCCCAACACCGCCCGGGAGCGTTAGCGACGTGAGCAACAACTCCGCCGGCGTACTCTGGCTGGAAAAATGCACCGCCGCCCACCTGCCGTCGGGCGAGACCGTCGGCGTATGGGTGCCGGGTCGCTGGCTGAGTTTCGCGGCCTCACCGCCCGAATTGCCGACCCGAAACAGGTGCCGTTCCTCGGCTTTGCCTCGGTTGCCCACGACGATCAGCCCGCCCTCGACCGGGAACATATCGGCGACGGCCCACGCTCCGGACGTGAGTTGCTGGGGTTGGCCGTCTCCAGAGGGTTCGACGGACCAGACGTGGTAGTCCTCCTCGCGGTCCGAGAGGAAGTAGAGGAAGCGCGAATCGGTCGACCATTCGATACGCCAGTAATAGAAGGTCTCGTTCTCAGGGTCGAGGTCGCGGCCACTCGGCGAGGTGTCAGCTTCGATCGTCTTCACATCGACGACAAAGATCTGGCGATCCTTGGCATAGAGATCGCTGGTGTCGATGGCGAGTTGTCTCCCACTCCGGTGACCAACGATAGCTCAACAGCATGTCCGGTTCGTTGGCGCCCCAATCCATCCATTGAACCTTGTCTGTTCCTGCGATACCGCCCTGGCTGTCGATCACACCCAGGCGCTGCATCACGGGCGCTTCACCCGGATAGGCTCTGCGAACCTCCTTCAGCGCCGTCTCTTCGGCGAGGTAGTCCGGGATCCCTCGCAGCGACACTTCTCTTTCGTCCATCTGGAGGATCGCGATGCGCGAGCTATCCGGAGACCAACGAAAATCGACGACCCTGAGATCGGGTTCCACCAGGTCGGTTCGCTGAACCTCGGACAGACTCCTGTGTCAGATGCCACAAATCGCCATCGCGGAGGAACGCCAGAGTTCTGCCATCGGGTGAATAGGCGGCTCGGCGCTCAGGAGCGGTGGTATGGGTCAATCGCTGCGGTGCGAACCCTCTGGTGATCCGCCAAAGATCCCCCCGAAAGGTGACCAGCAAGTGTGTTCCGTCGGGATGCCATGCGACAGCCGTAACCCCCGAGTCCCGCTCCCAGGTCTCCTCGGCTTCGGCCAGGGCCAGCGGATCCTCGACCGTTGAAGGGTCGGGTCGGTCTGTCTGCGGCATGGATGTCACGCGGGTGGGAACGAGCTCCGGATCCTCGACATCGATCATCCAGACATCGCGGAAATTGAAACCGGCGTCGTTCCACAGAAAGGCGAGGTAGCGCCCGTCGGCGGACCAGGCAAAGCCGCCGGGTGCCGTGCCGATCAGATGAGGCAGCGAGTAGAGCCGATCGATCGTCAGTTGCGGTTTGTCCGGCCGGCTCGATAGAGCTCGACTCGGCGTGGCATCGGCAACGCCATCGAGAATGCGGCCAGGATCAGTGACCAGCGAGTTGCGGCAATCATGAGTCCTCCTCCCGGACCAAGGTGATTTTCTAAAAGGGGAAGAAGATCGGCACCAGCACGACCATGATTACGATCAGCACGATCGTGAGCGGGGTTCCCACCTTCAAGTAGTCGACCGATCGGTAGCCTCCGGCACCCATGACGAGCAGGTTCGCCTTGTGACTGAACGGGGTCATGAAGGCGGCGGAGGCGGCGAGGCTGACCCCCATCATCAGCGGATACGGACTGATTCCGAGGCTGCTGGCCGTCTGGATGACGACCGGGGCCAGGAGCACCACGGCCGGGGCACCGTCGAGTCCTTGACTCAGCATGCTAGCCAGAACGATAAGGGCAGCTAGAGTGGCGTAGGGGCCTATCGGTCCGGCCACCTGGGCGACAGTGTTGGCCATCAGGAGAGCGGCTCCCGTCCGTTCCATGGCCAGGCCGACGGGCAGCACGGCGGCGACCAGAAAGATCGCCTTCCACTCGATGGCTCGGTAGACCTCCGGCATGGTTATAGAGCCCGAGAGAATGACAAGGGAAGCAGCGATGAACGCCGCCGCGTGGATCGGAAAGACACCGCCAGCGACGAGTGCGATCATCAGACCCAGACAGGCGAAGGCCCACTTGGCCTTGCTGGTACGACGGACTGCCTGGTCCTCTTGCGAGAGCACCACGAAGTCCGGCTCGGCCGCCATGCGACGAATCTTCTCCCGGGGTCCATGCAGGAGCAGCGCATCCCCGAAGGCCAATGGCAGGTTGGCGAAGTCGGCCTGGATGGGCCTGCCACCGCGCCATATCGCCAAGACGACGAGACCGTAACGGTCCTGGAAATCGAGCTCTGCGAGAGTCTTCCCCACGACCGCGGAGCGGGGGGCGATCGCTGCCTCGACCATCCCCACCTCTTCGGACTCGAGAGGGGTCTCGACGCTCTCGGCTTCCAGCTCGATCTCGCCATACTCTTCAATGGAAGTCAGACGCGAGGGTGCCGCGCCGATCAGGAGCTGGTCACCCACCTCGAGGACCTCGTCAGCCGGGATCGCGAGACGGGTCTCACCGCCGCGGACCAGTCCGGCAACCGTGATTCCGGCAAGCTCGCCGAGCCGGCTGGAAACGATGGTGGCGCCGAGAAGCGGTGAGTCCTCTGGAATCTTCAGGAGATGGAGCTGGTCGAGCAGGTGACGAATGGCCCGCAGGCCGATCTCCACGACCTCGAAACCGGGGCGTTTCGAGAAATCTTCGATCTGCTCGCTGTTGCCGAGAGCATAGATCTCGTCACCCTCGGCAAGGACGATCGATCCCAGGCGATCGCGGTGAACGTCCCCTTGGCGCTCCACCGCAACCACGATCAGACCAAAGCGATCGCGAAACCGCAGGTCACGGAGGCTACGGCCAGCCACTGGCGTGTCATCGACGAGGCGGGCATGGATACCGCTGACTCCGCGCATGACAGCCGGAATCTGCGACAGCTCCGTGCTCTGCACCTCCAGGTCCTGCATCCGCAGAAGCTCCTCCAGGTCGGAGGCGCTGCCATCGACAAAGAGAAGGTCGCCGGAGCGCAGCACAGAATCACTGGGTGGCGCCAGGCGCCGCTTGCCGGAACGCAGAATGCCGACGACCTTGACTCCCAGGGTCGATCCGAGTCGTGTCTCGGCGATGGTCATTCCGTCCACCGGGGAGGGGTCGGGAATGCGAATCGAGAAGAGCCGCTCCTGCAGCTGGTAGACCTGCTTCAGGTCGCGTCCTGCGGCGGCGGCAGGCCCGCGGTTGCCGCGGGTGGGCAGGAGCTTGCGACCGATGGTGAGCATGAAGATCGTACCGACGAACAGGAGAGCGAGACCGATGGGAGTGAAGTCGAAGAGTGTGAAAGGTTCGAGCCCGCGCTCTTCCAGCATCTGGGCCGCCAGGATGTTTGGGGGTGTCCCGACCAGGGTAGTGGTGCCTCCAAGGATGGCGCCGAAGGCCAAGGGCATGAAAAGCCGGGAGGGGGCGATCCCTGTCCGGTTGGCGATGGAGGCGACAGCCGGCATCAAGACCGCGGTGGCGGCGATGTTGTTCATGAAGGCCGACATGACCCCGGCCACCAACATGAGCACCAGTATCAGCCGTGTCTCGCTGCTGCCGACAATGGTGTGGATGCGCCCCCCAATAATGTCGGCGACACCGGTCTCGAGCAGCGCTGCACCGATCACGAAGACCGACAGCATGGTGATGACTGCCGGAGAGGCGAAACCGGTGAAGGCCTCGGCCGGTGTCAGATAGCCCCCGATGATGAGGATCGAAAGGCCGAGGAATGCGGTCAGGTCCACGGGCAGTTTCTCGGTGAGAAACAGGTACACCATGACCGCGATGAAGCGCGAATAGAAAGCCGATTTCGAAAGTCATGTCTACTTGCTGGCCACAGGCAGGTAAATCCTAGACGGATACTCGGTGGAGTGGTGCACGACGTTGTGGGCCACCACGCCAGTCGGCTTCGTCCCAGTTCTTGCCGCCGGTGTTGAGATTGCGCGCAAAACGCGGAAAGTTGCTGCTGGAGACCTCGATACGCAGTCGATGTCCTTCGTCGATCAGGGCGCTGGTCGACATCGGGCTGATTTCCAATTCATAGATCTCGCCCGGCTCCATGAAGACCTGTTTGTCGTAGCCCTCGCGGAACCGGGCTCGCTGGATGGTCTCGTCGATGTTGTAGGCAGTGCCATCCGGGTAGACATCGATGAGCTTGACGGTGAAGTCGGTGTCCTTGGCATCGGAGCCGACATACAGGGTCACCCCGATCGTGCCGGTGATCTCCATGGCTTCCTCGAGGGGTTCGCTCGTGTAGACCAGGACATCGTGGCGGGCCTCGTTGCCGCGCTGATCGAAGGAACCGGGCTGTACGGCATTGCCCGTGCAGCAGACTCCACCCCCGAGGGAGGGCACCGGAACCGTGGGGTCGTACGGAAACTGATCCGGCTTGTCGGTGGTGGGTGGCGAAGGGGTCAAGCGGCCGTTGCCGAAAAGACTATTGGCTTGGCCGTCGCTATCGAGATACCAGGTCACCGTTTTCGTTGCGGCCGGGGGCCAGGTCTCGGCGGACTGCCACTCGTTGGCGCCCATGGTGTAGTACTGGACCTTCGGAGTGTCCGCGAGAACGCCGTTGTCTTCTCCCTTCAACCAGAAGTCGAACCAGCGAAGCGTCAAGTCGTCGTAGTCGTAGCGGACATCGCCCATGTTGCGTTCACCGACGATGGTCTCTTCATCCTCGGTTTGGAAACGGCAATGTGGGGTCGGGGCGATGAGGATGAACTGGTTTTCCCGGACCTCCCGGTCCGCACCCTTTTCCATGACGTGGTTGGCCAGGGCCAGGTTGGGGCCGGTGGAGATGTCGTACCAGGAGTTCATCCACAGAGCCGGAACCCCCCACGATTCGTTGTCGTGGTAGAGGCCGCCTTCATACCAATCCGGGTCGTTCGGAAAGCGCTGGATGAAGTCGGCGAACATGCCTTCGGGTCCTTCGATCTCCTCCATCATCGTCACCAACGGCAGGTGCTCGAAGTGCTCGACCCAATCGACGTCGGGCATCTCGGGTGCCAGGTCGAAATAGCGTGAGAGACGAACTACGTCCTCCCTGGACAGGCCCTCGGGAAGTCGGGGCCGTTGCGTGTTCTGGACGCCGTACAGCCAGGAGCCGAAGAGCATCTGGAAGACACCGCCTCGATACCAGTTGCCCTGCTCGTAAAATGGACCGACTCGCCCGATCCCGGCCCCTGAGGCCATGGGAACCATGGCCGCATGAGCGGGATGATCCATGGCCGCGAGGGCCAACTGCCACTCGGCCGAGGAGGAGCAGCCGATGGTTCCGACCTTGCCATTGGACCAGTCCTGATCGGTAATCCAGTCCAACGCGTCGTAGCCGTCGGTGCGTGGAAACCCCAGAATCTCCCACTCACCCTCCGAGAAGAACTTCCCGCGCTCATTCTGGATGACGTAGGCGTAGCCGTTCTCCATCGCCTCGATCAGGGACTTCAACCGTCGCTCGCCTGTCTTGTTGAAGTTGTAGGGGGTGCGCATGAAGATCGTCGGCAAAGGACCCTCAGCGTCCTGCGGTCGGTAGACATCGGTCGCGAGACGAACGCCGTCGCGCATCGGCACCATCATCTTCTTTTCCACCGTGGCGATCTTGTCGAGCTTTTTCTGGAGCTTCTCGACCGCTTCGTCATCGGCAGCAACGCCGGCATAGCTGCCACAGACACAAGCGATGGCAAGAACTGCTACGAGTGTTTTGTTCATGGTTTCCCCCCCAAGAAGGTTGTAGCTTGTCAGGACCCGCAGACTGATGGAACCCCCGAATTGCTCTGTCGGGTCAGAGCAGGGGTAAGCTTGGCGGCCGGATGTCGATCCATGTTGTCTGAGCTCAACACCGAACAGCTGGCTGAGCGCCGGGCGCAGCTGCCACTGCGGCCCTATCCCATGTTGTATTTTGGGTGGGCCCATCTTTGTCTCCTGACGGCGGCTCTGACCCTCGCTGTGGACCCGCGCGGAGTGGCAGGCTTCTTCTATCACTCGCGCATGCTGGCGGTCGTTCACTTGGTGACTCTGGGCTGGATCACGAGTTCGATCCTGGGGGCCCTCTATCTGGCTGTGCCCATGGCCTTTCGGGTACCTCTGAGGCGGCGTCGGCTGGATGGCTGGATCTTCTGGCTGTACGTCATCGGTGGGTTGGGCATGGTGTCGCATTTCTGGATCGATGCTCTCAGCGGCATGATCTGGTCGGCAGGCACCGCGGTGTTGGGTTTGATCTTGGCTGCAGTCCGGTTCCTGCCCGCGCTGGCGCAATCGCCCGTGCCGGCGGCGGTCAAACTCCACCTCTGGTTCGCCTTCATCAATATCCTGCTGGCCGGGCTACTCGGTATGACCGTCGGTCTGAACAAGTTCTTCCCCTTTCTTCCCGGGGGACCGCTCTCTGGGGTACTGGCCCATGCCCATCTGGCAATCTTCGGGTGGGCGACGCTGGTCGTCATGGGGGTGGGCTATCGGTTGATACCCATGATGCTTCCGGCGGCTGTCCCGAGTGGGCGTGGCGTTTGGGCTGAGTGCAATTCTGATGGAAGTGGGAATCCTGACTCTGGCTACAAGCCTGCTGGTCGCACCCTCTTGGGTGGCGACTGGAGCCGCCATGACAGCCGCCGGGCTAGCGTCTTTTGGCTATCAGCTGGCCTGGATGCGGCGCCATCCTCGACCTGCACCTCCGGCCCGCCGGGTTCCAGATCTCGGTGTCCTTCAGGTCGCCTTGGCAATCGCGTACCTGGGTGTGGCGGTAGGGATCGGGTTGACGCTGGCTCTCGCAGAACCGGGTCTATGGATGATGCGCGCCGCCATGGCCTACGGTGTCTGTTTGTTGCTGGGCTTTCTGTCGCAGATCGTTGTCGGTGTGAGCTCACGGATCGTGCCCTGGGCGGCCTATCTTTGGGGTTTCGGCGACAGCGGTTTTCAGAAGACGCCTCCTTCCCCACACGAACTTCCCAATCGTGGTCTGCAATGGGTGATCTCTCTTGCTTGGATTCTTGGTGTCCCGGCGATTGGTTTGGCTCTGACTTTCGATGGCATCGGCCTGCTCCGCGTTGGTGGCGCTCTGTTGAGCTGTGGGTGTGGTGGCGGTGGGCTGCAGCTGATCCACGTTCTGCGCCGCAGTGGATCCTCGTGGTCGGCGAAGAATTGAGCCAGTCGCCCTTGTAGGATTGGAGCCATGAAGAGCTTTTGTCTTTGCTGGTTGAATCCAAAGAAGACCTCTGGACAAGGAGGGTTGAGGTGGTGAAGAAGTCGATCCATGTTGTCCTGCTGATCGTGACTTGGCACTTGTGCAGCGTGGCTGCGAGCGCCGACGAGCCGAACCCCGCTGATTCACTTGCAAAGCTCATCCAGCGCGCTGGCGAAGTGAAGATCGAGGCCTATTCCAAGGACGAGTACAGCGCCGCAGCGACCACGTATCACGAGTTGCTGAAGGAGCTGGAAGCACTCGACCTGAAAGAGCTGGAAGGCGACGACGCGATCGACGCCGATCTGCTGCGCGGCGCACTTGAAAACCCGGGCCTATGAGATCGAAGAGCTGCGCCTCTATCAGTTGGCGCCAGTGCGCTATCTGGTTCTGGGCAAGACCGACAATCTGTTCGTCAGGCCCTGCGCTCTGCCGGACAAGGCCGTGGCCGATGCTCGCGACGAGCTGCTGCAGCTTCCAGAGATTCTGCAGAACGCTCGCGAGAACCTCGAACGACCGGCGCGCACCTGGACCGAGAACGCGATCTACACGGCGTACTACGCCGAGAAGATGCTGGACGAAGGGCTGAATGAGGTTTGCGTGGATGATCCGGAGCTTGCCGAGGAATTTCTGGCAGCAGGTCGAACTGCGCTGGCGGCACTGCGCGACTACTCGGCTTGGATGGAGACGGAGTTGCTGCCGCGTTCGGACCGTTCGCCCGCCTGGAAGCCCGTGGAGATCGAGTTCTATCAATTCGTCCTTGAAGGTCTGGACGACTACGGGGTAGACGACATGCTTCGGGTGGCGGAGGAAGAGGAGCAGGAGACCCTGGTCCAGATGCAGGAGTTGGCGCAGCGCATCCATCCATCGGGCGATCTCGAAACAGTCTGGAACCTGATGAAGGAAGAAGCACCGCCCTGGCCCGAGGTCTTCCCGATGGCCGAGCGCTACGTGGAGATGTCCGACCAGTGGTTGCGAGGGCCAGGCGCCCATCTGGTCGATATTCCTGGAAACTTCGACTACGGCGTCCAGGTCGCATCGCCGATGGCCCGCAGAATCCTGTCCTTCGGGGGCGCCAACTATGGTCCCACCATCGGTGGCCGCATCTCGGGTTACTACATCGTCACCCCTCTCGAGGATCGGTTGACTGAGGAGGAGAAACGCAGTCGCCTGAAGTCCTACAACCCGTACTGGACCCACGTCATCTCGTACCACGAGTGGTTGGGCCACAACGTCCAGCGGGCCATCGCGGAGAAATTCAACGATCGCCCGATGCGCAGCCTCTTTTGGTCGACCTACTTGAGCCAGGCCTGGTCGTTCTATCTGGAGAAGCTTCTCGAGGACGAGCGGTACTACGAGGACGTGCTGCCGCACATGGAGGCCTTGAAGACGCGTATGGCGCGACTACAGATGAGGATGTGGCGTATCCAGCGCATTCTCACCAAACTGCTGATGGCCAAGGGCGAGATGACCTTCGATGAGGCGGTCCAGGCCTATATCGACAAGATCGGTATGGAACCCACCAATGCCTTGATCGAGGTGCAAAGAGACTCCCAGAGCCCGGTTCCTCCGGGGCGGGAAATCATCGGAGAGAAGGTCCTGCTCGAGATACGGGACGAATATCAGCGGCGCATGGGCGAGCACTACCAGATCAAGGCCTTTCACGAGGCCCTTCTGCGCTACGGCGAGCTGCCGTTACCCGTAGTTCGGAAACTGATGCTCGGCGACTATTGACGGCGAGACGGCACCTCGGTGGCAGACCAGGCCGAGGTGTCGCCAGATTCGAAGTCGTCCTCGAAGAGGATCGGGCTCGGGCCGGAGGCGTCCACAACCCAGAGCTCCCAACCCGTGGAACCGTCTGTGGCGCTGAAGAACAGATTCCCTCCCCAGGGCGTGAAACCGTTGGGGCTCGAGGATCCGGGGCCGGGATGGATGTCCGCTTCGAGGCGAGTCCCCGACGATTTGCCATTGGTGGACCAGAGCTCGACTCCGTGAACTCCGTCCGAGCCTGCAAAGTAGAGGCGGTTGTTCCAGAACATCGGTTGCTGTCGGGGTTGGATCGTCCAGTAGTCGATAAGGCGCTCGGTAACTCCTGAACCGGGGCCAGGGTCGAGGTCGATGACCTGGCGGACGGTCCCAGTGCGGGTGTCGAGCCTCCAGATTTCTCGACCGCTCTCTGGTGTCCAGGCGGTGAAGAACAGGTTGGAACCGCCCATTGCCCACGGTCTAGGCTCGGAGGACGTGGGGCCGGGAATGAGATCGGCAACTCGAACCGTGCCCGCCGACGAGCCGTCGGTTTGCCAGAGCTCTTCTCCGGTCACGCCGTCATCCGCCGGAAAGTACACAAGACCGCCTGCTGCCAAAGTCATGCCGCCCCACTGATCGCGGATGACCGAGCAAACAGGACCGGGGTTGATGTCCTTGAGAAGATGAGTTCCTGACTCGGTGCCGTCGCTGATCCACATCTCTCGGCCTGTCACGCCGTCGTCGGCGCTGAATACGACCCTTTTGCCGAAAGCGGTGAGCCGCTCCGGGTCGGAAGTCGCTTCGCCGGGAACGATTTCAAGGACCTGTTGGGCATCGCCTGGATTCCCGAAGGATATCCAGAGCTCTCTGTTGGGTGAACCGCTGACAAAAAAGACATGATCTCCTGCAGGAGTGGGTTGGAGTGGCCAGAGGATGTCTGAAGTCTCGTTCGTCAGGGCGTACGTGCCTTCCGGTGTCCCGTCAGTGACGAAGAGGTTGGAGGCTGTGAATAACAACCCGGGAGCGGTTTTGAGAGAGTGCCAGGGGGTAAGGTCCCAATACCAGTCTGAAGGCAGCTCGGGGTCAACGATCTGGGTCCCATCTGTTGTTCCATCGCTGATCCAGAGCTGTCGGCCCTCCTTTGCAGGACCAGTGAAGTAAACGTCTTGTCCGACAGAGGTGAGATTCCCTGGGTCATCGGAAAAGTCGCCGTCACAGTCCGGGATACAGAGATCTTTGACGAACTGGGTGCCGGATTGGCTGCCATCGGATCCCCACAGCTGAGCATCGGTTTGGCCGTCATTGGCTCGAAAGAGGAGCGTTTCTCCCGCTGCGGCGATGCTTGGCACCATCGCCGGCCAATCGAGTCGCAGCATCGATGAGGTTTGACGGTTGATCTGTCGAAGGAGCTCGGTTCCGGTAGGCGAGCCGTTAGTCGCCCAGAGCTTGGATCGAAAGACGGGATCGTAGGCGAAGAACATCAGCCGGTTGTCGAGCTCGGCCGGAAAACTGAAGGTCCAGCGGTCGAATCCTGATGCCAGGCCGGGATTGGCATCGACCAGGAGTTGAGTTCCAGCGGCTGAGCCGTCCGAGGACCACAGCTCTAGACCATGCTGCCCATCATCGGCCGGGAAGTAGACGACGTCCGAGGTCGGGAGTGGGACCAGGGGGAAGAAGGCGGGCCCGACTCCCCCATCCTCGCCTGGCCGGATGTCCGTAACCAGGGATGTTCCCGCTTCGGTGCCGTCGGTCCGCCAGAGCTCACTGCCGTGGCTGCCGTCGTCCGCCGATAGGTAGACCACACCATTGGAGGTTCCCCAGGCTGACGGGTAGGAGCCGGCCGAAGTGCTGGGGTTGATCTCTTTGACGAGATAGGTCCCCGCCTCGGTGCCATCCGTTCGCCACAATTCAGGTCCCTCATAGGCC
This sequence comes from uncultured Acidobacteriota bacterium, assembly GCA_963719055.1. Classification (GTDB taxonomy): domain Bacteria; phylum Acidobacteriota; class Thermoanaerobaculia; order Multivoradales; family JAHEKO01; genus CAXMQZ01. Next base: position 192,377 of record CAVRAU010000031.1, on the reverse strand, counting down.
ACCTGGGCTGAGAACAGGACGCTGCCATCAGACGCCGGGAAGGGAAACAACCGGGCAACCTCCAGATCGCCGAGAGGCTGAGTGCCCGTCGGTGTCCCATCGCTGACCCAGAGTCTCCAGTCGTAGCCTCCTTCTCCTGCGAGAAGGATGAGCTTGTCGCCGACACGGGCGAAGATCCGTGGCCCCGCTGGAGGTGCGAACGACTCCCAATAGAGGCAATCTTCGGGCCCTGGGCAAATATCGCTGACCATTTCAGTTCCCGCTGTCGTGCCATCGCTCTTCCAGAGCTCCCTGCCTGACACGCCATCGTCTGCGGTCAGGAAGAGAGTGTCATCAACGACGAACAGGCTTGCTGGCCAGGATGACTCCGGACCCGGACGGAAATCTGCCACCAGCTCGGTCAGCCCCCCCGGTTGTCCATCCGATCGCCACAGCTCGGTCCCAGAGATTCCGTCGTCACCCACGAAGAAGATCGCATCCTGGAACTCAGCAAAGAACGGCACTCCGATCGTGCCATGAACGAAATGCCCATTGCCGGGTGAAATGTCGACCACCAACTCAGTGCCCTCCGGTGTCCCATCCGTGCGCCAGATCGTGTTTCCGAGATCGGCAGTCGTCGCGTGAAAATAGACATAGCCCATCATGAGCCGTGTCTCCGAGGGATAGGAGGAGCATTCTCCTGGGCAGAGATCGATGAACAACTCGGTGCCTGCGGTGGTCCCGTCTGTTCGCCAGAGCTCCCAACCATGAACGCCATCCCAAGCTCGGAAAAGAACGACTCCACCGATCTCGATGAACTCGACAAGGCTGTCCCCGGGGTATGGGAGGTCCCCTGGCAACTCTTCCGTGAGAATGTCCTTGACGAGCCTGATGTCAGTGACTTCTGGACGCTGATGGTAGTCCGAGTCGCTGGCTTTGGTCTCGGCTGTGAGAGCCAAACCCAGCCAGACCACCAGGGCGACCCCGCCCATGACAGCTGCAGGCCGTCGCAAATGGCGCTTCATCGGCGATTCTCTCCGCACCCAGTGTGAGTCAAGCTCGCTCGTCCGTCAATTACCTGAGCCGGTTTGCCTGAGGACGATCGAGGGGTCAAAGCCTCAGGAGTGGGTAACCAGGCCCGGCACGGGATCGCCCGGAGACCATCCCCTAGACTGCAGGGACTCCAGATAGGAGACCACGCCGGAGCGCTTCGAGTGTGTAATCAGGAGGAGCAGATCGCCCTCCACCGCCCAGGCAAGGGCCTGGCGGATGGCATCCATCTCGGTGGTGGCTTGGCCGATGGCCTCGGGCGGCACGCCGCAGGTGAGTAACTCATCGGTAATCAGTGCCGGAACCTCGCCCTCTTGACGTCCCCGCCGGTAGTCCTCGAGCTCCTTGACGATAATCCGATCGGGGCGAGATTCGGCAACGGTAGAGGCCAGCTTGCGGATCGATGCGTTGTCTCGATCGCCGGCCTGTCCCGTGGTCACGAGCCGTCGCTTGACGGGCATCGTTGCGGCCGTCTCCAGCAGAGCCGCTATGCCGTGGGGGTTGTGGGCGAAATCGACGATAGCGGTGACCCCGCTGATGTCGAAGACGTTCAAACGCCCAGGGTTCTCCTGCGGATTGCTCTCGAAGGTCCGCAAACCCGTGCGAATTGCCTCCATGGGGAAGCCCAGAGCCGCGGCCACGCCGACGGCAGCCGAGTGCGTTGGCCACGTTGTGACGGGCAGCGCCTCGCAGGGTCATGGGAATCGAATCGACTGCCACTACGGGTTTCGTGTCCGGCCCTTCATCGAACACGATTTGCGGCCCGAGCAGTCGGCACGCCCTGCCACCCTTGGCCCGGTGTCTCTCCACGATGTCGTTGTCGGCCTCGAGGCTGAACCAGGTCTTGGAATTCTCGAGAGCGAGGCCGTGACGCGACAAGACCGGGTCGTCGGCGTTGAGAACCAGATGCTTGGCGGCCTTGTGGACGATGAGCTTGGCCTGAGCCAGCTCCTCGAGATCGTAGATACCCGACTCGCCCAGATGATCCTCGGCGATATTGGTCACCAGAGCGACATCTGCGCGCTCGACGGCCAGGCCGCGACGCAACATGCCACCGCGAGCGGTCTCGAGCAGAGCGATCTCGACACCTCCAGGGTGGCGCAGGACCTGGCGCGCCCCTCCGGGGCCCGAGTAGTCCCCCTTGTCGACGATCTCTTCGCCGACGCGAATCCAGTCCGTGCTGCAGAGCCCGGCCGACCTTCCCGGCCGCCTCGATCATGGAGGCGAGCAGTCGAACCGTGGTGCTCTTGCCATTGGTTCCGGTGATCAGGGCAACGGGGACGTCGTGGATCTTCGACCAATCGACGTCGCCGGACGCCGGTAGCTCTCCGGCCGGCCAGGTGATGGAACCTGCACCGAGACCGAGGGAAATCTCATCGTCATCCGATAGACAAGTCACTCCGTGCTGGGCCGCGGCCCTGATGAGAGCCACTTGAAGAGGATTGGACTCGGCCCGAATCTCGGCGCGAAGCCGGGCGACCGCGGTTTCGAAGTCGCTGGACTCGGAGCCCTCGAGAATGGCCTGAGCGGCGGCGAAAGCCCACTCGTTGACCTCGGTGGCAGCGTAGAGGGCGTCGATCGGTGCCGTGAAGGCCAGAGTCAGACCGCCTCGATGAGCTCGGGTGCCGATGACGGATGGGGCCCAACCCACTGCTTCCAGAATCCTCCTGGACTGGGCTTTCCAGACCTCGACCACGCCGTCCTGGTCCTCGCCCTCCAATTCCACCTCGATCACCGCACCGGGGCCATCCAGAAGGAGGTTGGGCCCGGTGAGACGGCGTGAGTCGGCGAGCTTCACTTCAGTCTTCTGTTTCGCGTGCGATCCACACGCCACGCTCGTCGGTGACGATCTCTTCCTCACCGGTCAGCTGGGAGGCGGATATGTCGACGGAGGGTAGGGGCGCTGCCGAATCTGGTTCGGACTTATGGACCTGCTGGGGAAGATCTGGAGTATGGTTGATGATCTGTTTCCAGGCCCGGTTGATCTTGTCCCCGAAGATCAGCACCAGATCTCCCACTTCCGCGACATCGAGAGCGGCCTGCACGGCCTCGTGCTCCAGGGGCTCGATGGCGATGGTCTCCGAGTCGACCCCGCCAGCGATCAGCTCGTCGCGGAGCATGAGGGGCACCTCGCGTTCATCGCGGCCTCGGGGGTTGTCGTCACGGCGACAGATGTAGTGATCGAATCTGCCAGCGCAGAGACGCGCGATCTCGCGGATGTCCTCGTCTCGGCGATCGCCTGGAGCGGCGAGGACGCAGATCTTCTTGCCGGTCGGTTGGAGCTGCTCGACGAAATCCACCATGGCCTGGATGGCTGGCGGGTTGTGAGCGTAGTCGAGGATCACCTTGAAGGGATGCTCGTCGAAGACGTTCATCCGTCCCGGCGCCTGGAAGTAGGTCGTGTCGAAGGTTCGCAAACCCTGCCGGATGTCGTCCAGGGTCACATCCATGCTGAAAGCCACAGCCGCAGCGAACATGGCGTTCTGTACGTTGAAGAGCGCTCGACCCTCCATGGTCGCGGGGATCAGATGGGTCCACAGCAGGGGGATATGGGTCCCCTTGTCGTAGAGGGTGATCATGTGGCCATTGATGCCCTCTTCGAGGACCACGGCGCGGCCTCCCGCACGAATGTGCTCACGCACCAACGAGTGGCGGGTGTTCATGGTGACGTAGCAGAGGTTCTCGGCCTTGGTGTAGTCCGCCATCTTGAGACAAAGCGCATCATCGGCGTTGAGGACCGCCGTATCCTTGGCCACCTCCACCACGATGCGCTTGACCTCGGCCAGCTGCTCGACCGTCTCGATCCCCTTGAGGCCCAGGTGGTCGGCCTGGACATTGAGCACCGCCCCGACGTTGCACTTGCGATAGCCCATTCCGGCACGCAGAAGGCCTCCTCGGGCCGTCTCCAGCACCGCGACTTCGACCGCTGGGTCTCGCAGGATCATCCGGGCGGCCACCGGCCCCGTCATATCGCCCGGAACGGTGAGATGTCCGTCGATATAGACCCCATCCGTACTCGCCAGTCCGACGGTGCGACGCGCCATCTTGAAGATGTGGGCCAGCATGCGGGTCGTGGTGGTCTTGCCGTTGGTGCCGGTGATGGATGCGACGGGAATCCGCGAGGGTGTGTCGGATGGGAACAGCATCTCCATGACGGGTCCGGCCACATCTCGAGGGGTTCCTTCGCTGGGTGCCACGTGCATGCGAAAGCCGGGTGCGGCGTTGACCTCGCAGATGGCACCGCCGACGACCTGGAACGATTCGGAGATATCGGTGGTCAGGAAATCGACACCGCACACATCCATGCCCACGGCACCGGCGGCACGGATGGCCATTTGTCGATTGTCGGGGTGGACGATGTCGGTGACATCGACAGCCGTGCCGCCAGTGGAGAGATTGCCGGTCGATCGAAGGTAGACGATCTCGCCCTCTGCAGGCACCGTCTCGCGGGTATAGCCCTTCAGCTCCAGAAGGCGCTCCGCCTGATGATCGAACTCCAGCCTCGTCAGGACCTTCTCGTGTCCGATACCGCGGCGTGGATCCTGATTGACGACCTCGACCAGCTCCTCGATGGTGCTGGTGCCATCGCCAAGAACGTGTCCGGGGACCCGCTTGGAAGCAGCGACCAATTCACCGTTGACCACCAGCATGCGGTGGTCGAGGCCGTCGATGAACCCTTCGACGATGACGGTGCGACTGTGCTCGCGGGCGTTGCCGAAAGCCACCTTCACGGCATCGGGGTCCGTGAGATTGATGGAGACGCCGCGGCCGTGATTGGCATTGAGAGGCTTGACGACGACAGGGAAGCCGATACGTTCGGCGGCTCGGGCAGCCTCTCGTTCGTCGTAGACCAGGCGCTGACGAGGGACGGGTAGCCCCAGATCGCCGAGGATGCGGTTGGTCTCCTCCTTGTCGGAGGTGATCTCGACCGCGATATGCCGGGTCTCGCTGGTGATGGTCGCCTGAACACGTTTGCCGAAACGGCCATGTCCCAACTGGATCAGGCTGTAGCGGTTGAGGCGCAGCCAGGGAATATCGCGTTCCTCTGCGGCTCGGACCAGGGCGGCAGTACTCGGCCCCAGCGTGCGACGTTGGGCAAAACGGATAAACGAGTCCCGCTCCTCCTCGAAGTCGAAATCGTCGTCTTTCTCCGCCGCGAGCTCCTCGGGCAGAAGGTGGCGCAAGATCCTGATGGCGAATCGACCGGCTTCGAGGCCGACCTCGTCATGCTCGTATTCATAGACGACGTTGTAGTGGCCCGGCTCGCCCGTGGCCCGGGTCTTGCCAAAGGTGACCTGGGCGCCGGCGACGTTTTGCAGATCGATGGCCATGTGCTCGAGCACATGCCCCAGCCAGGTTCCCTCGTCCTCGCGCATCCGACGCACGAACCCCCCGGGCTCGCGATACGAACAGCCGTGCTCCTGCAAGCCTGGAAGCATCTCCAGAAGCGCATCGATGAAATCGTCGCCCAGCCGTGCGGTGGGCCAATTCTCGAGCTCTCCGAGATCGATCAGCAAACGGATGACCCGAAAATGGGCATAGAGGCTGGGGCCGAGGTAGACGGAGCGCTCGAGGATCTTCACGCCGAGCCCCCGACCGTCAGCTCGGCGGGCGCCGTCGCCGTGCGGCTTTCGATGTCGAACGTGGCGCCATCGATGAGAATGTGAATCCGTACGTTGAGCAGACAGACCGGTTCGTGTCGCTTCGCAGAGTCCATGGAGGAGAACTCGAGATCTGAAGGGTCGACGATCGTGATGGCACCGCTACCCCGGACCAGGAGTCGGTCATCCGAGTCGATAAAGGCGGCGGTATCTTCATCGAGCCCGATCCCCACGGGACGCGGGTTGTAGGCCAGGGCTGTGAGGAGTCGGCCGAGGCGGTCCCGCTGTCGGAAATGCTGGTCGATGATCGCCGATTGCGTCAGACCCAGGCCGGGGGCCAGCGAAACGATATCGGCGCGCGGGGTGGGTCCCTCGGCGCCAAAGGCGATCATGTGCTCGGAGAGAAAGGCGGCGCCAGCAGAGGTGCCGGCGATGTGCTGACCTTGCCGATTGCGATCCCGCAGCATGTCGGCGACGGGAGAGCCACCGATGGTGGTGGAGAGGCGCAGCTGATTGCCACCGGTGAGAAAGACTCCATCGGCCTCCTCCAAGGTGCGCAACCAATCATCACGCTCCGTGTCGGCGCGGGACTCAAAGGGCAGAACGTGGACTCGACGGACACCCAGTTCGTTGAACACCTCAACGTAGCGCTCGCCTGTCTCGCTGAGCTCGGAGGCGGTGGGAACAATCGCCAGCATGGCGTCGGAGCCGCCGCAGATCCTGGCAAAGCGTCTCAGAATGGCCCGGTCGCGCACCTTCTCCTCGGCGCCACCGATGGGGACGATATAGCCTCGACTCATGATCGCGTTCCTATTCTGTTGATCATTCTGACTCGAAAGTTCCTCGGATCGCCACCTGGCCCTGCCGGATGTGCCAGCGACCCATGGCCATGACATCGGTGACCGCGCCTGCGTCATCGAGCACCACCAGATCGGCATCGGCGCCCACTTCGAGGTGACCCTTACTCGCCAGCCGGAAGAGATGGGCGACGTTCGAGGTAAAGGGCGGCAAGACGGTTTCCAGTGCATGCCCACGTTGGAGCAACGCGCGAAGTGTCGTCGACAGTGCGGCGGGTTGTCCGACGTCCATCTTCACGACTCTACCGTCGTCGTCGAAGGCTGGGAGTGATCCGCCCGCGTCCGAGCTGACCGTCAGGTTATCCCCCGGCAATCCGGCTTGCAGGAACCTCTCGACGGCCTCGACTGCCGAGACCTCATCCTGGTCCAGACTATCGTCAGGGAAGGCTGTGACGTCGATGGAGCAACCGCGGTCTGACTATTTCCAGGGCCTCTTGGAAGAGTGCCTCGCGCCGGTTGACGTGAGTCGGATGAAAGACCCTGGCGGGGATTTCGCTGGTCCTGAGACATGCTTTGACCAGGTCGAGTCCTCGATTCCCGTCACCCATGTGAAGGTGAGCAACGCCGGCTTTACCGGTCATCAATCCGGCGACATGGGCGTCGCCGGCAACCCGAAGAAGCTCGTCCAGAGTGGGCTGGCTCGAGCGATGGTCGCTGAGGGCGATCTCTCCGACCCCGATGATGCGATCGATGTGGACGATGTCGCCACGGACACTCCCTGTCAGAGTCGTCGGTGGCAGGTGATAGCCACCGGTCAGACACCAGGCAGAGATTCCTTCTTCGATCAATCCTCGGGCCGCCACCACCAGGGAGCCTGTGCTGCGAGTCAGATCGTCGGTACCCAGAACGCCAATGACACTGGTGGTGCCGCCACTCGTGAAGTGACTGAGCGGGATCGGCGGCACCTTGCTGGCCGGCCCCGATTCGCCGCCGCCGCCGGTGAGGTGGACATGGCAGTCGATAAGCCCTGGGATGAGCCTGGCCTCGGCCAGGTCCGTCTCCTTTTCGACGAGCCTGCCGTCTATCCGAGGGAGATCCTCGCCAATCCAGACGATTCGACTGCCCGTGACCACCAGATCGCGGATTCCCAGCGGTGCAGGAGAGAAGACTTGCGCGTTGCGAAGTATCTGCAGCATGAGATCGTCTCGGACGCTGGATTCTAGCGCGTCGCGGGCAGCAGAATGGACTCGCTGGATCCTGACGGCCTGTCGCCAGACCGTATAATCGAGCCGATTTCACCAATCGATTGATTCACGGAGGCTCCCCGATCAAGGCTCAGGAAGCGCTCGTGAAGGAAGGGCTCGAGCTGCAGGTTCTCGAGCTCGAGCAAAAGGACATGAAGTTGCGGGCCCTATTCGGCGATGCTGATGAGAGTGCCGAAGCGGCTGCGAAAGACGGTCGGAAAGCGCGGCGCAGATTTCAGAATCAGGTGGCGGCCTATCGGCTCGACCGCTTGTTCGGCTTGAACATGGTTCCCGTGACCGCCTTCCGCAAGGTGGATGGCAAAAGAGGCGGTGTCCAGATCTGGATTCAAAGTGCTCTGGATGCGGACGAGATCCGCGAGTATGGCGCCGAAGGACAGTTCGGCGACCTGGGACCGGAGCTCGCCCGGGCTCGAGCCTTCAGTGGGTTGATCGGCATGGAGAAGCGATTGAATTTCGGCAAGCTGATTCTTCCTACGATTCCGCCCAAGGTCATGCTTTCCGACAACGGGGTGTCGTTTTCCGACGATCCCGACATTCAGGACTTTCTGGAGGAAGGGTGCGGACCGGTGGGTGCGGCGTTTCTGCGCTCCCTGGGTACCTTGGAGCTAGGCGAGCTGGAGAAGGATCTGGGCGATCTGCTGTCAGACGCTCAGATCGAGGCCGTTCTCGAGCGCCGAGACGGCATTCTGGAAATGTGCGCCAAGCCCAATCCGGACTGGTCATGGGAAGAGGTCATGGCAAGAGGGATTGCAGAGAACTGATTTGCGCCGGAGGGCGTTACCCGTGCGCCCTGGCGCTGCGCACGCGGCTGCGCCAGGCCACCAGATCCTCGGCGCTCAGCGGCTTGCTGATGAAAAACCCTTGAGCCAGGTCGCATCGCATGAGACGAAGGCTCTCGGCGGCGTCTTTCGACTCGACCCCTTCGGCGACGACTCTCAGTCCCAGGTTGTGACCCAGCTCGATGGTGGAGCGAACGATCTGCGCCACATCCTGGGCGCTGGTCATCTGGCGGATGAAGGAGCGGTCGATCTTGAGCTCCTGTACGGGAAGCCGCTTGAGCTGGGCCAGCGAAGAGTAACCCGTACCGAAGTCATCGATGGAGATGGTCACCCCCAACGCATCCAGTGCGTCCAGGACTCGTTGGCCGGACTCGAGATCCGCCATCACGGTACTCTCGGTGATCTCCAGCACCAGGTGGTCGGGGGAGACGCCGGTCGTCTCCAGGATGCGTTGAACCCGGTCGGGAAGCTGGCGGTCGTGGAGGTCGAAAGCCGACACGTTGACGGCGGCGGACACTTCGAGCCCCTGGCGAAGCCACTGTCCCACCTGCTCCAGGGATTTGCGCATGACCCAGTCGGTGATCTCGCGGATGAAACCGGTCTGTTCGGCTATGGGAATGAACTCGTCCGGACTGATCTCTCCGAGATGCGGGTGAGTCCAGCGCGCTAGGACCTCTGCCTGATCCACGGCCCCGGTTTCGAGATGTAGCTTGGGCTGAAATCGCAGCTCGAGACTGTCGTTCTCCACGGCCTTGCGCAGATCGCTCATCAGACCGAGACGCTGGATGCTGTGTCGGTTCTGACTGGTCTCGTAGAAGGTCAGGCCGAGGCGCCGTTCCTTGGCCACATACATGGCGACCTCTGCCTGTTGGAGGAGTGTTTCCGCATCACCTCCTTGATCCGGGAAGACGGTGATGCCGACATTGGTCTCGATGTCGATGCGCAGATCCTCGATATCGAGGGCACCGCCGAGACTCTCCCGCAGCGATTCCACGCGTTCTCTGGCTTCATGGATGCTCGTCACCGGGGTGAGCAGTCCGAACTCGTCGCCGCCGAGACGCGCGACTTTGATCTGCAGGCGGGTCGCTGAGTCCTCGAGCTGCGCGGCGATACCCGCCAGCAGGCGATCGCCGAGATAGTGGCCGAGGGAATCATTGATTTCCTTGAAGCGATCGAAATCCACCATCGCCACGGCGACACGACTGCCGTCCTGACGCGCCTCTTCGATCTGATCGGCAAGGTCGATACGGAACTGATTGCGGTTCGGTAGGCCGGTCAGATCGTCATAGAAGGCGAGATGGTGGAGAGCAGACTCCCGTTCCTGCACCTCCTGCTGCATGGCTTCCACTTCGCGGGCCAGCCGTCCGACCTCCCCCTCTTCGCGGGTGGGAAGCTCGGCACCGTATTCGCCAGTCGCGATTCGCCGCATGGCGATCACCAGGCTGCGTATGGGTCGGGTGATGCGCCTCGCCCCGAGCCTGGCCCCGGCGAGCACGAGAAAGACACCCAGAACAACCGAAAGTGGAACGAGGAGAAGCAGCAGGATGTCGCTGGGTATGGTCATCGACGATAAACCTCGATAGCCGCCGGATTATAGAGAGCAAGCCTTTTGGAATCAATGGATTCCGTCGCACTCGGATGCCTCGGGACCCCTCCAGGCAAGCCCGCCCGAGCGTGTTACGGTGGTTCTGTGATGCACTTCGATCGACCCGTACGAGATGATCCGATCGATCTGAAAAGGCCACCGGGTCGCTGATCAGGCACGAGTACCGAACCCGGTGGATGTGGTCTAACATGCGTAGGCCACTGACAGCCGGAAGCCGAAGTCATCATGTCCCCAAAGGCTCTACGAAAACAAAGAACGACGGTCTTCCTACTGGCGTTTGCCTCACTCGGAGTCAGTGGATGTGCGACGGTCGACTTCGACTATCCGAAGACTCCTTCCTTCGCGGTCGAAGCGGATCGGGTCGATCGAGAGATCGAGAGCCTGGAGGATCAAAACCCCGGAGACGCCGGTTTTCATTTGCTCAGCGACAGTATCGACTCGCTGGCCGTGCGGTTGTTGATGGCCGAGCGAGCCGAGCGCAGCTTGGACGCCCAGTACTACCTGATCACCAACGACGATGTCGGCTACCTTTTCCTGGGCGCCCTGCTGCGTGCTGCCGATCGCGGGGTCCGGGTTCGGTTGCTGCTGGACGATATTCAGACCCAAGGGCATGACGCCGGCATGGCGGCCCTCGATTCCCATCCCAATTTCGAGGTGCGGATCTTCAATCCCTTCGCGGGTCGATCGACTCGAGTCGGCGATGGCCTTACCCGTTTCAATCGAGTCAACCGGCGGATGCACAACAAGTCGTTCACCGCCGACAATCACGTCACCGTGATTGGTGGCCGCAACATCGCCGGTGAGTACTTCGGGGCGCGCAGCGATGTGAACTTTGGCGATATCGATGTCATGGCCGTGGGCCCGGTGGTCGAGGAGGTGTCGAACATGTTCGACACCTACTGGAATAACAGATCCGCCTTGCCCCTACCGGCGTTCGCCGAAGATGCCGAAGGACCCCGACGAGGAATTGAAGCAACTGCGAGAGCGGCTCACCCGATCCCGTGAGCAGATCGAATCGACACGGTATGCCGAGGCCCTGACTCGCGATATTCGGGGGTATGTGGAAGCCGATGCCAGCATCTACACGTGGGCGCCCTACGAGCTCGTGTATGACTCACCGGAGAAGGCTGACCCCAACAAAGCAGGGGAGGCCCATTCGATTCTCACACCTCTGCGGGCCGAGGTAGAGGGTGCCCAGGAAGAGATCATGTTCATCAGCCCGTACTTCGTACCTCGGAAAACGGGTATTCGGGGTTTTGCCGGGCTCAGGGACAGAGACATAGAGATCAAAGTGATCACGAATTCTCTGGCCGCGACAAACCATTCTGTGGTGCACTCAGGCTATGCACCAGCCCGCAAGCCGCTGTTGAAAATGGGGGTCGAGCTCTATGAAGTTCGGCCGGACGTGGGGGAATCAGGCGCCCAGAAGGCCGGCAACATCTCAGCGGAAGGGACCCTGCACACAAAGGCATTTGTCGTGGACCGAGAGAGGCTGTTTGTTGGGTCTTTCAACATGGATCCCCGCTCTGCCTATATCAACACAGAGCTCGGTGTGATCATCGATTCGTCTGTGCTGGCCACGGAGGTTGTCGATAGGGTTGACCTTGCCCTGCCGATCTTCACCTACGAAGTCATTCTTACTGGCAAGAACAAGCTGCGATGGATGGGTCAGAAAGACGGCGAGCAGGAACTTTGGAAGAAGGAACCGCAAACCGGGTTCTGGCGCCGTTTCAACGTTTCCGTGATGCGGATTCTGCCCATCAAGGGCCAACTCTGAGAGAGTGGCTGAACAGGTTCTCAGGAGCTAGAAAAAATGCCTTTCTTCAAGAAGAAGACACTCACAGGGCTCGCTCGCACCTGCGGGTGAGCCGCCAAGATCGGTCCGGCGGTTCTGTCGGACGCGCTGCGTGGCCTCGAGCCACCTTCTGATCCCGATCTTCTGGTCGGGATCGAAACCGCCGATGACGCTGCGGTCTATCGTCTTTCAGACGAGATTGCGGTGATCAGCACGGTGGATTTCATCACGCCACCAGTGGACGACCCGTATTGGTTTGGTCAGATCGCGGCGGCCAACTCCCTCTCGGATGTCTACTCGATGGGCGGCGAACCCATCAATGCCTTGAACCTGGTGATGTTTCCGGCCAATCAATTGGATATGGCGCTTCTCCACGACATCCTGCGCGGTGGCCACGACAAGGTGACCGAGGCCGGAGCCTGCCTTGTGGGTGGGCACACCGTGGACGACGAAGAGCCCAAGTATGGGCTGAGCGTTGTCGGAGTGGTCCGACCGGATCGGATCATTACCAATGCCGGCTCCCAACCGGGAGATGCCCTGATCCTGACCAAGCCCGTGGGCACCGGCGTCCTGTTCAATGCTGTTCGTTCAGGGAAACTGAGGCAGCGTGATCTGGAAGGAGAAGTCCTGCCTGCTGTGGCAACCCTCAATGGTCCAGCCATGAAGATCGCTCTCGAATTCGATCTCCATGCGTGCACCGACATCACAGGCTTCGGAATCGCAGGGCACCTCTTCGAGCTCGCGCGGGGTTCCGGGTCCGTTGTCCGCCTGGAGTACGCCAAGCTCCCCGTCTATCCCGATACACTGGCCATGTATCGCAAGGGTGAGAGTACTGGTAGCAACCTGGCCAATCGTGCCATGGTCCACGATCACCTGGAGATTCGAGCCTCCCTGACGAGAGACGAAGAGCAGATCCTCTTCGACCCGCAGACGTCGGGTGGCCTGCTGCTGTCGGTCCCGGAGTCCCAGGCCGAGGAGCTGGTGTCCAGGCTGCAGGGTATCGGTGTGAGCTCTGCCGCGCGAGTCGGGGAGGTTGTCGCAGGGTCTGCGTCGCTTGAAGTCGTTTAGTCAGGGGGGTCTGATCTCCAACCCCTGAGCCTATAATGGAGGCCCCTCAAGGACGAGGAGATCCGTGACCAAAACGACAAAAACGATTCTCTGGCTCGCAGTGATTCTGGTGGCGGTGGTTGCATTGCTGGTGCCGAGACTCCAGTCGCCCGGGGACAACCGCGGATCCGAGGCCGAGGAGACCTCCGAGATCCTGGAAGTTGAGACTCTTGTGGTCACGCCCCATCTCTTGATCGAGCAGTTCGCCACTGTTGGCACCATCCTGGCGGATGAGCAGGTGGCGATTCGCAGCGAGATCGCCGGAGTCATCGAGGAGATCCACTTTGCAGAGGGCTCACGAATCATCGCCGGGCAGCTCCTGGTTCAGATCGTCGATAGCGAGTTTGTGGCCGAGCGCGATCGGGCCCAGTCCCAGGTCGAGTTGGCGCGGCTGCGAGAGGAGCGCCAGCAGGGTCTGTTCACGCAGGGGCTGACCAGCCAGGATGAATACGATCTGGCCCTGAGCCGGCTGAACGTCTTGGAGGCCGAGCTGCGTCTTGGCCGAGGCGCAGCTGGCGAAGACGGAGATCCGCGCTCCCTTTGCCGGCGTCATCGGGCTGCGGCAAGTGAGTCCTGGCGCAGCACTGGCGTCGCAGGCACCCATCGCCACGCTGCAGAAGATCGACACCGTGAAGATGGAGTTCACCGTTCCCGAGAGCTACGCCAGTCGTTTGCAGCTGGGCGAAAAGGTCCGCTTTCGAGTCAAGGGATCGGCACGGGATCATGAAGGGGAGATCTACGCTTTCGAGCCCAATGTGGATCGCGAGACGCGCTCGTTGCGGGCGCGAGCGCGAAGCGACAATCCCGACGGTGAGCTGCTTCCGGGTGCCTTCGCGGATGTCGAGTTGGCGATTCGAGAGATCGAAGATGCGCTCACGGTCCCGGCCATGGCCATCATCCCCGAGCTCGGTAGCAAGAAGGTGTTCGTCCTCGAGGACGGGAAGGCGGTACCGCGTCTGGTCGAGACCGGGGTGCGTACCGACACGGAAGTCCAGGTCATCCGCGGTCTGCAGGCCACCGACAGGGTCATCGTGTCGGCGATCCAACGCTTGAGCTCGGGGCTGCCGGTGCGTGAGAAGGCGGTTTCGTGAGTCTCTATTCGCTCAGCATCCGACGGCCGGTCCTGGCCATCGTGATGTCGCTGACCATTCTGCTGTTCGGCGCCCTCGGCTTTCGCAACCTCGGGGTGCGGGAGTTCCCGTCGGTCGATGCCCCCCTGATCACCGTGGTGACCAACTACCGCGGCGCCAGTGCCGATGTGATCGAGTCGCAGATCACCGAGCCGCTCGAGGAGTCGATCAACGGCATCGACGGCATCCGCACCCTGACCTCCGTGAGTCGTGAGGGGCGGAGCACCATCCAGGTGGAGTTCGATCTCGGCGCCGATCTGGAGCGGGCGGCCAACGATGTACGGGATCGGGTCTTCCGGGCCCAGCGCAACCTGCCTCCCGATGTGGATTCGCCGTCCATCTCGAAGGCGGATGCCGATGCCAGTCCCGTGGTGGCTCTGACGATCGGTAGCGACGAGCGCAACCTGCTGGAGCTGACCCGGTTCGCCGACGACGTGTTTGTCGAGCGTCTGCAGACCATCCCGGGCGTCAGTCGAATCGACATCTGGGGCAGCAAGACCCATTCGATGCGTCTGTGGCTCGAGCCGAAGAAGCTGGCCTCCTATCGTCTATCTCCCATGGATGTGCGCGACGCCATACGGCGCGAGAACGTCGAGCTGCCTGCCGGACGTATCGAAGGTCGGGATGTGGAGTTGACGGTCCGGACCATGAGCCGGCTGTCGACGCCCGAGGAATTCGAAAACCTGATCTTGAAGGAGGACTCGGGCGGTGTCGTGCGTCTGCGCGATGTGGGACAGGCCGAACTGGGTCCGCAGAATCAGCGCACCATCCTGCGTCGCAACGGTGTGCCCATGGTGGCCCTGGCGGTGCGGCCGCAACCGGGATCCAACTACGTTGAAATCGTCGACGAGGTCCGGCGCCGAGTGGCGACCATCGAGAGACACCTGGCACCCGACATCGAGCTGAGCTACGCGTTCGACAGCTCTCTCTATATACGCCGGTCCATCGCCGAGGTGCAACAGACCATCTTCCTGGCTCTGGGGTTGGTGGTTCTGGTGATCTTCCTCTTTCTCCGAGACTGGCGAACGACCCTGATCCCGGTGCTGGTGATTCCGGTTTCGCTGGTCGGTGCGTTCTTCATCATGTATATCGGCGGCTTCTCCATCAACATGCTGACCCTTCTGGCCCTGGTGTTGGCCATCGGCCTGGTTGTCGACGACGCCATCGTGGTGCTGGAGAATGTCTACGCCAAGATCGAGTCGGGTCTGGCGCCAGCGCAGGCGGGAGTGGTCGGCACGCGCGAGATTTTCTTTGCTGTGATCGCCACGACTGTGGCGCTGGTGGCAGTGCTTCTACCCATCTTTTTTCTCGGGGGCCTGACGGGCCGTCTTTTCCGTGAGTTCGGGGCGACTCTGGCGGGGGCGGTGATCATCTCTTCCTTTGTGGCCCTGACCCTGACGTCGATGCTGACGACGCGACTTCTCAAGAAGCGGGAGCGACAGCCTTGGCTCTATCGCGTCACCGAGCCGTTCTTCGAGTGGTTGTCGAGCAGCTACCGTGACAGTCTGAGCGCCTTCCTCGAGCATCGGTGGTTGGCCTTGCCGATTCTGATGCTCTGTCTGGTGGGAATCGCCTACTTCGCCAGCCTGCTGCCGTCGGAGTTGGCGCCGCTCGAGGACCGCAGCCGGATAGCCGTGAGCATGAAAGCGCCCGAAGGGGCGACCTATGAATACATGGATCGCTACATCGAAGAAGTGACGGACGTCTTGATGACCGAAATCCCCGAGAGACGCGAATTGATGACCGTCACTTCGCCCGGTTTCGGCGCCTCCACCTCAGTGAATTCGGGGTTCGTCAGGCTTTGGCTGGTCGATCCCGAGGAACGGGACCGGTCCCAGACGGAAGTCGCGGAGGAGGTCAAGACACGGATGGATGCCTTCCCGGGCGCCCGGGCCTTTGTCACCCAGTCGCCGACGATCGCGGTGGGCCGGCGTCGTGGCCAGCCCGTGCAGTTCGTGATCCAGGCGCCGACCCTGAGCCGTCTCCAGGATGTGCTGCCCGACTTCGTGGAGCGGGCGCGGCACGACCCGGTCTTGACGACACCGGATGTCGACCTGGTTTTCGACAAGCCGCAGCTGCGGGTCGAGATCGATCGACAGCGAGCCCGCGACCTGGGAATCTCGGCGCTCGATGTGGCGGAGACCCTGCAGCTGTCGCTCTCGGAGCAGCGGGTGGGCTTCTTCATCATGGACGGCAAGCAGTTCGAGATCATCGCCCAGGTTCAGCGAGAGAGCCGCGACGAGACGCTGGATCTGCGTAATCTCTATGTGGCATCTGGAGAGGGTGAGCCTGTGCCGTTAGACAAAGTCGTGACCGTGGTCGAGGAGAGCATCCCGCCCCAGCTGTATCGCTTCGATCGGTATGTCTCGGCGACCGTTTCCGCGGGTCTCGCCCCTGGGTACAGCATGAGCGACGGCATCGAGGCCATGGAGCGGATCGCCGACGATCTCCTGGACGACAGCTTCTCCACCACCCTGGCCGGTCAATCACGCGATTTTGCCGAAAGCTCCCGGGCCCTACTCTTCGTCTTCGGCTTGGCTCTGGCTCTGATTTACCTGGTCCTGTCGGCGCAGTTCGAGAGCTTTCGTGACCCCTTCATCATCATGCTGTCGGTGCCGCTGGCTCTGGCGGGCGCCCTCTTCTGGCTCTGGTATTTCCATCAGACGCTCAATATCTTCAGCCAGATCGGCATGATCATGTTGATCGGTCTGATCACCAAGAACGGCATTCTCATCGTGGAGTTCGCGAACCAACGGCGGGCCCGTGGGCGAGACGTCATGGCGGCCATCCAAGAAGCTGCGACGGCCCGGTTTCGGCCGATCTTGATGACCAGTCTGTCAACAATCTTGGGAATCTTGCCTATCGCCCTGGCCCTGGGTGCGGGTTCCGAGAGCCGCATCCCCATGGGAGTCGCGGTCATCGGCGGGCTCTCGGTCGGCACACTTCTGACGCTCTACGTGGTACCGGCGATGTACAGCTATCTCACCAGCCGAGAGTGGCGCCGCTCCATCTCTGTGGAGGGCGCGATTGATATCGCGAGCGAAACTGGAGAGGTCGTTCAGCCGGCCGTGGCGAGGAGCGTCACACGCCCTGTGGGGTGAGCGGTCAGCAATCCATCCGTCCTTGTGCCGCGTAGTGCTAGCACCATGATTCGTGGCTCGAAGCCCTCCTTCACCCCATTCCCGCCGAGCGTCGTCGGCGGAGTCGAGGAGCGATTCGAGTCGCTTCCAGCGAGTCTGAAGACCGAGGAACAGATCATCGGGCGTGGCCCATCATTCATGTGGGGCGACTCATGGGGTCATGGAGCGGTGCGACCTGGCTTGCACGAGCTGCTACCTGGGCGAGGAAGCCAATGCCAGCCGACCGCTGGAGACAGCCGAGGTCCACCAGCAACTGGATGCGCTGCGCGAGTATCCTGGGGCCACAGGGGAAAGCGCAGATCACTTCGGGCGAGGTCACGTTGCTGCCGCGTGAGGTTCTAGGGCGGCTACGTCCGATATGCCCGCGAGATCGGTCTCGACCCCATGGTGATGACCCACGGTCGACGATTCCTGGAGCAGCCCGGGTACCTGCGCGAGCTGGTAGAGAAGGACGGCCTGGAGAAGATCTCCATTCACGTGGACAGCACGCAGCGCGGTCGCCAGGAGTGGAGTCCGTTCTGCACCGAGGCCGAGCTCCATCCCCTCCGCGATCGCTACGCAAGATTGATCCGCGAGACTCGCAGGCTGACCGGTCAGCAAGCTCCACGCGGCCCACACCGTGACCGTTCATCAGCGCAGTCTGGATCAGATTCCGGATGTCATGAAGTGGATGGTAAGGAACCTCGACGCGCTTCCGCATGATCAGCTTTCAACCGGTTGCCGAGGTCGGTCGCACCCAGGACGACGTCCATCGAGGGATCTGACTCTCGACGATGTCTGGGACGCAGGTCTGTCGGGGTCTGGGTGCCGAGCATCAATCGGGATGCCATGCACTTCGGTCATCCGGAATGCCACATCGTCACGCCGGTGGTGGTCGCGCGAGCAGGTGACCAAGACATCGTTCTCGAGACCGTGCGCAAGGGAAAGAAGTGGGATCGTGCTTATCTCGCGGCGACTCCTGCGACACATTGGTGGGTATACGGTACGGGGGAAGAGCCGGGCCGAGAACGTCATGGGCATCCTGTCCCTGACGTTGCGCAATCCTCTGCTGCTGGTCGAGAGCCTGCTTCTACGGTGTCTATCGAACCTGGGGCAATCGCACGGGAGTCTGGCGGCGGTGCTCTTCGAGGCGATCCGGAGCCAGGCGACTGAGCGTCCGACCCCTGGCCCTGGTGGTCCACAAGTTCATGAGCCCGAGCGAGCTCGAGACACCGGTGGGTCGGGAGCGTCTTGCGGCCTGCACGTTCAGGGTTCCCGTCGATGGGAAGATGATCTCCATGTGTGAGATGAACGCCACCGAGCTGCGGTCGAAACTCTACCCGCGGGCGCGAATACGAAAGGCAGGGTGATCGTTCATGAGCAGATTCTCGATACTGTGGACAGGGATGGGTCGTGGCCCTCCTGGCGACTATGCCCAGCGACTCCGGTGGAGAGTGCGAACGATGGATTTCTCCTACGAAGACTGGCAGGAGGTCTCTGGAGGCCTTTGTCGATGACAAGGGCTTTGTCGACTACGACGGACTGCGAGACGATCGGCGGCTCTCGATAGATTCCTGGAGGAGATGCGAGACCAAGGGTCCGCAATCGACGCCCGAGCTCTTTCCCGATCGCGAGGATCAGCTGGCCTACTACATCAACGCCTACAACGCCCTGGTGTTCGAGGGTGTGCTGGGTCTTGGACCCGGACGCCGCCACGGTCTGGGGGATTCTCGAAGACCGGCTATGGCTTCTTCGTCAGGATGAAGGTCGACCTGGATGGCCAGAAGCTAACAAGCCTGAAGAAGCTGGAGGACGATCTGCGTTCGTGAGGGTTTCAAGGATCCTCGGATCCATGCGGCGCTCAATTGTGCCTCCGTGGGTTGTCCCCGATTGCCGCAACAGCCCTTCTTGCCAGAGACGTTGGATGAGCAGCTCGACGCTGCCATGCAAGAGTTCGTGGGGGAGGAGAGAAATTGCTCGGTAGACAGAGAGGCCGGTACGGTGACGCTGTCGAAGATCTTCGACTGGTTTCGTGAGGACTTCGAGGAATATCCGAAGCCCTTGGGGCAGGGTGGAGGGTGAGCTGATCGACTACATCAACCGGTATCGATCAGCCGACGGTCAGATCCCCACCGATTTCAAGATCAAATTCGCGACCTACGACAAGAGTCTCAACCGCCAGTAGTGGCCGGCGCCCTTCGGGAACCGGCCGTGGAGCAGTGGAGACTGTAGCGGCGCTCTGTGCCGGCCGTACGCCTCGATCCATGTGGATCTATCCCGAGTCGTCTCCGTTTCCAGCCAGTCCGTTGATGTCTCGCGTCGCCAAGACGGGCTTCGAGTAGCCCCGCAGCCCCACTGCGATCATGGCCCGGCCCAGTTTCTCGGTCGTGGTGACCCCGTTCGGCATCACCTTCTCCAACACCGGGTAGAGCCAACTCAGGGCGGTGTACAGAGACTGGTATAGCCGGGTTTTCGACCGGATTCCCTTCATCGGTTGAATGTAGCCGGGCCGGAACATAAAGGCCGCCTCGAAAGGCATTTCCAGGAGCCGGTTCTCGGTGGCGCCCTTGATCCGAGCCCACATGATGCGACCCTTCTCCGTGCTGTCGGTTCCCTGCCCGGACACATAGCAGAAGGTCATGTCCGGGTTGAGTCGTGCCAGTGTCTCCGCGGCGGCGATCGTCAGGTCATAGGTCAAATGCCGGTACTTCTCCTCAGTCATTCCGGCGGCGGAGACTCCCAGGCAGAAGAAGCAGGCGTCGAAGCCGATCAACCTGTCTTCGACGGAGGAGTAGTCGAAGAAGTCCTGATGGATCATCTCTGTGATCTTCGGATCATCGATCCCGCTGGGGGTTCGTCCGACGACCAGGACCGAGCTCACATCAGGGTCGCTGATGCACTCCAAGAGCACACCGCCGCCCACCATTCCACTGGCACCGAAGATGATGACTTTCATGCTGGCTCCTCACTGGGCGAGATCCACGATTCGATGACGAGTTCGCTACACTTCTGGCCAGCGATAGTCTGCATACAGAGGAGGCTATGGGAATCTCAGCGTTGCCGCTACTGCCCAGGAGGCGTTGCTGTCCAGAAGAGCATACGAAGGATTCGAGATGAGAATCGACGGCCGTCGCCTGACCTTGTTCCTTGTTGTTTTGATCGTGCTTGCCGGTCTGACGATCCGGATCTGGTATGCCGCCGAGGCTCTCCGCGTCGATCGATTCGTGGATGAGAAGTACAGCCTCTTGAATGTCCGTGCCATCGTCACTGAGGGCACCCTGGAACCCGCTAGCTCCTACTACCCCTATCCTCTCTTCAACGTCCCTCCGGCGGTCCTGGTGGCAGGTAGCGACGCTCTCTATGGTTGGACAGGCAATCCGGTGTTCGAAGCGGTGAAGGAGAAGGAGTTCGGTGCGGCGACGTTTCTCCTGACTCGTTTCGTCCAGACCTTGTACGGTGCCCTGGCTCTGTTTCTCACCTACCTCATCGGTCGCGAAGTTTTCTCCCCTGAGGCGGGCCTGATCGGAGCCTCCGCGTTGGCGTTCATGCCCTGGCACATCCACGCTTCCGGGTACTTCAAGCCTGATGCCCAGCTGGTAGCCATGGTTCTGCTGGCCTTCTACTGTTCTCTCAGGGCGGTCGAGTTGCCGAGCTTGAAGAGGCATCTGCTAGCCGGGCTCGCTATCGCGCTGGCGATGAGTACCAAGATGACGGGCGGGATTATCGCCATTCCCTTGGTGATTGGCACTCTCGTGAGTGGCTGGCGCGATAAACGGCGCCTGGGTTTTCTGGCGATCGCCGGGCTTACCAGTGCGACAGTCTTTGTTCTTCTCAATCCGTATTGGCGGTTCTACCCCGTTTGGTTGGCTGGTTTGGAGAGGGACTACGCTATGCGGGCCGCTCGCGAGGGCATGACTCGCTGGCAGACTCCGAGACGTCTCGCGGAGTGGATCACCGACCCCTACACGTTGGGACCCTGGCTGGGTGCCGTGAGTCTGGTGGCTCTCGTCGTTCTGGCTGCCCGTTGGATCCGGGCCTCGCGGGAGAGCTCTGTCGAGCAGGCCAGAATCTGGATGTTTCTCTCCTTTCCCGTGGTCTACACCGCAGCGTATGCGTGGAAGACCGCGTACTTCAAAGACAACAATTTCCTGCCCGTGATTCCATTCTTCTGTTTGGCGTTGGGCTGGGCGCTCGTCGGGTTCTGGAAACGGGCCGAACGGCTCTGGCCCGTGCTCTCGAAGACGTGGGTGAGGGTTGGAGGAGTCGTGGCCATAGGTCTCGTGCTCATGCCGCCGGGGCTGATCTATGCTTATCGCACGACAACACCCACCACAGTGGACAAGGCACTTGCCTTTCTGGCTCGCAGGATGCGTCCGCCAACCGGCAGGCTCGTTTTGGTCGAGGAGATTCCTGTCGAGCGTCCGGTCTGGGAAGGAGGTCGCAGGTTCGGGCGGGGCCGGTCGAGGATCGAGACTGTGCAGAATCGGCAGAGGATCTCGGCACCAACGCTCGACCTGGCGGATGGCACTGTATTCCGGCGGAGTGACGATGAACCGGATCGGATTGATCGATCATCCCCTCGAGACGTCGGAGTCTTCGAGTCTCGAGTCTTCCGTCTACGGGGACCCACCATGGTCGCGGTCCTCCACGATTGGCGTCGGGTAGGTAGGCCCATCGCTCTTCCCATCCGCAGGTGCCGACCGAACAAACGATGCTTTGCCGCCGGTCTGCCTCCGGAGGTGGGTGGCGCGGACTGGATCACCCTCGTCGTCACCCTCGGATTCGCGAGGGGAGAGTCGGTGGAAGATGTGGTCGGTATTCGCGTTGGAGACCGGGTGGTGCCTCTTCTGCTGGCTTCGAGGAGCGGACGTGGGGCTATCTTCGTGACGGAGAAGTTCACTCCTCTTGCAGGGACCGAGACAGTGGAGTTCGTGGCCCGAAGAGAGTTGCTTCGTCAAAGCAGATTCGGCATCGAGCTGCATCGCTGGAAGAGGTCCGGGAGCTGAAGGCGACGTCCCCGGCCTCGGCGTCGTATGATTCACTGAGACAGCCCGAAAGGAGCCCGAATGTCGCAGATGACTCGAGCGTCGATATCGATCGCCGTCGCCATGGCCATGGTGGCACTCCTGTCAAGCAAGGTGGCAGCAGAGGAGCCACCACCGCAGCCTGCCAGGGTCGAAGTGGGCCAGGAAGCACCCTTGTTCGAGTTGGATTCTTCGGATG
The DNA here is from genome assembly GCA_963719055.1 of uncultured Acidobacteriota bacterium. Classification (GTDB taxonomy): domain Bacteria; phylum Acidobacteriota; class Thermoanaerobaculia; order Multivoradales; family JAHEKO01; genus CAXMQZ01. Next base: position 169,926 of record CAVRAU010000031.1, on the reverse strand, counting down.
GAGAGTCGCTGAGGTTGGCGGAGCTGCGTGGTGAATCTCCCCTGATCCTGATCTTCTTCCGCGGCACCTGGTGACCGCACTGCCGAAGGCAGCTCGGCGAGCTGCAAAGTCGATACGGTGATTTTCTCGCGCAAGGAGCGATGCTTTGGACCGTGAGCTCAGATGATCCTGCGAAGCTGCGCAAGCTCCGTCAAGACGAGGGGCTCGAATTCCCGATCTTGCTGGACTCCGAGAACACGGTAAGCATCTCCTACGGTCTTCTTAATGAGGACAACCCGAAAGTCCCTCACCCGACGGCGCTGGTCATCGATACCTCTGGCGTGATCCGATATCTTCGCGTGGATGAGGATTACAGAGTGCGTCCCTCGGCAGAGGAACTGCTGGAGGCATTGTCAGCTGAATAGAGAAGCGGCTCAATCACTTTCGGCGTCGACTGCTTGCAGAATGTACCTTGGCACCAGGACATTCTGACTTCGGTAGAGCACTGGGTCGCTGTAGTAGACGGAACCTCCACCCGGCTCGGTCACCATGGGCAGCATCAGGGTATAGCGGTACCAGTTCGGCTCCTCCTCCTGGTTTTGCATGATGTCCTCGTTGCCAGGCGCTTCGTAGTCGCTGTCATCACAGTAGTACCCTGAGGACATGCCGCCGTAGAAGGTGATGAGGAGGTCGAGATCGTTGCGTTCTTGGACCACCCGATCGAGATTTCTAGAACACGCCCAGATTTCGATCCGGGTTGCGCAGAAACACTCCAACCGAGCCGTCCTCTCGTTTCTCGATGACCAAGAAGAAGGTGTACCCGCGTGCCCTCGGCAGGACCTGACCTCGCCAGCGATTGGGTCCGATCGGGTCGAGACGGACTGGCGAAGCGACCTGCATACCGATCTGGACCGGAGCCGGCTGAATCCAATGACCACTGACGCGCTGGAGTTCCTCATCGAAGTTTCCCTTCAAAGCTGCCCCGGTCTCCCGGCAGTGCGAAACGGATCTCGCGGCCGGAGGCGCTGGCCGACACCCAGAAGCCGGCGATGTCCGCTACCCACTTGCCACCCCGGAGCTCGAGGGTCAGGGATCCAGTGACTTCGGGACCGAGCTGTTTGGCAGCCTTCCAGAGGCCAATGAGATCTGTCGCCGGAGCCGCCTCTGCATCGCCGGCGTAGCCGATACCTGGGAAGGTGATGCACAGCGTGGCTCACAGTAGACTGAGTGTTCGGATTCCAAGATCCCTCATTCCATGCCTCCGTCTTCCTCTTTGACGATCGTCAGGCTCGAAGCGTCACCTGCCGATTTGCGACTCGGGTACCGCTGACGACGAGGCTCATCTGGCTCGAGCTCGATACACGAGCTGTGCCAGCAGCAGCAGAGCGATGGCGAGAACCAGATAGAAGAGTCTCACGCCTGTGTCGGCCGTGCCGAAGAACCCGGCAAAATCCAGCGCCGGCGTGTTGCCGCCATCGTTGAGGCTGACGTACCAGAAGCTCAGGAAGAGAACGATGAAGGCTTTTGGAGTTCCCGCCAGACTCCCGAGCGCCGTGGCCGCGCTGGCAACCAGCAGGGTCCCACCCAGCAGGCTCAGGGCAGATCCTGGGGCGACTACCGACAGCTTCAAGATCCCGACCAGGGTGAAGCCGAAACCGAGAAGCAGGGAGACTCCGAGCTTCCACAGAAGATAGCGATCCGCGAGCCGGGGAACCGTGCCGATGATGTCGACAGTTCCAGCTCGCTGCTCTCTGTTGGAGATGCCGGCGATGAGAATTGCCCAAGCTGCCACCGCCAGAGGCATGAGCAGGCGAGCCACAAGACTCAGCGGTGCCAAGAGAGAGAGGACGACCGTCGCCAGTAGCGCTACACCGCCGAGAGGGTTGTTTTGCAGAGTCAGAGCGGCATCAGAGAGGACAGCTCTTGAAAGGCCGTGGGTGCGGCGAGAGCCTGCCAGAAAAACTGAACCGACCCTGCGGCCCACCGGTCTCGTCAGTAGGTCGAGGCGTCGCAGCCACCCCTTGCCCGATGGCGTTTGCAGGGATCGTGATCGGGTGGGATCGAAACGATGGAAAGCCAAGGCTGCCAAGGCTAGAAGCGGCAACGATGCGAGGACCGACACAATCCTCGACACGATCCAGGAGCGCTGCATCTCGATACCGTCCCAGACTCGGACTCCCAGATCGGGGTCGAACGGACTGACGCCGATGGAGACGCTCTCGGCTCCAGGCTGCGAGAGCAACCCTTGTTCGACGAGGGCCATGCCTGTGAAATCGAAATACATGGCTGGATTGCCACCGGGCAGGGAGCCCAGTCCGACCGGCAGGCTGAGAATCAGGCCCCAGAGAAAGAAATAGAGAACATCGCCCAGCTTTCCAGCCAGGCGCGGTATGGACTCGAACAGCAAAGCCACCGAGGAGACAAAGACGATGGGTGGAGGCAGCATCATCAGGTAGTGGGAGAAATAGGCACCGAGATCGAGAGGCGCCTCGCCCCGCACCCCTTGCATGACGATCGAGCTCAGAAGGTACCCAGCGGTCAGCAGCGAGAGAAAGGCAATGTTGCCCAGAAACTTCCCGATCAGATATTCCCAATTGGTGGTGGGTGTGGCGGCAATGACTTGACCGCATCGGGTGCGGACGTCATGCGAAATAGAGTGGCTGACGAGGTAGAAGCCCAGCAACACGAGAGAGACCGAGCCCAACACCGCGGTCGCGAACGCCATCGCCGGTGAGTTGTAGAGGACCCTCTGTTTGGCGAAGGTCATCAACGCCAGGCCGCTGTCTGGGTCAGGGACCCATAGGTAGGCTACGAAGCAAAGAAGAAGAAACGAGACCAAGGTGGAGGGCTTGCGGATTCGGATCAACAGATCCGTCCACAACACGGCCCCGATACGTGACACGTGGCGCATGTCTACTTTCCTGGTTGCCCTTGGGGCTCGGGAGAGGACATGAAGTGGAGATAGGCATCCTCCAATGTGGGGCTTGGCTGACGGGCGCCCGAAACCGGGGCCTCGGAGCCGACGAAGCGCACATGGACGCCATCACTCCTGCGAACGGCTCTCGATACCCGGGCATGCGATTGCAGGTGTTCGAGCTCCGAGCTCGATACCACCGTCTCCCAGACATGACCCACGGCAGCCTGAAGCAACTCTTCGGGGGATCCGCATACAACCAGCGATCCCTCTCGCAGAATAGCGATCCGGGTAGCGCTGGACTCGATATCCGAGGCGATATGCGTCGAGAGGATCACCAGGCGACCCTCCGCGACCTCGCTCAGGAGATTCCGGAAGCGGACCCGTTCCTCCGGGTCGAGGCCCGCTGTCGGTTCGTCCACGATGACCAGGTCGGGCTCGTTGATCAGGGCCTGGGCGATCCCCAGGCGTTGCTTCATACCTCCCGAGAAGCCAGCCAGCGGCCGCTCGGCCGAGGTGTGCAGATTGACCGCTTCCAGCATCTCTTGCACCCGAGACATCGACCGCACCCCCTTGAGAGACGCGATGTAGGTGAGGAATTCCCGGGCCGTCAAGTTGTCGTAGACGCCGAAGTTCTGGGGTAAATATCCCAACCGGGTGCGCAATGCGTCAGGCTCCTCGGCGACGTCGATTCCTCGAAAACGGATCTCTCCGGAGGTCGGCTTCAGCAGGGTGGCCACCATCTGCATGAGGGTGGTCTTGCCGGCTCCGTTGGGCCCCAGTAGCCCGAGGACTCCACTTTCAACCTCCAGTGAGAAGTCTCGAACGCCGAAGTTGCCGGCCTTGAATTTCTTGGAAAGAGAACGAATGCTCAGCATTGGCGAGCCCCTCCGATTGAAAGTACGCTCCAGAATGTGCCTCCGGGTTTCTTCGCGCGGGTGCCTACTTCAGATCCTCCCACCTCTGGATAAGGCCTCCAAGGCTACGCTCCAAGGACATCACCGCCTCCTCGGTCTGGGTGGTCGGCCGAGCGTCGGCGCCCTGGAGCACATAGAGCACCCAGAGGAACTTGTATTGGAGGTCGACGACCGATCTCGCTCTCGCGGAGCCGCCGCCTGGACAATGTAGTCGTACAGGATATCCGGTTCGCCGGGAGTCTCCCTGGCCGCGGAGTGCCTGGAGAGCGGCCAGTCGCTCGCCGTCGGCTGTACTCCAGCTCGCGCACTCGATGCCTCTCGTATCTCCTGGGCCTTCAGATAGCCGAGGTAGCAGCGCAGTGAGAAGTCGGTCTGCTGCTGCAGGCTCTCGTCGTCGATCTCGACTCGGGGATCGAGTCTCACCTCGAGGGCCTGTTCCTGGACTTGCCCATCCACTGTCAGGCGGACGGTGTACTCGACCGGATGAACGAACGGGCCGTGCGGGCCGCTGGGCGTGTTCTCCAGGACCGCCGCGATGGCAAACTGACGCCGCGCTCCCGGTGGCGGCTCACGGCGCAGATCCCAGACGAAGCGATGGTGTCCGGCCGAGGTGCCCAGGCTTTGTGGGTGGCCGAATCCAGTAGGTGGGATGGGGCAGGGTCTCGGGATCGACGACTTCCGGTGGGTCGCGCGGAAGAGAACCGGCGCAGTACGGTCTCCGTCGGGGCTGACGATCTCCAGTGATGACCTCTTCTGCGTCGGTCGGCAGGAAGTAGTCGAGGATCGCTCCGTCCGGTGGGTTCTGTCCCGTGGGCTCCTCGGGTGGCAACGGCGTGTCCGAGAACATGTTCCACCGCACCCGGGTCGCCAGCGGCGGGGCGAAGAGGTGCGGCGAGTCCGCCGAACGGCCTGGGCCAACTCGCGCAGCGGCGCGATGTTGTCCAGCACCCAGATCGAGCGGCCGTGGGTGCCGACGACGAGATCGTCCTCGTGGATCACGAGATCGCGCATCGACGAGGGAGGCAGGTTCTGGCGCAGGCTGTGCCAGTGGTCACCGTCGTCGATGGAGAAGTAGATCGTTCGCTCGGTACCGGCGAAGAGCAGGCCGGGCTGTTGCGGGTCCTCGCGGACGACATTCACGGGCCCCATCGGGTGGAGACCCTCGACGACGTGGGTCCAGGTCGCTCCGCCATCGTGGGTGCGATAGATGTGTGGTCGCATGTCGTCGCGACGGATGGCATTGATGGCGATGTAGGCCGTCTGCGTAGTCGAAGTGCCCGGCATCGATCTGGGAGACCTTGTCCCAGGGGCGTAGCTCTGGTGGCGTCACGTCAACCCAACTGTTGCCGCCGTCGGTGGTGAGATGAACCAGACCGTCATCGGTGCCGGCCCAGATGGTGCCGACGTTCAAAGGCGATGGGCCCGACCGCATAGATCACGCCGCGGCGCGCCATGGTGTCCATCTCCGGTGTGTGGAAGTCGCCCACGCTCGCGGGAACCTCGGGCTGCTCGCGAGTCAGGTCGGGACTGATGATCTGCCAGTCCTGCCCGCCGTCGGTGGTCTTCCAGAGCACGTTGGTGGCAAACAACAGCATCCGGGGATCGCTCGGGTGGAAAAGCAGGGGCATGGTGCGCAGAATCCGGTAGTCGCCGGAGCGCAGCGTCTCCGGAGCCACGTTCTGGGCCTGGCCGGTGCGGCGGTCGAAACGCATGACCCGGCCGCCGTAGATGATGTCGGGGTTCAGAGGGTCGGGTGCCACGTAGGCGTACTCGTCGGCCCCGATGCCGATCCAGTCGCGAAACGAGATCTGGCCGCCATTGCCGCGGCTGGCAACACAGATGGCCCCGCTCTCCTGCTGGCCGCCACAGACCCAGTAGGGGAACTGATTCTGGGTGGTTGTCACGTGGTAGAGCTGGGCCGTGGGCTGGTTGTACCAGGAGCTCCAGGTGCGGCCGCCGTTGACCGTCACGACGGCTCCCTGGTCGGCGACGAAGAGCATGATCTCGGGATGAAGCGGGTTGATCCAGATGCGGTGGTAGTCGTCACCACCGGGGGCACCCTTGATGGAGGTCCAGGTAACGCCGCCGTCATCGGAGCGGTAGGAGGCGATGTTGCCGGAGAAGACCACGTCGGGGTTTTCGGGGTGTACCTTCAACTCGGCAAAGTCTCCCGAACGGCCCCAGACCCGCGGATTGGAGTGGACCAGGCGCCAGCTCTCTCCGGCATCATCGGATCGGTAGAGGCCACCGAGGTCTCCGTCAGCGCCGACCGTCGCGTACATCCGCTGTGGGTCGCTCGGCGCGATGCCGACACCGATGCGGCCCAGGCCTTGCTCGGCGGTGGGCAGGCCCTCGGTCAGACGTCGCCAGGTGGAGCCCCCATCGGTGGATTTGTAGAGGCCGCTGTTGGCGCCGGAGAAACGAGCGTTCTCCCAGGGTCCCTCTCGGTGCTCCCACATGTCGGCGAAGAGAATCTCCGGATTGGCAGGGTCGAATTCGACCTGGATGGCGCCGGTGTTCTCATCGATGTAGAGGGTCTTCTCCCAGGTCTTGCCGCCGTCCTGGGTGCGAAAGACGCCTCGTTGTTCATTGGGGCCGTACGGGTGACCGAGACCTGCCACAAAGACAACGTCGGGGTCGGTAGGGTGCACGATGAGACGGGCCACCTGCTGAACATCGTCGAGACCGACGTGGGTCCAGGTCTCGCCCGCCATCGTTGGACTTGAAGATGCCGTCGCCCACAGCCAGATCGGGCCGGTGCAGGCCTTCACCGGTCCCCACGTAAATGACCTCTGGGTGGGAAGGGGAGACGGCTAAGTCGCCAACAGATCCGGTCGGCGCCTCATCGAAGATCGGGTTCCAGGTACGGCCGAAGTCGTCTGTCTTCCAGACACCGCCGTTGTTGACACCGACGAAGAAGACGTTGGGCTGGGTCGGAACCCCAACACCGCCGACGGTGCGACTGGCGCGGAAGGGTCCCAGGAGTCGGTATTGAAGATCCTGGTAGTGCGATGGATCGATGTCAGACGATTCTGAAGCGAGGGCTTCGGTCACCGATAGCGACCAGAGAGTGAAGAAGACTACGAGTGTTGTGCGAAGAGCGGCAATGGCCATGAATGCGATCCCTCCCGATGTTTGGAGAACGACATGCGTCGCCTCCAGCCAAAGATACCGGCAGAGCGTTCTCAATCCAAGCCAGTAAGGAAAGACGCGCCGGGAGGGCACGAGGCCCTCCCCTACTTTGAGTTGTGCTTCAGAAAAGTCCCCGCCTGAAACTCGGCAAAGGCCTGCTGCAGCTCGTCGCGGGTATTCATCACGATGGGTCCATACCAGGCCACGGGTTCCTCCAGAGGTTTGCCCGATACGAGGAGAAACCGGATTCCCATCTCTCCTGCCTGGACGGTGACCTCGTCCCCGCGGTCAAAGAGAACCAGAGATCGGTTGTCTGCTTCTTCGGCAAGCGACGTGTCGGCCCAGCCGGCGCCCTCTGTGGGCACCTCCAGTGGGTCGGAGGCGTTGCAGAACTTGCCAGAGCCGGCGAACACGTAGGCGAAGGCGTGACGGGTCGTCTCGACCGGGATGGTCTTCTTCTTGCCCGGTGGCACCCAGACATCGATGTATTGAGGATCGGCCGCAATACCATCGATGGGTCCGGTGGATCCCCAGACGTCGCCGCAGATCACCCGGATCTTGGTGCCGTCGTCATCGGTGACCTCGGGGATGTCTTTCGATTGGACCTCCTGATACCGGGGTGGAGTCATCTTGAGCGACGACGGAAGATTGGCCCACAGCTGGAAGCCGTGCATCTTGCCTTCAGGATCTCCGTGGGGCATCTCCTGATGGATGATGCCGCTGCCGGCGGTCATCCACTGCACATCCCCCGCGCCGATCGTGCCGGCGTTGCCCAGGCTGTCACCGTGATCGACATTGCCTGCCAGGACATAGGTGATGGTCTCGATCCCACGGTGAGGATGCCAGGGGAATCCCTTCTCGAAATCTTCGGGTCGGTCGTTTCGAAAGTCGTCCAACAGAAGAAAGGGGTCGAACTCGCTGGTCTCACCGAACCCGAAGGCGCGACGCAAGTGGACTCCCGCGCCCTCCATGGTCGGCTTGGCCTTGATCAGTCGCTTGATAGGTCGGATAGACATGCTTCTCCTAACAATCGTGCAATGTGTGAGATTCCATCGGGCTCTATGACTCACAGGCTCAGGTGGATCGAGATGGCTCTCGCGCCCCGGGTCAAGCCAGCAGCGCTACCGTCTTGATCTGCGCGTAGACCTGTCGGCCGGGCTGGAGCTGCAGGGACTCGGCGGACCTGCGAGTGACGCGAGACAGGAGGATCGTGCCATCGGCAGAGAGCTTCACCATGATCTGCGCGGGACCTTCGTCCACCGTCTCGGCCACTGTCACCGGCAGGATGTTGAGAATGCTCGTCTTTGTCTGCCGCTCCAGTGTCAGGCTGACATCGCGCGCCAGCACTCGGAGTCGAACCGACTGTCCAATCTCCAGGTCCTTTCGGGTGACTTGAAAAGTTCCCCCTGGGAAGGCCAGCCGAGTGAGGTGGTAGGTCTGATCGTGTTCTTCGACAGTCGCTTCGATGATGGCCTCAGCAGCGTCACCGTGGGACAGGGGCAGATCGAAGCGGGTCAACATCTCGGCGATGGGACCGGATCCCAGGATGTTGCCCTCCTGCAGCAGCACCAGGTGATCCGCCAACCTGGCGACCTCATCGGCAGCATGGCTGACGTAGAAGGCCGGGATATCCAACTCTGCGTGGAGGCGCTCCAGATAGGGAAGGATCTCGGCCTTGCCCGCGGCGTCGAGACCGGTGAGCGGCTCGTCGAGAAGCAGCAGCCGGGGACTCGTCAGCAGAGCCTGGGCGATGGCCGTGCGTTGCCGCTCTCCCCCGGAGAGGTCCTCCGTGTCACGGTCCAGAAGGTCTTCGACTCCCAAGAGGCGCCACCACGTCGTCGAAGGGGATGCGGCGATCCGTCGAAGGGACCCGTTTGTAGCCATACTCCAGATTTCCCAGAACCGACAGGTGAGAGAAGAGACTGGCTTCCTGGAAGACGTAGCCCAGGGGGCGCTGATGGGGACGCAAAAAGTGGGCGCGGTCCTGCCAGGTCTCTCCAGCGACCTGGAGATACCCGTCGGGATCGATCTCCAGCCCGGCCATGGCCCGGAGAAGGGTTGTCTTGCCCGAGCCGGAGGGGCCGTAGATGGCGGTCACGCCGCGATCTGGCAGGTTCAGCTGCGCGTCCAGGACAAAGTCACCACGCGCGATCCTGAATCTTGCCTCGAGGGTCATGAACGCACCATCCGGAAGCGACGATTCAACATGTAGACGGCGAGCAGCATGACGAAGGAAAGAAGGAGAAGACCCCCAGCCAGAAGGTGGGCGCGGCCGTACTCCAGCGCCTCGACATTCTCGTAGATGGCGATGGACAGTACCCGGGTCTTGCCGGGAATGCTGCCGCCGATCATCAGGACGACCCCGAACTCCCCGACCGTGTGGGCGAAGCCGAGGACCGCTGCGGTGATGAACCCTGGTCGAGCCAAGGGGAGTGCCACGGTCAGGAAACTGTCCAAGGGTGAAGCCCGCAATGTGGCCGCGACCTCCAGGGGCCGCCGACCGACGTTGGAGAAGGCATCCTGCAATGGCTGGACAACAAAAGGTAGTGAGTAGAGAACCGATCCTACGACCAGACCTGTGAAGGTAAAGGCCAGGGCGTGACCACCCATGGCGTCCATGAGACGACCCACAGGCCCATGGGGTCCAAGGGCAAGAAGCAGATAGAAGCCCAGCACCGTCGGAGGCAGGACCAGTGGTAGGGCCACGAGGGCTTCAACCACCACCTTGCCGCGAAAGCGGGTGCGCGCCAGCCACCAGGCCAGCGGTGTGCCCAGCAGGATCAAGATCAAGGTCGTCACGCCCGCCAACTTGACGGTGATCCAAAAGGCTGCCAGGTCGGCGTCGTTCAACATGGTCAGTGGGCTTCGTCCTGAGGCGACCTATAACCGTTGTCCTGGATGATGAGTTGGGCCTCGGCGCTCTCGAGGAAGTCCATGAATTCCCGGGCCGCTGCGTTGTCCTGCACGAGGACCGCTTGCTGCTCGATGGGAGTGTAGAGCTCCTGCGGCACATGCCAAATCGAGCCGGTCCTCAACCCGTGGCCGGGTGTCATGATCTGCGACAGGGCGACGAATCCGAGCTCGGCGTTACCACTGGCCACGAACTGGAACGCCTGACCGATATTCTCGCCACGCACCATCCGGTCCTGGAGCCTCTCCCAGAGCCCCAGCGATTCGAGGACCTCGCGGGCCGCCAAGCCGTAGGGGGCCAGAGCAGGGTTGGCGATTCCCAGGTGTCGAAATTCGCCGTTCTCGAGCACCTCTCCCTGGTTATCGACGTAGTCCTCCCGGGGACTCCAAAGCACGAGTTGTCCGAAAGCGTAGGTGAATCTGCTACCCGGTATCGCCAGGCCGCCGTCCTCCAGCTTCTTGGGATGAAAGGCGTCCGCAGCCAAGAAGAGGTCGAAGGGAGCACCATTCCTGATTTGGGCGTAGTGCTTGGCGGTGGAGCCAGGAATCATAGCGACGCGGTGGCCGGTGGTCGCCTCGAAACGCGCAGCGAGGATGCCGACGACCTGGGAGAAATTCGAAGCGACAGCTACCTGGATCTCGGCCGCCGCTGCGATGCCGACAGCCACCCACAGACCTGCACAGACAAGGACGCCACGAATCAACACCGCGACGATTCTACGATGCAGGGCCGGGCTATGGGCGAGGGGCGGTCCGCGGGGATCATGTCGCTGGATAGACTCGCCCGCATGCAGGCGGCAAGCTCATCGTTGGTCAGACGCTTCGCGCGCCTCACCTTCCTCAACGTGCTGGCCAATATCACCGTGCCCCTGGCCTCGCTGGTGGATACGGCTCTGCTGGGTCACTTGGCGGATCTGCGATTCTTGGCAGGCGTCGCACTGTCCGCTGTCCTTTTCGAGTACGTGTACTGGTCGTTTGGATTCCTCCGCATGGGAACCACAGGGACCACAGCTCAGGCGTGGGGCCGGGATGACCTGAGTGCTGTATTCCTGACGCTCTACCGTTCCCTGGTTGTGGCGCTGGCTCTAGCCGCTGGTATCTTGATTCTCCAGTGGCCTGTGCGCGAGCTCGGATTCGGGATGCTCAGCGGTGCACCCGAAGTCGAAGCCGCGGGACGAGAGTATTTCAATGCCCGAATCTGGGCAGCACCCGCTGCCCTGTCCAACTTCGTGCTCCTCGGATGGTTCCTGGGCCGAGAGGAGAGCGGCGCGGCCTTGGTGATGACCGTCATGGCCAACGTGACCAATATCGTCTGCAACTACATCTTCATTGTGCATCTGGGGCTGTCCGCGTTCGGCGCCGGCCTCGGAACCACCATCAGCCAGTACGTGATGCTCCTGACGGGTCTTGGGCTCTGGTATCGACGACCGGGACGCATTGCCTGGGACTGGTCCCAGGTCTTGGACGGTCCCGCCATGAAGTCGATGTTCCAGCTGAATCGCGACATTCTGCTACGGACCGTAGCCCTGATTTCGGCTTTTGCCGTGTTCACGAATTGCAGTGCGCTGATGGGCACAGTGGTCCTGGCAGCCAACACGGTCTTGCTGCGCCTCGTCATGCTGGTGGCCTATCTGGTGGACGGGGCGGCGTTTGCCTCCGAGAGTCTGGGGGGCATCTTTGGTGGCGTTGCCGATGGTGAGTCGTTTCGACGGCTGATCAAGGTCGCCATGGTCGGCGGGCTGCTGATGACCGTGCCGCTGTTGGGCCTGTTCCTGAGCGCGCCGCAATGGATCATCGGGATTCTCACCTCGCATTCGGAGGCGATCGAGGTGGCGATTCAGTACCTACCCTGGCTGGTACCGGTGCTGGGGATCGGTGCCGTGGCCTACATCTACGACGGGCTCTTTCTGGGACTGACCGCGGGGCGCAGCCTGCGTAACGCCATGCTCGTCAGCTTCGGGGTCTTTCTGCCGATCGCAATCGTAGCCGTGAACTCCCAAGACAATCATCTGCTCTGGTTCTCCCTGGCAGCCTTCATGGCAGCCCGAGCGCTGACCCTGTGGCGGGCTAGCCGTTGGGTGTTCCCGTCGCCATGAGGGGGTGCTCGACCCCCCGCCTCGGGGGTCTCCGGTAGAATAGGTAGTCAGAGAAACGCTGGATCTTCCTTCGTATCCTCGGGTTGTTCTGTGATGCAACGTGTGAGCGCCATTCTTCTGTCCTTTGCTGGCAGTGCTTTGCTGGCTACTCTGTCCATTGCCGAGGTTCTGCAGTCCGCGGGTCAAGCGGGAAACCTGTGGGCCAAACGGGATGGGGCGGAGCTTCACGTCGGCAAGGTGGGAGGTGGAGAGATCCGGGTCGAGCTGCCTCCTGGAGCGTCGATCCGCGATCTCGAACCCACGGCCAAAGGCTGGCTCGCGGCTGGTCGCCTACCTTCAGGTGACGGTACCGATCTGCTGCTGATCGAGGGCGGTGAAGAGGGTGCCGATCTGCTGCCGGTACCCCAGCGGGGCTCGGCTCGCTACCGGGGCCAACCGGTCCTGTTGCTGCAGGACCGAGACCTGGTAGGGCTCGCCTGGGCGGCAGGCAATGGGTCCCGCGAGCTGGAGATCTGGGCGGCGGCCTGGCAGGACGGCGACTGGGGCCCGCCCGAACTCGTATCAGCCAAGGGACCGGGAAGCCAGGTGGCTCCCGCGGGAGCGGTACTCGAGGATGGCAGCTGGCTGCTGACCTGGGCCGCCTACGACGGCGAGGACGACGAGATTGTCGCCAGTCGACGAATTGGCGGTCGTTGGACACATCCCGAGCGCATCCATACAGCCAACGAGGTTCCAGACCTGACGCCTGACGTCGTGCGCATCGATGGTGGAGCTCTGGCGGCCTGGAGTTGGTTCGATGGCAACGACTACCGAGTGAAGATCGCGCGCTGGCTTGGTGGCCGCTGGAGTTTGGCCCATGTTCTCGGCGGCAAGGGTTCGGGTGAACCCGGTCTGATGCGAACCGACGATCGAGTCTTGCTCCTCTTCCAATCTGTGGTTCCGATGGCCTGGACGGCAATGGACCTGGACCGGGCTGGAATCGAGCGCCGAATCGCCATCGTTCCCGTAGAGTCATACGAGCGACCGTTGCTCCTTCTCGAGGCAACCGGAGTCGACGTCCTGCGTTGGCCGACCGGAGATCGTGTCCTGGAATGGCGAGATCTGCCATGAAGAGGGCACTGACGCTCTGCACCTTTCTATTGGCTGTCGCACCAGGTGCCTCTCTCGAGGGACAGCCCTTTCGTTGGCTGGCCTTTGGGGACAGCATCACGTTGGGAAACTATGACTTCGACGAGCTAGGTGGCTATCCGGGCCGTCTCAGTGACCTGCTCGACTGCTCCCCTGGGGTTTGCGAGGTCTTCAACGCCGGCAAGAGCGGAGAGAGGACCTATCAGGCGGTCACACGAATCGACTCGGTACTCGATAACGAAGGCCCCTTCGATGTGATGATGCTCATGGAAGGCACCAACGATATCTTCGAGGGGGCTATTTCGGTGGAAACGATGGTCGACAACCTTGAAATCATCGCGCTCAAGGCACGTATTCAAGGCACCGAGACCGTCCACGCTTCGATCATTTGGTATCACCCCGACGGTGAATACGGCACCACGAAGGACGACGAAGTGGAAGCGCTTCGTGACGGGGTCGAAGACCTTTCCATCACCTACTCGAACTACTTTGTGGATATTTGGGATGTGCTGTGCCCGGACAGCCACCCCGATGTCCACGGCCACAATCAAGACCCAGTGTTTCGATCTGCACTACTCCGATGTGTGCCCGGGGAGACCTCCGCCCTGTGGAGACAACCGAGGCCACCCGATCGGCTCCGGCTACACCATGATGGCCGCGGCGTTTCGTGACGGCTTGCTGGCAGTGCCGATACCCGGTGCCGCCACACCCGTGTCGCCAACGGGGACCATCTTCGAGGGGCTGCCGAGGTTCACGTGGGACCTGGAGTCTCCGGTGCGTGCCACCTGGTATCGGCTGGTTGTCGAGGGAGATGCGGGGGTGGAAGTGGATAAATGGATCAAGGCCGCCTACTCCTGCGGCCCTTCGAGTTGCTCCCACGGACTGACGATTCCCGAGGAGCTGTCGAACGGGGACTACGTCTGGCGAGTACAGGGTCGGAACCCGGCAGGCGTCGGCCCCTGGTCGGAGGACACCTCGATCACGGTTGTCCTCGAGGGCCTCTTCTTCGACGGTTTCGAGTCCGGGGACACCGGGGCCTGGTCCGGAAACTAGGCAGTCTTCACAACGACATCCGGCGCTGGGGGAAGGCTCGAATATCTGGGCCTTGACAGCGGAGGTTTGTGGGTTTAATATATAGATATTCGATATATAGAGAATCTAAATAACAGGTCGTTCGATCATGACTCCCGACACGCAAGCTCGCCCATCGCTGGATATCCAAAGCTTGAGTCGCAGCTGCAACGAGACTCTGATCCTGTCCACGCTCTCGTCGGGACCCCACCATGGCTATCAACTCGCCTTGGAGCTCGAACAACAGAGCGGTGGCGCCTTCCGTTTCAAGCACGGCACCCTCTACCCGATTCTCCACAAGCTGGAGAAGGAGGGATTGATCAGTGGCGACTGGCTGGAGGAGAAGTCCAAGCGCAAGCGCAAAAGCTATCGACTGACTGCAGCCGGGCGCCAAAACCTGGAGATTCAAAGGGGTGCGTGGCGAGATTTCTTCGATCGATTCTTCAATGTCGTTGAGGAGGAGAAACGATGAACCGATTTGCAGATGTCCTCAATCAGGCCCGGGATCGACTGGACATCCCTGAACCCTCGCGAACGCGAATTGTGCTGGAGATGGCTGCGGATCTCGAAGACAGCTATCAGTACTACCTGGATCAGGGTCATGAAGAGGCCGAGGCCACGCGCATGGCGAAGGAGGCGTTCGGTACCTCGGAAGAGGCCTTGCGGCACCTGAGCAAGGTCCATGGCAGCGGTATCGGTGGCATGGCCGATCGGGTGTCTGGACAGGCGGGTCGGGTATGGGCACGGTTTCTGCTCGTGGTGCTCGTGGTGTTCGAGATCTGGCTTGCGGTGCTGGTCCTGACGGAGGAGGCGTTTCGCGTCTACGTCAGCCCGTTCGTCTGGCCCGTGGCTGGCTCTCGCAGTGGTGGCCTTTGCGTTCACCATCTGGAAGCTGGTGCAGATCTTCTCGAGAACCGGGCGAGAGATCAGCCAATTGCGCTCCGGTCTGGGAGTCCTGCTGTTCTGCTCCGGAGCCAGTCTGGCGGTGTCCGTCTCCGGCCTCTTCTACCATCTGCAGAGATTCTTTCGGCTCAACTACGAGACCGCGCCCGAATCGCTGTTCATGAACTTCGCCGGCTGGATGATCTCGATGTCGTCGATGATGACCATCAGCCTGCTGGTCGCCATTCTCGCGGCGCTTGGTCTGGTTCGTGCTGTCGAATGCGGTCGCTCGGGCCGAGATGAGAGAGATGGAGACCCTGCTCGCGGTCGCGTCCTGACGGTGGGATAGGAGGAATGCCCATGCTTCAATTCCTGAGAGAAGCGGGTCCGGTGATCTTTCCGTTGATGCTGCTGGCGGTAGTCGTCGTCTTTCTGACCTTGTGGAATGGCCTGGTCCTGATGCTGAGAGAGGGAGCCGACGGCCGGTCGCCGCCGTCACAGCATCGATGCATTCTCTTCTGGGGAAGCGTGGCTGCGGTTCTCGGCTTTCTGGGTCAGTGGATCGGCATCATGAAGATGGTTGACGTCGTCGCGCGAGCAGGGGGTCGTGAGCCCGCCGATGGTGGTCCTCGGCTTGTCGGAGGCCTTGCTGACGACCGTAACCGGAATGGTGGTGTTCACAGTATCGGCGTTCCTTTGGTTCTCGCTTCGTGTCGGTCTTTGGAATGCGGAAAGGAGGGCGTGATGAGCTTCTCGTCCATTCTGGTCGGGCTGGGGCTGGGAGTGTGCACCTTCGCCCTGGCGTGGGCGACGGTCAGGCACTACACGGGCCTGGCGGAGGAACATGGTCTGGCGCTTGTGATCGCGGTCGCGGTGGGGCTGTTCGTCGGCATCGGCTATATCGTCGTCGAGTCGCGATTGTTCGAGTCCTGGCTGCGTCGCGACCGGCGGTAGACCCGATCCATTGTGCGAGGATAGGCCGTAGTGAAACGTCTGGCCTTTATTCTTGCTGATCCTTTCCTCGATCCGGACCCTCCTCTGGCGAGCGACCTGACTCTGCCACCGATCGTCTTGCGCGATCGTGGCGACACCGACGAGCTCGAGCCTCGCAAGCTCCTGCTGCCCTATGCGTTCGCCACCGAGACGCTCGGTGTGGCAGGTGGCGTCGGTGCCGGAGCCTCGGCCTGGCCCAGCGAGCAGGCTAGTCTCTTCGGCATCGTGATGGGCACTTCCAACAGCTCCTGGGCGACCTATCTCATCGGTACCAGCATGAAAATCCCGGGAGGCCGCAGATGGTTTCTGGACACCAGTATCTCTGTCGGCTGGTTTACACAACAGAGGCTGTACGTCGATGGCAATCCGAACTTCCCCGAGGGTGGTGCGGGCGGCAACGACTCCGATCCCGAGAACTACGTCGAAGGTGAGGGCTGGCACAATTGGGCGCTGTTCAACTTCAAGTACGTCCTGCCCGTCGGCGAATCGCGCGAGGCGAGCCGATCCAGACGTTCGAGCTCGATCGGGGGATCCCTGTTGGCGAGACTCCTCGGCCGGGTCGGTGGAATCCACGACGCAGTGGTCGGACCCTTCTGCAGCTGGAGCCATTCGTCTTCCACCGCACGATCGAACCGGAGACCGGCGAGCAGAAGGGCTCCTCTAGGCGGTCTGAGCCTGTCGATGCTCTACGACAACCGCGACTTCTCCCCGAATCCGTCCCGGGGCAGCGCCACCAGTCTCGGTATCGCTAGCGGCGTGGGGCTGGACGATGACAGCCAGTCGTGGACCTCGATGCGGGGCAAGTACAGCAAGTACCTGTCTCTCGGAGAGAGCCGCCGGATCCGACAGCAGGTTCTGGCCCTGAATGTCTGGACGGCCTATACCCCGACCTGGGGAAACGATGATCGATAGAGTCAGGAGTATCGATGATCGAGTACCACCTTCGATGGGCGCCTCTTTGGGTGGCTTCCTGCGTCTCCGCGGCTATCCTCTCTACCGCTTTCAGGACGAGGCGGCCATCTACTACGGTGTGGAGTATCGAGTGATCCCCCATTGGAATCCCCTCGGCAAGATCTCGTGGCTGCGGTGGCTGCACATCGATTGGTGGCAATTCGTGCCCTTCCTCGAGGTGGGGCGGGTGGCCAGCGAATGGGATCTTCAGGAGCTCCATTCCGACATGAAGTGGGATGCTGGCGGGGGGATCCGCTTGATGACCGCCAAAGTCGTGGTGCGAGCCGACGCCGCCTACTCCGAAGAGGGCTGGCACATCTGGGTCATGGTGGGTCAGGCCTTCTAGGTCTGCAGCCCTCACACGGATTGAGTTTCCATTTGGCTTGCATCTGTGTCTAACTAGGCATGGAGAGCCTGGCAGCAGTGGAAACGTTCGACAGGGAAGTGGAGCTCTGGCCCCGCGTGGCCAGGGGCGACCTGGAGGCGGCCGATGAGCTGGCCCGCGCCACGTATCGGGCGGTCTATGCTTCGTTGTTCCGACTTTGTGGTGGGGACGAGGATCTGGCCGCCGATCTCACCCAGGAGACCTATCGCAAGGCTTGGCGGTCGATCAGACAGGTTTCGCGGTGGCAGCAAGTTCTCCACCTGGCTCTATCGGATCGCCTACAACACCTTTCTGAATCACATCCGCCGACCGAAGCTGATGGAGCCGCTCACCGAAGAAAGAGCGGACCGACTGCTCGACCCCGGCAGGACCGCCCAGGAGGAGACGTTTCTATCGTTGGAGGCTCGGCGTTTGCGCGCCGCCATCTTGGATCTGCCGGATGAGCTTCGCTTTGCGGTGACAGCCCGGTTTTGGGCTGAGCTACCGCTAGCCGAGATCGCCCAACTGCAGGGGATCTCGACCGTTGGCGTGCGCAAACGACTGCAGCGGGCCTACGGCCAACTGGCCGCAGCCCTGGAAGGGGAGACCCAGTGAACAACAGCGAACACAAATGGATCGAGGATCGCCTGGAACCGGGTACGACACCCGAGCCACCCGAGGGGCTTCTGGAGAGCATTCAGGAGGACATCCCGCGACACCTGCAGGTGGTTCCTGAAAGCGTCCCTGAAACGTCGGGGCCCTGGAGATTGCGACTCCTGGCAGCCTCCGTGGTCATGGCGGTGCTGAGTGGTGCCGTGGTTTACCAGATTGTTCGACAGACCCCGAAGACTTTCGAAGAGCAGTTGGCCGAGCAGATGGAGCTCGCGGATGCTCTCGCCCGCGAAGCCCCACAGTCGGCGCCGCTGGAAGCGGTATCGCCTCGGTCGTCGGCCGACTCGGTGCCGGAATCGGCGCCAGCCGTTCCTGGCGGCCTCGATGAGAACCTCAAAGTGACCCGTGAGGTCGGGGCTGCGGCTGCTTTAGAAGAGCGCGATGTCGAACCTTCGAGGTCTGCGGGCAACGAAGGGCAGGTCGTTCGTAAAGAGGTCGACGCCCCCCTCGAGAAGAAGTCCGAACCGGCTGGAATCCAGGGGGTCAAGGACGACGCAAGCGGCGGCAGAGACAGAGACCAGAGGGCGAGGCTGGAGAAGCCTGAAGCTGTGGAGAATCAGCAGGCAGGAGTCCTCAGGGTAACGTCGGAGAGTCCCCTGTTGGCTGATGGGCTCGTCAAGCCCAAGCGCGAGAGGCCAGGCGTTATTGCCGAGGCCGTGCCCGATCCATTGCCCCAGTCTTTCAGGATGGCCCTACCGGCACCCTCGACGGGAGGTTCCGCCGAGCCGAACGACGCACCCTATGGCGACATGTTCTTCCGTCCCTACGGCACCAATCCCTTCATCGATACCGAGGACGATGCGCAATCGACGTTCGGTCTGGACGTGGACACCGGATCCTTCACCCTGGCCAGAAGCTACCTGGACCGGGGACACCTGCCGCCGCCGGAAGCGATTCGAGTGGAGGAGTTCGTCAACTACTTCGACTACGGTGACCCTGCTCCGAGGCGTGGAGAGTTCACCCTGATCGCTGAAGGTGCACCCTCACCGTTTGCCGAGGGGCCGCGATACCAACTGGTGCGCTTCGGAATCAAGGCACGAGAGATTCGCCATGAGCAACGTCAACCGGCCACGCTGATCTTTGTGGTTGATGTTTCGGGCTCGATGAAACGCGAGAACCGCCTTGGGCTGGTCAAGCAGTCCTTGCATCTTCTGCTGGATCAACTCAATCGGGACGATCGTATCGGCCTGGTCGTCTACGGGAGCCGTGGAGATGTGCTGCTGGAGCCGACAACCAGCAAAGACGCCATCCGTCGCGCCATCGATCGGCTGGTTCCCAACGGCTCCACCAATGCCGAAGAGGGGCTCGATCTTGCCTACGGGCTGGCGCGGCGCTACTACCGGGAGGGTGACATCAACCGACTGATCCTGTGCTCGGACGGTGTCGCCAACGTGGGTCGCACAGGCCCCGAGTCAATCCTGGATCGCATCCGTCTAGAGGCTGATGAGGGTGTCGAGCTCACCACGGTTGGTTTCGGCATGGGTAACTACAACGATGCCCTGATGGAGCAGTTGGCCGATCAGGGAGACGGCTTCTACGCCTACGTCGACACCCTGGATGAGGCCCGTCGGATCTTTGTCGAGAACCTCACGGGCACCCTGCAGACCATCGCGTCGGACGCCAAGGCGCAGGTCGAGTTCAACCCAAAGGCCGTCAGTCGATATCGCTTGATCGGCTATGAGAACCGTGACATCGCCGATGAGCGCTTCCGTGATGACTCCGTGGATGCGGGAGAGATCGGCGCCGGCCATACGGTCACCGCCCTCTATGAGATCAAACTGCATGAGGGAGTAGAGCGCCGGTCGCGTCTGGCAACCCTGCGACTACGGTATCGGTCCAAGGCAACCGACCAGGTCATCGAGACCGCTATCGATCTGACCAGGAAGAATTTGTCCAACAGGTGGGAGGCAAGCTCCAACGCGCTGCAACTGAGCTCCTTGGCGGCAGAGTTCGCCGAATTCTCGAAAGGCTCGTTCTGGGCGAAGGACTCCGACCTGGACGAGCTCTATCGACGCCTCCGACCTCTTGCCGATGAGTTGGTGAGGGAGGAGGAAGTGCAGGATCTCCTGTACCTGGTCGACCGGGCCAGGCGTCTCCAGCCAGAGTTGCCAAGGTTTCACGAAGAATAGTGGCCTGGATCAAGGTAGTGCCTGGCGACTGAGAGCCGCCAGGCGCTCGGCGAGCAGCTGTTGGTGGTACTTCAGAACCCCGGCCCTCTCTTCGTAAAGGACCGTCGCCCGCTCTTGCTCCTCGGGGGATAGAGCAGCCATATATTCGGCAGCAGGGGCGCGGGGACGCAGATCCAGCAGGATCGTGAAGTTCTGGAGCCAGGTCTCGTTGCGATCCAGCAGGCGACCGCTCTCATATTCCACCCGAGGTCGATCGTCGGTGTGAGACGGGATGTCGTTCAGCCACGGCGCCAGGTCCGCCTCTGTGGCGATCAACATCGGCCAGAAGATCCGCCGGCCCGGTGATGTCCAAGGAGGCCAGATCGTCCCGAATCTGGGGGTGCGAGAACGCTCGAGCCAGCTGTTCCGGATCCCAGACCGGGTCCTCGATCTTGCCCGTCACGATGGTGAAAGCGTTCAGGGTGCTGGGCTCGTACCAGACCGCCACGTGCGGAAATACTTCGCTGAAGGCTTTGAGAATGGCGCCGAAGTTGTCCGGGGTCAGGAAATAGGTGGGCAGCCACATCGAAGCAATCCCGCCGGGCTCCAGCCGGTCCCTGATCAGGCGAAAGTACTCGAGGCTGTAGAGCGAACCATTGCCGGCGTACGCGGGGTGGATCGAGTCGGAGAGCACCGCATCGAATCGTTCCGGGCTGGCGAGCATGAAGTTGCGCCCGTCGTTGATCTCCACTCGGACGCGCTCGTCCGCCAGGACGCCATGGTTGATGCTGCCGAAATAGGTGTCCGAGGCCTTGATCACCTCCGGACTGAGCTCCACCACGAGGATGTCGTGCACGGGACTCTGGGAGACGGCGTGCGCGGTGCCCCCAGTGCCGAACCCGATATGAACCACAGACTGGATGTCGTCACCCAGCAGCATGGGTAGGTGCCCTTGCATCCGCTGCACCGCGTGGAGCTCCGGGCTGGTGCCGGCGACCGCGACACCGTTGACCGCCAGGGCGTAGTAGGGCTCGTCGTCTTTCTCCCGCTGTCGAATCGTCACCGTGGCCTGAGCGTCCTCGTGAAAGTAGACAAGATCCTCGGGTTGATCACCGAAGAAGAGGCCTGCAGCGAGAATCACGCGGTCAGCAGGAAAAACAGCGAGAGTCGCGAAGATCAAGATTGCACCCACCGCGGTGATCGGAACGAGAAGGCGGCCTCCTGCGCGCTTGGCGATCATCATGGCCAAGACCGCATTGACGGTGGCGACAACGATGAGCGAGTTCTGAGTTCCGACAGTCGGAATCAGAAGAAATCCGGCAGAAAGCGAGCCCATGACCGCACCGAGAGTGTTGGCGCCGTAGACCTTCCCAACATCATCGCCCAGGCGCTCGGGATTCTCGTTCATGGCGCGGACCGCCAACGGGAAGCTCATTCCCATGAGCAGCGTTGGGGGCCCGAGGAGTGGCAGGATGGCCAGCAATTGCCCCAGCGTGTAGCGGCCGAAACCGGTGGGCTGGATCAGCTCGGCCGCAGTCAGAAGGAGAAGGTCGAGCTGCTGGAAGAGAAGGACTTGCACGGGAATCCACAAGGCGATTCCCAACTCGACCCAGACGAGCGCGCCGTAGTGGGGAGCCCACTCGATCGGCCCACGGAATCGCCAGCAGGCTGCCAAAGCCGATTCCCAGCAAGACCACCAGCAGCATCAGGCTGTAGGCGTAAACGCTGGAGCCCAGGTGAAACAGGAGGATGCGAGTCCAGAAAACCTCGTAGGCGAGACTGGTGGCCCCCATGACGAAGAAGATCGCCAGAAGCCACTGCCGCGAGGCTCCTGCGGAGCGGCGAGGGCCCGCAGCCGCAGCGGTAGCGAAGTGGCGGGACATGAGAAGGCTGCCGACCGCGGCGACGAGGTTGAACAGGGCAGCGATGACAAGAGTTCGATACAGACCCAGCTGCCAGATCGTGAGAAACCCCGCGAGCGCGGTGCCGAGCACGGCGCCTGTTGTATTGATGCCATAGAAGAAACCGCTGGAGGCTCCGACCTTCTGCCTCGCATGCGTGGTGGCGCGAAGAACCAGAGGCAGCGTGCCCCCCATCAGAATCGTCGGTGGGAGCAGGAAAAGAGCCACCAGGAGAGTGCGGCCGCCGGCGAACAGCCACGGCATATTGCCCCACCCGCGGTAGACGAGGATGTAAGCGCTATCGATCCAGGACAAGAACCGGGGTGAAGCCAGAGCGATGACACCAATGGCGATCTCCATCACCGCGTACACGACCAGAGGGCGGTCAATCCGGTCCGCCCAGCGCCCGAAGACCAGGGCTCCGACCCCGAGTCCGCCCATGAAGACGGCCAACAAGGTCGCCGCTGCCCAGGTGGTGTTGCCGAAAATAAGGCTCAGGTATCGAAGCCATACGACCTGATCCATCAGCGATGCGGCTCCCGAGAGCAGGAAGGCAAGTGCCAGGACCTTGAGCGGCGGGGTGAGCTTGAATTTCGGTGGTGGTGGCAAGAGAGAATCCGGGTTCTCGGGATTCTACAGTGCCACCACCCTCGCAAGACTAGGGATTCCTACTCAGAAGGTGTAACGCAGACCGACGGTCAAGATCCAGGAGTTGAAATCTGGCTGGATGCTTTCTCCGTCCGGGTCCGTCGCGTCCAACTCGGTGGCCAAAAGATCGGTATCGTCATCCGCGGGCACCTTGTAGTCGAGATCAGGCTCGATCCAGGTGCATGGTCTTTCACCTCCAACACAGGACGCGTCGGATGGAGAGGAAACCTGCAGTCGACGGATCGGAATGCCTATTCCTTAGGCAGCTCGATCATGGAGGCGCCGAAGCCACTGGATCGGCTGCGGGTGTAACGGGCATCCATGAGATAGACGCGACGACCCGCGGTCGTGGCTTCGATCTCGAGCCATGGGAAGCGCACCCAGCGCAAGAAGCCAGGAGATTGTCCGCTGCTGGCGACTGCGTCCCAAACTGGCGCGGGCATTGCCGCCGGAAGCTCAGCCCCCGACATGACGAGACTGCCATACCGCCAGTCGAATCGACCCCAACGGAAAGAGTCCCCGAAACTCACCAGGATGTCCCACGCCAGGGGATTGGCCGGTATGGGTCCCACCATGATCTCCTCGATCGAGACCCGGTCCTGTCGCTGGAGCTCGGCGCGAGCTTTGGACACCGTGAGAGAGTGGAGCGAGATCATAGCCGCAATGTACAGGGTCCCGAGTAGGAGACCGGCTGTGGCGACTCGATGAGCCGCGAGCCACCGCGCTCGAGGTCTCCAGAGAAATGCCGCCACCAGAATCGCGAAGACCGTGCCGACAATCGGCAGGTAGTCTGGGGCGCGGGATCCGACCAGCCAGATCGCGAGCCCTGCCATGAGAGCGACGGTGATGCCGGTACCCTTGGAGGGTCTTCGACCGATGACCCAGGCGAGCCCCAGAATCAGCCACAGATAGGGATCCATGATGAAGACCGAGTCGCCGTAGTACCAGGTGTCGCGAAAGGGCATCCACCAGCGCATACCGTAGTTGTTCAACCAGTCCAGGAAGGGATGGGTGAGACACGCCAGATAGCAAAGACCCAAAACCCAGCCTGGGGATAGCGGCGGAGAGTCTCTTCCTCCTCCTCGCCACCGACCCCAGAGCATCAAGAGGCCGGCCAGGACTGCAGGTAGGATGACAAGCGCGAGCACGCCGTGGGTCCAGCCCCGTCGAAACCCGAGCGCGAAGTCCCCACCCCGAAAATAGGCCAGGGCATCGACGTCGGGCAGGTTGGCACCGATCACGAGAGCCGGTATCGCCAGGCGCGTCTTGTCGCCTAGCCGTGTGGCGGCAAGGGAAGCTCCGACAAGGGTGTGAGTCAGTGGATCCATGGCTGAGTCCGTCGAACGGGTGCGAAAGGATACCGCAGCCGCGAGATCCGTGATCCGATTTCCGTCCAACTCGAGCAGGAATCAGAATCCTAGAGTGGGCGGAGCTCCTACGGGTGGATGCGTACCGAGTCGTCTACGAGGTGATCGAGGGCCAATTGGTGATTCTGGTGATCAGAATCGGTCATCGCGGTCGGGTATACCGCCAGGGGATCAGTGTACTGCCGAGGACCAGACGTCGACTTCGCCGCTCTCGAAGCCGTCGGTGAAGATCACGTCCTCGCCGCGGATGAGTATGCGAGAGGAAAACGCCGGCACCACGATAGGGCTGATGACGGGTTGTTGGTCGAGATCCTGATAGGTGATTCCGCCGAGATCGAAGAGCCTGGGCTGCGTCGTATCGTTGATGAAGATCTGGGAGCGGGGCTGCGGAGCCGGGAGTGTCGCTGTACCAGTGCGCCACGGAGCTCGAATCCATGCCGCTCGCGGATTGCCACTCGGCCAGGGTCATGTCGCAGCAGCCGGTCGAGTCATCGGCGATCGAGGTGTTGTAGAAGGGGCTGAAGAAGTCGTTGTTGTTCGAGGAGGTGAGGAAGGCCGAGTCGCCGACCCGGAGCGAGCGGCGATTGACACCCAACGGGAACAGGATGTTACCGCTTTGGCTGGCCTGAGAAACACCTCCGACGATCGATAGCTCAGAGCCCCAATCGGAAACAACGTTGTCGTAGAGGGTGTTGCCCGTGAAGGTGCCCGTGGAGTTCTGGAAGAGGGCGCCGGTCCAGGTAGAACCGGTGACCGTGTTGTTCTCCACGACCATGTCGCGAGAGTAATGATCCAGATAGATCGCCAGGCTGAACAGCCTCTCGAAATCGGGGTGGGTACCGTCGGTGTTCCCCAGGGTGTCGCGGAGGATATTGCCGCGAATCGTGACGTCGTGAACGGATGTCGAGGCCAGGTTGGTGCGGCCACGGACCAACCCGAGATCGGCTGCGCCCCCGAAAGAACCGGCTTGTCGGCGCAGTCGGCCGGGTGCGAAGAGAAGACGATGGGGCTCCCAGCCGACCCGGAACGGGTCACGACCAGCGTCTGAACCCGCCAGGTTTCGCCACAGAAGAAGCGGACCTCGTCCCCGGCTTCAAGTGGTAGCGAGTTGATGTGGGTCACCGTCTCGAAGGCGCTGCCCGGTGCAAGGCCATCGTTGGTGTCACTGCCCGTCTCACTCGAGACGTAGTAGACCGCCCCGAACGACGGCGAAGAGCAGAACAGAGCCAGACAGGCCACCCACCAACGAACCATTGCCCCTCAGGTTTCTCAGAAAACGCCCCTTTTCACAGCGGAATGGGTCATAGCGCACCTAACGTCAAGAGGCACCAGCCGATTCTGAGAGGTCAGTGAATCACCTCACAGCGCTTTTCAGTCAGGCGTGCAAACTCATTCCTGATAACAGGTTGGAGGATTCTGGTCATGTCTCGAGCTCGACAGATCCGATGCGCGTTTCTGATTCTCCTGGTGCTGTCGATTGGCGCGCCGCCTTCTTGGAGTCAGGAGAACATCCTGGTTTCCATCTCCAATTTCTGGGAACCCGGCGGTGAGATCCGCGAGTACACCCAGGCTGGTGCGATGTTGTGGTCGGCAATGGTGCCTTCACCGGCTCCACCAGAGGATGAGGATCCGCGCGATCTGACAGTCAACAACGGGATCCATGTGATGCAGAATGTAATGCCATTCGGGGATCCTATCCAGGCCTACCTGTCGCGATACGACGGTGCATGGAGCCATGTGACGACGCCAGACTGGACCCAGAACTGGCAAGGTGGCGTAGCGTCTTACAAGAACTACATTTTCGCCACAGACTACGAACGGAGCCTGGTCCGATTCGATCTCTCTGACGGGTACTCGGCGGATCGGTTCGGAATTACCGCCGACAATCCGTTTGCTCTGGAGATCATTGATATCAACATGGGGCTCGACTGCAAACTGTATGCTCTGGAAGTAGACCCCGGTGGCGGGGTGCCGGATATCCATATCTACAATCCGGACACCCTTGCGCATCTGGGCACCGTCGACCTGACCGACTATCTTCTGGATTTCTTCGACGACTTCGACGCCCGGGGAGTGGCGGTGGCCCAGAACGGCGATATCTACCTGGCCAACACCTATGGCCAGATCAGACACCTGGATCCAGACACCGTGACAACCGTCAACGTTCTGTACAACGCGCTGGGCTCGACAGCCCTCACCGATATCGACATCAGCGTCGACGGTCAGATCGTCGTGGGATCGAGATCCTACGAGGTGGGAATCACGAATCTGGCTCTGGATCCCCTGTCGAGTTTTTTCATCGAAGGGCGCCCTGTGGAGTCCGCCTGGGTCAGCTTCAGCTCAGGTCTGGATTGCACCGCGTTGCACGAAGTGTTCGTGGACGGATTCGAGGACGGTGGTACCTCGACCTGGTCGATCACAGTGCATTAGCGTCCGCTGGTCGGGCCCTTCTCCTTCGATTTCGATCAGCGAGCGCTTCTGCTCGTCAGCGAGGTGTGGGGCCGGAATCCGGCGGGGACGATTCTCGAAGGAGCCGTCTCGTCGTACTCGATCCTCGCCGGGTGAAGTCGGCTCACTTCCTGCCCTGGCGGGCTTGCAGGGCATCGCGGCGCACTAGGAATCGTCGTCCTGACGCCCGCGGCTCGGTGGTCTCGCACCCGAGGAATGTTGCCAAACCAGTGACCAGACGGGCAGGTGAATCGGTTTAGAATCGCTCATGCGCGTTTGTCGGTATTCGTGGGTGACTCTGACTCTCCTTGGAGGCGTCCTGGCGGCGGGTCAAGGGCTCGCCCAGGAGTTGGAGCCGCGCGCTTATCGAACTCTGCCCAAGGGTCTCAATGCGTTTGCGGTGATCGGCAGCTATTCGCGCGGCAACGTCCTGACCGATGCTGCCTCGCCACTGCAGGATGTAGAGCTCAAGACGACTGCGGCGACCTTCGTGTTCGTGCGGTCGTTCGGTCTGGCCGGCCGATCGTCCTCGGTGACGATAGCCATGCCGTATCTACGCATGAGTGGCTCGGGAAACCTGGGCGGGGATTTCGTCTCCAACAGTCGATCAGGGGCGGGATTCCTACGAACTCGGATCGCGGTCAACCTTCTCGGCGGCCCGGCCCTGTCGTCGGCAGACTTCGCCAAGCAGAAGCAGGGCAGGAATCTCGGAGTGAGTCTGTCTGTGGCCACCCCGACGGGCCAGTACGACTCTTCTAGAGTGATCAGCTTCGGCGCCAACCGGTGGGCCTTCAAACCCGAGCTCGGATACTCGAGCATCAAGGGACGCTGGATCCTCGAAGCGGCTCGCCGGAGTCTGGCTGTTCACCGACAACGACGATTTCTTCGGTGGCACGGTACAGAGTCAGGATCCGATCGGCAGCTTTCAGGGACATCGTCAGCTACAACTTCAAGAACCGCACGTGGCTGGCGCTCGACCCAACTACTACTACGGGCGGCAGTACGACGCTCAATGGCATCGATCGGTTCGATCTGCAGCGCAACTCCCGAATGGGCTTGACCTACTCCGTTCCCTTGGCCCGGCGCCACTCGCTCAAGATGGCGGCACACACCGGCGCCTTCACGCAGATCGGGGCCGATTTCGATGTCGTCACGCTCGCCTATCAGTATCTTTGGGGTGGCGGCTGAGGCCCACCTGTCTGGATGGGTGATCTACCCGCCTCGGCGCGTGTTGTGACTCTCGGCTGCCAGTGATACAACCGGCGTTGAGATGTCTACGCGCTTCGGTTGCGGGGTCAGGCTCCGTCCAATCCTTTCGATGCTGGTCTGTCTGTGGCTCGGCATCGGCCCGGTCCTGGCTGCCAGCTCCTTGTGGGAGTCCGAACCCGATTGTTGTTGTGGAACCGGCAGTGCCTGCCTCTTGGGTGGGTGCGATTGTGGCGACGAGGCGCGAGAATCCAGTCCCTGTGGTGGGCTGAGATCGGCCGAGGATTTCGGTGGCGGTGCAACCGTCCTTTCCTTTGGTCTTCATCTGGGTCTGGCAGCCCCCGAAATCTCTGAGAACAGGGTCGAATCGGTCGGTCAGGCTCCGGTCGATGACTGGCCTCTGCCGGATCTTCTGGTGCGATCTCTCGATCCGCCTCCTCCCCGCTCGGCCTCCGCTCGCTGAGCGAGCCACCGCTTTCCCCTCAAGCTGAGCAGGTAAACACTCCCGGTGGTTCTGTCGGAACCGCCGCTCCACGGAGGCATCATGATCGACTCGACGTACATTCGAATTTTGTCCATCGCGGCCCTGGCGTGGGCGCCGCCCTTCTTTTCCCAGCTCTTCGCCCAAGAGACTGAGGAACCCATCGTTCCATCCGAGTCGCAGAGCGAAGAGGCCGAGACACCGGTGGTTGTCGACGAGATCCAGGTCATCGACGATTGGCCCGTGGTGCCTGCCGTTCGCATCCTGAGTAGCGATGAGCTGCCGGTGGTGCCCCTTGGCGACGGCGCAGACCTTCTACGAGGGGTTGCCGGCGTGTCGATCGGAAGAATGGGAGGGCACGGTCTGGAACCTCGCATTCGTGGCCTTGGCGAGGGGAGTCTGAATGTGCAGGTCGATGGTGCTTTCGTGCACGGCGGTTGTCCGAATCGCATGGATCCCCCCACCTCGTTCGCAACACCCAACGCCTTCGACGAAGTCACCGTGATCAAGGGCGTCCAATCCCTGCGCTTTGGTCCTGGAGGAACCGCGGGTACGGTCCTCTTCGAGCGCAACGTGCCGGTATTTGCCGAGCCCACCGACTGGCGAGCCGAGATCGCCACCGCTTACGGTTCCTGGCACAAAGAGCCGGAGCTCGGTATCGATGCTTCACTTGGGGTTGGCAAGTTCTTCGTGCGGGCGCAGGGCGGGGTCCGGGCGTTCGATAGCTACCAGGACGGCAGCGGCGAAACCGTGCGCTCAGCCTTCGAGAGCCAGCATGCCAATCTCATGCTGGGCTATGGCAAGGCGGAGACGGGCCAGCTGGAGCTGGGAATTGAAGCCGTGCGAACCGATGATGCCCTCTTCGCCGGCGCTGGGATGGATTCTCCCGAGGATGCAGCGGACACCTTCAGACTCAAGCTGCGGCGAAGCGAGAAGTGGATTGGGCTGATCGATCTGCGGGCCGATCTCTACTTCAGTACCGTCGATCACTTGATGGACAACTACTCGCTGCGACCCTTGACCGCTCCCATGGCCATGCGAGTTCCTTCCACATCAGACACCGTTGGTGGCCGGGCCAGTGCCGATCGCAAGGTGTCGGAGAACCTGACGCTGACGATGGGTCTCGAGTACCAGGAGAACGCCCGCGATGCGCTGCGCTACGCGGGCCCCAACCCTGACAACGTGGGCATGCTTCAGTCGGTGATGTGGCCAGACGCCACGCTGGGCCAGGGTGGGATCTTCTTGGAGGGGATCCAGGGATTGGGCACGAAGTCTCGGCTGGTCCTGGGTGGCAGGTTCGATCACTTCACGGCGGAGGCCAGCAAGGCGGACCTCGAACCGGCCGGGATGAACCGGAGCCCCAACCAGCTCTACGAGTCCTACTACGGCTATCAAGCCGCAGATTGGAGTGCCTCTGAGTGGAGTGGGCTGGTGCGATTCGAGCGGATTCTCAAGCCCCAGCTGACGCTGTTCACCGGTCTCAGTCGTAGCGCGCGGGCCGCGGACACCACAGAGCGCTACTTGGGCTCGAACAACATGACCCCCGCCAAACGCTGGGTAGGCAATCCGCAGCTGGAACCAGCCAAGCACAACCAGTTGGATCTCGGACTCTCATCACAGAGTCAGGTCTCGACGTGGAGTGTGACGGGCTTCGTCGATCAGGCCGACGACTTCATCCTGCGAGATCGGGCCCACGGGCAGGACGGGATCCTGCAGAGTGACAACGCGACGATCTACCGCAACGTCGAGGCTCGGTTGGTCGGTCTGGAGGCGGAAGGCTCCTACCGAGTGGGTAGTCGCTGGCAACTCGCCGGGGTAGCCAGCTGGGTGCGAGGCGACAATCGCACCGACGATCGACCCCTGGCGCAGATTCCACCGCTCGAGGGTTGGCTACAGCTCGACTATGGAGTGGATCGTTGGGGAGCTGCGGGGCTCTTTCGCTGGGCCGCGGCCCAGGACCGCGTCGACGACAACCGACGACCGGCAGCGGGCAGGACTACGGCGAGACTCCTGGCTATGGGGTGCTGGATCTGTCCGGCCGGTACAAGATCCTCGGTTCGCTGTCCCTCTATGCGGGGGTCGACAATGTCTTCAGCCGGACCTACGCCAACCACTTGAATCGCGGCAATCTGTTCGACCCCGACCCCGTGCGGATCAACGAACCTGGCCGGACCCTCTGGGTACGCCTGGCCTGGCGAGGTGGTGCCTTCTAGTTCTGCTCCTCGGCCTTCATCTGACGGATGGCGCGGACGCGGTAGCCCTTGGCCTCGTCCCACTTCTTCATGATCTTCTTCAGAGCTTTCTCGATCTTCTTGTCGTTCTTGTCGGGATTGCTCGAGACGGCGGCGGTGGCGATGCCACGCCAGACGAGCTCCTGGCGCTCGGCATCCCAGGCATCGACGACCAGAGTGCCCTGTTTGAAGTTGAAGGAGTTGGGGGTGCGAGTCCCGACGCCGCCTTCCCAGTAGCCACCGAGATCGAAGTTGCTGCCGTAGCTGTAGCGCAGATCGGACATGGCGAGATTCAGATCCCACCGATCGGCGGTGTAGTAGGCCAGGTAGAAGTCGGGGTTGGAATCGACTTCTTCAAGACCGCCTTCGGCGGTATACCGACGAAGCTCACTCACCAGGCGGTCATGCGAGGTTCGTGAGTAGTCCCGCAGATCCTCCTGGGTCTCCATGTATTGAAAAGTCTTGTACTCGCTGAAGGCCGTCGCGTTGTCGTAGTCGACGTAGACCTTTTGCGCCAAGGTAGGAAGGGCGGAAAACAGTAGGAGCACGGCAAGAGCTGTTGGGGTCTTCATCGCGCGATTGTATGTCAACTAGCAGGAGAACCCTGGGCGCTTGACGCCGAGAAAACGACCGGGGCGACCGCGACAAGCCAGTAACGATTCAATCGTTCAGTCACCCTCGTTGTCTCCATACTGTGGGGGCGCTTTGGCCCACGGATAGCCTGCCTTTCCCATCTCATAGCCCAGAGTCGAAGAGTTTCTTCATCCATTCGGAGTCGAAGAGCTCGTCGGGAATATCCTCGAAGGTGGCGGGAATGTAGGCCAGGTTGAAGTCGAGATTGTCGCGTTCCGCCAACGCGAAGATCCGATAGAGATCACCGACACCCTGCGAGCGGATCAAAGCTGAGATCGAACGGCTGGCGATGGGCAGCAGCTTGCGGTTGACAATACCGGCGCTCGGGTCGAGTCGGGAGTTGCGAATGACGAAGACTTCTCGGTGCCGCCGGGGATTCGACCTTCTTCAGGACCCGTGCCAAGTCGATGGCTGCTGGATAAAGGAATACCTGAGAGGAAGTGCCACCGTCCACATGGAGCTCGTCGTAGAACTGGCCGTTGGCCTCCACCTCGATGGTGACGGGCGGAAAGGCTGCAGGAATCGAAGCCGAGGCCAGGATGATCTTGCGAATCAGCTCGAGTCGATCGGGATGATCGCTGGTCGCGATAGCGCTGATGCGCCAGATGACGGGTCGCTCGACATCGAGATTGGTGGTGCCGATATTGAGTACCCGTCCCTTGCGAGCCTCGACGGCCAGGGCTTCGAGGACCTTCTCGTCGTAGTACCGAGCGATCAGTTCCTGCGAACCTCTCGGTGCTGTACATCGCATCACTGGTGAAGGCATTGACGGCACTGCGTTTCTTGAGCAGATCATCGGTGGAGTAGGTCGTGTAGATCTCCTCGAGAACGTGGTCGTACTCGGGTCCGAGAAATGCGAAGGGTGCGGTCAGTGCTCCTGTGCTGATCCCCGTGACCAGCTGAAACTCGGGCCGATCTCCGGCCTCCGTGCCACCTTTCAGAAGGCCGGCGCCAAAAGCCCCACCGGCGCCGCCACCCGAGATCGCGAGGAAATACAGCTGCTGGCCAAACCAGGCGGACCATTTCTGGCTGATCTCTTCGCGGGATTGGGCGAAGAACTCGTCGGCATAGTAGGGCATCTCGTCACCCCAGATCCGGGCATCCTCGATACCCGACACCGTGGCCGAGTCGCCAACTCTGGCGGCAGAGGATTACGTTTCGGCACCGAGAGCACAGCCGGCGATCACCAGTGTGGCCAGGACAGGGACAAAGAACTCATATGGTCAAGAGCATCTTCTTCATTGCGGCTCCTAAGAATCCTGTTTCGAAGTGCTGATCCTCTCAGATTCGTTCGGAAGTTTCACTATTCGAGTGTGAGGCGGCAGGTGGCCTCAGAAGTGGGGCAGATGATCGAAGCGATGGAGGCCCTCTTCCTGCGCGATCTCGAAGGCCTCCAGGTACTCCTGGTGGGAAATCCGTCGCTCGATCTCGGGGTAGCGACCCGGCTTGCGAACGACCTGGGCGGCCGGTGAATACTGGCCCATGAGATTGACAAAGGTGTCGGGAGAGATTTCCTTGGCGAGGAATCGCATGATCCCGCGAGTTCCAGCGAGGCCCTCCGGCATCACCAGATGACGGACGAGAAGACCGCGCAGCGCGATTCCCTCCTCATCGAAAACCAGATCTCCCGTCTGCCGGTGCATGGCCCGGAAGGCGTCTCGGGCCCGCTCCGGATAGTCCTCAGCGAGGAGAAGGCGACGGGCGATCTCGGGGTCCCAGAACTTGAAGTCGGGCATGTAGATATCGACGACACCTGCCAGCATCTCGATCGAGCGCAGGGCGTCGTATCCGCTGGTGTTGTAGACAAGGGGCAGACGCAGACCCTCGCCAACAGCGATGTGCACGGCTTCGAGGACCTGGGGCACCACGTGTTCCGGGGTGACGAAATTGATGTTGTGACAGCCAAGGCGCTGGAGCTCGAGCATCAAAGCCGCGAGCTCTG
This sequence comes from uncultured Acidobacteriota bacterium, assembly GCA_963719055.1. GTDB lineage: Bacteria > Acidobacteriota > Thermoanaerobaculia > Multivoradales > JAHEKO01 > CAXMQZ01. The sequence goes on along the minus strand of CAVRAU010000031.1, from coordinate 136,952 downwards.
CGGCGGCGACCTCCCGACCACTGCCTTCCCAGGAGATGTCGTGGTTCTGGCAAAAGACACACCGCAGATTGCAGTGTGAGAAGAAAATCGTTCCGGACCCACGGTGTCCGCGCAAGCAGTTCTCCTCGCCGTGATGAGGGAAAGCACTGGCGACACGCGCCCAGCGACCCGTTTTGCAGATCGCCCTCTCGTCCGCGAGCCGATCGACATCGCAATCTCGAGGGCAGACCCGGCAGACGCGAAGCTCGTCGAGCGCCTCTTCCACCTTCTCGGCGAGGCGCCGAGACTCCCAGGTCTTCAAATACGCTGGTGTGAACTCTGCCCGGCGGCGAACAAAACGCGAGTGGGCCCAGGCACTGCCACGCATCGACTCCAGACTACGAGAAGAAGAGGGTGCCCGAGCCGCGCCGGCCGCGCAGACAGTCCTCCTCGCCGTGATGGGGGAAGGCGCTGGCGACCCGAACCCACCGGCCGGTTCTGCAGACTCCCTTCTCATCGGCCAGGCGGTTCACATCGCAGTTGCGGGGACACAGACGACAGACCCGTAGCTCTTCCCGGGCCTCTTCTACCTTTTCCTCCAGACGTCCCGATTCCCAGGTGCTCAGGTAGGCGGGTCGGAAGTCTGCCCGTGAGCGAATGAATCGAGAATCCGTGTCGTGCGCGTCGCGCATTGCTGTCAGCGTAACAGGCCCAGATCAATCGAGCTTGAAGTGCTGGCGGATGAGCGCCAGGCTGAGCCGATCGGACAGGAGGCGACGACCGAGTGGAACGAGATTGGAGTCCGGGCCGATGGTGTAGCGCGCCCGGGGTCTGCGGGCGGCGAGGGCCGCGGCAATCGCGTCGGCGACGATCGTCGGTGGTGGGGCTTTGGAAAGCGCATCTCGGATGACCTCTTCGCAGCGTGCCAACTGTTTGCCGTAGGCGGAGCTCTCGGGACTCGTGCTCCAGTCCATGGCGTCATTGAAAGGCGTGTTGATGTCGCCGGGCTCGATCAGTGTCACATGGATTCCATAACTGCGAACCTCGTTGCGCAGGGCCAGGGCCAGCGCCTCCACGGCTGCCTTGCTGGCCGAGTAGTGGGCCTGAAAAGGAATGGGTGCTCGTCCGGCCAGGGAGCCCACCAGGATCACTCGACCTTCGCCGGCCGCGCGCATCCCGGGAAGCACCGCGCGCAGAACGCGTAGCACACCAAAGAAGTTGACATCGAACTGGGCCTGGGCGTCGGCAATGGAGACCTCTTCAACGCTGCCGAAGATACCGAAGCCTGCGTTGCATACGACGGCGTTGAGGTGCCCACCATCCTTCAGAACCGCAGCGACACCGCGAGCCACCGATTCTTCGTCGCTGACGTCCATGTTCAACCAGTGGATAGGGTCTTCCACTGTTGTTTCGGCTGTCTGGCGACTGGTGCCCCACACCCGCCAGCCGTCGTGGCCGAGTTGGCTGGCAGTCGCGGCACCGATGCCAGACGATGCGCCGGTGATGAGAACTGATCTGCTCGGGGAGGTGGTGTTCATTGGGGGCACAGGTTCCACTGCTGTGGTCAAAATGTACCCTAATTTGTGCCTTTTTGGCCCATGATGCTGCCTGGAAAAGGAGCGAGGATAGGATCTAATCTACACCGGAGGGAAACATGCGCAATTTGATTGCTCCCCTGAGTCGCAACCCCATTAGCCTGGCTGGCACCGCCATCATGTTGGTCTGTGCGATTCTCTTCGCCAGTCTTCTCGTCATCGAGCTCCTGGGCGAGGCGGGGAATCCCTATACCGGCATCATCACTTACGTGATCCTCCCGGCTGGCGGGGTGTTGGGATTCATCCTGGTGGTCTTGGGGTCCGACGCGAGCGTAAACGATCCTCTGACAGCCGATATCCGGTGATCGACATGAATCTGGAGTCGGTGCGCAAGCGATTGTTGATTTTCTTCTGGTGGTCTCCGTAGGTGTGGTGATCCTGGCGGCGGCGACCTTTGAGGGCATCCATGTCATGGAGACCGAGTCTTTCTGCGGAGAGACTTGTCATAGCGTCATGGGGCCCGAGTTCGCCGCCTATCAGCGCTCTGCTCATGCCAGGGTCGCCTGCGTGGAGTGTCATATCGGATCCGGTACCGCCTGGATGGTCAAGATGAAGCTCAACGGAGCCTGGCAGATGATCTCCACGATGCTCGACCTGTACGATCGACCGATTCCGACCCCGGTGCACAACTTGCGACCCTCCCGGGGGACCTGCGAGCAGTGCCATTGGCCGGAACAGTTCTACGGCACCCGCGCCGAGATGATCACCCGTTACGAGGAGAACGAGGCGAACACCGAGCTCAAGACCATTCTGCTCCTCAAGGTCGGTGGCAACGACTTCTCCGGCCAGCATGGTATCCATTGGCATATGAACCCCGACATCCAGATCCGTTACCGCGCCGATGAGAAGCGCAGGACGATGTTCGAGGTCGAGCTCACCGAAGCCGATGGCACGATCAAGAGCTTTCGCAAGCAGAGCGTCAGAGACGACTCCGGTGAGCCGGATGAGTGGCGGATCATGGACTGCATCGACTGTCACAACCGGCCCACGCACATCTACCACCGGGCGGATGAAGCGGTCGACATGGCTCTGAGCCGAAACTTCGTGGCCAAGGATCTGCCCTACATCCGACGCGAGGGTGAGCGAGCCATCCGCGCCGAGTATGCGACCCAGGAAGACGCGCTGGTTGGGATCCCGGCGGCTCTGCAGGACTTCTATGGCAGGAACTATCCGCAGATAGCCTCGCAGCGGGCCGCGGATATCGCCGAGGCGGGGCGCGTTCTAGGGGCTTTCTACGAGGGCAATGTGTATCCCCACATGAATATCGAGTGGGGCAGCTATCCAGATCACAGTGGTCACCACTTCTCCCCGGGCTGCAATCGTTGCCATGCCGGGGATCACGTCACCGACGACGGAGAGATCATCAACGCCGACTGCTCGGTCTGTCATACGGTGGTCGCGTGGGATGAGGCCAGTCCAGAGATCTTGGATCTGATTCCCAGGGACTGAGCCGGAACTGCTGTCGAAGGCCAACGACAACTCACGAGGCCGTATATTGCGGTCAATGCCTTGAAGATCTTGAATGAAGGAGGAGTCCGATGAACTTCCAGCAGATCATGACCGAGACACGCGAAGTCCTGGCGACACCCCTGTTCACCATCGGCGAAACTCAGACAACGGTCGGGTCCTTGCTCTGGGTAGCTCTGTTGGTTCTGGGGACGCTTTGGATTGCCAACCTCTTGAGCAAGGCTATCCTGCGCGCGTTCAAGCGGCACGGAACTATCGATCTGGACGCTGTCCGCCCCTATGCGCGGATTGCGCGGATTATCGTCTTGGCGATCGGATTCGGAACGATCTTCAGGACCTTGGGCTTCAATCTCACGGCCGTCTTTGCGGCCGGTGGTCTGTTCGCTGTGGCCATCGGTTTTGCGATGAAGAACATCGCCGAGAACTTCGTTTCCGGGTTGATCATGCGTCTGGAGAAGTCGATCAAGCGAGGCGACATTCTGGTGGTGGAAGATCAGGTTGTGGTCGTCAAGGACGTGGGAATCCGTTTCACCCTGGCCCGCAATCGCAGTGACGAGGATCTCCTGATCCCGAATTCGATTCTGGTCCAATCGATGGTGACGAACCGGACGATGCGCGATCATCTTTATCGTCTTCGAGCACCCGTCGGAGTGGTGTACTCCTCCGACATGAGGCTTGTTCGGGAGACCCTCCAGAGAGCCGCGGAGGAGATCGAATGGCGCTCGAAGAAGAAGGCCCCGGTGGTGATCATGCGTGCCTTTGGCAGCTCGTCCGTCGATTTCGAAGTCTCGGTCTGGCTCGACGACCCGTGGAACATCGGACAATTCATCTCGGATCTTAACGAGGCCATCTGGTGGAGTCTCAGAGATGCCGGCATCGTCATCGCCTTCCCGCAGCTGGATGTGCATTTCGATCCACCGGTCACGGAATCGCTCGCCGGTCTTCGCCGGGCCGGGTAGACACGGTCACACGACTAGGAGAGGAGCCGTAATGTCTGAGACTCGCAAGCCACCGGTCGGGGCCCAGCCCGGTACCCTGGTCATCGATCGCCGGGCCACCAGGCCGCGGGTGCCGGTCATGCTCTAATCGCAGGATCAGTACGAAGAGGGCGAGCTGCCGATCCTGAGGCGGGCGACTGCGCTGCAGCGGGAATCCGTCCAGGCGTTGATGCGCGACGACCACGAGTGGGTCACCGACGCGGTCAGAGCCGATCTGCTTTATACCAACGATCCTGTGATTCAAATCGCCAAGGCGGCCGAGCAGGGTCGAGAGTTCACCAGCCGTCTGCTGAACACCTGTCTGACGGTCGTTAGCAACCGGATGAACGAGGCGATGAAGACCGTGACCATTGTCGCCAGCCTCTTCATACCGCTGACCTCGTTGGCAGGGATGTACGGTATGAATTTCGAGAACATGCCAGAGCGGGGTGTCAGATGGGCCTACCCGTTCCTACTCGGGATCATGGTTCTGGTGACCGGTGGAATGGTCCTGTACTTCTGGCGCAAGGGATGGCTGGGGTGGAAGTGACATGGAACGGGTGCCGAGCTCGAGGACAGGGATAAAGAACAAGCTCTCAGCGAAACCTCTGCTGACAAGGGATAATGGGACCCTCCAGTGGGGGACCTGTCCATGAAATCTGATTTCCGAGTCGCAATCTGCCTTCTGAGCCTCTGCCTGGCCGGGTCGGTGCTCGTCCCATTCTCCCAACCTGCCAAGGCCCAGGAAGAACCCAGTGTTGACGAGGCCGATCAGCCGGAGACCGCCGAAGAGGAGGTGGTCACGTCCATTTCTGACGCTCAGCGCCTCCTGCTACGCGACAGAGCCATCGAGCTCGATCAGGCCAAGCTCGAAGAAGTCCGCCGGGAGATGGAAACGAGACAAGACTTTTTCGATCGACTGGGACGGCAGACCCAAGACCTGGCAGTCGCTCTGGAGGAGAAGCGAAAGCAGCGAGAGGAGCTTGGTGAGGCAGCGGGACCCGAGGAGATCTCGGCACTGGAGGCGGAGATTGCCGAGCTCGAGACTCAGGTCGGGTTTATGACCCTTCAAACGGATCTCACCTTGACCGCTGAGAATACCGTGCGCAAGCAGATTGAGGCTCTCGAGAAGAAGCTCGAGCGCGAGCGCCGATCGATCGACTCGCTTCGAGGTTTGGCACCGGTGACACCGGCGACGTCGGGCGAGGTCCCACCAGCGAGTGCTGCTGAACCCGCTCTCCCCTCCTCACAGCTGCCGGGTATGCCGGGTGTCCCGATAGCGGCGCCGATGCCGGGGTCCAAGCCGGCGACCAGACGCCTCGAATCCACGGCTCAGATCGAGGCGATCAGAGAGGTCGAGCGATTGGAAGCCGAGGTCACCCGAGCGGAGCAGGAAGTGATCGAGTTTGTGAAGCGCAAGGAGTCTCTGCAGCAGCAGATCGACTTTGAAGAGGTCCTTCGCACGACTGCCGAGAGCTCGGTCGAAAACCTGTCACAAGCTCTCGAGGCCTTTGAAGGGGTACTCCAGGCCAAGACAGCGCAGGGCGCCAGCGAGGAGCGGCTTCAGTACTACCAGAAGGGGATCGAATCGATCAAAGAGCTGATCTCCGAGAGCGAGGACGAGGTCCTGAGGCGAATCCAGTACATCGAGTCGCTAGAAGAACGGATGAACCGGATAGGGGTCGAGGAAGATCTGGTCACTCAGGATGTGGAGGACCGAAGAAGGGACGCGAAACGAGCGCTCGAGAAGCTGTACTGGCTCGAGAGCCCTCTCCACCCCAAGAATCTCTGGCGCTGGCTCTCGACTCGTGGCCCCCGGATGCTTGCTCGTGGTCGTTGTGGCCTGGGCTCTGCTGGCACTGGTGCGCCGGTCCGCCCGAGGCGCTGGCCAAAACGGTTGTGGGACCAGGCAGAGGCAACAGGCGCGAGGAAAAAACCGCGCCGACACCCTGGCGCTGAGCTTTCGCAGTGCCGTGAGCCTCTTCATCGTGGTGGCGGCGGTACTCCTGGTGTTTCAGGAGGCCGGAGTCGACATCAAGACGGTCCTGGGTGGCGCAGCCATCCTGGGTGTGGCCCTGGCCTTCGGGGCCCAGAACCTGATGCGCGACTACTTCACCGGCTTCATGATCCTGCTCGAAGACCAGTACGAGCTGGGCGACCTGATCACCATCGGGGGCATCACGGGGCCGTGTCGAGAGGGTGAATATGCGCACCACCATGCTGCGCGACATCGAGGGCCGGGTGCACTTCATCCCCAACGGCGAGATCAAGGCGGTGACCAATCGAACCTACGTCTGGGGCCGGGCGGTACTGGAGCTTCCCATCGCCTTCAAGGAAGACGTGGATCGCGTCATGGAGGTCATCCTCGACGAGGCCGCAGGAGTTTCGTGAGGACCCGGAGATGGGCGAGTGGATCACCGACGATCCGGTCATGCTCGGTGTCGACAAGTTCACCGAATACGGTGCTGTGATCAAGTTCATGGTCCAGACCCAGCCGGACAAGATCTTCCCGACACGGCGTCAGCTGCTGCGGCGGATCAAGAACCGTTTCGACGAGGAGGGGATCGAGATCTCGGTGCCTCATCGCATGCTGATGCAGGAGAAGGGCGATGACGCCCATGCCTGATGCACCCGTTTGAGACCGTGGACCGGGTGACGACCCCCGAGGGTCGGGAGCTGTCGCTGCATCATCACGACGGCCACTACTTCATCCATCTCGATGGTGAGGAGCTCATGTCGACCTGGGTGCATGGCTCGGAGTCGGCCCTGGCCGAGATGACCTGTCGCAGAACTGGCACGACACGTGCACCCGCGAGTTCTCATCGGTGGCCTGGGGCTGGGCTTTACCCTCGAGCGGCGCTGGAGGTCTTTCCCAGGGAGGCCGAGGTCGTCGTGGCCGATCTTTCCCCAGGTTGTGGAGTGGCATCGTACCCACCTCGCCTCCCTGGGGCGGCCGCTGGAAGATCCGCGAGCCCAGATCCACGATGGCGATGTCGTGGGTCTGCTGCGGAAGAGCCCCAAGCGCACTTCCACGCCGTGCTTCTGGATGTCGACAACGGACCCTCGGAATGGTGCCTGAAGTCCAACAGCGCCTTGTACGATCGCGAAGGGCTGCAGCGGATCACGCGAGCGATCGTGCCAGGGGGGATCCTGGCTGTGTGGTCGGCCTATCCGGATCCCGTGTTCGTCAAGAACCTGCGCAAGAGGTGGGTTCGAGGCGAGCGCTCAGACGGTCCGGGGGCACGGCAAGAAGGGCCCACGACACACGATCTTTCTGGGACGCGTTCCTGCCTGATCGCAAGACGTCAGCGGCGACGTCGGCCCAAGATGAATCCGGCGGCCAGAAACACGATCAAGACGAGAGCCAAGGCCAGGTTGCCAACGGTTCCCAGGTTCGCGAAGGCCTGGATGCTCTCCGGTAGGTGGTCGGCCAGAGCTCTGGCCAGGTCGGTCAGCCAGGCCCACGCCCAGATTGCGAAGCGGGTCAGAGCTTGCCACACCGTAGCGAAGGCGTCCTGATCGACCAGGCGGAGGACCGCCAGCCAGACCGCGGCCACCCAGAGTGACTCGGTGAGAAATCGGCCCAGCTGCAGTTGTCGAGCGCCATAGCTGCCCTTGGCCTTCTGCTGGCTCGGGTTCAGGAATCCGTCGATGTAAAAGCGACTCACCTGTCGAATCGGGCCGCGGATGCTGTCGATAGGTTGACGCGTGAGCGCGGCATGAATCAGACGAATCGCTGACGTGATGACCACCCTGACGATCTGGGGGATCCACAGCACCAGCCCGACAACGGCCCACACAGCGTTGGCCATCAGCACGATGGCCTGTTCGATGTGGTGAGTTTTCGGGCGACTCTTCCCGTTGGAATCATCGGCACCGCTGGAATCGGCAGGAGGCGTGGACCTGTCCAGCTCCAGGTCGCTCAAAAGCTCGCTCATCCCTCTATTATGAACCTCGTCGAGGGATGAGCTGATGGAGCTTTTAACAGGGGCCGAGCTAGCCCAGGACCCAGGCGGCCTAGTCCTCGTCGAGATCTGTCGACGAGCCTGGGGCGTTGTCGCTCTTGGCTTTGTAGATCAAGAAGCCGCCAAAGCTGACGATGGCAAGCGGCCACCAGTCCTCCAGCCACTCGAGGGACACTCCAAAGAGGGTGCGGGACAAGAGTACGATCCCGACGAGCACCAGAAGGGATCCTCCCAGAACCGAGCCTTTCAGGCCTGGGGTGGCATAGTCCTCAGGCAGTTCGATGTTCGACCTCCCTGCCAGAGCTTCGTTGACCAGGACCGCTCGACGAGCCGCATCGACGACGTTGTAGAGCCAAAAGAACCCGAGGAAGACGCTGGCCAGAGGGATCAGCGGACCGAGATTTCCGGTTGCAAGCAGGGCCAAAATTCCGGCAAAGACGACCACGTGGACAAAGCCCAGCTGGTAGTAGCCGAGATAGACCTGTCCGAGACCCGGCATGGCCGACAGCACCGCTGCCAGAAAAGGCGATCGGCGACGGGCATCGTTGGCGAGGCTCGCAGGCTGCGCCGCAGACGGGGGTTGCACGGTCGCGGTTGGTTGGCTCGGAGTCGGGGCTTGCGGCTGCACCGAGGGTTCCACGGTAGAGGTTTGTTCGATCATGGCGATTCCTTTGTCGATTCTTGGTTGCTTTCCACCTTCTCAAACAGGGACGCAACCCATTCCCAAAAGGTTCCCAGACTCTCTTGGGTGTTCGTCCAGACCGATGGCGCGTTGGGCTCTGGCTGCATGAGCTGCACACCCTTTTGTGGCAACGCAGCGACCGGTGTGCTGAAGGCTCCCAGGACCAGCATGACCACCAGCAGGCCGACGTAGGCGGCCTCCATGGCGAATCGGGGGCGTTGCACCCAACCCGACCAATGGCCTTGCCACCAGCTCTGCCAGCGCGGTTGCCGCAGCATCGTGGCCGCTAGCACATCGGTGGCGAATTGCGGGTCCGGAGTCATCTCAGCGAGTTTCGGTAGCTCACGACGCATTGCCAACAGAGTGGCGCTCAGGCGCCGGCAGTCGCTACACCCGGCAAGATGTAGCTCGACGAGCTCTCGGTCGACGGCATCCAGCGCTTGGTCAGCGTGGTCGGGCAGGTGCTCCCGGGCTTGTCCGCAGGCTGACCCGATCGTGTTCTCGAGGACCGTGGTGGTCAGGGAACCCGGAACATCGCCGATTCCATCCGGAATGGGGCCACCGGCCGCTGCCAGGAGCTCGGAGCACGCCGCACACCTTCGTGCATGGCTGAGACAGACCTGGCTGGTCGCCGAGTCCAGATGGCCGTCGAGCAGAGTTTCAAGCCGAGCTTCGAATTCGCGACAGATCATTTACGGGGCTCCAAACGAAGGGTCGAGTTCCTGGATGGCTTCGGCGAGCTCGATACGCGCCCGGTGCGAGCGTGATTTGATCGTCCCCAGGGGAACCGCCAGGAGATCGGCGATCTGCCCCAGCTTGAGCTCTTGAATATCCTTGAGCAGGATGATCTCGCGACTCTGCTCGCTGAGCCCATCCAGGGCCTGGTAGAGCAGACCGGCCCGCCATCGCTCCATCGAGTTCTCCTCGGGCGTCGGTCGATGGGCGGGTATCTCGGGGCCGTCGTCCACGGACACCGACCGCTCTGGGGTTCGCGTCTTCAATCTGCGCAGGCGATCGATGCAACCGTTGCGCGCCAAGCGGATCAGCCATGGGAAGAAAAGTCTCACTATCGCGCAGTGAGTCGAGTTTCCGGTAGAGCTTGATGAAGGTCTCCTGCGCCATGTCCCGGGCCTCTTCCCGATCCCGCATATAGTGCATGGACACGGCGAAGACACGGTTCTGGTACCGGCGCACGAGCGCTTCCCAAGCCAGGTCGTCTCCCTGCCGGCACCGTTCGAGAAGGGTCTGGAGATCCAAATCCATATCACCTCTACTGCAACCGCCGTGGACTCAGCAGAATGCGGCCGGTCCTGCGGCCTCAACTCTACAGACGGATTCTCGCATCAAAAGGTTCGGCGAGGACTTCTCTGAGGGTACTCAGGCCAGCCGTTGTCTACCCCTGCCACTACGGTGGTTCGGATCTGGATATGTTCAGGGACGGTCTGACGGTGTCCCCGAAGTGGAGGTGCGAATTCGCGAGTGGTACCCGGGTTCCTGAGCCTTAGAGAGTGCGGCCCAGGGTGCCCACGATCGGTCCCAGGAGCTCGACGAGTCGTTCCAGGTCTGCCCTCTCGAGAGCCTGCTCCGGGTCGCACAAGGCTTCCTCGGGTCGAGGGTGGACTTCGACGATCAATCCATCCGCTCCGGCTGCGGCCGCGGCCAGCGCCAGGGGTAGAACCAGATGTCGTTGTCCCGCGGCATGCGAGGGATCGACCACGATGGGTAGGTCGCTGCGCTCCTTGACCACCGGCACCGCGCTCACATCCAGAGTACTGCGGGTGGCCGTTTCGAAAGTCCTGATACCCCGTTCGCAGAGGATGACTTGGAAGTTGCCGCCAGCTCTGATGTACTCCGCCGCGGACAGCCACTCGTCGATGGTGGCGCTCAAGCCCCGTTTCAGCAGAACCGGTCGATTTACGGTACCGAGCTTCTTGAGTAGGGCGTAGTTCTGCATGTTGCGTGCCCCGACCTGCAAGGCATCGGCCTGGGCAGCGACCAGCTCCACGTCCTCAGGCCGCATGACTTCGGTGACGACGGGCAGGTCGAAGGCGTCTCCAGCGCGAGCCAGGAGCTCGAGACCTTCGCTGCCCAGTCCCTGGAAGGAATAGGGTGAAGTACGGGGCTTGAAGGCGCCGCCGCGCAGGATCGAGGCGCCGCAGGACTTGACCAACTCGGCGGCGTCCTGAATCTGCTGTCGGCTCTCCACGGCACAGGGGCCGGCCATGAGGACGAACCTTTCGCCACCGACGATGACGGACCCGACTTTCACTTTTCGCCTCGCAGGCTGGGAAGAAGAGGGTCTTTCCTTCCTCACCGTCGGCTCAGCGGCCTCGGGCTCCTCCGGTACGGCCTGTACCCGGTCGGCATTGGGAAGTCTCTTCGGCTACCCGATCGCGTCGCGGATAGCACCCCAGGACACGCAAGCTACGAACATGGGATCGAACATCGTCGAGGGCTCGAGAGACAGGCGGATCGCTCACGTTCCCTTCGAGATCGACGTAGAAGCGATACTCCCAAGGCGCATCGGGCTGAGGCCGGCTTTCGATCTTGCTCAGGTTGACTGCCATGCTTGGCGAAGGTCTGGAGGCAACTGGATAGGGAGCCCTGTTCGTGCAGCACGGAAAAGAACAGAGAAGTCCGCGCCAGCCGGTCACCATCGACATCTTCAGGTTCACGACCGATCAGCACGAAACGGGTCTCGTTGCCCTGATGGTCCGAGATCTCAGTGGCCAGAATGTCCAGACCGAAGAGCTCGGCACAGTCTGCCGGAGCGATGGCCGCGGCGTGGGGGTCGTCGTGGGTCACGACCGCTCTCGCGGCGGCCGCGGTATCCCAGTAGCTCTCGCTGTTGCAGTGGCCCAGAGCGGAGAGGAAGCGATCGCACTGCTGCAGAGCCACCGGATGAGACCGAATCACCTGCAGATCCTCCAATCGGTCGTTCCCGGGCGTGCCAGAAGCGTGTGCTCGATGGGCAGAATCTCCTCGTCGACGATCGAGAGCTCGCTCTGGTCGAGCAGCCTGTAGACCTCCTGCAGGCTGCCCGCGATGGTGTTCTCGATGGGCAGCAGGGCGTAGTCGACCTCACCCGCCTGGAGCGCCGTCACGACCGCTGGAGAAGGTGCGGAAACCGGTCAGATGTGGTGAGTCGCTCGCCCCGGGCAACCGACAGCTTGCCGGCCGCCAGGGCACTGTTCGAACCGACGATGCCCTGGAAGCCGATGGTCGTCTTGCCAATCCCATACCGCTCCTGGGGTCGATCGAGCAGGCCCTCCTGGACCCTGCGGGAGTAGTTGAGAATGTCCCGGAGAATGCGGCCCGTATAGTAGGGCGAAAGCCCCTGCGATTCTGCTTCCTGAACCCAAGCCGCAAAGACCTGTCGCTCCCGAGTCAGATCCTGGAGTGGGTGGTCAGACTCCGTCTTCTTGTGTTCCGCCACCGCTTTGACCTGATTCATTCGATCTGCCAGCAGCGCCACGAGCTCGTGGTCGATGGCGGTGATGCGCACTCTTGCGGCTTCGATGACTGTCGAGCTCATTTCGTCTCCTTCGCGCACAAAGAAAAAGCCCACCTGGTTTGCAGGTGGGCTTTGAAAAATGCGCTGGAACCTTCGGTACTAATCGGCTCTCAGACGCGGCAGCCCCATGGAGCGGCTAAAAAAACAGCGCTCCATCGCAGACGGGTTGGCCGAACGCTGGAGTTCAAACATGTGCGGCGCAGTATAGCCTGCCAAACCGATCTGTCAATCGACATGGCCTTCTGGTGAGGTTCAGCCGGCATCTTCATCGGTGAGCCCCATACAGAAAAGCCCGTTGAGAGGACCGACGTAGTACGTCACGTCCTTCTCCGACTTGCCGTACTTGTTGAAGCATTCCACTTGAACTTCTTGCCCCCTGGCGTCGAGGTTGAGCGTCAGCTTCTGGGGCTTCTTCGGGGCGGCGAACTCTCCGGACCTGGCGACCCACGGATCTTTCCAGTCGCCGTCACCCGTGACCGCGATTTCCTGTTTGCCGAGCTTGAAGGAGACCAGATCTCCACCCTCCAGGGTGTAGGCAGCGAAACTGCCCTCGGGCGACAGAATCAAGCGCACCACCGCTCCCTCGATGAAGTCCTGGAGGGCTTCGGCTCCCACCTCTTCCTTCATATATTCCTCGGTAATCCCAAGGCTCTTGGCCTCCAGATCTCGCATGGCCTGCTGCATGCCCCACTGGACTTGTTGGGGTAGTCCCCCCGTGTCCTGCTGTGCCAAGACTGGTGCCACAGAGACGAGAAGCGCAGTGAAGATGGAACATGAGCTCGTTTTCATTGTCGATCTCCTTGGGTGAAGAGTCCTGGACGGTTTGATGACTAGATCAAATCGGCGGTCGAGAAGTAGCTTCTCAGCTTACTCCAGTAGATGCCCTGGGACAGAAGGATCAGCAGAGCCGAGACCGAAAGCTCCCTCATGGGTCCGACAAAAAGTAGCGGTACGAAAGCGGTCCAGATCCAGGCTAGAGCGACGAATCCGAGGACCCCGAAGATCACAGCCACGAGGGTGTTGTCGGTCTTGCGCTTGGTGGCCACCTGGAGGTGCAGCCCTCCCCACTGAGCCAGTGGAATGAGAATGATCGTTGCCAGGAGGGGGCGGAGGAAGAAGGGCATGAAGTCGAAACAGAGGGGATACCCGACGAGCCAGCCTGCCAGGTGACCGATCCACCGACAAGGATCAGGAAGATGCTGGCGAAGAAGACGCCGACGTCGATCAGCCCGACGCGATGGGTGAGGTAGCGAGTCGTCGTCGCGAGAGAGGGTAGGCCAGGGAGGCCTTCTGATTCGTCGGTGACCAGAGGCTCAGCGCTGCACCTGCGGCGGCGATCACCAAGATCACGATGGGGTGCCGATCGCTCTGCTCGCCGAATATGGGCACGTGGGGAGAGCCGAACAGGGCACCGTAGATTGTCTTTCCCAGAGCTTCTCCGAAACCCAGGTCACCCTTGTCAGCCCAGGCATAGATGACGAAGAGCAGGCCGAGGACCCAGACTCGATCGAGTAACCTGGGGAGGGTTTTCCATCCCACCGGACCATAGATTTCGTAGAGCATCGCCCGCACCCAGCTCCAGGAATCGGTGCCCAGGTACCCGGCTCTCCAACCGGTTTCTTAGGCCCCTGCTGGATCAACTTTTCGCTTTTCGTACCGAAGCAGAGCGCTCCAGAGAGTAGCTACCTGGGAATGGCGTGGTGAGTCGGAAGGCTCGGCGGCGAAAGCCAGAGCGCGAGAACAGTCCTGAGCATCCCAAAGAGTGCGAGTCCCAATGAAACGACCACTGTCAGCAGAAGATGGTCGTCGGCTAGCAGCCGACACAGACTCGGGATCTCGCGACCAGAAGCCCGGCGAGCAGGAAGAGGATCAGACCCGTCCAGCGGCTCTGTGAACCAAAAAAACTTCCACACAAGGCGTAGCCAGCCAGACCGATGGCCAACAGAGTGATGAACCTCAGCGAATTGGCTGGGGATTGTGAGGCCAGGGCCGCGACGACGAGCGAGATCGTCAACCCCGTCGCGAGGAATCCCGCGGCTATCCTCCTGAGGACGGAGGGCAGGGGCCAGGCAAAGGAACAATGGAGAAACTCCTGGATGATGGCCCCGGCCAACCAACCGGCGGCAGCGGGAAATCCGAACGCCGCAAGGAAGACGACGTCGACATAAGGAGTGATGATCTCATCGGGCTGGCCGAAGCCCACCAGAAGGAAAGAAAGTCCGATGAGCACCGCGGCGCCGATCCAGAACACCGATGCCCGGCCCATCAGCAGAAAGAAAGGCTGGAGATAGGTCATGCGGTGGGCTCCTTGACGAGAAGCGGGAACATCTCTTCGAGATTGAGGGGGCGGCGGCTGATGTCCACTCGATGGGTGGCACCGAAGTCCTCTCGACCCGATTGAGACTGATCGACGAGCAGGCGAGCCTCGCGGCCGCTGACATCCTGTTCGAGAACAAAGGTCTCTGAGAACTGGCTCGGCAGGTCACCGTTGTGCGAGGTGATCAACCACTCGGCATAACGCTCCTTGAGGTCGTCGAGAGCCGTGTCGGTGATGACTCGACCGCGGTCGAGGCAGATCACCCAATCGACGATCTTCTCAACATCCCGCAACACATGGCTGGAGACCAGAATGGTGGCCTGATCCTCCCGCAACAGCTCCAGTAGGAACTCGAGCAGCCGGGCGCGGACGATGGGGTCGAGGTCGCTCACCGGTTCGTCGAGGACCAACAGCTGTGGGTGGTGGCAGACGGCCAGAATGATCGCCAGCTTTTGCAGATTGCCGCTGGATAGGGCCCCGACCACCGCTGAGGGCTCGAGCTCCAGTTCGTTCAGGAGTCGTTTCTGACGATCGCGATCCCACTCCGGATAGAAGCTGGAGACATATCGGAGATGCTGTCCGACGGTCATCCAGTCCAGGAGCCGAATCTCCTGAGGCACGAAGCCGATCTGGACGAGCTCGTCGTGATCCAGCCGGTCAGCCGCCTTGCCCAGGGTCGAAACCTGGCCCTCGGTAGGGAGATAAAGACCCATCAGATGGCGGAGAAGCGTGGTCTTGCCGCTGCCGTTTCTGTCCCAGGAGCCCGACGATCGACTGGCGACGGATCTTCAGATCGATCTGATCAAGAGCGATCGTCTGTTCGAATCGCTTGGTGAGGCCGGTGGCTTCGAATACGAATTTCATGGTTCACCTCTCATCGGTTTCGAGAAGTCGGCGCAAGGCCACTTACGGCTTCCTCCGGATCCAGGCTCGAGTTGCATGGCCTTGGTCGCGATGGGCCGCAGCGCATCTTCGAGCTGCTTGATCCTCGTGGCCTTCAGGCGGTCGGTCCTGGCGCTGGCGCACCACGGATGGCAGACCAGGTCGTCGCTCCAGCACCCCCTCCTCCTCCAGCAGGGCGAACGCCTTGCTGATAGTCATGGGATTGACGCCCAGCTTGGCGGACAGACTGCGGGTGGAAGGGATCTCGTCGCCTGGGCTCAGCAGACCGCTGGCCACATGGAAACGGATCTGCTCCATGAGCTGACGGTAGACCGGGATTCCACTGTGGGTGTCGACGACGAGGATCATGATGGCTGTCTCTGGGTGTATGACTCAGCTAATACACTGGACGCAGTGTAGATCTATCAGGTGTATATGTCAAGTAATACACCTTGACGCTGCGAGTGGGCGCCCGCACCGCATGAATTGGGACGAGATCCACCCGCGGTGTCGCCGAGACGCGAGTAGTAGACTTCGTGTTCGTGCTGATGGACAACAGGAGCGGGAATCATGCGATTTGAAGGGATCTACACGCCTGTGATCACCCCGATGGGGCCGGATCGAGAGATTGACGAAGAGGGATGGGTGAAGGTCATCGAGCATCTGTTGGGTCAGGGAATGCACGGTCTGGTTCTGGGTGGCACCACGGGTGAGAACTACGCGCTCACCCGCGCCGAGCGGATCCGCCAGTTCCAGTTTGGCAACGAGGTCATCGCCGGACGAGTGCCGTGGATCGCGGGCGTGAACGACATTCGGACCGAGGATGTCTGCGACTACGCTGTGGCTGCTCGGGAGGCTGGTGCCTCTGCGATCCTGCTGGCAGTGCCGCCCTATTCGATTCCGAACGACAAAGAACTGGCTCAGCATGCGTTGGCAGTCGACAAGGCTTGTGGTCTCCCGGTGATGCTCTACAACTACCCGGGACGATCGGGAACGGAATTCGGGCAGGAGTTTCTCGAGCGGGTGGGGCGGAACAGCAACTTCACGGCGATCAAGGAGAGCAGTGGGGACATCAACCGGATTCACATGATTGCGCGGCAGTTCCCCCATCTGCAACTGAGTTGCGGGGCCGATGACCAGGCTCTGGAGTTCTTCGTCTGGGGTGCTCGTTCGTGGGTGTGTGCAGCGGGGAACTTCCTCGGCGCAGAGTGCATTGCCCTCTATGAGACCTGTGTTCTGCAGGGAGATTTCACCAAGGGGCGACGGCTGATGAAGGCCTTGCTTCCTGTCATGACGGTTCTGGAGCGAGGCGGGAAATTCGCCCAATGTGTGAAATATGGATGCGAGATGGACGGCCTGCCTGCCGGCACGGTGCGTCTGCCGTTGCGTCCGATGAAGAAGGAACTGAAGCGCCAGATGCGGGATGCGGTGATCACGGCGCGGAGAACCATCCAGGGAATCCTGGCGGAGATGCCGGAACCCGTACAAGCAGCGAAGTGACGCGAAGAACCTCGAGGATTCTTTCGAATCAGTGAGAAAAGAGAGCTAGGAGTCTGGTATGTGCGATGTCTTGACGCGGGAGGAGTATGTCGGGGTGGCGAAGGCGATGACCTTCCCCGCGAATTCGTGGATCAACGGCAAATTCACCAGCGCCAAGTCGGGGGAGACCTACGAAACGGTGAACCCAGCGACGGGTGAGGTTCTGGCTAACGTGGCCTCCTGCGGTGAAGAGGAAGTGGACTATGCAGTGAAGAAGGCGCGGCAGGCCTTCGACGCTGGCGTGTGGTCGCGGATGCATCCGTCCGAGCGCAAGGAGATCATGATCAAGTGGGTCAAGCGCCTGAAGCGCGAGCGCTATGAGCTCACCGTGCTGGAGAGCCTCGAAAGCGGCAAACCGGTGCGCGACATCGCGGAGATCGACCTCGCAGAGACGATTCACTGCCTGGCTTGGTACGCGGAAGCGGCCGACAAGCTCTTCGACAAGATGGCGCCCTCAGGCGACGACGCCATGGCCCTCATCGTGCGCGAGCCTGTGGGCGTGGTGGGCTGCATTCTGCCCTGGAATTTCCCCATGTTGATGCTGGGGTGGAAGGCCGGTCCGGCTCTGGCAGCAGGCAATAGCGTCATCGTAAAGGCTGCCAAGGAGACCAGCATGTCGGCGGTGCGGATGGCTGAATTGGCCACCGAGGCCGGGATCCCTGATGGTGTGTTCAATGTCGTCACCGGCCCCGGATCGAGGGTGGGCCGGGCGATGGGCACCCACGATGGTATCGACGCAATCTCCTTTACCGGGTCGACCGAGATCGGACGTCAGGTCCTGCAGTACTCATCCGAGAGCAACCTGAAGAAGGTGACCCTCGAGTGTGGAGGCAAGAACCCGGCGGTAGTGCTCTCGGATGCCATGCATCTCGATGCCGTGGCGGAGCATGTGGTCAATGCCTGCTTCTGGAACATGGGCCAGAACTGCACGTCGAACAGCCGTCTCATCGTGCATCAGGACGTCAAGGAAGAGATCCTGGAAAGGATACTGGTCAAGGTGCGCGAGTGGCGGACCGGAGATCCACTGGAGCCGTCGAATCGACTGGGCTCGATGGTATCCAAGGGACACTTCGAACAGGTCATGGGCTACATCGATACAGGAAAGAAGGAGAAGGCGACTCTGGTTCTCGGGGGCGAGTCTCTGGACGAAGGGAGTGGGCTCTTCATTCCACCCACAATCTTCGACGACGTCACGCCGGATATGACCATCTCGCGGGAGGAGATCTTTGGACCGGTGCTGGCAGTCACCGCAGCGGGGAGCGATGACGAGGCGCTGCTCCTGGCCAACGACACCTGCTACGGCCTCCAGGCCTCGCTATTCAGCGGTGGAGTGCGCAACGCTCTGCGCGGAGCGCGTGAGCTCAAGGCCGGCACGGTGACTGTCAACTGCTACGGCGAGGGTGACATCACCACGCCATTTGGTGGCATGAAGCTCTCGGGTTTCGGCGGTCGTGACAACGGCATGGAGGCGTTCGACCAGTATCTCGAGACCAAGACCATCTGGGTCGATCTGAGCGACTACGAGGTGGACGCCGAGCTCGATTGATCGCCTTGTGGAAAGAGCTCAGTTCAAGAAGGAAATCTGGCGACAATGCGTTTATCTAGCATGATCCAAGCGGTCGACACTCACGTATGCGGCGAACCTGGCAGGGTCATCGTCGGGGGAGTGCTCGACGTCCCGGGTGCGACGATGTTCGAGAAGATGACCTATCTCGAGAACGAGGCTGACGAGTTGCGGTTGAGGATGTTGCGTGAGCCGCGCGGTTACCCGGCAGCCAACTGCAATCTCATCCTGCCACCCACCCATCCGGATGCCCACGCGGGCTACGTGATCATGGAGCAGGTCGAGTATCCGGGGATGTCCGGCACCAATACCATTGCGGTAGCGACGGTGCTGATCGAAACGGGGATGGTGCCCTCAACGGAGCCGGTGACCGAGCTTCTCTTGGAGTCACCGGCGGGCCTCATCGCGGTCCGGGCCGATGTCGAGGCAGGCAAGGTCAGGCGGGTGACCTTCGAAAACGTCCCCTCCTTTGCGGTTCACCTCGATCGCGAGGTCGACGTCCCCGAGTTGGGCAAAGTCAAAGTCGACGTGGCCTATGGCGGAATGTTCTACGTCATCGCTGACGCCGACCAGGTCGGTCTCACTCTGGCCGCTCATGAAGCCAAGGAGATCACTCGCATCGGAGAGATGATCAAGGCGGCAACGGTCGAGCAGCTGGAGACTCCGGTCCACCCCGAGAACCCAGAGATCAGAGGGGTGACGATCGGCCAGCTCTCGGCGCTGCCGACGCATCCGGAGGCCCATCGCAAGAACACGGTCATCGTGTCCACGGGTCAACTGGACTGGGATCGACCGGGTACCTGGACAGGCGTACTGGACCGATCTCCGTGTGGGACGGGCACTTCGGCGAAGATGGCAGCGCTATGGGCAAAGGGCGAGCTGCCCCTGAATCAGGACTTTGTCCATGAGGGCATACTGGGCACCACGTTTACCGGGCGGTTGCTCAGAGAGACCAAGCTGGGAGATTACGATGCCGTTGTCCCGACCATCTCGGGGACGGCTTGGATTACGGGATTTGCCCAATATGTCGTGGACCCCGAGGACCCGTTTCCGAATGGCTACACGGTTGGAGACATCTGGGGCGGGCAAGAGGAGTGAAATGAGCAAGTTGATATCCCTTGAGACCATCCGAAGAATCGTTCCCCAGCTGGATGTGGTGGCACTGATGGAGGAGGGCTTTGTCGCCTACTCAGAGGGCCGGGCGGTCATCCCGCCGGTAGGAGAACTGATCTTCGAGGATCCACCCGGAGAGACCCACATCAAGTACGGCTACATCCAGGGCGGTGACTCACTACGTCATCAAGATCGCATCCGGCTTCTACGGAAACTCCAAACTCGGTCTGCCTTCGGGGTACGGTCTGATGCTGCTCTTCAGTCAGAAGACCGGAATCCTCGAGGCGGTGCTGCTCGATGAGGGACACCTGACCGATGTGCGAACCGCGGCCGCAGGGGCCGTGGCCGGCAAGCATCTGGCCCCGGGGAATGTCGAGCGCATCGGTATTCTGGGCGGCGGCGTCCAGGCCCGTCTCCAACTGGAGCTCCTGCTGCCGTTGATCTCCTGTCGGCAGGCCCTGGTCTGGATGCGCGACTCATCGGAGGTCGATGGTTACCTTCAGTTCTTTGCCGACACCGATCTAGAGATCGAGCTCGCCGAGACCGCCGCCGAAGTCGCCGACCGCTGCAATCTGATCGTCACGACGACTCCGGCCAAAGAGCCCCTGCTGATGGCGGCTTCGATCCGTGCGGGTACCCACATCACGGCCATCGGCTCGGACACCGTCGACAAGATCGAGCTGGATCCGGAGATCCTCGGCAAAGCGGATCTCGTGGTGGTCGACAGCTTGCCTCAGTCGGAGACCCGGGGTGAGGTTTTCCGGGCGGTGGAGGCAGGGGTGCTGCGGCGAGAATCGGTGGTCGAGCTCGGGGCCGTCATCGCGGGTCGGGTTCCTGGGCGGACGGACGATCAGCAGATCACGGTCTGTGATCTGACCGGTGTGGCGGTGCAAGATCTCATGATCGCCAAGGGAGTGTTGGAGGGATCCTCGTGAAGTTCTCGATCTTCGAGCTCGAGCGGGTGCAGTCGCTCTACGAAAACACCGTTGAATACAACCTGACCGAGAGCGGATTCCACCCGTACACGCTGGCTGAGCTTCTCAGCTCGGACCAGTTGATGGATCTGCAGCAAACGGTTCTGGGCTACGGGCAGACCAACGGCTCCGTCGAGCTCCGGCAGCGCATCGCGGCGCTCTATCCTGATCAGGGCCCTGACAATGTGCTGGTGACCAACGGCTCTTCCGAGGCCAACTTCGTGGCCTGCCACACGCTTCTCGAACCCGGGGACGAGGTGGTGGTGATGGTCCCCAACTACATGCAGATCTGGGGGATCGCCGAAGAGCTCGGAGCGACACCGATCGCCTTTCATCTGCGCGAAGAGAACGAGTGGGCACCCGATCTCGACGAGCTTCGCTCGGTCGTCACCGAGCGCACCCGCATGATCGCGATCTGCAACCCCAACAACCCCACCGGCTACACGCTCACCCATGGCCGAGATGCAGGAGATCGTGGCGATCGCCGAGAGTGTGGGTGCCTGGATCTATGCCGACGAGGTCTACCGCGGAGCCGAGCTCGACGGCCACGAGCTGGAGAGCTTTATTGGCATGGCGGACCGGGTCATGGTCAGCGGTGGGCTTTCGAAGGCCTACGCCCTGCCCGGGCTGCGTCTGGGCTGGTTGGTCGGGCCGGCCAAGACCATCGCCACCTCCTGGGCGTACCACGACTACACCTCGATCACCGCCGGCATCCTGAGTCACAAGATCGGTGACATTGCTCTGTCACCGGAGGTGCGGCCGCGCATCCTCGAGCGCAATCGATCGATGCTGCGCGCCAATCTCGAGAAGACGCTGGAGTGGGTACGATCCTTCGGGGACCAGTTCCGCTTCGTGCCACCCAAGGCCGGAGGGATGGCGTTCCTACACTACGACTTCGACATGAACTCGACGGAACTGGCCACCTGGTTGCGCGAGGATCACAGCGTGTTTGTCCTTGCAGGGGACTGCTACGGAATGGACCGCTACTTTCGGATAGGCATCGGTGCCGAAGCGGAGTATCTACTGGCCGGACTGGCGCGTGTCCGTCGGGCTCTGGCCGACCGGTTTGGTGTTCCCGTTTGAGGTGTTTCCAAGGAGAGGTGGAGATGAAGAGTTTGACTGTCATCGTTTCGACGTGTCTCTTTCTCGTGGTCGCCTGGGGATGCGTAGACCGAGTGGATCGGCCGGCGGGCGACGCCACACCTTCGGTGTCTGCCTTCGACGAGGAGCTGGCCTATATGGGTATCGGCGAGTTGCAGAGCCGCATGGAGGAGGGCACCCTGACGGCGGAGCAGCTGGTGACGTTCCACCTGCAGCGAATCGCGGAGATCGACGAGGCAGGGCCTGGCCTGGCGGCGGTCATCGAGATCAACCCGGATGCTCTCGCCATCGCCGCCGAGCTCGACGGGGAAAGGGCGGATCGGGGCCCGCGTGGGCCGCTGCACGGTATCCCGGTTCTGCTGAAAGCGAACATCGACACGGGTGACGAGATGGAGACTACGGCGGGATCGCTCGCGCTCCAAGGGCACAAGGCTCCGGATGACGCGTTCCATGTGCGGGCCCTGCGTGAGGCGGGAGCGGTCATCCTCGGTAAGACCAATCTGAGTGAGTGGGCAAACTTCCGATCGACGAACTCTTCGAGCGGTTGGAGCAGTATCGGAGGACAGACTCACAACCCCTACAGTGTCGATCGAAATCCCTGCGGGTCTTCGAGCGGCTCCGCGGTGGCGGTGGCCGCCGGTCTGTCGGTGGTGTCGATTGGCACCGAGACGGACGGTTCGGTGGTCTGCCCGGCGGGGATCAACGGTGTGGTGGGCATCAAGCCGACGGTCGGGCTTGTGAGTCGCGACGGCATCATCCCCATCGCTCATACCCAGGACACCGCGGGTCCGATGGCCCGATCGGTTCGCGATGCCGCGATTCTGTTGAACGCCATGGCGGTCCACGATCCTGCCGATGCTGCGGCGACGGATCACCCCGGCGCCAAGGACTACACGGGCAAGCTCGAGATCGATGCTCTTCGCGGAGCTCGTATCGGCGTCCGGCGTGACTACAGTGGTGCCAAGGGCGACCCAAGGGTCAAGGAGATCTTCGATGCGGTCGTGGAGACGCTCAACGAGTTGGGCGCGACTGTCGTGGATCCTGTCAACCTCGAGATCCCGGACGCGGCCGACGATGCGGAATACGAGGTGCTGCTCTACGAGTTCAAGGCGGACCTGAATGCCTATCTGGCAGCTAGCGAGGTGGACCCCACTGTCGACACCTTGGCGAAGCTCATCGACTTCAATCGGGAGTACGCGGATCGAGTCATGCCCTGGTTCGGGCAGGAGATCTTCGAGAAAGCGGAATCGAAGGGCTCACTCGCCGAGCCTGACTATCTGAAAGCGCTGGAGGAGAGTCATGTGGCAGTCTCGAAACTCCTCGACCAGGTGATGCACGAGAATGATCTAGACGCCATCATCGCGCCGACCAATGGGCCGACCTGGACCACCGATCTGGTCAATGGCGATCACTGGAGTGGCAACTCCGTCAGCAGCTCGAGCGCCGCGGCCGTTTCCGGGTATCCGGCGATTACGATTCCCATGGGAGAGATTCACGGTCTGCCGATCGGGCTTTCGCTGTTGGGACTTCCCTACACAGAGGCGGAGTTGGCTGCCTTTGCGTATGCCTTGGAGCAGAAGCTGGAAGCCAGAAGAGAGCCCGATTTCTCCCAGACGGTCGGGAGGCGTTCGGAGTAGAAGCAGCCGAGCCCTCGTAGCGGTTCTCAGTGCTCCATCGAGAAGCGGATGATCAGCGGCGGATCGTACTTTTCAGGCACCGGCAGCGGCGCTTGCAGACGCATGACTCTTTGCAAAACGATGGATCCGGCGATACGGTCGTTCGAGGCTTCCGCGACCAACACGAATCCGTCCATGGCATCGAAGTTGCCCGCCTTGGCGCCGTCCAGGCGGAGCAAAACGTTGTTGTCGCCCAGCAGGCCGAGCTCGTAGACTCCACGCGGCCAGGAGACTTCCTGCAGGTCGTCGAATCGCCCTCCCAGGTTCAGTCGCAGTCTCAGTTTCGTCGGATAGCTCTTGTCGGCGAAGTTGGCCTCGCCTGATCCTTCCATCTCGAAGATCCGCACCCCGCTCTGCTTGGTGCCGATGCCGGCCTTCATCTGGTTCTCGAAGCTGCGCATCTTCATGGTGCCCTGATAGAAGTGAAAGCCTTGTCCGTCGTCAGGCAGGCCGAGGCTGTTGCCCATGCAAGCTCGGACGTCATCGGAGTCAACGAGTCCGAGGTCCTGGATGAAACGCAACTTGGTGTAAACGGCAGCGAATCGCGCCGGAAGATTCTTCTCGCCGTAGCCTTGCATCTCCTGGCAGCCGCTGTCTTCTCTCATGTTCAACTGTCCATGCTCTCGATAGGCATCGGTGATCGGACCCGAAAGGTAGGCATGCGCCACGAACTCGGCGATGTCGTCCCACCAGGCCTGGGAGCCGTAGTGCGACATGAATCCGCCATCTGAGATCTGTCGGCTGATGTCCCCTGGGTGAGTGGGGTCCTCGGGAAATGATCCGTAGCCGACGGCCCAGTCGTGATCGACAAAGGACTCGTGAAGACGGAGCCATTCGGCCGGTAGACCCTTCTCCAGGCGCACATTCTCGATGGTCTTGTTGGCCATGGTTCGGGGCGGGAAGCCCCACCACCCGCTGTAGCTCCCTGGGTCTGAGCCCTCGACGGTCAACAGTGTTTCGGCGTTGTGCCCGGCTTCATGGGTGATGGTCCGCTGTAGCCAGAGTCGACGACTCGCCATCCTCTCCAGGCTGTCGTCGTCGAATTCGGCATTGAGATTGATCAGCATCAGATCGCCGGCGCCAGCCGAGCTGACCGCACCCTGTGTCTTGGTATTCTCCGGAACATATCCGAACGCGATGCGTCCAATGCTCTGACACAACATAGGAGTCATGCGGCTCAGAGCGGTCTGAGCGGCGGCCAACTGCAGCGGCCCCGGCTTGGCGAGGGTGACGGTCTGTTCGAAAGTGATGCCTTGGGCCAGGTGCCGGTCTTGCTCCCCTTCGAGGATGAGTACGTGGGAGCAGTAGGGTGGTAGGCCTTGCCAGGGTCGGCTGGCGGCCCAGGCCGGGGTGGTCCACTCCAGAGAGAAGTCGTTTCCAGGCGGGCTCGTGGCCACGGTTGCCGGAACATCTATCGAAGTGAGTGTCTCACCCGAGCTGTCCTGAATCGCCAGGGATACGATCGAAGAGGACGCTCTGAGGTAGCCCAGGGTGTCCACTGTTTTCCCCGTCAGGTCGATCCACTCGACAGGAGACTGGCCGCCTACATACTCGACCCTCATCGCCTGTGGAAAGCGTAGGAGCTGCCCGTCGACCCTCTCACCAGTCGCGTCGAGACCCACCAACGCGTGGGTGCCGGAAAGTGGCCCGACAGGTACACCGTCATTCTTCGGGACGTCGATGGTCTCCACCTGATCGATGCGGATCTCGCCGGTAGCTTCGCGAATCACAAGCACACGCCAGATGGGCTCGGCGGCACCTGGCGCCTGATAGCGGATCTCCCCGCAGCCGGGTGTCATCGCACAGGCATCTTCGTATTCCGCCCCATCCATCGCCTCGGCGACCCATGCCCCCGAGGGCCCGGAGGAGGATTCTTCGGGGCCTGCGGACGGCTCGCCTCCTGCCGCAGCTCCAGGTGAGCGACGCAGTCATCAGTGCCAGGGTCTGCTTGATCTTCATCATGTTCTTCTCGCGTCTCAGAAGCCAGTCATTCTCTCGAGAGCTGCCGGCGTTATTGTTGGTTCTCCGTTTGCGTTGACCTCTTATACAGGAAGCTACGATAAAAACAATTGTGTCCCGCCAAAGGAATGAGAGTTCTATGGGTCGAGGCGCTTGAGCCCGAGCCCGGTCCTGTCGAAACCTGCGGCCCAAAGTAGCGAGAAGATCGGGCCGCCGTAGCAGAAGACCGCCCAGGGCAGGAGGGCGAGGGTTGGCACACCGAGCGTCGTGGACATGAAGATTCCTGAGACTGTCCATGGCATGAGCGGCTCGACGATGGTGACCGAGTCCTCGAGGGATCGGGAGAGATTGACCGGGGCCAGCCGTCTCTCCTTGTAGGCCTTTTGGAACATGCCGCCGACGATCAAGGCGGTGACTCCGCCGTGGCTCGTCAACGAGATCATGGTCGTGCCAGACGCCATCGTTGCGGCAATCAGCCCGAAGGTCGATCTCACTCTGGCCAAGAGAAACTGGAGAAGTTGGTCCAGGGCCCCGGACACATCCATCCCAGCTGCCAGGAGAAAGGCCGCCAGGATGATGACGAGAGTGTAGGACATGGAGTAGAGACCTCCACGGTCGAGCAGTCTCACAAAGAACTCACTCAGGCTTGCAGGGTCGATTCCCAGCTCGGCCACCATGCTCGGTTTGAATCCGATCACCGCCGATGCCATAGCGCTTTCGATACGGAATCCCTGTAGTAGCACTCCCAGAATCGTGGCAACGAACGAAGAGGCAGCCAAAGCCAAAGCTGGCGAGACGCGCAGAACAATGCCGACCAAGACGACGCCCAGAGGTAGCAATGTCCACGGCGACAGTGAGAAAACGGTCTCCATCTCGGCGAGCAGAGTGGTGGCTGACTCGGGCACGCCACTCGACGTGGATGTGCGATGCCCTACGACCGCGTAAACGGTGATCGCGATGAGAGTCGAGGGAACAGCGGTGTAGAGCATGTTGCGGATGTGGGCGTAAAGGTCGGCGGCAGCACCGATAGCGCAGATGTTGGTGGAGTCGGAAAGCGGCGACATCTTGTCGCCCAGATAGGCGCCGGAGATCACGGCCCCTGCCGTGGCTGGAAGTGGGGCTCCGATGGCACTGGCAGCTCCCATCAACGCCACACCCAGAGTTCCCGCAGAGCCCCAAGAGGTCCCCGTGCAGAGGGACATCACCGCGGTGACCAGAAAGGCCGACAGGACGAAGAATCGGGGGCTCAGGAGTCGAATTCCCGCCGCGATCAGAGTCGGGATGGTGCCGGAAGTCACCCATGTACCGATGAGCATGCCGATGGCGAGAAGGATGAGAATCACGGGTAGGACCGCCGCCAGTTTCTCGCCCGTGGAGCGTTGAATGTCGTCCCAGGATGAGCCTTGCCGGATGGCTTGCAGGCCCGCCACGCCTGCTGCCGCGAGAATGGCCAACACCAGGAGCTCGGCACTGGCGTCGAGGAATAGTCCGCCGAGGACAAAGCAGCCGACCAGGGTGGCCAGTGGCATAGCCGCTGCAGCGGTCGACATGGGTTCTCGGGCGTTGGTGCTAGAGGAATGCAAGTCTCGAGATGGTATCAACCTGGTCCAGGGCCCCGGCCTCAGTCACCTGGCCCAGATCCTGACCGCTGAGTGCTCCCGAGGTTCTTTGCTAACGGATGAGACTCGCGTCCTGTTGGTATAAAGGCTTGAGCGCCAAATGCTCAAACAGAGGCCCGGGTAGGAGCAACCAGGAGATGGTTCGCGGTCCAATCACCAGGAGCAAAGCGTTGACCATTTCAATGCTGAACACTGTGACGAGGAAGCCGATGGAGTTGACCATGGTCAGGGCCGACCCGACATACTCTCGGGGCGCGGTTTCAGCAATCAGTGCAGAGAACTGGGGTGAATCACCGATGACCGCAATCCCCCAAACCAAGAGAAACAAGATGAATAGGATCACTCCCGCATTGAACAACAAAGGAGAAAGCAAACAGCAGATTCCTGATACAAGGAGTTGCGTTGCCGCCACCTCGGCACTTCCTGTTCTCTTGGAGATCAAACCCCCGCCGGCACTCCGGTGGCGACGGACACGTGATCGACGATCTGATATACACCCTGTTCGAGTGAGGAACCAACCGAGCCATGAATGCGAGGATGATGCGATAGCCGGGGACCTGGGTCTTGATATTCTCTTTCCCGGCCCCCTTGAATAAACTTGACCGCGTGCACAGGGTAGACTGTGCCTGCCCTAGCATGGTTCTTCGAGCCACTACTTGTGCCAGGGTTGTCAATCTCCCCGGAAGGAGTCGTCACTATGGCAAGACCAGGACCTCAAACCCAAGCCAAGCGCCAGCGTGAGCAGAAGAAGAGAGAGAAACGCCTAGCCAAGAAAGAGAAGATGGAGCAGAGGAAAGCGCTGAAGGAAAGCGGCGCTGAGCCCATCCCGTCCCGCGACGAGCCCAACCAATACTGAGAGGCCAAATGGCTAGCTGCCGAGCTCCTCTCGCAGTCGTCTGAGCTCGCCGGCCAGTTCTTCCACACGTCGTTCCACCGCGTCCAGTCGTTCGCTCAACCCGGGACCGGTAGCAGGTTGGGGAGGAGGCATGGTTGATGTGGATCTCGTGGGGTCACGGGCAGGTTCGGGGCCGAGAAGATGAGCCCAGCGACTTTCCTTCGTGCCGGGCTGCCGCTTCAGAGTGATTGCCAGCGGCGCGTCGCCCGCAGCCATCTCGCGCAGGGTGGCCTCGACCTCGGCAAGCTCGGAGAAGGGGTGCAGCCGGCCGCTGCGAGATCGGAGCTGGCCAGGCGTCTGCGGCCCGCGCAGCATGAGCAGGGTCAGAATTGCCTTCGACGCCGAGTTCAGCTCGAGACGGCGACTGATCGACTGACTCCAGCGCTCGACGCGGGCGCCTTCGCTGCGCCACGCCAGGACGTCTCCGCGTAGGCGCTCGAGCGCCTCCACTACCTCGGTCTCGCTCAGCTCGGTAACCGGCTCGCGGTTGCTCTTCTGGTTACAGGCGGCGATCAGTGCGTTGACCGTCATCGGGTACTGATCTGGTGTCGCCCGCTCTTTCTCCATCAACGCCCCGAGTACTCGCACCTCGGGGGCGTCCAGCTCACGGATCGTCCGCATCATGACTGGAACTCTATCTTGAGAGGGCCTGCTCAAGATCTTTGATGAGGACCGTCGCCCCTTCTAGACCCACTGAAAGTCTCACCGTGCCGGGTGGAATCTGTTGGCAGGCCAGGTTGGCGGCGTTGGTGCTTTGATTGGGGGTCAAGGCGAGGCTCTCGACTCCTCCCCAGCTCACACCGATGCGGAAGAGTCGCAAGCGATCGACGAACGAGGCCACCTCCGCGTAGCTGTCGGTATTGAGCTCGAAGCTGAAGAGTCCCGAGAAGCCCGAGAGTTGTGTCTTGATCAACGCCGGGTCGGCCGCCACGCCAGGGTGAAAGACCCGTCGGACCTCGGGTTGCTCGTCCAGGTACAGAGCCAGCGCCAGACCATCGGTGTGGTGCTGTCGCATCCGGTTGGGGAGCGTTCGTAAGCCGCGGTTGACCAGCCAGGCATCGAAGGGTCCGATGGCGCCGCCCAGGAGCAGATAGCTGTTGTAGAAGATCTTCTTCAGAAGCTCTGCGGAACCGACGATCGCGCCGGCGATGACGTCGCTATGCCCGCCCATGTACTTGGTCGCCGCGTGGACGACCAGATCCACCCCCAGCAGGAGGGGCTTCTGAAACAGGGGTGTTGCCCAACTGTTGTCGATGACTGTCAAGGCGCCGTGCTCCCGCGCCAACTCGGCAATGGCACCGATGTCCACGACCCGAAATAGCATCGTCCCTGGGCTCTCCATCCAGACCATTCGAGTTTCGGGCTTCATAGATGCTGCGATCGGATCCAGATCCGAGCTCAGCACCACGTCGTAGTCAATGCCAAAGGATCGCAGACGATCGGCGAGCTGGAGAGTTGGACCGTAGGTGTTGTTGACGAACAGAATATGCGCACCGGATTCGAGAAGCCCGAGGAAGACAGCGCTGATGGCCGCCATGCCGGAAGAGAGCACCTTGCACGACTCTCCGCGCTCTAGTTTGGCGATCTTGGTTTCGACCGCCTCGACAGTCGGGTTCTGCCCCAGCGTGTAGACGTGGGACTGGTGTTCGGCCGCCAGGCCCGCGGTCAGGTCATCCGTGGATCGATGTGCGAAGAGAGAGGTCTGAACGATCGGAGGGGACATCGATCCGGCTTGGGACTGCGGATCTTCGCCATGTCCCAGGCAGGTGAGCTCGTCCGCTGGGTCGATGTGCGCGTTGTCGATCATGAGAATCCTGGCAAATTGGAGTCCGTTACCTGTTTCAAGCCTGCTAGACTGAACGGCTGAAACGCACACAAATACTCAAGAGAGGACACATCATGGCTTTCAAGTTACCGGATCTACCTTACGACACTAATGCGCTGGAGCCCTATATCGATACCGCGACCATGGGGATTCATCATGACAAGCATCATGCAGCCTATGTGAACAATCTCAACGCGGCTCTCGAAGGGCATCCCGAGCTGCAGGACAAGACTGCGATCGAGCTGCTTATCGACCTCGATGCTCTGCCGAAGGATATTCGCGGAGCAGTTCGCAACAACGGTGGCGGTCATGTGAATCACAGTATGTTCTGGACGCTCATGAGCGCCAAGGGTGGCGGCGAGCCCAGCGGCGGTCTGGCCGATGCCATCAACGACGCTTTCGGTTCATTCGACGATTTCAAAGCTGCCTTCGCCAAAGCGGGAGTCACGCGTTTCGGCAGTGGCTGGGCTTGGCTATGTGTTGGCGCCGATGGCAAGTTGGTGGTCACCAGCACGCCGAATCAGGACAACCCGGTGTCCGACGGCCTGATTCCAATCCTGGGTCTGGATGTGTGGGAGCATGCCTACTATCTCAACTACCAGAATCGGCGGCCCGACTACATCGCCGAGTGGTGGAACGTCGTCGACTGGGATCGGGTGAGCGGTTATCTGACGATGACCAAGGTCGCCGGCGGCATCCAGGATGTCACCGACTGGGCCAAGACGCAGTGGGGCAAACTGGAAGAGGCCCTGCACAAGCTGACCGACTGATCAGACGGGTCCAGTACCGTTGACCCTTGGTGGGTGGGGCGAGGATCGGAAGATCCGCCCGGTGGCAAAGCCAACGAGCATCGCACATTGCGACAGCCCCACCCAGCCGAGGTGTCCAAGTTTCTCGGGAAGCGTTCTCCCTGCACCGACAGCCTGCAGTACTCGCCTCAGACTGGCTTTCAGAGGTGGTCGAGGCGCGTTCGCTCCAGGAGCGTAGAATCGGGCCGCACCCAGTCCGTAGCGGTAGTGCTGTCGCCAGAATCCGGCCAGGGTGGTGTTGCGTCTGTGATGAACGACGGCTTGCGGTGCTGCCACGATTCGACGGCCGCTCGCCCGCCAACGTCGGCAGAAGTCGTAGTCCTCGTAGCCCGCTCCGAGATAGCTCTCATCGAATCCGCCTAGTGCCTCGAAACCGGCTGCTGGCAGGGATAGATTGGCGGTCTGGGCGCGAACCAGGGTGCCGTCGGCCGCTTCCAGGGGGTTGGAGAGCAGTTGAGTGACCCGATCGGCACCGGGCTGTGGATCGTCGACGCGCACGGCGCCCACCAGAGCCGCGCCGCTCGCTGTGGGCAGCAGCATCGTCAGTTGGGCGGCCCAGTCGGATGCGGGTACACAGTCGTCGTCGACAAAGGCCAGGAAGGGCTCGCTGGCGGCGCGCGCCCCGGTGTTGCGGGCGGCCGCGGCCCCCATGTTGCGGTCATGTCGTAGCAGCTGAAGCCGGGCCACTTCGAGGTTCTCGGGGAGGGTTTGGCCGGTCTCGGGATTGCCGGAGTCGTCGACCACGACAACCTCGAAGTCGGCACCCGACAGGGTCTGGGCGGCGAGTGCCGCCAGGCAGCGGGCTAGAGACCGGTCGCGATTGCAGGTCGGGACAATGACCGAGAGTCGAGGCCGCAATGGGGCTGCATCAGACAAAGAGAAGCTGCTCCTCGCCCGCAGCCAGATGCGCCTCGCGCTCGAACTCGAGGCTGAGGCGGTACTTCATACAGTTGCCGGGGCCTCCGAGAAGACCCGCCACCGCCCCGGCGGTCAGGACGATCGATCCGCTGGTCAGATAGGGCAGGGCAGAGAATGTTCGCTCGGGGGCGATGCGGCGCAGGTCCTTCAGACCCCGGAAGAATCGCCGGGCAGCCAAGGCGGGAGAGGCAACGGCAAAGAACAGTCGTCGCAGCCACGACCAATCCTCGACGTCTGTCAGGGTCGCCCAGAAGAGTCGAGTTCCCCAGAACTGACCCAGCAGGAAGCCCCGGATCGCGGAGATGTTGATGTGGACGACGCGCGCATCGGCCGTTCTGAACAGAGACTGACCGGCCTCCTCCAGTCGACGGAAGAGAACCCCTTCTGCTTCCAGCAACGTTCCCAGGTCCTTCTGCTGCTGGAGAACTCCGGTGGTGTAGGAGGTGTTGTGCCAACAAAGCAGTGACGAGGTCTCGGAGGTCTGCTGATCGACGCTGGGTCCGAAGTTCAGGCTGACGTCGGCCCAGCTGAGTGAGGTCTCCGGATTGGCGTTGCTCATGCTTGGCCCGACCGCGGCGTGGCCCGCTGTGTGGGCCTCGACAAGGGCGCGGGCCCACCCAGGCTGCGGGAAACAGTGATCTTCCGCGAAGACCGTGACATCGCCGTTGGCGACGGAGACAGCCTCGGCACGGGGCGCGCCGGTGGATTGCATGGGGCCGGATTCGAAGATCGTCAGCTCGCCGAATCTCTGCACGTCCTCCGGTGGGACCTCGAGATTGGACGCCTTCTGGCAGACAAGAATCAACTGCATCCGATCGGCCATATCCTGCACCGCCAGGTGCTGAATGGTCTTTCGCAGCCGACGATAGTCGCTAGCCGTGATGAGAATCACCGACAAATCGACCTTGCTCATACGCCTACCTCTTCCACTCTTCCCTCTCTGTGGGCCTGCTCGGCAGCCAGGATCACCTGCAGGCATCGCCAGCCGTCTTCGATGTCGGGTAGTTTGGGGTCGCCTGTGGCGATCGCCTCGACAAACCTCCCGATCGCGCGCGGGAAGGATGGCTCTCGCAAAGGAGATCGTAGCTTCTCAGGCAGATCTCGACCGGGTACGAAACTCATGAATCGGTTGATCAGGAGTTGCTTGCGAACTTGTCCCGAGGACCGGCCGGTACGCTGCAGGCGTTCGCTGAAGTAACGATCGTAGATCAGCTTGCCGTCGCGGCCGTGAATCTCGATCCTGTCCTCCTCTACCGAGCTCGACGAGACATGGATCTGAGCCACGACACCGGATGCGAACGTCAGGATGAGTACGGCGTTGTCGTCTTCGGTGCGGTCCGACCAGATATGGCAGCCCACCGTCTCCACAGGTGCCTGGAAAAGGTACATCAGGAGGTCGATGTGGTGTGAACCCAGATCGAGGAGCGCACCGCCGCCCGTAGCTCGCCTCTGTTTCCACGGTGGAAGCTCCTCCGGCGCCAAGCCAAAGGAGGTACGCGCCGTCACCACCGTACCGATCTCTCCGTCAGCCAGCGCCCGACGGAGATCTCGGATGATCGAGTTACATCGGTAGTTGAAGCCCACCATGCCAATGGTTCCCGCTCGCTTCCAAGCCTCGACAATCCTTCGGCCATCTTTCTCGTCTGCTGCCAGAGGCTTCTCCACGTAAACGGCGAGACCGGCGTCGAAGGCTGCGACCGCGAGATCGGCATGGGTCGTGGGTGGGGTGGCGATGAGGACACCATCCACCTTGGTCGCAGAGAGCACGCCTTCCAAAGAAGCAAATGTGGGGATTTCAGGCAGGGCCGCCTCAGCGTCGCGACGTCGCGCGGAGTCGAGCTCCACCACTCCCGCCAACTGGACCTCGGGTGCCAGGGCTGTGATGGCCGGTCCGTAGACCGAGCGTGCCAGATCGCCGTACCCCACAATGGCCAGGTTCACCATGATGGCCACCAGTCCTCAGGGATGGAACGGCCAAAAGACCGGGATCAATGCCATACAAAAGGCAAACACGATGAGGGTCAGCGGCAACCCTACCTTGAAGAAGTCGAAGAAGCGATAACGGCCGGGTCCGTAGACGAGGATGCAAGCCGGCTCCAACGGTGTCAAGAAAGAGCAGGAAGCGGCGAAGGTCACCGACATCACCAGGGATCGTGGGTCCACACCCAGGGCCCGAGCCGATTCGATGGCCACCGGCAGGACGATCAAGGCCGCGGCCTGATTGGACATGGGTTGAGTGAGAAACGAGGTGAGAACGAAGAAAGCCGCCAGCACAGCCAGGGTGCCGAACGGACTTACGTACTCGACCACCAGATTGGCGAGAAACGTCGAGGTTCCGGTCTCCTTCATAGCCACTCCGAAGGCCATCATGCAACCGATGAGAACCAGAAGGCGCCAGTTGATGGATCGATACCCTTCCTCGGGCCGCAGCGCTTTGGTCAAGATCAGGGCGACGATGCCGGTCAGGAACGCGACGGACATGGGCAGGATACCGGTGGCGGCCACAAAGAGAGCGGCGACAAAGATCGTCGCGGCCAAGGGTCCCTTGGTCGAGCGGGGGTGGTGGGCGGAGACATCTTCCAGATTGAGAAGATCGGCAGGGTCGAGGCGCTCGATATCTTCGATACTGCCTTGCAGCAACAGGACGTCACCGGCGCCCATCCGTTGCCTCGACAACTGGCGCTGATAGTCCTGCTCGCCTCCTGGCGAGTGGATCGCCAGGACCGAAAGGCCGGTCGCTTGTCGAAATCCGTTCGCCCTGGCCGATTTGTGCAGCCATTGTGATTCGGGCGTCACCATGACTTCTACCATCCTCACCCCAGCGGATTCCAGATCGGTGTCGGAGGCCTCGAAACCGGTGTCGATATCCACCCCCATCACATCCTTGATCGACAGAATGTCGTCGGCAGAGCCCTCGATCAGGAGAATGTCAGCTTCCCTTAGTTTGGAATTGGATCTTGGTTGCAGATTGCGTCGATCGCCCCTGCGCAAGGAGAGCACGGAGAGGTTGAGGGTCTCGCCCAGCTTGCTTTCGGCCAACGTTTTTCCATCCAGTTTGGAGCCGCTGGGGATGATTAGCTCGGAGATGTACCTGCGCAAGCCAAAGTTTTCCAGCCGATCGCCCTTGAAGCGATCGGGGACGATGCGGGGCGCAACGAAAAGCAGATAGAGAAGTCCGGCCACCGTCAAACCGATACCGACCGGAGCGAGCTCGAAAAAACCGATTCTCTCCATCCCGTAGTCAGGCAGCTCGCCTGAGATCACCAGGTTGGTCGAGGTGGCGATGACCGTGATGCTGCCAGCCAGAATCGACGCGAACGCCAGCGGCATGAGGACCTTGGCCACCGAGATGCCGGCTCGCTTGGCACTGCCTACCGTGATCGGCAGCAGCACCGCAGTGGTGATCGTGTTGGAGATGAAGGCGCTCATGGCGGTGGCGGAGGTGATCAGCATCCGCGTCAAGGCGACGGGCCGATCACTGCCAAAGGCGGCGAGTCGAAGCCCCAACCGCTCGACGACTCCGGTTTTGCGGATGCCGGCGGTCAGCACGAAAAGGCCGATCAGGACGAAGATGGTCTCGCTTCCGAACCCGGCCAGAGCCTGCCGAGGGCTCAAGATCCCTGGGACGGTCAGGGCCAGGAGGAGAAGCAGCCCCACCACGTCGATGGAGAAAACCTCAGTGGCAAACAGAACCAGCGCCACGACGATGAGCGTCAACAGATAGGCAATTTCCAGGGTCATGGTCAGCAGCGACTAACCATGCCACAAGTGGCGGGGTTAAGAAAGGATCGGCAACCGAAAGAGAATTCCGCCGTAGATTCAGTAGAATCCTGCAATCGTGTACCGCTGAGCCGGATCAGTTCGAATTCCGCAGTGCAGCTTGATAGACAAGGAGCCCGAAATGACTTGTTCTCGTCCCTCGACCCTTTCTCAGACGCTCCGGACTGCGGTTCTCGCGACGGTGGCGATGCTTTGGATCGGCGATTCGTTGCAGTCGGCTGACTGGCCACAATGGCGAGGACCGAACCGCGATGGCAAGTCGCCCGAGACAGGGCTGCTTGAA
The DNA here is from genome assembly GCA_963719055.1 of uncultured Acidobacteriota bacterium. Lineage (GTDB taxonomy): Bacteria > Acidobacteriota > Thermoanaerobaculia > Multivoradales > JAHEKO01 > CAXMQZ01. The sequence continues at coordinate 101,519 of CAVRAU010000031.1, read as the reverse complement.
GAGTGGCCCGATGGAGGACCGCCCCTGGCTTGGCAGGCCGAGGATCTCGGTGCCGGTTTCTCCAGCGTTTCCGTCAAGGATGGCCGGATCTACACCATGGGCGATCTGGAGGATGGACAGTACGTCTTCGCCCTCCGGGAAAGCGACGGCGGGTTGCTTTGGAAGACCAAGGTAGGGCCTATCCACGAAGACGACTACGGCGGTTCCCGCTGCACTCCGACCACCGACGGGGATCGCCTCTTTGTCACCAACACGGAAGGAGACGTCATCTCCCTCGAGGCTGCCACGGGGAAAGAGGTCTGGCGGGTCAGCATGGTGGAAAAATACGAGAGCTACCTGATGAAAGCCATGGGCAGCTACGACTGGCGCTACACCGAGTCGCCCCTTGTCGACGGCAACAAAGTGATCGTCACACCGGGTCACATACGGGCGATGATGGTGGCCCTCGACAAGCAGACCGGCGAGGAGATCTGGGTGACTCGCGGCGGCCGCATCGGTCCCATCGGCGCTGATGGAGCGGCCTATTCCTCTGTCGTGGTGACTGAGATCGCGGGCACCCGACAATATGTCCAGCTCGTGGGCCGTGGGGTGATGGGTGTCCATGCCGAGACTGGCGAAATGCTCTGGAGCTACAACCGGGTGGCCAACGACATCGCCAATATCCCAACCTCTCTCGTCACCGGCGACTATGTGTTTTCGACCTCGGGCTACGGAACGGGTGCGGCCCTGCTCAGAATCTCCAAGAACCCGAACTTCGACGAGAATTCCGAAGAGGAGCAGAACGAGTGGCTGGCCGAAGAGGTCTACTTCCTCGAGGGCGAGACCATGCAGAATCATCACGGCGGCCTGATCCTGCACGAGGGCTACGTCTACACCGGCACCGGTCACAACAAGGGCTTTCCGCTGGTGGTGAAGATGGAAACCGGTGAAGTGGCTTGGGGGCCAATCCGCAACGAAGGAAAGGACTCCGCGGCCATCACCTATGCCGAGGGTCGGATCTACTTTCGCTATCAGAACGGCTTGATGATTCTGGTCGAGGCCAACCCCAAGGAGTATGTCGAGCACGGTTCGTTCCCGATTCCAGGTGCGAAGAAACCCAGCTGGTCTCACCCGGTGATCGCCAACGGTATGTTGCTTCTCAAGGAGCAAGAGAATCTCTTTGCCTACGACGTTAGAGCCCAATAGAGGGGTGGATTGATTCCATAGCTCTGTGTCCTCGGACTGTCGAGGCACCCAAGATGATCAACAGTGACACCATCCGTGTCCCTGACAACCCGTTCCCTGGAGGTTCCTGATGCGCAACGTAAACCAGTGGTCTGTCCTCTCAGTCTTCACGATCCTGCTGATCGCCTGTGGTGCACCGTCCGAAGAGGAGGTCGGCGTTGCCGAACCTCCCGCCATCACCATCGAAGACGTTGAGATCATCCCCAGAGAAGCTCTCTTGGGGAATCCCGAGAGATTTCGGGGTCGCATCAGCCCCGACGGCACGATGGTCAGCTTTCTGGCGCCGATCGAGGGTGTTCAGAACGTCTGGGTCGCTCCGGTGGAGGAGATCGAGTCGGCCCGCGCGATCACCAACGACACGCTGCGGGGCATCGGTGTGTACCACTGGGCTGAGGATGGTGAGCACATTCTCTACCTGCAAGATCAGGGTGGCAACGAAAATTGGCAAGTCCATGCGGTTAACGTGACAACGGCAGACGATCGCAATCTGACTCCTCTGGAAGGTGTCCAGGCCCAGATCGTCGCGACCAGCTTCGAGCATCCCGAGGAGCTGCTGGTCGGGCTCAACGACCGAGATGAGAGGTGGCACGATATTCATCGCCTGAATATCGCGACTGGAGAGAAGACCCTGATCGAGAAGAACGAGGGCATGGCAGGCTACGTCGCCGATACCGCACTTGATCTCCGTCTGGCATACAAAAACACTCCCGATGGAGGTAGCGAGCTTTATCGGCAGGACGATCAAGGAGCCTGGGAGGCGTTTCTGACGATTCCGGCTGACGACGCACTGACCACCCAGTTCATCAGCGTGGCGAGCAATGGCAAAACGGCCTACGGCATCGATAGCAGAGGACGCGACACCGCCGCTCTGGTGGCGATGGATATCCCGACGGGAGAGATCGAGATTCTGGGATCGGATGACCGAGCCGACGTTCAGGAAGTCCTGACCCACCCGGAGACGGGAGAAGTCCTGGCCTATGGGGTGAACTACACCCAGCTCGAGTGGATCCCCGTGACCGATGAGGTGGCCGCCGATCTCGAGACGATCAGTCGCCAGATCAAAGGAGACGTTCTCATTCTCGGGCAGACGCGGGCCAACGACAGGTGGATCCTCTATTCGGATCAGCCCGATGCACCGGGCCAGTACTACTTGTACGACCGAGGTCTTCAGGAAGTCCAGCTGTTGTTCAACACGCGTCCGGCGCTCGATGGTTATCGGTTGGCACCGGCGACTGCTCATGTGATTCCCGCTCGCGACGGGTTGGATCTGGTCTCATACTTGACCCTGCCGGCATGGAGCGACTCTGATGGAGATGGCATTCCAAATGAACCCGTGCCCATGGTGTTGCTGGTACACGGAGGACCCTGGGGTCGGGACACCTATGGCTTCTCTGGGATGGTCCAGATGTTGGCCAACCGCGGTTATGCAGTTCTGCAGGTGAACTTCCGGAGCTCCACGGGATTTGGCAAGGGGTTCATCAACGCTGGTGACCTGCAGTGGGGCCGAGCCATGCATGACGACCTGATCGATGCCGTCGACTGGGCAACGGCCGAAGGGATTGCTCAGGAAGACAAGGTGGCCATCATGGGTGGCTCTTATGGGGGGTATGCGACGCTCGCTGGGCTGGCTTTCACACCCGAGAGATTTGCGGCTGGAGTCGACATCGTGGGTCCCTCGAATCTGGAAACTCTACTCGCCAGCATTCCTCCCTACTGGACCTCAATGCTGGAGATCTTTGCGAAACGGGTAGGAGATCCGAGGACCGAAGGCGGACAGGCACTTCTTCGCGAGAGATCGCCGCTGAGCGAGGTCGATCAGATCAGCAAACCCTTGTTGATCGGTCAGGGAGCCAACGATCCCCGAGTCAAGCAGGCGGAGGCGGATCAGATCGTGGCGGCCATGAAGGGAAAGGAGCTGCCGGTGACCTACGTCCTGTATCCCGACGAAGGACACGGGTTCCAGAGACCCGAGAACAATCTCAGCTTTTATGCAGTCACGGACGCTTTCCTCGCCGAGCAATTGGGAGGCCGATACGAGCCTATCGCCGAAGGAGGCTTTGCGGGCTCGAGTATCCAGGTGCCTGAAGGTGCCGATCTGGTTCCCGGTCTGTCCGAGGCCATGGACCAGATGCAAGAGAGCGGGGAAGCCGAGTAGGGTAGTCCCTATCTCAGATCACCTTTGCCACGTGATGCGCGAAGTGTGAACCGATCCTCCAAATCCGGTATCCTTCGTCCAAATGGCAGAGACCGGAGGGTTTGTTCAGTTTGTCTTACTCGACTGGGTCTGGATCGGGCTGTTCATCGGCCTGATGATCCTCTGCGGAGCGATCTTCTACCGACTCGGGAAACGTAGCGAAGCCGATTTCTTTCTCGCCGGGCGCGGTCTGCCCTGGTGGCTTCCCGCTACGTCCGTCTACGCAACGCACACGGCGACGGACACGCCGATGTGGATCACCGGCACCATCTACCGCTGGGGGATGCGCGGGCTTTGGTACCCGTTCTTCAGCGCCTGGTGCGCGATCTCGCCCTTCTACTCGACTCGGATTTTCCGGCGCTCGCTGGCCATGAGCCAGGCCGAGTGGCAGAACATGCGCTATTCGGGGCTGGGGTCCGAGTTGCTACGCGGCTGGCTGGCCGGCTGGCAGACCTTCATGAACATGTTCGTGGTGGCCTGGGTTTCCGCGGCCATGGGCAAGGTCTGTCTCTACCTTTTCGGCTGGCCCAATTGGCTCGGTATCACGCTCTTTACCTCGATCTGTGCCATCTATGTGTTGACCGCCGGTTATTGGGGCGTGGTGATGGCCGACTTCCAACAGGGTCTGATCAGCTTTGCGGTCATCACGCTGGTCTCGCTCTGGGGGATCTACGAGGCCGGCGGACCGGTGATGATCGTCGAGCGGCTTTCGGAAATGGGGGAGGGATGGCGCACGAACCCGTTTCATTTCGATGCCTTCTGGGGCCTCGATGGGACCAAGTTCTATGCCCTCGACTTGATCACCCTTCTCTTCATGGCAATCTTCGGTGGCCTGGGGATGGGGAACTTCATCGATTGGTATCCGGAAGCCCAGCGCATCCAGAGCGCTCGCAGCGTCCGTGATGCCGCCTATTCGATCTGGGCAGGCGGCCTGGCAGCCATCTTCCGCAACTCCTTCTGGGCCGCTTCGATCCTCGCCTTCTTCGTTCTCTTCCCAGGCATCGAGTCCTCGGCCGAATACGAGTTTGGCTGGTTCAGATTGGGATTCGACTTTCTGCCTGCTGGTCTGATCGGTATGTTGTTCGCGGCCATCATTGCCATCCATCTGTCGACGATTTCGACGCATCTGAACCTCGGTGCGCTATACGCGACGCGTGATCTCTACCATCACTACATCAACCCCCAGGCCGACGAGCGCAAGCTGGTGCTGATGGGGCGTTTCAACACCGTGATCCTGCTCATCGGCAGCTTCGTTCTGGGTCTCTCGATGCAGTCGATCACGGCTTGGCTCATCTTCGCCCTCTGGCTCCAGGCGGCGGGAATTTGGGTGCCGTCGATTCTGCAGGTCATGTGGTGGCGCTTCAACTCGTGGGCCTATCTGGCCAGCTGGATTGCCAACCTGCTGATGAGCTGGTTGGTGGTCTTCGTGCTGCCCGCCCTGGGTGTGCTGCCGCAGCTACCCGACTGGGTGAATTTCTGGCTGCTCGCCGGACTGGTCTCGCTGATCTACATTCCGGTCTGCTTTCTCACCAAGCCGGACGACATGGACCATCTGGTCGAGTACTTCGTTCAAGCGCGACCCAACGGGTTCTGGGGACCGGTCAAGAAGGAGGCGATTCGCCGAGGTCTGCTGGAGGACGCCGCCGAGCATCCGGAGCACGGACTGTTCAATCGCAACTGGACACCGGCCGAAGCCGATGAGTGGACGCGGCATGACGTCATTGCGGCGACTCTCTCAGCGTTCTGCTATTTGTTTGTCGCAGTGGGCGTGGCCGGGACCTTGTTGTTGAAGCCGTGGGGATTCTTGTGTCTGCTGGCTAGCATGATCTGCGGCTGGCTGATGTTTCGCATCATCGATCCGAAGCTCAAGGCCCTCTCTGTGGCTTTCGAGAGCAGCAGGCGGGATATCTCGAACGGGTCAATCAGAAGACCCGCTGGGAGGAGACGCCATGATCGACGAAGCCATCGGCAAGATTCTGGGAATGGCCATGGCGTATGGGGCCAGCGCGCTGGGAATGTTTGTGGCTTACGTCAACTATCGCAAGCGCATCGTCAAGGCCGACAAAGTCATGACACCGGCCGCGTGGGTGGTCATCCTATTGTCGGTTGCGGCGGTTGGAGGTGCAGTGCTGATCGTGGCTCAAATCGCGGGCGCGCCCGCGGACCCAGGGGTTGAAGGAGAGGTGGCGATCGAAGCGCCGACTGTCGAGCCCGAGATCGAGCTCCAGCCAGCGGTCCGCGAGCCTGCCGAGTCTCGCAGCTCCTGGCCGATGGTCGGGATTGTGGTTCCCGGACTCATCTTTCTGTTCGCCACCTGGGTCACGGCCGCGCTCCATCGGCATTTCTCGACCCACGGCCACTGATCCTTCCTGGTGGCCGCAGCCAGCCGTTCCCGGGTCATGGCGACTGACCAGGGATCTCTTCTTCAGTGACCTTGGTGAACGGCACCGTGTGCCATGTCCTCAGAGGCGAGCACGATCCGCGGCCGCGGTGCGAGCTCGAAGCTCTCGGTTTCCTCCGTGATGACGATGAAGCTATTTGTCGGTACATCGCGGACTACCTGCCGTAGAGATCCGGTGTTCCCGAGACCGGCAGGCCAGTCGATCTCGAGTCGAAGGATTCGAGCGTTTGGCCCCAGACCGATATGTTGCATGAGCGGTGAGGCCCCGAACGAGCCGCCGCTGGTGACCCAGCGGACCCGTTGGGATTCCTCTCCGTTCTCGTCGAGAACGACGCGGATACGAGCACCTATCCCTGCGCGGTTGCTGCGGGTGCCAACAAGCTCGATAGCGATCCAGTCGTTTCCGTGGCCGGGATTCTCGAACAGGGCGCTCGGATATTTGTCACCGGGGAATGCTCCGCCCATATTGGCGAAGATGTCCTGGTCGCCATCGTTGTCCAGATCAGCGAACGAGATGCCGTGGCCTTTTTGCAGGTGACCGGTTCCAGTGGAGGTCGTCACATCGACAAACTTCCGTCCTTCCTGGTTCAAGAACATGCGGTTGGGAACCAACAGGCCATAGGAAGGTGCGCCCGTTCCCAGGTAGAAGTCGAGATAGCCGTCGTTGTTGAGATCGCCGAAGTTGGCTCCCATGGTCGGAATCATGCGAGCCATTCCCAGAGCCTCCGTCGTATCCTCGAAATAGCCGTTTCCTTTGTTGCGATAGATCCGCAAGGTTTCCCCCTGAGGCGGCAGGCCCAGGTATTCGCGAGCGACCTCGTCGACGGTCTGGAGAAACGTGACCACCAGGATGTCCTGCCAGCCGTCGTTGTCGTAATCCCAGAACCAGGTCGGAAAGCTGTAGGTGGGCTCGCTGACCCCCCGTTCGACCGCCATCTCGTCGAACCGTCCGTTGCCGCGATTGACGAACAAAAGGTTGCGTTCGCCGAAATTGGAGACATAGAGATCTGGGCGACCGTTACCGTCGATGTCACCCCACGTCGCACCCTTGGTGAAGGAACGGAAGCGCAGACCAGCCTGCAGGGTCACATCCTCGAAAGTGCCGTCTCCCTGGTTGCGAAACAGCTGGCTGAAAGAGAACTCGTGACCGAGGAATAGGTCCAACCAACCATCGCCGTCGTAGTCGGCCCAGGTCGCAGTGTGGGTACGGTGGCCAGGGCCGCCGAGCCCGGCTCGAACGGTGACGTCTTCGAACTCCACGCCACCATCTGGAGCCGGCTTGTTTCGCAACAGGGAGTCGCGAATTGCTGTCTCCCATCCACCTCGCATGACGAACAGATCGCGACGGCCATCGTTGTTGTAATCGACCTGGGTGATGTTGAGACCGCCGAGTTGGGTGTCGAGCCCTGCGGCCTCGATGATCTGGGCGAAGGTACCGTCGCCGCGATTGCGGAAGAAACGCAGCGGCTCACAGTTATCCTCGCTCGAAACCATGAGATCGAGGAGCCCATCGCCGTCGAAGTCATCGATTGCGATGCCGCCAGCGTTGTCCGAGTAGGCGACGCCTGCAGGTCCGGCGACATCCCAGAAACGACCCAGATCGACTGCCGAAGCAAAGGTATCGGGGCCGATACGGAGGGGCTCCGGAACGCCGTCGGGATAGGTCCCGGCGGTCATGGCAGCGACGTTGAGCAACCATCGAACCTCGAGATCGTCCGGGTGTCTTTCGAGGTACTGGCTGAAGTGATTCAAAGCCTTTCGGGCACCGTCGCCAATGCGGTGGCGTGCCGCCTCGCTGAGGGGGAACAGACACATCTCCCGATTGTGCGCTTGGAGGCAGTTGTCGACTTCGCCGCGGCGCAGCTCGAGGATGCCAAGGACCTGGTGCATGATGTCTCGATAGCTCAGTTGTCCGGTAGGCGCCTCGGTGGGCAGCAACGGGGCAAAGGACTCGACCTGTTGGATCGCCTCGGCCATTTCACCCTGTAGAGACAGCATGCTGGCGACGTCGCCGTGAGCCTCGATCACTTCCTGGAGCGGTGTTCCAGGGGACAAGGCGGCTACTTTGGCACGGGCGTCCCGCAACTCGTTGTTCCAGTATCGCCTTTTGCTTTGACAGACGGCAGCGAGGTCCTCGGTATCGACATCGACCTCCTGACTCAGCTGCCGATAGTCCGTGGGGCCCACCGATAGCACCGCCCAGATCGCTTCTCGATCCTCGGCGAAATCCGTCTCTCCCAGGATCGCGGGTGGCCCCGTAGGCATGCACTCTGGCCACCAGATACTTGCCCTTGGTTCCGGTGAGCAGATAGGGCTCGTCCGGTTGAGCCTCCTCCAGGGCGCCGCTGACACCGGGACCGAGCTCGGACCACGGAATCCGGCCGACGTAGGAGGTTTCAGGGATCAGTAACTGCTTGACCAGGAAGCCCGAGCGCATGGCTCTGCCGACCACCCGAGCCTGATGTTCGGAGTCGGCAAGGACCAACTCGACAATGCGCTCGGCGCCGCGGAGGGGTTGAGGCTGACCATAGAAGATCGCCAGGAGGATGCTTATCGCGCACAGTCGGCAGACTGCGCGCTGCGTGATCCCCTCGGCGATGGAGGGGTCATCACGTGAACAGAGGCGCTGTCTTGATGGCAGACTCATCAAAGCTCTTTTCCTCGCCAGGTAGGCAAAACCGGCTGCCTAGAAAGTCAGCGCAGTCAAGTGCTGGAAGCTCGACTCGATGGATGCAAGGGGGTCGGCGGGCTCGTCGTGCTCGATGAAGTAGTACTTCAGCCCCGCCTGGTCGCTACGCCTGAAGATCGACGCGAAGTCGATCTCACCGGCCCCGACGTCCGCCATCTTCTGATCTTCTCCCCTGTCCTTGATATGGCAGAGGGTGAAGCGCCCCGGGTGGCTCTGGAAATACTCGAGGGGATCGCGCCCCCCTTTGAGGATCCAGAAGAGATCCATCTCGAATTCGACGAGATCCGGATCGGTCTCGTCGAGCAGGATGTCGAAAGGAATCCGACCCCCGATGGGCTGAAACTCGAAATCATGGTTGTGGTAAGCGAACTGTAGCCCGGCGCTGTTGCAGGCCTTGCCGACCTTGTTGCAGAACTCTGCCAGATCCTCGTATTGCGCGAGAGTAGATCGGTCCTCGGGTGGAAGCCAGGCCAGAAGAACGTAGCGGTGTCCGATGGCGCGGGCCGTCTCGATCACGCCATCGAGATCCTCATGGAAGGCCTGCCAGGAAAAATGAGCCGCTGGAGAATCGAGACCGAGCCTCTCGAGAAGGGCTTTGACCTGCTCGGGCCGCCGTCCAAAATAGTCGTGAAACTCCACTTCATGGAAACCGATCTTCGCCACCGCTTCCAGCGTGGCCTCGAAGTCCTCCTCCAGAAGGTGACGGACTGTATAGAGCTGGACGCCGATTCGGTCCAGTTGTCTACCCCCGACCGGCCAAGCCCTCCTGGCCAGGAGCGTGTGCTCGAGGCCGAGAATCCCACCCATCGCCGCACCCGCTGAGATCTTGACGAAGTGTCTACGGTCCATCATGAAGGCTCTCCTTTTCCGGTCTCGGCTGACAGCATAGTCGGACCGCGCCCGCGTGGGCAACGCCATCTGTGGCGACGACCGATTCTGGCGGTCAAGGGGGTACGGATCGGACAGGTCGCAGGAGCGCGGAATGTAGACTTCGGTGGAATGTGGTTGGTATAGGGTGAAGAGGGGAAGGGTTCGATGCGTGTTTCCATCAGCTTGCTTACGGTCTTCGCAGTTCTCGGACTCAGTCCCTCTTGGGGAGAGACTCTTGTGAATGGGAGGTCTGCTGAACAGGGGTCCATCGGTATCTTCGCTGGCCGTTCCGATATTGGGCGAAGTACCAGACCGGGTTCCGTTCGGTACGACCCGGACGAGCAGGTGTACACGGTCGAGGGATCGGGACGGAATATGTGGTCCGACCGCGATGACTTCTTTTCCGTGTGGAGGAAGCTCAGCGGCGATTTCATTCTGCGGGCGAGGGCCGAGTTCGAGGGTGAGGGTGTCCATCCGCATCGCAAGCTAGGGTGGATTGTCAGGTCTGACCTCCAGCCGAACTCGCCGCACATCAGTCTGGCAGTCCATGGTGACGGGCTGACCGCGCTTCAGTTTCGAAATACCGCCGGGGCAGAGACCCAGGAGGTCCGGTCGTCGGTCACCGGACCCGATGTCATTCAGCTCGCTCGGACAGGTAGTAGCTTCACCATGTCGGTGGCTCGATTCGGCGAAGTCTTCACCAGCGACGAGGTGAGGGAGCTCGATCTGGGATTCGATGTCTACGTCGGGCTCTTTGTCTGCTCGCACGATGAGACCGTGTCCGAGAGGGCGCTGTTTCGCAACGTGAGAATTGTCGTTCCGGCGCCGGACGACCTCGTTCCCTACCAGGACTACCTCGGCAGCCGGCTCGAGATTCTCGATGTCGAGAACGGGCACCGAAAAGTCGTCCACACGACGGCTGACTCCCTCCAGGCTCCAAACTGGACCCCCGATGGCAAGACCCTGATCTACAACCGCAATGGCCTGCTCTATCAATTCGATCTGGAGGACAAGCGAGCCCAGGTCCTGGACACCGGGTTTGCGACAAACAACAACAATGATCATGTGCTGTCGTTCGATGGCACGATGCTCGCGATCAGCCATCACGATGCGGAACAGGACCATCAGTCGATCGTTTATACCTTGCCGGCCACCGGCGGAACACCCAAACAGATTACGCCGACAGGTCCGTCGTATCTCCACGGTTGGTCGCCCGACGGCAAGTACCTGATCTACACGGCCGCGCGGGGTGGCGACTACGACATCTACCGAATCAGCGCCGCAGGAGGCGAGGAGCTGAATCTGACGAAGTCGCCAGGCCTCGACGATGGATCGGAGTACTCACCGGACGGGGGTTGGATCTACTTCAATTCGGTGCGCAGCGGCTCGATGGAGATCTGGCGCATGCGACCCGATGGCAGCCAACCCGAGCAGCTGACCGACGATGAGCTCAACAACTGGTTCCCCCACGTCTCGCCCGATGGCAAATCCATTGCGTTCCTGTCGTATTCCGCGGCGGTCGATCCCGGCGACCACCCCTTCTATAAAGAGGTGTACCTGCGTCTGATGTCGGCTGCAGGTGGCGAGGCCAGGGTGATTGCCTACCTCTATGGCGGTCAGGGCACCATCAACGTGCCCTCGTGGGCAGGGGACAGCCGAAGATTGGCGTTTGTCAGCAATAGCGACGGAGTCCAGCCCTGAATCGTCAGAGAAGAGCGCCCATGGGAGTCACCGGCCGACTGAGCGTGATGATGTTTCTCCAGTACGTGATCTGGGGTTCGTGGCTGCCTCTCCTGGCCCTCTACCTGTCCCGGTTTCTGGGATTCTCGGGTACCGATATCGGCTGGGTGTTTGCGACGCTCGCCATCGCCTCGGTCTCGGCGGTCTTCATCGGCGGCCAGGTGGCGGACCGGCTGATGGCGACGGAGCGCTTCCTGGCTGTCTCCCATCTGATTGGTGGTTTGGCCATGTTCGCGCTGCCCTTTCAGAAGAGCTTCTGGCCTTTCTTCCTGGCCATGCTGGTACACAACCTCATGTACGTGCCCACTCTTTCGCTGACCAACTCGATCTCGTTCCATCACCTGAAGGATGCCCAGAGGGAGTTCGGGAGAGTGCGGATGTGGGGCACGATCGGCTGGATCGCGGCCAGCTGGCCCTTCGTTTTCATCTTGCAGGGCAAGGAGGGTGCAGCACTCGAGTCCGCGCTGACCGGCATCTTCTGGATGGCTGGTGGCGCCTCCATCGTTTTGGCCGGGTATTCGTTGACCCTGCCGCACACTCCCCCTGTGGAGAGCGGTGAGAAGAACGCCCCCCTGGAAGCGGTCAAATTCCTGGCGGTGCCGAGTCTCCTGGTGCTCTTTATGGTCACCTTCATGGATTCTCTGGTCCATGCGTGCTACTTCCAGTGGACGAGTCCGTTTCTTGCCGAGATCGGACTGGCAGAGAACCTGATCATGCCGGCCATGAGCATCGGCCAGATCGCCGAGATCGGCACCATGGCGGTTCTGGGAGTCTTCCTCAAACGGTTGGGTTGGCGAAAGACCATGACCTTCGGGATCCTCGGCCATGCGATCCGGTTTGCGATCTACTCGCTGGGTGGTCCGGTCTGGTTGGTGGTAGCCAGCAACGTCGTGCACGGATTCTGCTACGCGTTCTTTTTTGCCACGGTGTATATCTTTGTCGATGAATACTTTCCAAAGGACGCCCGGGCCAGCGCGCAGGGACTGTTCAACTTCCTGATCCTCGGTCTCGGACCCTTTCTCGGCAATCTCCTCTGGGGAAGACTGGCCGATGCACTGACCACTGACACGGGTATCGATTTCCGGACTCTGTTCTTGTTCCCGACGGCGTTGGCGTTTCTCGCGGCACTGATTCTCTTCATCGGATTCCGATCGCCCGACTTCGAGAAGGCGAGCTAGTCCGACTGCGGCTCGAACGGATTTCCGGCTTCCCGAGCCGGAGGAGTGGTCCCAGGCCGCAGACTTGGAAGGGCGGTGGGTTTCTAAGACAATGGGGCCATGAAGAGTCCAATCAAGATCGTGATATGGCTACTGCCGATCGTGGCTTGCACGGGCCTGGCGCAGAATCCCGTCGCTGTTCCTGGCGAGAGATCGGAGCCCGATCTGATCCGCCAGGCGTACACGAGTCCTTCCGAGGGGGACCGGGAGTACTTCGTCTATCTGCCGCGCGGTTACCACTCGGATACTCAGAAGCGCTGGTCTGTGATGCTCTTTCTCCATGGCGACGGAGAACGTGGAAATGGCCAGGATGAGCTGGATTGGGTCCTGGTTCACGGGCCCTTGTACGAGGCGTGGGTTCAGAAACGGGATCTGCCATTCGTCATCGTGGTGCCCCAACTTCCCCTGTACGGGCGGGACAAGACAGTCGACTACATCGCCAATCGAAAACCGGAGGAGATTCCCCAGCGACTCGAGGTCGGTGTGCCGGCGCGGCCCGAAGAGTTCCCGACACCCTGGAAGATGGTGGCGGTTGCCGCACCCGAGCAGTTGCCGATCGGCCCCGAGGGCCTACCCGACGGCTGGCCTCGGTTGGAAGAGGATCTACTGATCATCCTCGGTCAAATCCAGTCGCTCTATCAAACCGATCCGTCTCGGGTCTACCTCACTGGTATCAGCTATGGTGGCTTTGGCACTTGGTACATGGCGTCCAAATACCCCGAGCGGTTCGCGGCCATCGCTCCGGTCGTGGGCTGGGGTCACCCGGATCTGATGCCGATCCTGGCTGAGCGGCGCCTGCCTGTTTGGGCTTTCGCCGGCGGACGGGATCCGGCCGTCTGGCCCCAGTTCTTCTACCCGGGCCTGAACGCGCTCGAGGAGTTGCAGGATCGAGAGGGGGATGTGCGATTCACCATCCATGTAGATGCCGGGCATGACGCGTGGCGAAGAATTTACGGGGGCCAGGATCTCTATGACTGGCTGCTGCAGCACTCCTTGCCAGCGGAGTAGACTGTCCTTCGCGATTCTGGATTGCGTGAGCCCAAATCCGAAGTTTCGTCGCATCTGTCGCGGCGCTGGGGGGTCGCGCAGACGACCGGATGAGGACTCCATTTCTCGAGGAACATGCACGCATGAACGCTGAAACGATGTATATCGGCACCACTGGTATCAAACCATCCACAGAAGAGGTCCAGGGCGAGTACGTCTCCCGAGGATCGGAGAGGTTCTATCGGATCGCCAACTACGATCGGATGAACCCCTTCTTCATGAGCCTCGTGAGCGCCTCGAATCACTGGCTGTTCATCTCGAGCAATGGCGCCCTGACCGCCGGGCGACAGAACTCCGACAACGCGCTCTTCCCCTACTACACGGAAGACAAGATTCACGACAGCGTCGATCACACCGGATCGAGGACTATCCTCCGGGTCACCAGGGGAGGCGGGCGGTATCTGTGGGAGCCTTTCAGCCGCCATTGCGGGGCGCTGTACGGCCTGTCCAGAAACCTCTATAAGAACGTCTACGGCAACAAGGTGATGTTCGAGGAGGTGAACCGGGACCTGAATCTCACCTTTCGCTACACCTGGATGCTGTCGGACAAGTTCGGATTCGTCAAACGCTCCGAGCTGAGGAATAGCGGTAGCGAGGCGACATCGGTGGAGATACTGGACGGCCTGGAGAACATTCTCCCTTGGGGTGTCGAGGAGTTCTTTCAAAATCACTTCAGCTGTCTGGGGGACGCCTACAAAGACAACGCTCTGGATAAAGTGACCGGCCTCGCAACCTATGCCTTCAGCTCGATCCCGGGTGACAGCCCCGAGCCGGCTGAAGCTCTGCGGGCGACGGTCTGCTGGTCGACACGCCCTGCCGAGGCGACCAGGCTGCTGTCCTCGTTGCAGCTCGACGGGTTCCGCCACGGTGACGAAGTCGAGGCCGAGTCCAGGGTGTGCGGACGGCGCGGAGCCTACTTTGTCCAGGAGACCGTGGAGCTGGCGTCAGACGCGCAATGCGACTGGTTGCTCGTCGCGGATCTGGACTTCGGCCCCTGCGAGATTGCCGAGCTCAGGAGAATCTTGACCAGCGGCGCCGATCTCGAGAGCCAGGTCCTGGAAGACATCGACCAAGATACCCGGCGTCTGACGGCGCTCGTCGCCCGGGCCGATGGGCTGCAGAATACCGGTGATCGTCTCGGCTCCGCCCACCACTTTGCCAATGTTCTCTTCAACGTGATGCGCGGCGGTGTCTTCGAGTCCGCCTACTCCATTCCGGTCGCCGATCTCGAGAACTTCGTTCGCGCGTTCAACAGGGAGACCTGGGCTCGACACGAGGGCCTGTTGAAGCGGCTGGGCGACGAGGTCGAGCTCGATCAGCTGCTAGAGGAGGTCCGGTCGGTGGGCGACCCGATGTTCTTGCGCCTGGTGTCCGAGTACCTGCCGATCTCGTTCAGTCGTCGGCACGGGGATCCCAGTCGACCCTGGAATCAGTTCTCGATCAACGTCAAGAACCGGGACGGCTCGAAGATCCTCGACTACCAGGGAAACTGGCGCGACATCTTCCAGAACTGGGAAGCACTGTGCCTTTCGTTTCCCGAGTATCTGGAAGGCGTGATCAGTAAGTTCGTCAACACCACGACGGCCGACGGCTACAACCCCTATCGCGTGACGAAGGATGGTTACGATTGGGAGATCCCCAATCCCGACGAGCCCTGGGCACATTTCGGCTACTGGGGCGACCATCAGCTGATCTACCTGCTCAAGTTTCTCGAGTGGTCGCGCAGGTTCCATCCCGGCGCTCTCGCGCAGATGCTGGACGAGCGCCGGTTCGTGTATGCGGAGGTTCCGTACGACATCAAGCCGTATCAGGACCTCCTGGAGGATCCGCGGGATTCGGTCACCTACAGCGCCGAGCGCGCTGAGCGAATCGCCGTGAGAGTCGCGGCGGTCGGATTCGACGGCAGGTATCTCACAGACGGGTCGCCCGAGCTCTGTCGGGCGAACCTGACGGAGAAGCTTCTGGTCCCCCTGCTGGCCAAGCTCGGCAACTTCGTGCCCGGGGCCGGCTTCTGGATGAATACCCAGCGTCCGGAGTGGAACGATGCCAACAACGCCTTGGCAGGGTATGGCGCTTCAATGGTGACCCTCTACTATGCGCGGCGTTACGCGGCGTTCTGCCTCGACCTGTTCAGCGACGTCGATGGCGAGAAGGTATCCCTGAATGAAGAGGTCGCGCGCTGGCTCGATAGGACGTTTCGAGTTCTCACCGAGAATCGGTCGATGCTCGAGGCCGGCGTCGAGGATGGGCGACGAAAGTCGTTTCTCGACGGTGTCGGCCGCGTTGCCGAGGCGTACCGCGCAAGCCTCTACACGGAGGGACTGAGCGGTCGCAGCGACACCGTCCCGGTCGATGGGCTGATGGCTTTTCTGCGCTTGGTCCTGGAGTACTTCGATCGGACCATCGAGCTCAACCGGCGGGACGACGGTCTCTATCACGCCTACAACGTGCTCGACATCTCGAACGAGGCGATCTCCGTCGAACGGCTCGATGCGATGCTCGAGGGTCAGGTAGCGGTTCTGAGCTCGGGTGCGCTGAGCGCGGCAGAGTCCCTGTCAGTCCTTGGGGCTCTGCGCCAAAGCGACATGTATCGCTCCGACCAGCATTCGTATCTGCTTTATCCGAACAAGGTGCTGCCGGCCTTCTTGGAGAAGAACACGATTCCCTCGGACCTGGCGAATCGCTCGCAGCTGTTGAGCAGACTGGTGGCCGACGGCAATACCGAGCTGGTTGAAAGGGATGTCGACGGGAACCTCCACTTCCAAGGCCTCTTCAACAACATCCGCGATGTCCGCGCGGCCCTCGGACAGCTAAGGGACGGGGGATACGAGCGCCTTGTCGAAGAGGAGTCGGAGCTCATCGGTGAGATCTTCGAATCCGCGTTCGAGCATCAGAAGTTCACCGGCCGCTCCGGAACGTTTTATGGCTACGAGGGTCTGGGCTCCATCTATTGGCACATGGTCAGTAAGCTGCTTCTCGCGGTGCAGGAATGCTGTTTGGCGGTCGACGCCCACAACGACGCATCGTTTCGAGAGCTGGCGGAGTCTTACTATGACGTTCGTGCGGGTATCGGATTCAACAAGTCGCCGAAGGTGTACGGTGCATTCCCGACGGACCCGTATTCGCACACGCCGAGCTTCGCCGGCGCCAAACAGCCCGGCATGACCGGGCAGGTCAAGGAAGAGATCATCACACGGCTCGGAGAGCTCGGTGTGTCCATTGGCGACGGTCAGATCAGCTTCGATCCGGTCCTTCTGCGGAGAAGCGAATTCCTGGTCGAGCCGGAATCCTTCGAGTACTACGACGTCAGTGGGCAGTTGCAGTCGCTCGACCTGGATGAACAGACACTCGCGTTCACGTACTGCCAGGTTCCGATCGTCTACAGGCAATCGGAGGAACCGAGGCTGACGCTCTGCTTTGCAGACGGTACGACCCGCAGGCTCGAGAGGCTCGTCCTGGACCAGGCTTCGAGTCGCGAGATCTTCAAGCGAGCCGGCAGGATCGCACGCATCGAAGTGTCGCTGGCTCCCGGATTGGAGAACTGACCTGGTCGTCGTGTCGGAAGCGGCGGCGAGCCTCTGCGGGTGCGGTTCACTACGTTGCAGTAGATCGCCGAGAAGAATGGCTGGGAACCATCTGTCTCGGCTCAACTGTTCATTTGTCGAAGAGGTGGGGTGATGAACGAAGAGTCGAGACGAGTTACCGCTCCGGAAGATCGCGTACCGTTCGGACAGAAGGTCGCGTACGGCATCGGCATGCTGGGCAATCAGATGTTCCCGGCCGCTTTGGCAATCTTCATGGTCGTCCTGGTGAAGGGCCTGGGCTTTCCACCGCTCCTCTGGGGACTGCTCTTCTTCGTTCCTCGTACCGTCGATGCGATCACCGATCCGGTCATGGGCTTCATCACGCGACAACACCAGGTCCCGGTGGGGCCGGCGGCGGCCGTACATCTTCGTCGGGGCGGTCATCGCGGGCCTTGCCTACATCGTCATGTGGCAGCTGTACGAGAGCAACAGCTTGGTCTTCAACTTCACCTATTTCCTGGCCATGTCCCTGGTCTTCTATGTCGGCTTGACCATCTTCGCCACGCCCTACGTCGCCATGGGCTACGAGATGAGCCGCGACTTCCACGAGCGCACCCGACTCATGGCGGTGGCGCAGTGGATCGGCCAGTGGGCCTGGGTGATCGTTCCCTGGTTCTGGCCGCTGATCTACGATCCTGATCTCTACGAGTCGGCGGCCGCCGGCGTCAGGAGCTTAGGGATCTGGGTCGGGCTCGGGTGCGTGGGACTCGCTTTGGTGCCGGCGATCTTCGTCAAGAGCCAACCGACGACCGGCGCCGACAACCTGCGGGAGCTGAGCCGCAAAAATCTCAGAGAGAATCTGCGGGTGTTTATCGAAGGATTTCGCAGCGCCTTTCGGTGCATCCCTTTCACGAAACTGTGCATGGCGACCTTTCTGGTCTTCGGTTCCTTCCAGACGGTGGCTGCCTTCTCCTTCTTCATCATCGTCTACTACCTTTTCGGCGGCAATGCGGCTGCGGCAGGCAGCTGGCCTGCCTGGTTTGGCACGATCAGTGCACTCTGCACCTGTTTCCTGGTCATTCCCATCATCACCTTCGTCTCGCAAAGGTTCGGGAAGAAGAACACCTTTCTTGTTGCCCAGGCCGTGTCGATTGTCGGTTACGCCCTCTTCTGGTGGTTCTTCCAGCCCGACAACCCGAGGATGATGCTGGTGCCGGTGCCTCTCTTTGCGTTCGGTATCGGCGGGCTCTTCACCCTGATGACGTCAATGACCGCCGACGTCTGTGATCTCGACGAGCTCAACACCGGTCTGCGTCGGGAAGGTACCTTCGGCGCCATCTACTGGTGGATGGTGAAATTCGGCTTTGCCTTCGCTGGCGGCTTGAGCGGACTGATCATGGCCCTGGTCGGCTTCGTAGCCGACGCACCGGCGCAGGCGGAGGGCGTGATGGCCGGTATGCGGCTCGCATACAGCCTGGTGCCGATCACCGGTGCGTCCCTCGCCATCGCGGTCATGTGGACCTACGACGTGACCGAGGAGAGGGCGTACGAGATCCGCGACGAGCTCGAGAAGCGCCGCGGCAGGATCGCGCTCGGTTGAGTCGTGCCGTGAACATCGAGGTCACCGGCTGCTGGTATCTTCCCTCGAGCGGATCTCTAATCAATAAGATCGCCGCTAAGGTTAGAATCGCCGCAACGTGATCGGCCAGACGCTGTCTCACTACAAGATCACCGCCAAGCTCGGCGAGGGCGGTATGGGCGAGGTGTACCGTGCCGAGGACACCAAGCTCGGCCGCGAGGTCGCGATCAAGGTGCTGCCCGAGGCGTTGGGCCAGGATCCGGAGCGGCTGGCGCGATTCGAGCGCGAGGCCAAGGTGTCTGGCCTCCTTGAATCACTCCCATATCGCTGCCATCTACCAGGTCGAGCAGGACGGCGAGAGCCCACTTCCTCGTCATGGAGCTCGTCGAGGGCGAGGATCTCAAGGAACGGCTCGCCCGCGGGCCCATGGAGTTGGACGACGTGTTGTCGGCCGGCTTCCAGGTCGCCGAAGCGCTCGAAGCCGCGCATGAGAAGGGCATCGTCCATCGCGATCTGAAGCCCGCGAACGTCAAGGTGACGCCCGACGGCCAGGTCAAGGTGCTCGACTTCGGCCTCGCCAAAGCCCTCGACGAGGCAGTCGTCTCGGAATCAGGAGCTCAGACGACTTCTGGGAGAATCGGTTCCGTCAACCTTTCCCTGTCCCCGACCCTGACAGCGCAGATGACCGGGGCCGGAGTCATTCTCGGGACCGCTGCCTATATGAGTCCCGAGCAGGCCAGGGGCAAACCAGTCGACAAGCGAGCGGACGTATGGGCTTTCGGCGTGCTGCTGTGGGAGATGCTGACCGCACAGACCATGTTCGATGGCGAAACGGTCACCGACGTGATCGCGTCTGTGGTGACCAAGGATCCTGATCCGGAGGCCCTGCCCGCCGAGACGCCGCCCGAGGTGGAGCGACTGCTGGCCCGATGCCTGCGGAAGGATCCGAGCCGACGACTCCCCGACATCGGCGCCGCTCGCGTGGTGCTCCAGGACGTCCTGACTGGCTCGACGCCCGAGCTACGAGCCTCCGCGACGGTAGACGAAGGACTCGCCCAGGCCGAGCATGGGAAACGTGGCCGTGGACGCTGGCTCTGGGTGATCGCGGCGCTGATCGCTGCGGCGATCGCTGGTGGTGCGCTTGTGTCTCGACTGAGCGAGGATCCCGCCCCGCCACATCGGCAGACGGTTCGGTTGGCGACACCAGCCCCCGAAGGCTGGTTCTTCGACGGCCACGATGCTTGGCCCGTTCCGTCTCCGACCGGAGACCGGATCGGCTTCATCGCTTTACAGCAAGGTCAATCAGGCGACATCGAATCGACGCTCTGGATTCGCTCTCTCGAATCCCTGGATGCCCTGCCGGTCGGCGGTACGGAAGGGGTGAATCCGCTTGGCCCGCTCAACTGGTCACCTGATGGTGAGGCTCATCTTGTTTCGCGCTGGAGACGATGTTCGCACTGCTCGAAGTGGCCAACGGCACCGTCCGATCGCTTGCACAGGTGCCCCAGGGCGACTACTGCGCCGCGTCCTGGAACGACTCGGGTACCATCATCTTCCGCTCGGGTGAGAAGAATCCCGTAATCTACAGTGCCTCCGTCAATGGCGGTACTGCTAGCCCTCTGACAAGCCTGGACCCATCGCATCATGAGGTCGGTCACTTCTTCCCACAGTTCCTGCCGGACGGTAATCGCTTTCTCTTCATGGTGTTCACGGGAGAGCCCGAGCATATGGGTACTTACCTGGGCTCGCTCGACGACCCGGCTCAGCGGCCGAAAGTCGTCGTCGGAAACGACTGGATCCGCAGGCATTACACGGCTGGACATCTGGTCTTCGTGGACCAAGGCACTCTCTTCGCACAGCCCTTTGATCTGCAGGAGGGCCGCACGACAGGATCGCCCGTGGCCATCGCACGCTCCGTAGCTGCCTTCCCCGGATTTCCAGGGCTCGGTGTCTCTCGGGGTTTCGTCCGGGGGGCACCTTGGCCTACCTCACCGGCTCGGCTGGCTCAGCAGTCCAACTCGTCTGGCGTGATCGAGCAGGGGGAGGTCGTCCAGAGCGTGGGAGAGCCCGGAGACTACGGTCAGATCGCCCTTTCACCTGACGGTCGCACCGTGGCACTCGAGATTCGAGATGAAGAGGGACACTTCGACCTGTGGACGATGGACGTCGCTCGCGGAGTCACGAGTCGAGTCACCGCCACTCCCGACGATGAACGAGACCCGGTGTGGTCTCCGGACGGTCGATCCCTCGCGTACATCCACAGAGGAAGCGACGGTGCTTCCCTCCGTCGAAAGGGCCTGCGAGCCAGCGATCCCGAGACGGTGCTCGAAGACTCGGCCGAGGAGTACATCCCGGAGAGCTGGTCCGCCGATGGCAGCACCCTCATGGTGGTGCAGAGGACACTCGACGACCAGCAGAGCATCTGGGCTCTCACGGAGGGCGAAGAGCCCCGACGCTTCATGACGCCGGGCTTTCGAGTCGACGAGCCCCAGATCTCACCCGACGGCAAGTGGCTCGCTTACGTCTCTCCAGAGTCCGAACAGGAGGAGGTCTATCTGGAGCCGTTCGGTCGGGCAGGCGACAGGATCCGCGTCTCTTTGAACGGTGGCGGACAGCCCAAGTGGCGCGGCGATAGTCGAGAGCTGTTTTTTGTCACGCGCGAGAGTCTCTTCATGGTGGTGGCGATCGGAGGCGACGCCTCTCGTCCGGAGGTCGGCCTGCCAGAAGAGCTCTTCACGATCGATTGGATCGAAGGCCCTGGATACGACGACTATGCGGTGAGCGCCGACGGTGAGCGCTTTCTCGTCAAGACCGCTGCGGACCAGGCCGAGACCCAGATCCAGATCATCACCAACTGGACGGGTCTGCTCGACTGATGTCAAATCGCACGTCGAGCTAGTTCAGTCCAGAGGCAGTATCCCTGCGGCGAGCCAGGTAGAACGTGCCAACTGCCGTCCTCCTTCGTGCATTCGCGTCGACCTGGGTCAGCGCAGGACCAACGTCTGCACAGCACTCGGTGTGATCGAAGCCTCGATCTGTCGTCCGTCGAGGGTTACCGCGTATTCGACCTCGGAGTCGGACGGATTCAGAAGCGCGACGATGATACTGCCGTCGACGTTCCGGAACGCGGTCACCATCAGGCTCTCCGGACTCTCGGAGATGCCGATGCGGACGGCGTCCGGCCGAATGTACCTGCTGAAGTGCGCCAGCACGTAGTAGAGCGGCGTGTAGTAGACCTCGTCGGTCTCGGGGCTAGCGATGACCGGAGCGATACACCAGTTCTCGGCGTGGTTGGGTCCCCCCTCTGTATCCAGAACCATGTTCCAGTCGATCCAGCCGACGAGCCAGCTGTTCAAGCCGCCGATGATGTCGCGAGCGTAGCGAAAGGCGGGCACATACTTCGGATGGAGCGGCTTGTCCTCTTCGGGTGCCCAGTCGTAGCCCCAGTCCGTCGCCTCGCGACGCCAGTACCAGTCATCGTCCTGCCAGACCGGCACCTCGGCGTCGATTGTCCCTTCCGTGTGCAAGATCGGCTTGTCGGGGTAGCGCTCGTGAACGGCGTTGAGCGCCTCTGGGTACCAGTCGACGGTGCTGCTGTACCAATGCACTGCGGTGCCCCAGGCGTACTTGGCAGCCTCCGGATCGCCGAGGATGGCGTCGGCCCACTCCTCGAGGTGATCCCGGTTCTGATCGTAGATGAGAATCCTGGCGTCGATGCCGTCCTGCTCGAAGCGGGGTCCGAGGTGATTCTTGAGGAATTCCGCCATGGAAGTCGGCGAAAAGATCATGCTTTCCCATTGGCCGCCGTTGCCAAGCGGTTCGTTCTCGATGGTTACTCCCCAGATGTCGATGCCTTGCTCTTCATACGCGCGGATGTATTTGGAGAAATACAGCGCCCAGGTCGGAAACAACTCGGGCTTGATAGATCCATCGTTCCAGGCGTTGTTGTCCTTCATCCACGGCGGGGCCGTCCACGGAGAGGCGATGATCCGAAATCCAGACTCGGAAACCGCCATCGCGTCCTGGATCAGCGGAATGATGTCGTCCAGGTCTTCCTGAATAGTGAAGTGCTCGAGCCGAGTGTCCCCCGGAACCTCCGCGTACGCGTAGTTGCCCAGCGAGAAGTCGGAGCTGTTGATGTGGGTCCGAGTCAGCGTGTAGTCGGCTCCATTCGAACTGAAATAGGCCTCGATGACCTCTTCCCGCTTCTGCTCTGAGAGCTGGCCGAGCACGTAGGCGGTGGACTCCGTGAAGGAGCCGCCAAAACCCAGAATTGTCTGATACTCAGTCGCTGGATCGAGAGCGATGACGGGGCGGTCGGTGCCGTTCGCGTCAACGAACTCGAGCGTCGCGATTTTGGCAAGCTTGTCGCCACCGCGCGAAGTCTGGATCACCGTAGCCGTCAGAGAGGTTCGATCCACCGCGCTCGTTGGCTCGTCACCCGCTTGCCTGTCGGTACAGCCGAGCGCCATCAACGGCAGAAGCACGACTCCAACAAGTTCGCGGGCCGTCCGAAGTGGGGAACGAGGCTGGCTTGGATTGAGCATTTCGATAAAGGTCCTTCCGGAGAGTCAAGCAGGGTTCTTGACGAGAAGGGTCTCGAGCTCCTCGAGCGAGCGGCCCTTGGTTTCGGGCAGCACCAGGACCACGAAGACAAGGCCTATGGCGGCAAAGAGCCCGTAGATCAGAAAGGTGGTACCGCTGCCAAAGTTGGCGAGCTCCCAGGGGAAGATCAGCTGCACGCCAAAGCTGACGGCGGAGTTGATCAGGCCCACGAAGGAAATGGCCAGCCCCCGGATCCGGTTCGGGAAGAGCTCCGAGAAGAGCACCCACATGACCGGGCCTATGGACACGGCGAACGACGCAACGAAGGCCAGCACACCGACAAGCACCAGCCACGGATTCATCGAGATCGCTGCGTTGATGAAGTCGGACTCGTACTGCGTGGCCAACTCGTCCCCCAGAGCGCCCCGGAGGGCTTCCTTGAACTCCACGTCGCTCTCGAACGTCGTGTTCTCAAGGTCCGCGATGGCGGGAATGTTGACCTCCGACGGCAGGTTCGCCAGTGCGTCGCCGTTGATCGTGTATTCGGCCGAGTAGAACCCGAATGCCAGAACGAACATGGACAGGGCGATGCCGGACAGTCCGAGTATGAGCAATGGCTTGCGACCGACCCGGTCGATGAACAGGATCGCGACGACCGTGAACACCAGATTGATCAGGCCCACGAGCACCGCCTGCGCAAAGGACGCGTCCGTTCCGATGCCCGATTGCTCGAAGATCATCGGCGCGTAGAAGAACACCGAGTTGATGCCCGTGGCCTGCTGAATGATCGCCATGACGATTCCGATCGTGAGCACCAGCCTCATCGCCGGGGCGAAGAGCTCCCTCACGGAGACCTTCTCCTTGCCGGCATCCTTGGCAAGGCTGGCGTGGATCTCGTCGAGCTCCTTCCGGGCCTCGACCTCCCCAACGGCATGGCTGAGGATATTCCGGGCCTCCTCATCCCGCCCCTCGAGCAAGAGCCAGCGAGGACTCTCTGGCACGAAGAACAAGCCAAAGAAGTACACAACGGCGGGTAGCGTCTCGAGACCCAGCATCCATCGCCAGTTGTACTGGTCGAACATGAGGGACTGCGCCCATCCGGCGTCCGACTGGCCCAGCCGCAGGATCAGGTAGTTGGTAAAGAAGGCCACTGAGATACCGATGACGATGTTGAGCTGGTTGAACGAGACCATGCGTCCGCGCGCGGCTGGTGGCGCGATCTCGGCGATGTACATCGGTGCAATGATCAGCGAGGCGCCGACGCCCAGACCGCCGATCATGCGGGCGATCACCAGGATGACGAACGTCGGGGCGAGTGCCGACGAGATGGCCGAGACGGCATACAGGATCGCGGCCAGGAACAGGACCTTGCGGCGCCCGATCCGATCACTGAGCGGCCCGGAAACCATCATGGCCAGGGTGGCCGTAAGCGTCAGCGAGCTGACGGCCCACCCGAGCTCGATTTTGCTCAGGTCGAACTGCGTTTCGATGAACTTGACGACGCCCGAGATCACGGACGCGTCGAAGCCCATCAGGAAACCGCCCATCGCGACGGTGAGTGCAACGCGCGTTACGTACCGGTACCGGCTCATAGGGGCTCCTGGGTGATTACCTGGCGGACTGAATCGTACACCACGCGAGGCCGATTCCGGCTCGACGACCCCTCGACTACCGAACGCATAGAATGACAGCCGATCGGCGGTAAGAGTGAACCGGGCTCGCCGCGCAAGAACGGGCTCAAAGGAAACGCGGGCAGACCCTTGAGCTCCCTTGCCGTAAAAGGAGACAACGAATGAAACGATTGGGATCAGTTGGCATCATCGCTCTGGCCATCGTTGGAGGGTGTAATGCACCCAACGACACGGAAGGCCTGAAACAGTCTCCCGAGAACTTGCTGGCCGGTGAGGTCATGGCCGTCGCCTATTCGGGATTCCGGGAGGGGCAACATCCCGATCGTGGTGACGGAGCCGTGAACCCGAGTGCCGAGGAGATTCTCGAGGACCTCGAGATCCTGGTCGCGCATGGATTCCATCTGATTCGCATGTACGACTCTGGCGAGAACACGCGGGAGACGCTCGAGATCATTCGGCAAAACGATCAACCGATCAAGGTCGTGCTGGGAATCTGGCTGGACGCCGAGTTCAGCAATCACGAGGGCTGCCCCTGGCTGAACGAACCCATTCCGAATGAGAAGCTGGCGGCCAACAAGCTCAAGAATGCGGCCGAGGTCGAGCGCGGCATCGAGCTGGCGAAGGAGTTCGCCGACATTGTCGTCGCCGTCAACGTCGGCAACGAAGCGCTGGTCGATTGGAACGACCACATGGTGCCCCTGGACAAGGTCATCGCCTATGTGCGCCAGGTGAAAGGCGCCATCGAGCAACCGGTCACGGTTGCCGACAACTACGTGTGGTGGACGCGTGAAGGTGCGCCTCTTGCCGCCGAGGTCGACTTCCTGGCCGTGCACACCTATCCGGCATGGGAAGAAAAAACGATCGACGAGGCGCTTGCCTTCACGATCGAGAACCTCGAAGGCGTCCATGAGGCTCTTCCCGACAAGCCCATAGTCGTGCTCGAAGCCGGCTGGGCAACCGTCGCCAGTGAGTTCGGCAAGCGCGCCAGCGAAGCCCATCAGGTGCGCTATTTCGACGAAATGAAGAAATGGGCGGGCGAGTCCAATATCACCGTCTTCTTCTTCGAGGCCTTTGACGAGCCGTGGAAGGGCAATCCAGACAACCCGCTGGGCGCCGAGAAACACTGGGGCTTGTTCAATGTCGATCGGACACCCAAGCAAGTCATGCGCTGATGACCTAGAGGCTCACCAGCTCAACCCATACCCGAACGCAAACAGCGGGTCGTAGTCCTCGTCGCCGACGTTGATCGGATGCTCGTCCGCCGAGCGCGGCCACGAGAACGAGAGCTTGCCCACAGGCGCATAGTCGCCGAACAGCACGTCGGCGATCCCGTCTCCCTCTGTGCCCGGCAACCAGATGGCCGCAAACGCTTCGCTCGCCTCGAGTGCCTCGTCGACAATCAAAGGCCGCCCGGAAATCAGCAGCGTCACGACCGGCACTCCGGCGGCTGACGCGTTCGCAATCACAGCCCGATCCTCGTTGCTGAGCTCGAGATCCAGATCATCGCCGTGCATCTCGGCGTACGGCCGCTCACCGACGACCACGACGACAGCATCGGCGCCCTCGGCGCCCGTTCCGTCGGCCGAATGCGTGACCTCGCTACCATCCGAGACCGCCTTCTTGATTGCGCCGAGAATCGTCGTTCCCCTCGGTGATCGCGCCCATATTGCCCAGCCAGTCGATCGTCCAGCCGCCGCTCTGCATGCCGATGTCGTCGGCGCCCGGCCCGACCACGTGGATCCGCGCGGCATCCTTCGCGAGCGGCAGCACGCCGCCCTCGTTCTTCAGCAGCACCAGCGACTCGCGCACCGCCTGCCGCGCCACCGCCCGGTGCTCAGCCGACCCGAAGCTCGCCTCGAGCGACCGATCCGCCGTCGGCGACCAGTCGTCGTCGAACAGGCCGGCGGCGAACTTCACCCGCAGGATCCGCCGCACCGCGTCGTCGATGCGCTCCATCGGGATCGCTCCCTCCTCGACCAGCTCCTTCAGCGTGTCGAAGAACAGCGGATACCGGTCGGGCACCATCACCATGTCCATCCCAGCGTTGATCGACGTCTCGATGTCGCTCTTGTAGTCGCCGGGCAGCTCATCGATCGCCTTGAAGTCGGAAATCAGGAAGCCCTCGAATCCCAGCTCCTCCTTGACGATCTCGGTGAGCAGCCGTCGGCTACCCGAGCACTTCACTCCGTTCCAGCTACTGTACGACGGCATGATCGTGCCGACGCCTGCCGCGACCGCCGTGACATATCCCTCCATGTGGATCCGCCGAAGCTCCTCTTCGGTCAGCGGCACGTCTCCGCGGTCGAACGGATAGGTCGACCCATCCGGGAGCATCACACCCGTGTTGATCGCCGTTCCGCCGTCGCCCGCCAGGTGCTTGGCACACGCAACAACGCTACTCGAATCGCCGAGATCATCTCCCTGCAGTCCTCGCACGGCAGCGGCCCCCAGCTCCGCGACCAGCTTCGGTTCCTCGGCGAATCCCTCGTAGGTCCGGCCCCAGCGATCGTCCCTGGGCACCGCGACACACGGGGCGAAATCCCAGTTGATCCCAGTGGCCTTGATCTCCTTCGCCGTGATGCTGGCGATCTCCTCCACGAGCTCGGCGTTGCGTGTCGCCCCGAGACCGATGTTGTGGGGAAAGACCACGGCGCCGATCACGTTCGAGTGCCCGTGCACAGCGTCGACGCCATACAGCAGCGGAATACCCAGCCTCGTCTCGAGGGCCTTCGACTGATACATCTCGTACAGCGCCCGCCAGTCCTCGAAACTGTTCGTCGCCGGATCCGAGCCGCCGCCACTCAGAAGGGAGCCCACCATGTACTCCCGAACGTGGTCGACGTCTTCCAGAAACTCCTGGTCCGGCTGCGTCATCTGGCCCACCTTTTCGTCGAGCGTCATCTGCGCCAGCAGCTCGTCGACCCGATGGTCAAACGAAGGGAAAAGGGCCTGGCCGGCAGGCCGTTCGGAAACAGAGAGGGCCTCGTCGGAAGGCTGTTCGTCGGTTGCGACACACGATGCGAAGAGCAAGGCCAGCACAAGAAAGACAGTCGGTCTCATAAGAAGTCCTCCAGGAAGGTCGCCATTGTATCCCGTCTTCCTCCGCCAACCCTTCACCACGCCACCTGTCTCGCGCTTCGCGGGTCGCCGGCTCCAGGTCTTGCGGCTCGACCCTCTGATAGATTCCGCTGAACATCGGAGCGCCAGGTTCGTTCGACACTCGGTGGCACACTGACAACCTCGAGGGGAACTCGATGACGACAGACAGCACCCGTCTCTCGGTCAAGGAGAAGGTCGGCTACGGCCTGGGAGACACCGCCTCGCACTTCGTGTGGGACATGGTCGGCTTCTGGATCCTGATTTTCTACACTGACACCTTCGGGATCTCGGCCGCCGCGGCGGGCACCATCATGTTCATCGCGCGCTTCTGGGACATGATCAGCGACCCGCTGATGGGGGTGATCTCCGATCGCACCCGGACCAGGTGGGGAAAGTTTCGCCCGTACATCCTCTGGGCCGCTCTGCCCTACAGCGTTCTCGCGGTCCTGGCGTTCTCGACGCCGGATCTCGGCCAGACCGGCAAGGTGATCTATGCGGCGGTCACCTACCTGCTCCTGATGACCGCCTACACCGCCATCAACCTGCCCTATTCGTCCTTGGGTGCGGTGATGACGGCGGACTCCTACGAGCGCACCAGCCTGAACACCTATCGTTTCGTCTGCGCGTTTGTCGGCCAGTTGATCGTCTCCGGCCTGGCCCTGACCCTGGCCGGGTACTTCGGCCAGGGCGACAATGCAAAGGGCTACCGCCTCACTGTCACCCTGTTCGCGGTGATCGCCTTCGTGCTTTTCCTCGTCACCTTCCTGTCCACCCGGGAGCGCATCCATCCCCCGAAGGCACAGCAGGATTCCCTGAGGAAGGATTTCAAGATCCTGCTCGCCAACCGGCCGTGGGTCATCCTCGCGGTCGTCGGGGTCATCTCCTTCATCATGTTCGCCCTGCAGAACCTCTCCCTGGCCTACTACTTCAAGTACTACGTTGGCAGGGAAGAGAGCGTGCAGCTGTTCAACGTAGTCGGTAGTGTCGCTCTGATCGTCGCCCTGCCGCTGTCAAAGCCCCTCGCCAAACGGTTCGGCAAGAGAAACGTGTTCATCGGCAGCTCCATCCTCTCCGGCACGTTCTTCATCCTGCTCTACCTGCCGGGAGCCGAGAGCGTCGGCTGGGTCTATGCCCTGAACATCCTGGGCAAGATGGCCTACGCCCCGGCGGTGCCCCTGCTCTGGACCATGATCGCGGACGCCGCCGACTATGCCGAATGGACGAGCGGGCGGCGGGCCACAGGTCTCTTTTTCTCCGCTGCCACCTTCGCCCAGAAAGGCGGCTGGGGTATCGGCGGGGCACTGGCGGGCTGGCTGCTCGCGGCTTACGGATACGTCGAGCAGGCCGGTGAGCAGACCGCTCTGGCGCTGACCGGGATCAAGCTCCTGATCTCGGTGTTCCCGGGTCTGCTCTATATGTCCTGCGCGTTCATCCTGATCTTTTATACCCTCGACGAGGCCACCTGCGCGACGATGAAGCGTGATCTGGAAGAAAGGCGTGGGCTCGAGACGGCGGAGTCGGAGTCATGAGGGTGGCCCGGCCCGGGTCTCCGACCCGATACAGACTGATCCTTCGATGTAACCAAGAGGGAGGCGGAGGATGGAACTGACAGGTCTGGATCTCTCCATCATCGCTACCTACATGGTGGCGGTGACACTGATTGGCGTACTGCTGACCCGGCGGGCTGCCAAGAGTGTCGACTCCTATTTGCTGGGTGGCAAGACCTTGCCCTGGTATCTGCTGGGCTTGTCCAATGCCTCTGGGATGTTCGACATCTCGGGAACCATGTGGCTGGTGACCCTCGGGTTCGTCTATGGGCTCAAGAGCATCTGGATACCGTGGCTCTGGCCGACCTTCAACCAGATCTTCCTGATGGTGTTTCTGTCCGCCTGGTTGCGGCGGTCGAACGTCAGGACCGGTGCCCAGTGGATCGAGACCCGGTTCGGCAAAGGAGTGGGATCCAATCTTTCTCACACCATCGTGGTGGTCTTCGCCATCATCAGTGCCCTCGGTTTCCTCGCCTACGGCTTTATCGGACTGGGCAAATTCGTCGAGATCTTCATCCCTTGGGAGGTAGTCCAGCCGTATCTGGGCATCAATCTGCCTGTCGAGTACGTGCCGCATTTCTACGGCATTGTCTTTACACTGGTGGCGGTCATCTACACAGTTCTTGGCGGGATGACAAGTATCGTTCTGGCCGATGTTCTGCAATACACGATTATGACGGTGTCTGCGATTGTCGTTGCCGCAATCGCCATGACCGCCCTGAGCCAGAACCCACTGGTCGTTCCGGAAGGGTGGATGAATCCGTTCTTTGGCTGGACCTTGGATCTGGATTGGACGGGGATTATCGATGAAGTCAATCAGAAGATCGTCAACGACCAGTTCTCGCTGTTCTCGATCTTCTTCATGATGATGATCTTCAAGGGAGTGCTCCTGAGTGTGGCAGGGCCGGCGCCCAACTACGATATGCAGAAGATCCTGGCCACGAAATCGCCTCGCGAAGCGGCGAAGATGAGCGGCTTCGTGAGTCTTGTACTGAGCCCGTCGCGATACCTGATGATCACCGGCTTCGTGGTCCTCGGTCTGATCTTCTACGATCGCCTTGACCTGATTTCGGGTGGCAGTCTGGATTTCGAGCAGATCCTGCCTTCGGCCATCAACGAGTTCGTACCGGCGGGTTGGACGGGACTCCTGCTTGCAGGTTTGGCCGCGGCCTTTGTCTCTACCTTCTCAGGGACCCTCAACGCAGCCCAGGCCTATGTGGTCAATGACATTTTCTTGAAATACATCAGTCCCAAGGCGTCGAACCGACGCACGCTCTTCGTCAACTACACGAGCGGTTTGGTGGTGGTCGTCGTCAGCATAGCTCTCGGCTTCTACGCCAAGAACGTCAACAACTTGCTGCAGTGGATCGTCTCGGGTCTTTGGGGCGGTTATTGCGCCTCCAACGTTCTCAAGTGGTACTGGTGGCGGTTCAATGGGCAGGGCTATTTCTGGGGCATGCTCTCCGGCATCATTCCAGCATTGATCTTTCCCGTCATCTGGCCGGACAAGCTGCCGCTGTACTATTTCCCTCATCTTCTGGGTCTTTCCCTGATCGGTTGTTTGTTGGGGACGTACCTGAGCAAGCCAACAGACAGAGAGACGCTCAAGGACTTCTACCGCAGTGTTCGGCCCTGGGGGTTCTGGAGACCCATCCGCAAGCTGGTCCAGGCCGAGGATCCCGATTTCGTTCCCAACCGGAACTTTGGTCGCGACTGGGTCAACATCATCGTCGGAATCCTCTGGCAGACGAGTCTCGTCGCACTACCGATCTTCTTCGTCCTCATGCAGTGGGGTGCGGTTGCCGCCACCACCGCGACCGTGGTTGTCACCATGGTGTTCCTGAAGAAAAACTGGTACGACAAATTGGAAGCCGACTGAGTCTGGCTTGTCGATGAGTCCTGCCGAGCTGCGAGCGGCGATCCAAACCGAGCTCCTCGCGAACCTTCTGCCTTTTTGGCGCGAGCGCAGTGTGGATTCGGCTCACGGTGGATTCATTGGCGAAATGACCCATGATGGTGCCGTGCGTGCCGGTGCGCCAAAAGGGTTGATTCTCAACTCGCGGCTTTTGTGGTCGTTTGCCGCCGTATATCGGAGGTTGGGAGACGAGAGTGATCTCACTCTGGCTCGCCGTGCCTACGGCTATCTGCTGGGCCACTTCTGGGATGCCGACGAGGGCGGCTTCTTCTGGCGGCTGGATGCATCAGGTCGGCCCATGGACGAGTCGAAGAAGATCTACGGACAGGCCTTCTGCATCTACGCCCTGAGTGAGTTTCATCTAGCGACGGGTGAGTCCGACTCCCTGGAAGAGGCCAAGCAGCTGTTTAGGCTGATCGAACAGCATGCGCATGATGATCGCAATGGCGGCTACATCGAGACTCTGGCGAGGGACTGGTCCGCCGCTGACGATCTGCGACTCAGTGACAAGGACATGGATACTGCCAAGTCGATGAACAATCATCTGCATATTCTCGAGGCCTATACAAATCTGTATCGCATCTGGCCGGAACCGCTGGTGGCCATGAGGCTCGGCGAGTTGATCGATCTATTCGACTCGCAAATCGTGGGCCGGAGCGCCGGTGGGTGCCATCTGCATCACTTCTTTGATGAGGATTGGCAGGTGTGCTCGAAGACTTACACCTACGGGCACGACATCGAAGCCGCCTGGTTGCAAGTCGAGGCCGCAGAGGTGCTCAATGCCGAATCACGCCAGGCTCTGGTGCACCATCAGACGGTGGAGCTCGCTCGATCGGTGCTGAAGGAGGCGCTGGACGAGGATGGTGGCCTGGCGCACGAAGGGCGCGACGGCGAGGTGACGAATCCAAATCGTGAATGGTGGTGCCAGGCGGAAGCCGTGGTCGGGTTCTGGCAAGCCTTCCAGCTGACGGGTGAGGCACCCTTTGCCGAGGCTGCGGAACGGGTATGGAGCTTCATCGACGGCAGAGTCGCGGATCGCGAGAATGGCGAGTGGTTCTGGCGGGTATTCGCCGACGGCTCTGTCGACGAGGGTGAGCCCAAAGTGTCAGAGTGGAAGGGGCCGTACCACAATATTCGAATGTGTTTGGAGATGCTCCACAGGATAGACAATGAGGGATCGAGGTGACCACGATGAGCCCGCGGCAATTCGAGGATCGGAAGCAGAACCTTCTGTATGAGCACAAGAATCTGCTCGCACTCCGCAATGAACCGGAGAAACAGACCAACGGTATTCTGCAGCGATGGCAGTACCCAGTACTGACAGCCGAACACACCCCGGTGTTCTGGCGTTACGATCTCGACCCGGAGGCTAATCCGTATCTCATGGAGCGGCTGGGAATCAACGCTGTTTTCAACCCAGGGGCTATCGCTCTAGATGGCAAATACCTATTGATGCCTCGAGTCGAGGGCTCCGATCGCAAGAGCTTCTTTGCTGTCGCGGAGAGTGCCAACGGGGTCGACAGTTTTCATTTCTGGGATCGTCCCGTCGTCATGCCACAGACGAGGGATCCGGATGTCAACGTCTACGATATGCGCCTCGTCGAACACGAGGATGGCCACATCTACGGCTTGTTCTGCACCGAGAGGAAGGATCCGAACGCTCCAGCCGGCGACTTGTCGTCCGCGATCGCTCAATGTGGGATCGCCCGGACGCAGGATCTGGTGACTTGGGAGAGACTTGCTGATCTCAAGACACGCTCGCCACAGCAGCGTAACGTAGTCCTGCATCCGGAGTTCGTCGAAGGGAAGTACGCCTTCTACACCCGGCCCCAGGATGGCTTCATCGAAGCGGGCTCGGGTGGTGGCATCGGTTGGGGCTTGAGCGACAGCATCGAGGAGGCCGTTATCGACGAGGAGATCATCGTCCATGACCGGAAGTACCACACGATCATGGAGGGCAAGAACGGTCTGGGCCCGGCGCCGATTCGCACCGACCAGGGTTGGCTGCAGTTGGCGCACGGGGTCCGAGGCACTGCCTCGGGTCTCCGATACGTGCTCTACGCCTTCATGACCGCATCGGACGAACCCTGGCGAGTGATCCACGAGCCCGGGGGCTACCTGCTGGCGCCGCAAGGCCCCGAGTACATCGGCGACGTCATGAATGTCGCTTTCTCATGCGGCTGGATCCCGACCGAATCGGGCGAGCTCTTCCTCTACTACGCGTCGAGCGATACCCGATGTCACGTGGCGACAACGACCGTCGACCGGTTGGTCGATTACTGCCGGAACACCCCTCAAGATCCGCTATTCACTGCCGATTGCGTCGAGCAACGGATCGAGCTGATTGATAAGAACTTGAAGCTGTCCGTGTGACCTGATTCTGAAGCGGCCGGCAGACCTCGGGCGCAGAGGCCCGAGGCTACGGTGCGCCGGCCTCGGGTGGTGACCCTGTGTGCCGGCCGTTGTCACCGGGATAGAATCTGCTTCAATCGGGATCGACCGGAGGGGGTTTCCATGAAGAAGCTATGGCTGCTGGTCTTGATGCTGCTCCCGACGGCGGTGTTGCCGGAGAAGTTCGAGGATCTAGCCGCCACCCCGCCCATGGGCTGGAATAGCTGGAACACTTTCGCCTGCGACATCGACGAGAAGCTAATCCGAGAGACTGCCGATGCGATGGTCTCGTCGGGGATGAAGGATGCCGGCTACGAGTACGTCAACATCGACGACTGCTGGAACGGTGAGCGCGACGAACGCGGCTTCATCCAGCCCGATCCCGAGCGCTTCCCCTCAGGGATGAAGGCGCTGGCCGACCATGTCCACTCCCTGGGTCTCAAACTCGGTATCTATTCCGATGCGGGCTCCGAGACCTGCGCGGGGAGACCCGGGAGCCGGGGTCACGAGTATCAGGACGCCATAACCTACGCCGAGTGGGGGATCGACTACCTGAAGTACGACTGGTGCAACACCGGCGAGCTCAACCCAAGGGAGGCGTACCTCACGATGAGAGATGCGCTTTACACTGCTGGGCGACCCATGGTCTTCAGTATTTGCGAATGGGGTAGGAACGATCCGTGGGAATGGGGTCGGGAGATCGGCCACCTGTGGCGGACGACCGGCGACATCACCGACTGCTTCGATTGCCGGGTCGGTCATGGGACCTGGTCTTCTCTGGGCATTCTCCAGATCCTCGATCTGCAAGACGGGTTGAGGAAGCACGCTGGACCCGGCCACTGGAACGATCCCGACATGATGGAGGTCGGCAATGCCATGTCGGTAAATGAGGACCGAGCTCACTTCTCCATGTGGGCCATGCTGGCGGCGCCTCTGATTGCCGGTAACGATCTTCGCCACATGACCCCCGAGACCATCGAGATCCTGACCAACCAAGACGTCATCGCCGTCAATCAGGACCCCCTCGGAACGCAGGCTCTGAAGTACCGGGACGAAGGAGCTCTGGAGATCTGGATCAAGCCCCTGGTCGATGGGGACTGGGCCATGACGATCCTGAATCGATCCGAGCCCGCCCGGAAGGTGGAATTCGACTGGAGCAAGGAGCCTGTCGCGGACAACCTGACGGATCGAAATGCAGCGTTTTCCACGACTCGATATCAGGTGCGGGATCTGTGGTCCGGCGAAGATCTGGGGACGACGGAGACTCCTCTGACGATCGAAGTACTCGCACGGCACATCAGGATGATGCGGTTGACCCGGGTCTCCAATGGCTCGTAGGAGTCAGGGGATCGCCGGAGGGTGATCTTGCGGAGGTGAGATGACTTCGATCTTCGGGGGTATCGAGGCAGGGGGCACCAAGTTTGTGTGTGCTGTGGGTAGTGGGCCGGACAACCTGCGCGACGAGACCCGATTTCCGACCACCGATCCGGCTGAGACCATCGCTCGAACCCTCGACTTCTTTCGCTTGGCGGCGGCGACGGAAGATCTCGGTGCCATCGGTATCGCTTCTTTCGGGCCCATCGATCCCGATCCCCGGTCCAGCACTTTCGGCTACCTGACGTCGACACCCAAACCGGGATGGACCGATATCGATCTGGTAGGTCCGGTGGCACGCGCCCTGGGGATTCCCGTCGGGTTCGACACCGATGTCAACGGGGCGGCGCTGGCTGAGGGTCGCTGGGGAGCCGCTCGGGAGGTCGACACTTTTGTCTACCTGACGGTGGGAACGGGGATCGGTGGCGGCGCGATGGTCGAAGGGCAGCCGGTGCATGGTCTGGTTCACCCGGAGATGGGGCATATGCTGCTTCCCCGCCGTACCGATGACGGCTTTGTGGGTACCTGTCCCTACCACGATGGGTGCTTCGAAGGTCTGGCCTCGGGACCGGCCATCGAGCAACGGTGGAACAAGAAGGCCGAGGATCTGCCCGAAGACCACCCGGCCTGGGAGCTGGAAGCCCACTATCTGGCACTGGGCGTGGTCAATCTCGTCTGTGCCTTGTCTCCCGAGAGGGTGATCCTGGGTGGAGGAGTCATGGGGCAGCAACAACTCTTTCCGCTGGTACGGCAGAAGGTGAGCGAGCTGCTGAACGATTACTTGCAGGCCCCGGCCATCACGGAGGACAACGACGGCTACATCGTCCCGCCCGGCCTGGGCAACCGATCCGGTGTGCTCGGTGCCTTCGCGCTGGCCGAGCGCGCCATGTACAGGGAGATGGCCAACCGATGAGGGAAGGATCGCTGCATCGCCTGATTGTCATGTGGGTTGTTTCGCTTTTGGTGGCCGCGGCATCGACGGCAGAGCTCAGGCTCGGTCCTCTGATCAGCGATGGCATGGTGTTGCAGCGAGATGTTCCGGTGCCGGTCTGGGGTCGAACCGAGGCCGCAGCGGAGGTCACGGTCACCTTCCGTGGGTCGTCTGTTGCCGGTCGATCCGCAGGCGACGGGCGTTGGCAGATCGAGCTGCCCGCAGGCCCGGCCGGCGGCCCGTTCCGTATGACGATCAGATCCGGGGCAGAGAGCTTGCTCATCCAGGACATTCTGGTCGGAGATGTCTGGGTCTGCTCGGGTCAATCCAACATGGAATGGGTAGTGGCGGATTCGATGAATGCGGAGGCTGAGATGGCGCTGGCGTCCGATCCCAAGATCCGACATTTCAAGGTGCCACGCTCCTGGGCCGCAGAACCCGCGGAGAGGCTGGCCGGAGGCAGCTGGGAGAGTGCGGACTCGGATCATGTCGGCGACTTCACCGCGGTGGGTTACTTCTTTGCCCGGCACCTGCGTCTCGATGTCGACGTGCCCATCGGTCTCATCAACACGAGCTGGGGTGGCAGCCGGATCGAGCCATGGATGAGCGCTTCGGCCTTGGGTCTGGATGAAGAAGGGTTACGCCGAGAGTTTGAGAAGGAGCGAGATTACGAGAAGGAAGTCCGACAGATGATCGCGGATCGGGTGGGTGAAGTGCCGGATCGCGATCAGGGCCTTGTCGAAGGTCGCGCGGTCTGGGCCACTCCCCAATTGGACGACTCGAGCTGGGAGGAGATGCCCGTACCCGCCGCCTGGGAAGGAGCCGGCTACCCAGGGATGGACGGTATCGCCTGGTACCGCACCGCTTTCTTCTTGACGGCTGAAGAGGCCAGACAGGGAGTGCGACTCGGACTCGGAGCCATTGACGACTCGGACATCACCTGGGTGAACGGCAACGAGGTGGGGCGCACAGAAATGGCGTGGAACCAGCCGCGCGTCTACGAGGTACCGCCCGCGATTCTCGAATCCGGGACGCAACGTTATTGCGGTGCGGGTCGAGGACACTGGCGGTGGCGGAGGAATTCAGGGAGACCCCGCGCTCTTGTTCCTGGAGGTCGCCGGGCACCGTCGATCGCTCGTCGGTATGTGGAAGTTCGCCTTGGGCGTTGTCACAGTGAATCTGGAGGACCACAAGCGAGAAGTTCCGACCGTGCTTTACAACCACATGATCCATCCTCTTCAGCAGTTTCCGATCAAAGGGGTCCTTTGGTATCAGGGCGAGTCCAACACCGGCGAGGAAGATGCGTTTGCTTATCGTGAATTGTTTGTCGACCTGATCCGGGATTGGCGCGCGGGGTGGGATGTCCAGGACTTGCCATTCCTTTGGGTGCAGCTTGCCAGCTATCTGCCGCCGCCCGCGGAGCCTGTCGAGAGCTCATGGGCGGTGCTGCGTGAATCTCAGAGCAGGGCATTGGCTCTTCCCCGCACGGCCCAAGTGCTCGCCATCGACGCGGGGGAGGCAAACGACGTCCACCCGCGAAACAAACAGATCCTGGGTTATCGCCTGGCGCTGGCTGCCCGGGGTGTGGCCTACGGGCAGGAGGTGGTGTTCTCGGGACCGGTCTATCGCAGTCACGAGATCAAGGGGAGTCATTTCCTGATCGCTTTCGATCGCGTGGGCGGCGGTCTGATCGGCAAGGATCCGGCGGGGTCAGATCTAAGGGGATTCGCCATTGCCGGGGTGGACCGCAGGTTCGTGTGGGCGAAGGCGAGGATCGAGGGTGACCGTGTGGTCGTCTGGAGCGCCGAGGTGCCGGAGCCGGTGGCCGTTCGTTACGCCTGGGCCGACAATCCTGAGGGGGCCAACCTGTACAACCGTGAGGGTCTGCCAGCGTCACCTTTCCGAACGGACTCATGGTAGCTTCGCGTGACACGCGGGCGCCGGATCCGGCTGGGTGCTCGCAGTGATTCCTGGAGGGAAACATGATCGAGCGAATGCCTGGATTTGCGATCCTGCTGACCGCTGCAGTGGTCTCCATGGTCACACCCGTCGTGGCCGAAGAGGCGGGTACGAGCGGGGGCGAATGGTGGAACATTCCGTATCCACAACCGTTCGATGCCGCCTCCTTGGGCACGACTCTGGATGTCATCCGAGTCGAAGGGAATCAATTCGTCGATGAGCAGGGAAACCCTGTGGTCTTCAGGGGTGTGGCCATTGCGGACCCGGACAAGCTCGAAAGACAAGGACGCTGGGACAAGAGCCTTTTTGAAGAAGTGAAGTCCTGGGGAGCGAACATCGTCCGCGTTCCGGTCCACCCCGTAGCTTGGAGGGGCCGGGGCAAGGAGCAGTACTTCGAGTGGCTGGACGACGCGGTCCGATGGGCCACCGAGCTCGAGCTCTACGTGATGATCGACTGGCACTCCATCGGCAATCTCGAGACCGGCCTCTTCCAACACCCCATGTACGACACCACGAAACAGGAGACGCTGGACTTCTGGCGCAGTATCGCCCACCGGTATCAGGGCATTCCGACGATGGCGTTCTACGAGATCTTCAACGAACCCACCACGTTCAACGGCCAGTTGGGAACCGCGGAGTGGTCGGACTGGAAAGCGCTCAACGAAGAGATCATCGGGGTCATCTATGCTCACGACCGCAATGTCGTGCCGCTCGTCGCAGGCTTCAACTGGGCCTACAGCTTGACCCCGGTGGCTGACGAGCCTATCGACGCCGAGGGCATCGGCTACGTTTCGCACCCCTATCCAATGAAGGTAGAGGCCCCCTGGGAGGAGAAATGGGAGCGCGATTTCGGATTCGTTGCCGACAAGTACCCGGTG
Source organism: uncultured Acidobacteriota bacterium (assembly GCA_963719055.1). GTDB lineage: Bacteria > Acidobacteriota > Thermoanaerobaculia > Multivoradales > JAHEKO01 > CAXMQZ01. The sequence goes on along the minus strand of CAVRAU010000031.1, from coordinate 62,764 downwards.
TTTGCGACGGAGTTCGGGTTCATCCTGAAAGACCATCCCGATGCCCATATCCCAGCCATCGGCGATGAGAAATACGGCAAGGCCGTCACCGACTATTTCGACAGCAAGGGTATCTCCTGGGTGGCATGGTGCTTCGATCCGGACTGGGCGGCACAGTTGATCGCCGACTGGGACTACACTCCTACGCCGGCGGGTGCATTCTTCAAAGAGGTGATGGGCCGAGACTAGGAGTCCAAGCTCTACTTCACGGAGAGGACCATGAGTTACGTGACTGCCAACAACCGATATGACTCCATGACCTTCCGCAGGTGTGGTCGGAGCGGCATTCAACTGCCGGCCGTGTCGTTGGGTCTGTGGCACAACTTCGGTGGGGTCGACGATTTTGAGAACTCGCGAGCCATGATCCACCGCGCCTTCGATCTTGGGATTACCCACTTCGACCTGGCCAACAACTACGGTCCCCCGTACGGGTCAGCCGAGGAGACGTTCGGGCGGATTCTCGCGCAAGATCTGCGGAGGTATCGAGATGAGTTGATCATCTCCTCCAAGGCGGGCTGGGATATGTGGCCAGGGCCTTATGGCGACCTTGGATCGCGCAAATACTTGATTGCCAGTCTCGACCAGAGCTTGAAGCGAATGGGTCTCGAATACGTTGATATCTTCTACCATCACCGACCCGACCCCGACACGCCGGTGGAGGAGACGATGGGGGCGCTGGATTCGATCGTGCGCCAGGGTAAAGCTCTGTACGTCGGCATCTCGGCCTACTCCCCCGAGGGAACCCGGGAGGCGATCGAGATCCTGCGTGGGCTCGGGACTCGCTGTTTGATCCACCAGCCGCGCTACAGCATGTTCGATCGGCACATCGAGGACGGCCTACTAGAGGTGCTCGAGACAGAAGGGGTCGGCTGCATCGTGTTCTCGCCGCTAGAGCAGGGACTGCTGACTGACAAGTATCTGGACGGCATTCCGGCCGACTCTCGGGCCGCCAAGGAGCATGGCGCTCTCGGCCGAGATCAAGTCTCCGCAAGCAGGGTCGCCAAGGCGCGCAAGCTCAACGATCTGGCAACTGAGCGCGGCCAGACCCTGGCCCAGATGGCAATAGCGTGGGTTCTGCGTCATCCGACCATGACGTCGGCGCTGATCGGTGCCAGCCGAGTGGGGCAGATCGATGACGCCGTCGCGGCCCTCGGCAACCTCGATATCAGCAAGGGCGAGCTCGAGATGATCGACCAGACTCTCGCCGCTGGGGCCTGACAAGGGATGTCCCTTCGGTGGTGGCTGCCCCTGCTGGCCATCGGTATCTGGGCCTGCGACAGCGGCACCGAGAGAGGAAGTGCCGAAGGAGGATCCGGCGATACCTCCACGATCCTCCGCCAGCCAGGCCTGAATGTTCTGCTGATCACCATCGACACCCTGCGCGCCGATGCTCTCGGGTCCTACGGCCATCCCATGGCGGCCACACCCTGGATCGATCGACTGGCGGCGACGGGTGTTCGGTTCGAGACCGCTCACGCCCATAACGTCGTCACGCTCCCAACCCATGCCAGCATCCTGACAGGGTTGTATCCGCAGCAACATGGGGTGCGCGATAACTCGGGATTCAGGTTTCCCGCCGAGCTGCCGACGCTGGCCAGCTTGCTCCAGGAGCAAGGCTACCGAACCGGGGCCTTCATCAGCGCCTTTCCGCTCGACTCCCGCTTCGGGCTCGATCATGGCTTCGAAATCTACGAGGACAGTTTTGTCGGGGCGGATCGTCGGCCGGCCTTTCTCGAGCAGGAGCGCTCGGGTGTAGACACCGTCGCTCTTGCCAAGCGGTGGATCGAATCCCAGGACGAAGGGCCCTGGTTCGCGTGGGTCCATCTCTACGAGCCTCATTTCCCCTATGCACCTCCGGAGCCCTTCAAGTCCAGGTTTGCCGATGTTCCCTACATCGGGGATGTGGCGGCTGCCGATGCGGCTCTGGCGCCGCTTCTCGAGCCGATCCTGACGGGAGAGGACGGGAAGAAGACCCTGGTCGTGCTGACCTCGGACCATGGCGAAGCCCTTGGCGAGCATGGGGAGACGACGCACGGAATCTTCGCCTACGAAAGCACCCTTCGAGTGCCACTGATCTTGCACCAGCCCAGCGCCTTGTCGGCCCGGGTTGTGGAGGAGAGGGTAAGACACATTGACGTCCTCCCGACCGTTCTCGATGTCCTTTCCCTGCCCGTCCCTGAAGGTGTGCGTGGTCGAAGCCTGCTGTCGGTGGCCGCGGGGGCACGGGCGCAAGAGGCGCCGCCAAGCTACTTCGAAGCGTTGTCAGGTCAGCTGAACAGGGGATGGGCGCCCCTGTACGGAGTCATTGATGGGAGCCTGAAGTACGTCGATTTGCCAATTCCAGAGCTCTACGAGATAGATGGCGATCCGGACGAGAAGTTCAATCTTGCCAGCGATCAGCCTGAGCGGGTGGCCGAGTTGCGACTGCTCCTGGCACCGTTGCGAGCCATGGATCCAGGAAGTGTGCCGCAGCCGGAAGATGCCGAAACCCTGAAGCGCTTGGAGAGCCTGGGCTACCTGGGAAGCAAACCGAGCGAGAAGTCGACGTACACTGAAGAAGACGATCCCAAGCAGCTCATGGATCTCGATGCGGCTCTCCGGGACGTTGCGGGTCTCTACAGCGAGGGCAATCTGGAGGCGGCCCTCGAACGATCCCGGGAGCTCGTCCGCAGACGGCCCGGGATGCGGATGGCGCTGATGGAGCTAGCCCATCTCGAGCGAGAAAGCGGTCATCTGGACGCCGCGATCGAGGCTCTGCGCGAGGCCTATGTCCTCGACCCCGCCGACAGCAGGACCCTGGCCTTGCTCGGTGCCTATCTGACCCAGGCGGGAAGGGCGGCGGAGGCCGCGAAGATCACCGAGCCTCACGCTCGTCGCACCCAGCCCGACATCGACGTCCTTCTCGTCCGCTCCCTGGCCCTTGCCAGGACGCAAGAAGTCCAGCAAGCGTTTGCGGCGTTGGATGAGGCCCGACAGGTCGACCCCACGAACCCCGCGATTCCAGTGCATTCGGGGACTCTCTATCTCATGGCTGGAGATCGCGATCGGGCCCGACAGGCCTTTGAGGAAGCTCTGACTTTGAATCCGGATACGGTGGCCGCCCACACCGCACTCGGTGTGATGGAAGTCGAGAACGGTAATCTGAACGCCAGCCTCGAGCACTGGCGGCGGGCGGTCGCTGCAGATCCGAGCCAGTACTCCCGGCTCTTGGCTTTTGGCACCCGCCTCTGGACGAGCGGACAGACCGAGGCGGCACGACCCTTGTTAGAGCTCTTCGTCGCTTCGGCACCAGCCGGGACTTACGGCTTGGAGATCCAACGCTTGCGGGATCTACTGGGGACCTCGGGGTAAGCTGGTCCTGTCATCGAGGTAAGGCATCAGTCCGGTGGCTGCAGCTAGCTTCTCGGGTGGGAATCGAATGGCCTCGCTGCGGTAGGGTGATAGGAGCAAAGCGGGGAGAGATCTATGAATCTTCGACGCCGGCACCATTCGTTCTTGCCTGTTCTCGTTCTTGTCTTGGTCGCCACAGACTTGGGGGTAGCGGCTAGAGCCGTTCCACAGGAGACCCCGCCCGAGACCTTCGAAGAGACCGTCGAAGTTGATCTGATCAATGTGGAGGTCCGAGTTCTCGACAAGCAGGGAGACCTTGTCCAGGGTCTGACCGCGGGCGACTTCCAGGTGTTCCAGGATGGTGAGCTGGTGCCGATCTCCAACTTCTCCGAGTTTCGCGATGGCATTGCAGTGCCGACTGATGGTGGGGGATCGACACCGAACCAAGGGCGTGGTGTGATCGCTGCCGACCATTATTTGACCGTTTACTTCGATGACCTGCATTTACAGGCCACGCATCGAGGTGTCCTGATCGAGGCCGTCGAAGGGTTCATCGCGACTGAGCGGATTCCGGCGGCGAACATCATGATCTTGCGCCAGGTTCGGGAGCTCAACATCGAAGCTCCGTTCGGATCTTCCCAACGGGATCTTCAAAAGGCGCTGAGAGACCTGAGAAAAGCGCCCCCTGGTCTCAGTACCGATGTCGCGACCCGGCAGGCATTGGACGACATCCAGCGAACGTGGAATCAAAGCCGTGATACCACTGGGTCGGGCGAGCAGGGGATGGCTCAGATACCAGGTGCCGATATCGGCGGCGGGCCGGGAGGTACGGGGGGGAGTTCACCGCGGGATATCACGGGTGGTAGCGGTAGCTTGAGTAGCGGTAACGTGTCCAGCGCCTGCGATATTTTCGAGAGTCGGGTCGAGGCGATTCTGAACAGCTGGATGCAGCTACGGAGCAGCCAGATCTCGGTCACACTTGCCAGCCTGGGGGACTCCGCGACCTATCTGGCCGGCCTACCTGGCACCAAGAGCCTCCTCTATCTCAGCGATGCTTTGGAGACCATGCCAGGCCAGGCCTTGTCGAACTACGCCGACACGATCTGCCCGGGTGGCGAGCAGAACCTCGGCATGAACTCCCTCGGCGAGGAGTTGGGCAGCGCCTTCATGGCTCTCACCCGTCATGCCGCAGCCAATCGAGTCACCATCTACTCCCTGCAAGGAGGTGGGCTGCAGGTCAGCAGCTCCGGCAGCGCTCGCGACAGAGGGGTCCGAGCCGGGAGCATTGGGTCGTTCGAGGCGACTCGCCGGGCAGGTGATCAGTCCGGGCTGATCACCCTGGCCGAGGAGACGGGCGGTCGTGCGTCGATGAATATGAATGACTATTCGGTGGCACTCGAGGAACTGGGAACAGAGATGCTCAATTACTATTCGCTGGCCTATCAGCCGACGGTTGGCGAATCGAGAGCGGAGCACAAGATCGAGGTCCGCTTGCGGGAGCAGGGCTTGAAGGCTCGCTACCGTCGAGGCTATGTGCAGAAGAGCTTGAACCAGAGGTTCTCTGAGAGCCTGCAAGGAGCCTTGTTTCTCGGTCTCGTCGACAATCCCCTGCAGGCTCGCCTGGCAGCCGATGAGTTTCGAGCTGGCGCAGAGGGTTTGATGACCATGCCTTTGCGGGTGGTCCTGCCCGTGGATCTCGTGTCGTTCATTCCCGAAGGCGATCAGCTCATGGCCAGTATTCTGGTGCGGATCGTGTCGCGCAATCTGGAGACTGGACAAACGGGGACGGCGGATAGTCCCTTCAAGGTCAAGCATCAACCAGGTAGCGGTGGCGAGTGGATGCAGCTGCCCGTGAATCTGCAGCTGATGCCGGGATCGCATATCGTGGCGGTAGGCGTCCTGGATCAAGAAAGTGGTGTGACGTCACTGGTCAGCACGACCATCGAGGTACCCTCGTCCTGAAGCCATCACCAGGCACAGAGCATAAGAAGCGTTTCTACCAAGATCCGGAGAGGGGAACTTGAACCCGAGACTTTGTATCCGGACCTGTCTGGGCTTTACCTTGGTGATCCTGGGCTGGATTTCGGTCAACCCTGCACTTCTTGCGCAAACGGATTCGGAAATCGAAGAGTGCTTGGCCACGGGCAAAATCGTCGCAGGCGACGAGGTTCTCGTCGGGCTGACCAAGCCGTTGAAGGTCGAGATCATTTGTGATGGCCAGAGGCAGAAGGCCGTATTCAAGTACCTCAATGTGAACAAACAAGGTCTCTACAACCTGGCCGATGGATCCCGTGAGTTCAACTTCACCGATCGCTACCATTACGAGCGTGCTGCCTACCTGCTTGATAGAGAGCTGGGTCTCGACATGGTGCCGGTGGCGGTGTTGCGGACCTATCGAGGCAAGGACGGAGTCCTCGTGGCCTGGATCTCCGACGCGGTGAACGGCAAGAGACTCTCTCACGGGCTTCCAGGGACCACGGTGGCTGCGTTGGAGCGCCAAAGGTCGGTCATGCGGATGTTCGACTCCCTGATCTACAACGTCGATCGTCGGCCCGAGAACTTCCTGTTCAACGAGTCGACGGGCAAGCTCTACATGATCGATCACTCCCAGTCTTTTCGAATCAAGCCGGAGCTACAAACAGTGTTCGCAGAAAACCGGATCTGGATGTCTGAAGACCTCTACACCCGGTTGCAGGACCTCGAAAGGGAAAACTTGGAAGCGCTCACCAAAGGCTTGATCAACCGAGGACAGGTGAAATCTCTCCTCGAGCGGCGAGATCTGATCCTAGAGAAGATCGACGCGGACCGACAGGAATACGGGGACGACTCTGTCTTCTCGAGCACCACCCAATAGTCGGCCGGTCCACTGTCCTCATGATGCGGTAGGATCCTTCACGAAAACTTGCGAGAGATTTCTGGTCCGGTGCCACCGCTGGCTGTGGTGTTGCACGAATAGGCAGAGCCTGAGGGGGAGTTGCCATGATGTCGAGAAGCTCGAAGGCACTTGCTGTGAGCCTGGTTGGGGTATTCCTGGCTTTGGTACCAGCCGGGGCTCAGAACATCTCAGATTCGGATGCGGAGGTGGAGTCCTGCCTTACCACCGGCAAGATCTCGAAGGGTGCCGAGGAGCTGGTGGGCATCACCAGACCGGTGAAGGTCAAGGTCGAGTGCGACGGCGCGAAGCGGGAGGCAATGTTCAAATCCGTCGACGAGCACAAGCCGGGCAGTACCAGGCTCGCCAGTGGAGAGGTGGAATTCAATTTCTCTGACAGCTTCCGGTACGAGCGTGCCGCGTATCTGGTGGACCGGCTGCTTGGCCTCGACATGGTGCCGGTGGCGGTGCTCGCCCGACGCAAGGGAACCGACGGGATCCTGGTGGACTGGATCCCAAATTCCGTGCACGAGAACAAGGTCACGGTTTCGTTCGACGGTCCCCAAATGGCCTCGCAATTCCGGCAGAAGTCGCGCATGCGGATGTTCGACTCACTGATCTACAACACCGATCGCCGGGCGGAGAACATACTGGTAGACGAGACGACCGGCAAGATCTACCTGATCGACCATTCGCGGGCCTTTCGCGAGAAGGAAGAGCTACAGGGGGGATTCGCGGAGGGGCGTGTCTGGCTGTCGCGTGAGATCTACGACAATCTGGTCGGCCTGAGCGAGGAGAGTCTGGCGGAGCTGTCGGACGGCCTGATTTCGAAGAAGCAGCTCGCGACGCTGCTTGCGAGGCGCGATCTGATCGTGGCGAAGATTGATCAAGATCGCCAAGAGTACGGAGACGAGGCGGTCTTCCTGACTCCCGAGAACTAGCGGCGACTGCCCACCAGGGCTGGGACCTCAACCACCGGTCGTGTTCGGTCCCTGCAACCTGAACACGGGGCTCTCTCCGTCGAGAGCGTGAGCGGGTATGGAGGCCCAAACCTCGCGTCGCTCGCCGGGCAGCAGAGAGACATAGTTGTCGCTCCAGAAGATCGGCGCCGCCAGCTGACCCGAATCGGCTCCGACGACCGATAGCTCGACAAAGAACGCGATTCTTTCGGAAGGATTCTCCAAAGTGACGTGGATGGCCTGCCCATCCCCCTCGTCCTCGAATCGGTTCTCCACGAGCAACTCGACCTCGGGCAGGTTGGCCAAACCCGACAGATCGGCAAAATTCGAGGTCGGGGTGTAGTACCACTCAGAGGCGTCCCAGTCCGGCACGTCTTCTTGCGTCGAGAGCCAGTAGAGGCTCGAGATGAGAAGCGTGCCGTCGGCCGCTGTCACTCGGGCGTCGAGAAAGTAGGTCTTGCCTGACGTCGACACCGGAGCCAGGTTGAACACTCGGTGGATTGTCTCCGCCGACACATCCAGCACCTGTGAATCGTCGGAGAGAACCTTGGACTGGAGATCGAGAACTCTGACGCGTACCGTGGCGCCAGCGATGGGCGAAGTCGTGTCGTTGACCACGACAATGCCGCGGTCGGCGCGGTCGAAAGCGATGTTGATGGGCCGTGAGGCGTCCCGTGCCCCATAGAAAGCCCCATTGGGCACCAGGTAGTGGTCATAGAGCTGCCAGTACATCTCGGGCCAGGCAGAATTGAGCATCCACTGGATGATGCCGGTGGTCACCGGGCGGCGAATGGAGAAAGCCTCGAACATGGCCCGCATGCCCTCATAGTTGGCGATCTGCGCCTTGCGCGCGAAATCCTCGAGGTCCGTGGCCTCACCGTACCGGGCATCGAGAGCCTGGTGATAGTTTTCGATGGTGTTGAACTGGTTGCGGCCCGAATGGTAGTCCCACATCTCATCGATCGGCCACCAATTCTCCTCAGGCATCATTCGCCGGATGCTCTCCACCGGTGGCGGTTGCGGGCCTGGGCTGGTCTCCGTGTTGAACCCGTAGGCACCACCGCGCTCCTGATCGACGAACCAGTAGATGGGCGGAACCCAGTCGTAGGGACCGTTCATCTTGACGCCGCTGGGTCCGCTCACTTCGCTGACACCCACGGCACATGAGGCTAGGGCGGGCCGCGTCGGATCGACTTCAGCCAGCTCTGCCAGGTATCGACTCTCCAGCTCGGGCCGTGGCAGCATGTCACTGGCGAGGACCCAGACGAAGACGCTCGGGTGGTTGCGCAGCCAGACCACCTGGTCACGTAGCGAGCGAGTGATCAGGTCGATCTCGGCTGGAGTATCGATGCCGCCGAATTCGTCGACCGGTCCTTCCAGATACTCCTCCCATTCCCACTGACAACTCCAGCCGACCATGACGAGAATGCCGTGCTGGTCGGCGAGCTCGAACAGCCGATGGCTGCTGCCCCAGAAGCCCTCGAGTCGGATGGTGTTGAGATTCATGTGACGGACATAGCGGATCTGGTCCTCGAGCCGCTGATCATCGTCGGCCAGCATCAGGTCGTCGACCCACCCACCACCGCGAATGAGGAGCTTCTTGCCATTGATCGTGTAGCCGCGATGACCGTCTTCGGTCAGGTAGTCACCAACATGGCGTATGCCGAAGGTGACGCTCTGCTGATCTGATTGACGACCATCGGCAGTCACACTGAGGTCGAGGTTGTAGAGGTGAGGCTCTCCAAGGTCGTGGGGCCACCACAACCGTGGCTGGTCGATTCTCAACTGCGGGAAGTCGGCCGGTGAGAACTCGAGCTGCCGCGTCTCACCCGCAGCAAGCTCGATAGCGTGCTCGACCTCGATGTCGTCTCCGATCAAGCCTGCGACCACTGCCTTCACTGGCCGATCGGTCTCGTTTCTGGCGGTGGCATGGATCGTCAGAGAGGCTTTGGCGAGCGTGTCCAAATCCACATCGGCTCGTACGAATACATCATTCAGGGCGATGCCGTCGTTGAGGCGTAGCCTGACCTCGCGCCAAAGACCCATGTTGCGGTCGGGAGGCCGCGGATTCCAATCGACGAATCCGATCGTCGGATCTCCGGGCTGCGGCGGGTGCACGCGGACTGCCAGGGCATTGAGGCCGGTCGTCAGGTGATCGGCCACGTTGATCTCGAACATCCTGAAGGCGCCGAAGACGTCCTCTCGGCTGCCGATCTGCTGACCATTGAGCCAGATCTCGGCACTGTAGTTGATGCCTTCGAAGACCAGCCAGGCGCCTCCTGTCACGGGTGCGTCGAGCGTGAACTCGGTGCGGTACCACCAGGGGCCTGCGAACTGTTCGGTCGAGATCGTCTCGAGATTCCTGGCGAAGTAGGGGTCTTCGATCTCACCCTCACGAACGAGAGCAGCCAGAGCTGTCGAGGGCACGCTGGTTGCCGTCCAGGCAGCGGTGTCGTAACCGGCCGACGAGATCTTGGCTGGTGTGGCCGCCAAGTCGGTGTCAGGGACGAGTTGCCAGTTCCTTTGGAGAACGATCGAGTTGTCGGTGATTCGATCCGGAGCTGGTGTGCACGCGATGAGTGTCTGTAAACCGAGAAGGAAGAGACCTGTCCCGGTGGCGAGTCGTTTGTCGAATCTAGATTCTCGAGTCATGGGGGTGCTCCTGTGCTGCCCAAGGGCGGTGGCTGAAAGAACAGGGTCTTACGGTTGCTCTTCCACGTGCATGGAATAGCCGGCCCCCGCGGGTCTCTGCATGGCGTCCAGACCGAATTCGTCGATGATGTCGCGATAGTTCACCAACCGGATGCCCCGATCGGCGATCGCCTGACGAAACTCGGGAGACAAAAGGGCCTCGAGCTCGGCTCCCCGATGAATCCCGACGCGGTCGGAGTCCGTCGGGTTGTTGACGTCGATCAGAGCCGCCATCTCGGGTCCATCGATTCCGAGGTGCATGACCAGAAGTGTTGGCGTACCCGGCTCGAGTTGGGCGAGGATGTGGAGCAGGCTCTCCAGTTTCCTTTCTGGCTGGGTATCCCAGAGAGACACCGACGGCTCTTGGAAGTAGCGGGCCAGACCGTAGCCATACTCTTCAGCCAGACTCTCGACGATCGCAGTGAGCTCCGGGGTCGAGACCGCTGTGAGCATGTGGTAGTCGAGGTAGTCGATCTTCAGGCCTGCTTGGCGAGCGCGCTCGACTTGAGCGCGAAGCTCCACTTCGACCTCTCCGAGATCGACGTCGGCAGCGGCGAAGTCTGCGGCGGTCGTATGAAAGTGACCGCTGTCGTCCACCAAGGTGGGCACTCGAGAGGCACCGAGCACAGGTCCCCACTTGTAGTGCTGCCACTCGGAATTCAAGGTCAGGTGAATCCCGATACTGATCTGTGGCTGGTCGCGCAGGATCTCGACCGCCTCCAGGTACCAGGGGCAGGCCACCATCACGGAGGTCGAGAAAGGGATACCGGTAGCGATCAGTTTCCTGACGCCCTGATTGACCGCGTGGCACATCCCGACGTCGTCGCAACGAATCGCCAATTCAGGAGCTCCCTCGGGCGAGGCATGGACAGGACTCGCGACCACTATGAGGGCGAGGATACCTGCCGGAATTGAACTTCTTGCGGCATGACACTTTCTTGTCATTGCTGAGCCTCCAGGACCGACTATTCCTCGCCGACCATGACGAATCGCCCGAGGACGGACCGTACTTCGGAGATCTCGTCTCGCACACCTACGACGAACTTGTGGGGACCTGGCTTCATCGTCAGATTGATCACTCGACCCACCTCGTCCTGCAGAGCGACCTCGAGCGACTCACTGGGGATTCGCAGTTCCAGCGGCATCTCGCCCAGCGGCGACTTGCTGCCTTTGTCGTCGATGGCCGAGAAATAGAGACGCACCTGGGCCTGGTGAAACTCCCCCAGAGGCAGGAGCGTGATGTTGCCAATGGGAACTCGCACCCGAATCGCCACATCGTAGTTGCCATCGTCGAGACGCGTCTGCGGTCCCATATCGACGGAGGCCCCGGCAGGGTTGGTCTGATACCCGTGGACGAAGAAGGCGGCCACCATATCTTCCATCTGGGACTCGACCGGTTTGTCACGATAACCCTCGCGGTGGCGAATGCGCCAGTCTTTTGCTTTGTCGGGTACTTGGACTTGGATCCTATGATACCGACCCCGTTGCGAGATCGGGGCTCGATAACCCAGTGAGTAGTAGTTGTCGAAGTCACGGGTCACGCGCCGGAGACCCTCGCTCACATCGTTGGTGTTGAAGATCGCCTGACCACCGGTCTTGTCGGCCATCGTGATCAGGGTGTCTTGCAGGTTGCTCGTTCGAACCGCGTCGACCGCAAAGCTCACCCCGGTCGGCGAGTTGACAGCTTGATTCTCAGCACCCATTCCGCTCTGGGTCCGCAGACCGGCGGCATCGATGGTGTAGAAGCTGACTCGGTTGGAGTTGGCCTCCGCGATCAGGTGGACATATCGCTGGGACAGATCGCGGGAAATAGCCTCAGCCAGGGCCGACTGGTCGGCGAAACGCTGTTGTACGGCCTGATAAAGGTCCTGTCCGGGAACGGCCGGCAGGCCATCGCTCACGTGAATGAGCATCTTGCGACCGGGGATGCCCGCCAGCGAGTCGAGCATCTCGCGCAAGCCGTCCAGGCTCTCGTCGGCCTCGTTGTAAGTGTTTTCGGCAAACGATTTGGCTTCAAACAGCGCCTTGTGCAAGGAGCTCGTTTCGTAGATTGCAGCGATGGCCTCGGCTCGCTCCATCTCCCTGGTTTGCGCGTATCCCGTCATTTTCTGCAGCTCGTCGAGAGCCAAACTGACGTTATCGATGTCGAACGTGAAGGGGTGCCGAATATGCAACGAGCGATCGTAGGAAGCCACCATGACCTGATCGCCCGGCTTCAGAGTGTCGTACAGGAAGCCTCGAAGTCGTGAAAAGACTCGATTCCGGTCGAGTGGATGGATGAAGAGGTTGTCGACATAGATGATGAGGTTGAGTCGCTGCTCTTCCGGGTAGGCCGGCTCGTCGAGATCGCCTTGGGGTTCTGCCAGAGGGTCGACCGGTTTGTCTGCGATCGGTTCTCCCAGGGAGGTCGGGCGCCCCTTGGATACCGCGTAGAAGTTCAGGAGCTCGACGGGACGCCCGTCTTCGAGCACTGAGAAGTCTTGGATCGTCAGGCCATTGACCGGGTTGCCCTCCTTGTCGGTTACGTAGACTTCGACGTTGACGATGTCGACAGCGATCTCCTCGAAATAGCCGCTTTCCGGTGCGGGACTGGTCGTCTCTTGAGCCGCGGCCTCGATCGACACCAGCAGGGTCGACAGCGAAACCGCAAGCAGCAGGCGTGTGGTGGATTGGCAAAACATCTCGAGGGGCTCTCCGTCCGGGATTGCGACTCTACTTTTGCTTGATGACGATCTGCTGATTGGCTTCGACGTCTTCACGTCGGGTGGTGGTTCCGTCTGGCCACAGCACTTCGATCAGGTCCGCTTTGACCCAATCGCCGAGACCGAAGTGGAGTCGCATGTCCTCCTGAGAAATATAGCTGGAGCCACTACGCACCAGACGGGTCTGGATCTCTTTACCGGTCTTCAAGGTGACGACGGCACCCACGGCGTCGGTCATCTTGCCCTTGCCTTCGAGCTTGACCCTCAGCCAGTTTCCGGGCGCAGGCAGCTCGTTGTGAAAGACCTGCGGTAGTCCATCGAGATCAACGGCGACTATGTCGAGTCGACCATCGTTGTCGAGGTCGGTGACGGCCATGCCACGACTGGCACGTCGCTCCATAAATGAGGGGCTCAGCTGCTCGGCGATCTCCTCGAAGGTTCCATCACGACGATTGCGGTAGAAGGTCTTGCTCTGCAGGTATCGCTCAGAGGGACCCATGGGTGCGGTCTCCATCTGGGGATAGACATGGCCGCTGACTACGAAGATGTCCTGCCACCTGTCGTTGTCATAGTCGAAGAAGTTGGTCCCCCAGCTGACGAAGGGGAGGCTGGGTGGTGCCGTGCTGGAGCGGAATGACTGATCGGTGAAGTAATCACCGCTGTTGTGGTAGAGGGCGTTGTACTCTTGAGAGAAGTTGGTGACGAAAAGGCTGAACCGGCCTTCGTTCTTGTAGTCGCCGACGGCCACCCCCATGCAGGCCTGCTCGGATCCGTCTTCGCTGACCGCCACCCCCATGGGAAAGGCCTCGTCTGCAAACGTGCCATCCCCCTTGTTGTGGTAGAGATAGTTGGGTCCGGCGTCGTTGGCTACGAACAGATCGATCCAGCCATCCTCGTCGTAGTCGAACCAGCTGACCCCGAGGCCGAAGTACTCGTTCGGGTCGTCCACACCGATCTCCGCCGCCACTTCTTCGAAGGTGCCATCCCCATTGTTGCGAAAGAAGAAGTCCGTAGAGCCGGGTAGGCCACGGGGACCGCACTGGACCTCGATCCCGTTGTAGTTGCAGAATTTGCCCTTGCCGAACTCGGGCAGGGATTTGAGATCGACCCTGACATAGCGCGAGACCATCAGGTCCAGGTCTCCGTCGCGGTCGTAATCGGCAAAGCCACAGCCCGTCGACCAACCGTCGGCGACGATGCCCGACTTGTCCGTGATGTCCTCGAAGGTGCCGTCCCCCCGGTTGCGGTACAGCCGATCGGGACCCACGGTGGTGACATAGACGTCTTGCCAACGATCGCCATCGAGATCGGCGACACAAACGCCCATGCCCCAACCCGGGAAGGCGAGGCCCGACTCAAGCGAGACGTCTTCGAACTTCAGCCCCCCGAGGTTCTTGTAGAGAGCGCTGGGAGCCGATTTGGGGTCAAAAGCCGTGCCGACGGTCAGCGCATTGACGAAGTAGATGTCCGGCAGGTCGTCGTTGTTGTAGTCGAAAACCGCCATTCCTCCGGCCATCGATTCGAGGACGTATTTCTTCTCGGGTGCCGACTTGTGCTCGAAGGTGATGCCGGTTTCGGCGATCACATCGCGAAAGATCTCGGTCTTTGCGGGCGCACCCGTTGGCTGGGATCGCGCTGGGATCGAGACCAGCAGGGCGAGGAGAACAACAGAGGCAGCCTGCATTCTCATTGCCGCATCCCACTTGCCTTCAGCCCGGCTCGATTGCGCATCTGTTCGATCTGCTCCTCGTTCTCGGCACGCGCGGTCAGATGCAGCTCCCGGTGCTTCTTGGAGTTCTCGAGGTCGTTCTGGCGCGCATAGGCGAGGCTCAGTTGGTAGTGGGTCCTGCCTGAACCCGGGACCATCTCGACCGACTTGAGGAAGTAGTCGGTGGCCTCGGCGTATCGAGCCTCACTCATTCTCACCCTGCCCAGGACGAAGTAGGCGCCGGCGTGAGACCCTGCCAGGCTGAGCGCGCGATTGGCGAGATTCTCTGCCCGCTCGAGATGGCCGAGCCCCTCTTCGGCCTCGGCCAGGACTGCCAGAGTCTCGGCATTGTCCGGCTCGAGCTCGAGGCTACGATCCAGGGCTTTCTTGGCCTCGCCGAACTCTTTTTGGGACAGGAGCGTGATGCCCAAGGCCAGCAGAGGCAGCGGTCGGTCGGGCTGGAGCTCCAGAGAGAATCGAATCGAGTCGACCGAAGCGGCGAACTCCTTCAACTGAAGCAGGGCAACGCCGAGCTGGTAGGGGTATTTTGCGACCCTTGGGTGCATCCGAGACAGTGGCTCGAGAACCTGGATTGCTCCCACCGGATCCCCCACGGCCAAGCTGTTTTCCGCGAAGTCACTCAGCACCTCCTCGGAATTCGGGGCCTGGGCTCGCGCCCGATCGAGTATCTGCGAGGCTTGCGCATGGTTGCCCCGCATCGCCTGGGATCTCGCCTGGAGCACCAGATCGCGGACCGATTCAGTCTGCGCCAGGGAGACCTCACAGAACACGGCCGGATTCGCGGCACTCAGCAGAACCGCGACAGCGACGAGCTTTCTCACTGCGAGCCTCCGGAGTTTTTGCTTCGCTTCAGCGCCTGGAAGGTCTCAAATTCCCGTTTCGCTTCCTCGGGACGACCCAGCCGCTGCAGCGCCAGCCCGAGTTGGTAGTGGGCCTCGGGGTCGTCGGGGGCCAGGCGCGCGGCGCTCTCCAGCTGGATCTGAGCTCGCTCCGCGTCTCCTTCGGCCAAGAGGATCTTTCCCATGAGATATCGAGCGTCGGCTGATTGAGGTCGCTTGTCGAGCAGGGCCCGGAGCAGCTCGAGCGCCTCTTCGGACTTGCCGGCGAGGTCGAGAACCATAGCCAGTAACTGCTGGGCCCGCAAGTCCTGTGGGTGGGCGACGAGCTCGGCGCGCAGCTCCTTCTCGGAAGCCTCCAATTCTCCCTGGCGCAGATAGATCTCCCCCATGGTGAGATGGGCCTCGGCGACATCCGGATCCAGCGCGATCGCCTTCTCGAGCGATTCGACCGCCTTGCCGTATTCGTCCTGCTGGGCGTAAGCCTGCCCCAGCACGACACTGAGCTCTGCCCAATCGGGATACTTGATCAGCAGATCGGCGAAGATGCGCTGGGCCTCGATGGCCCGCCCGGAGCGCACCAGGGCAATGCCGTAGGCGTATTGGAGAGACCGGTTGGACTTTCTTTCCTGATCATTCTTGAGAAGCTCGACCGCGCTTGCATAGTGATCGGAATTCAGCCATGCGAGAGCGAGCATCCGCCGGATTTCGGCGTTGGCGGGGTCTCGCTCGAGAGCGCGTGTCAGCGGTTCGGTGGCGAGATCGAACTGACCGCTGTTGAATCGCGCCACTCCCAGCGCGTACTGCACCTGGGGAAACCCGGGGTCGAGCTCTGCCGCTCGGGCGAAAAGATCGCCGGCTCTGGCGACGTGCTTGGCTCGAGTCTGCATCACTCCCAGATTCAGATAGACCTGCGCCAGCCGGGTTGCGAGATCCCCTCGTAGCTCGCGTCGGCCCTGTGGGTCGAGATGGGCCACCGCTGTCGACTCCAATGGCGAGACGAGCTCATCCTGCGTCTGATCCTGGGGTTCGTCCTCTAGAAATCGCTGCAGACGCTCGCGGGAGTCCTGGGTCTGCGACTCCCTGAACTCTTCGGCAGCCCGGAAGTGAACGGCTGCTTGTTCCTGGTCGCCTGTTTGCCTGAAAGCGAGTCCGAGCTGGTAGTGGATCTGCGCGATCTGACTGATCCGACGGTCATAGAGATCCTTGAAGGAATCGTCGGGCGACAGCGTCGTCAGTTCCAAGGATTGCCGCAGATAATCCACCGCCTCGGTCGCGCGTCCTACCCGTAGGTAGGCGAGACCGAGGTAGTGTGAAGCCTGCCGCTCAGTGACGGGATGGCGACTCGCGGCCTCCAGATAGGGAATGGCCTCCTCTTCGCGACGATCCTCGACCAGAGCCATGCCTAGATAGGTGCTCGACATGGGATCTCCCGGGGCCAGTTGGAGCTCGATCTCGAAGTGGGCCTGGGCTTCTTTCAACCCTTGGTGTCCGCGCTCGAATATCTCCACGGTGCCGAGATAGAAATGAGCTCGGCGAACCTGCGGATCCATTTCCAGGGCCTTACCCAGAGACCGTCTGGCGTGGTCCCAGTGATCGAAGTCTCTGTAGGTCCTGCCAATCAAGACATGGGTCTGGGGTATCGGTCTCTGGACTGCCAACTCATTCAGCAAGGGCTCCGCCTTCTCCAGGTCCTCGTGGTTCAGATAGGCCGCCGCGAGCGTGTAGAGATTCTCCAGATCCTGGGGGAAAAGGATTCGCAGCTCCTCGAGCTCTTGGATCGATTCAGCGACCTGACCATTGGTCGCCAGAGCCCGAGCCAGCAGATTCCGCGCCTGATGGTCCAGCGAGTTCATGCTGATGATCAAGCGCAGAGGGGAGATCGCCTTGTCGGGATGGCCGGCCTTGATATCTATGGTGGCAATGGAGAGCTTCGCAAGCCGCGTTTCGACCGCCGAAGCCGCTGCAGCTTCATAGGCTGATCTGGCAGCCTCCAGATTGTTCTCCGTCACCTCCAGCGCACCCAGCAGCATCCAGCCCTCCTGTAGAGCTGTGCGATAGCGGCTCTCGGCGAGTTGAGGCTCGTTGCGCTGGAGAGCGTCTTCGGCTTCCGCAATGGCCCGAAGCACGATGACCGACGGGTCTTGCTGAGTCTGGGCCGGGACAGGAGAGGCGGAGATGGCGAGGGCCAGACAGGCAGCCAACAGTAGCGAGGCACGAAACCCGAACAATGGATTCGAACAAGCGCAGCTCATCGCCGTCATTGTACTTGTGCCCTGCCGATGGAAACCACCGAATCCAAGGTGAATCGCCCACGCCGATCGACAAGTGGAGTGGTAGCCTCGCCACCTGAGAAGGGAGCTCGGAACGAAAACCTCGGGGGAAGGGCCATGATCCGAATTGTCGCCAGAATCTGTGTCTTGATCACCCTACTTTTGGGCAGCGGTGTCTCTGGGGCCGAGACGCTTCATCGCGAGAATGGTGTCTATCCCGGCGATCCGGAAGAGGACTTTTCGCCCTCCCAGGCTGCGGCCCCACCGGGTCGGCGGAACCTGGCGCTGCACCGGGTCGCGACCCAGTCGAGTGCCTACGACTACAACCTGACCGCGCAGCTGGTCACCGATGGCATCAGAGAGATCACGCTGCCGCGGTGGATCTCTGTCTCGACCAGTACCGAAGGAGAGTCACCGAAACACACGCGGGAGTTCGTGGTCGACGACAATGTGGTCAGTGGCGTCGACTTCGATGGACCCGGGTGGCTCGGCCTTCACTTCGGCGGTGGATCCGAAGCCTTTCTCATCGACAGGGTGGAGCTGGGTCTGGTCAGGCGCAACTGGTTGCCTTTCGGACCGCCGGTGATCTCCCCTGCTTGTATTCCCTCTCCATGGCAACCTCCGGCTCCGGAGCCCGACGACGATATAGAGATTGAATGGACCCTTGCGACGTCGCAAGACGGTCGTAAATGGCTGGAGGTCGGCAGCGGATCGGCCCCGCTACCGCCGCCTCCGGACGTACCGGACTTCGCCGACGGGATCGGCAGGATCTTCAACTGGTTGGTGGAGGCCAACCCACCGGTCTGGACTTCGGTGGATCTCGACGAGCCGCTGGACAGCCGTCGTTTTCGGGTGCAGCTCGAGGATCTGGAGTGCAAGCAGTGGTCGGTAGCCGAAGTCAGGTTCTATCTCGGCGACCAGAGGGTGCACGTGGGGGGGCCGCACCAGTTTGGCAGTGCGTGGAGATCCGCTGGTCTGGGAGAAGAGTGGCTCGCGGTCGATCTGGGATCCGTCGCCACCATCGACAGCGTCGCCCTGCATTGGCTCCTGCCGGCGGCGGCGGGCGAGGTTCAGGTCTCGAGCGACGGTGTCTCCTGGGTACCGGTCGCCTCGATCTCTGGTGCCGACGGCGTGGAGGAGATCGAGCTGTCGCCACCGGTCGAGGGACGCCATCTGCGAATCGTCATGAGTCAGCCCACCTCGCAACACGGATATGTATTGAGCGAGCTCGAGGTCTTCGGCGAGGGGGGACTGGTAGCCGAGCCACATCCCCAGCCACCGGTCTCGGACGATGGCAGCCTTCACCTGGCGGGAGGTGCGTGGCGGCTCCAGAGAGGGTCGCTCGTGGACGACGACGGCGAGACCCTGTCGGGAGTCGGCTTTCAGGATCAGGACTGGATCGTGGCCACGGTACCCGGGACGGTTCTTGATGAGCTACTACAACGCTGGAGCGCTCCCCGATCCGAACTACGGCGACAACGAGCTGGCGATCTCCGATTCCTTCTTCCATTCCGACTTCTGGTATCGGAACGAGTTCGCAGGACCGATCCACTCGCCAGGGCAGCGCGTCTTTCTCGATCTCGACGGCGTCAACTGGAAAGCCGAAGTCTTCTTGAACGGCAGCCATCTGGGTCGCGTCGACGGGGCGTTCAAGCGCGGTCGCTTCGACGTCACCGAGGAGCTGCGATCCGGAGCGGCCAACGCGTTGGCCATCCGCGTCGAAAAGCCGGCGACACCGGGCAGTGCCAAGCAGCACACTCTGGACAATGCCGGGCATAACGGCGGCGCCATCGGTGCCGACAATCCCTCCTACCACGCCTCCATCGGGTGGGACTGGATCCCCACCATCCGCGGCCGCAACATCGGCCTCTGGAACGACGTCCGGCTGCGGGTGACCGGGCCGGTCACCCTCGAGGACCCCTACCTGCGCTTCAAGCTCCCGTTGCCCGAGACCTCGACCGCCGATGTTCACCTGCAGGTGGAGCTCACAAACCACAGTGCGAGAGAGGTCGAGGCCATTCTGCGGGGTGCCTTTGGCGACATCTCCTTCGCGCAAGAGGTGAGGCTCCCGGCCGCGACCACGAAGACGATCGGGCTCGATCCCACGACCCACTCACAGCTGCGACTCGACCAGCCGCGGCTCTGGTGGCCAAACGGCCACGGAGAACCTCATCTCTACGATGTCGACCTGGAGGTATCGACCGACGC
This sequence comes from uncultured Acidobacteriota bacterium, assembly GCA_963719055.1. Lineage (GTDB taxonomy): Bacteria > Acidobacteriota > Thermoanaerobaculia > Multivoradales > JAHEKO01 > CAXMQZ01. The sequence continues at coordinate 43,125 of CAVRAU010000031.1, read as the reverse complement.
CGGAATCTCGGACCGCAAGTCCTTCAAGAGCGGTGTCAGGCAGATGACCTATGCGCAGCAAAAGGAGGCGCTCCATTTCTATGTCAACGGCCGCCGTGTGGTCCCCCGCGGCGGCAACTGGGGCTTCCCGGAAGCCAACCTGCGCTACCGCGGGCGCGAATACGACACCGCCATGCGCTACCACCGCGACATGAACTTCACCATGGTGCGCAACTGGGTGGGTCAGACCGGCGATGAGGAGTTCTACGAGGCCGCCGACCGGCACGGCATTCTCGTCTGGCAGGACTTCTGGCTGGCCAACCCGTTCGACGGTCCGGACCCGGACGACGAGGAGATGTTCATGGCCAATGTCAGGGATACCCTGCGGCGGATTCGCAATCACCCTTCGGTAGGACTCTACTGCGGTCGCAATGAGGGTCACCCGCCCCCGACACTGGATGAGGAGCTCGCCGCGGCGATCGCTGAGCTGCATCCCGAGATCCACTACATCCCCAACTCGATGTTTGGTTCGGTCAGTGGCGGAGGTCCCTACGGGGTGCGGCCCAAGGAGTATTACTTCACCGAGCGAGCGACCCCCAAACCGCACAGCGAGCTGGGCATGACCAGCGTCGTGACCCTCGACAGCCTGAGGCGGATGATGCCGGCCGAGGAGCTTTGGCCCCTGAGCCAGCACTGGGGATTGCACGATTTCAATCTGGAAAGCAATCAGAGGGCCGAGGACTTCGTTGCCATGATCGAAGAGGCCTACGGTGGCTCAGATGATCTCGCGCAGTGGGTTGGCCTTGCGCAGCTGGTGAACTACGACGGGTATCGGGCGATGTTCGAGGCCCAGAGCCAGAACCGGATGGGGCTGCAGCTGTGGATGAGTCATCCGGCCTGGCCGTCGTTGACCTGGCAGACCTACGATTACTACTTCAATCCACACTCCTCTTACTTTGGTTCCAAGAAGGGCTCGGAGCCCCTGCACATTCAATGGAATCCGGTCACGGACGAAGTGGAGGTCGTGAACTACGGCGTCCCTGGCGCCAGCGGACTGACAGCTGGCGCGCAGGTGCTGAATCTCGACGGCTCGGTGGCCTGGGAGTCGGAAGCCTCTCTGGACAGCGCCTACGACAGCACGGTCAGTCCCCTGCTAATGGAGTTTCCTGAAGGGCTGACTCCGGTCCACTTCATCCGTTTGCGGCTCAGCCGGGGAGACGAGCTGATCTCCGAGAACTTCTACTGGCGCGGCACGGAGCTCGGCAACTACCGTGCACTGCGCACATTGCCGAAGGTGCCACTGCGTGGTGACCACGAGAGCTGAACGCAGAGGGTGACGAGTACCTCCTGCGAACGGAGCTCGAGAACCGATCGCAGACCCCGGCCCTGGCGGTGCGGCTCGTCGCCGTGGGCGACGACACCGGCGAGCGCATTCTTCCGGCCCTCTACAGCGACAACTTCGTGGCGCTGATGCCCGGTGAGAAGCGAACGATCGAGACCCGAGTTGCTGGCCGCCGACGCGCGGGGAGAGGAGCCTCGAATCGTCGTCGAGGGCTTCAACGTGGCGGACGGAGTGGATTAGTCGAGAGCTTGGCAACCCTGCAGAGGCGTCCCAGAGTTTCGAAAGCACAAGCTGGGGTGGATGTTTCAAGTCCAACGACCGCTCCGCTTCGCGGCCAGAGCCAGGGACTGCCTGCCCCTGCGACCGCTCGTCTGGCATCCTCGGCAGGTCGTGATCGGTTTGGGCGATTCGTAATTTTGAATCCAAAATTCCAATTTCTTGGATCGCTCTGACACTGTTGACAGACAAAGCCCGTATATGTTGGACTCTTGGGCCTCTTGAGAGCGCGCACGGTTCTTGCACGTGCATTGAGTTCACGGTTCCGATTTCCTTTAGGGGGGGTTCATGCGGAAGACGATCCTTGTACTCGCTCTGCTCGCGCTGGTGTGCGTACCGCTGCTGGCGCAGAAGACCACGGGCACCATCCGTGGCACGATCGTAGATTCCCAGAGTGAGACTGTCGCTGGAGCGGTGGTGACCGCAGTCAACGTGGAAACCGGTTTCGTCCGCGTTGTCACGACCACCGCAGCGGGTACCTACAACATCCCGCAGCTACCGGTTGGCACCTATGTCGTGACGGTCGAAGGCGAGGGTTTCAAAAGTGCCATCGTCCAGAACATCGTGCTCGATGTCGGGTCGACGCGTCAGATCGACGCGACGCTCGAGATTGGTGCAGTGACGGAAGCGGTCACTGTGACCTCTTCTGCCGTGGTCGTCGAGACTATCGGCGGTGAGGTGGCCGGTCTGATCACCGGTGAGCAGGTCCGCGAGCTACCGCTCAACGGCCGCAACTTCATCCAGCTGACACAGCTCATGCCGGGTGTGACGGCTCTCGATAACTGGAGCAGCCAGAACAAGGGCCTCCTCGGAGGCTCGGATCTGTCGGTTTCCGGCAGCCGGGCGACCGGCAATCTGTGGCTGGTGGACGGCGCCGCCAACAACGATGTCGGCTCCAACCGGACGATCCTCGTCTACCCCTCTCTCGAAGCGGTGGAAGAGTTCAAAGTCCACCGTAACTCCTACGGTGCGGAGTTTGGTGGCGCTGGCGGTGCCCAGGTCAACCTGGTCACCCGCGGTGGCACCAACAACCTGCGCGGCAGTGTTTTCTACTTCGGTCGCCGGGGAAGCTGGAACAGCACGAACTACATCCTTCGCGTTTCTGACGCCGAAGCCGGCGATCTTACTCGCGACGACTACGGTTTCACCTTGGGCGGCGCCTTCATCAGGGACAAGCTGCACTTCTTCGCCTCGACGGAGTGGAATGACGAGGTGCGAGGGAGCGCGCAAACCGCGTTCGTGCCGACGGATCTTGAAAGACAGGGCAACTTCAGTCAGAGCGACCCAGCCTGTAGCGCGATTCCGAACGACCCTCTGACCGGCCAGCCGTTTCCCGGCGACATCATTCCGGCCGATCGCCTCAGCGATGCGGGACAGAGCTTGCTGAGCCTCTATCCCCGGGCCAACGGCCTGGGCACAGGTTGCAACAACTGGACCGATTCCCTCGACGTGCCGATCAATTGGAACCAGATCAACGCCCGTCTCGACTGGAGTATCACCGACCGGGCTCGTTTCATGATTCGCTACACCGAGGACGATTGGACCAACGACAGCCCGACGGCAGGTGCTGCCAACGGACTTTGGGGTGATGATCCCTTTCCCGCCATCGACTCGGCCTGGGCGCAACCCTCGGAATCGCTGGTGGCGCAGCTCAACAACGTCATCGGCTCTTCGGCGCTGAATACCTTCACCTTCTCGATGAGTGGTAATGAGATTGTTGTCGGGCAAGCTGGAGACCAGAATCTGCAGGAATCGATCCGGGAGACCAACCCACCGACGTTTCCGGCGGACGGCAAGCTCGCCTATCCGAATACCGCGCACCCCCTCTTCTGGGGCGGTGGCGGTCTGGCGGGTATCTGGCAGCAGGGCCCCTGGGCCAACGATATGGATCTGATGGTCATCAAGGACGATTACGAGCAGGTCTTCGGGAAGCACGTCCTCAAGGCCGGAGTTCTCTACGGCGACGCGCACAAACTCGAGCCGCCGCGGAACTCCTCTGACGAGATGCAGCGTTACTGGGGCGCTGCGGGCATCGAAGGCTGGGGCGGTGGCAGCGGCAACATCATTGCCGATTTCCTTCTCGAGGACATGGCGTTCGGATTCTCGGAAACGTCGACCAACAATCAGGGCGATGTCGAATGGACCGATGTCGAGCTTTATGTGGCGGACAGTTGGAAGATCCGCGACAACATGACCTTCGACTTTGGGGTTCGCTACACTCGATTCGACTGGGCGGAGAATGTAAATCCCAACACATACCTCAATTTCAACCCGGAGCGCTTCGACCCCGACTTGGGAGCCACCGCGTGTAACGGTTTGATGCAGGTGCCGGGATCGGATCCATGCGGTGATGCCGGAATCGCGGGTGCCTCTACCGGACCGAACGCGGCTCTGATCAACAACAACGACAACTTCGCGCCCCGGCTCGGATTTGCCTGGGATGTGTTCAGGAACGGCAAGAGCGTGATGCGGGCCGGCTTTGGGCAGTTCTTCCAACGCGAACGCGTGAGCCCCAACCTTTCCCTGTTGGGCAACCCGCCATCAGTCCAGAACACTGCAGGCATTCGAACTCTCCCGGGTGACTTCCTCAGTCAGGACTTTGTCAGCACCGGTAACCCGACTGCCGGGTTCGACGTCAATGCCAACTCGCCGTACATGTACCAGTACAACCTGACCTGGGAGCAGCGAGTGGGGAGAGATTCGACCGTCGAAGTCAGCTATGTCGGGAGCCAGGGCAGAGACCTGCTGCGCTCCAACGATATCAACCAGATCGCCTTGCAGCAGGACTTTGACAACAACGGGGTCCCCGACCGTCTCGACTTTGTTCGTTGTCCAGGAGGCGGTGGCGGAGCTTCATGTCGCTCTCAATACCTGCCTTACGGTATCTACGGTGAGTCGAGCCTAAGCTACTGGACCACCGATGGTAGTTCCGACTACGACTCGCTGCAGACGCAGTTCATCACCCGCTTCGGTCGCGGCTCACAGTTCCAGGCGTCCTATACCCTGGCGGACTTCACCGCCGACACGGCGATGAGCGACTCCTCAGGCGGGTTCAACGATATCGGCACGGTGACCGATCAGTATCAGAATCTGGATGGCGGCGATGCCGATATGCGACGCCGACACGTCCTCAACGGCAGCGTGATCTACAACCTGCCGACCTTTGCGGGCGAAGGTGGAGCCAAGGAGTGGTTGCTGGGCAACTGGGCCGTGGGTGGCATTCTGATCTACGCCAGCGGCCAGCCCATCACAGTCATCAGTACGTTCGCTGGCGGTGATCTCGACCAGCATCCGGGTGCGGCAGGCAGCTACCAAAGCAACCTCCGGCCGCTCGCGTACCGGTGCGTCGTGCAGATGGTAGCGGTGACTTGGGCGTTCTCAACCCGAATGCGTATACCTTTACCGGATATCAGTTGGGCAATACCGCCCAGCAGATGGAACGAAGCTCCTGTGACGGTCCCGACTTTTTCCAGACGGACCTGTCGTTCTACAAGAACTTCCCGTTCAGGGATCGTTTCAATCTCCAGTTGAGGTTCGAGTTCTTCAACATCTTCAATACCAACAACCTCATCGCCAACTCGGTCAACAGGACCTTCGAGTCAGGCCTCACCCTCGATGCACCCAGAGACCAGGCGACTGTCGTGACGGACACCAGCGCACCGCCGTCCAATTTCGGGCAGGCGACACAAGCCCGCGATGCGCGTCAGTTCCAGATTGGGGTGAAGTTGTCCTTCTGAGGAAACGGATCCGTCTCGGATAGGTAGTTCTTCAAGGGCTGCGATCTTCTGATCGCAGCCCTTTTTTTGGTGCCCGGCACCGAAGGAGAGAGCATGGCCCCGACAATCCACCCGGAGATCTGGCCTCGTCTGACGAGCCCGATCGCCTGTGGATCCCGAGCTCGAGCAGAAGGTGGACGAAATCCTCGCCGCCATGTCGATCGAAGCCAAGGTCGGACAGATCATCCAGGCCGAGATCAACAGCATCACACCCGAGGAGATCAAGCAGTACCGAATCGGGTCGGTCCTCAACGGCGGCGGAGGTTGGCCCTGGGAGAAGAAGGGCTCGACGCCCGCCGATTGGCTGCGGATGGCCGATGGCTTCTGGGAAGCCTCGATGGATGTGCCGGAAGGTGAGCCGGCCATCCCCATCCTCTGGGGCCTGGACGCGGTCCACGGCCACAACAACGTGATCGGTGCGACCCTCTTTCCCCACAACATCGGTCTGGGTGCCGCCAAGAATCCCGGATCTGATCCGTGAGATCGGTCGCGTGACGGCTCGTGAAGTGGCGGCGACAGGCCAGGACTGGGAGTTTCGGACCGACCCTCGCCGTCGCCCGCGATGACCGCTGGGGTCGCACCTACGAGAGCTACTCAGAGGATCCCGAGATCGTGCAGGCGTACGCGGCGGCCATGGTAGAGGGCCTGCAGGGGAGTGGTCGGCAGCGAGGAATTCCTCGGCGACGAACAGCTGATTGCCACCGCCAAGCATTTCCTCGGCGACGGTGGAACCGACCAAGGGAGTCGACCAGGGGGACACTCTGGCGACCGAGGAAGAGCTGCGCGATATCCATGGTGCTGGGCTATGTCACCGCCCTCGATGCCGGCGTCCAGACGGTGATGGCCTCGTTCAGCAGCTGGCACGGGACCAAGGATCCACGGTTCTCGAGGAGCTGCTCACCGATGTGCTCAAGGCAACAGATGGGCTTCGACGGCTTCGTGGTCGGGGACTGGAACGCCCACGGACAGGTTCCCGGCTGCTCGAACGACAGCTGTCCCGGCGGCGTTCAACGCCGGTCTCGACATGTTCATGGTGCCGCAGGATTGGAAGGCGCTCTACAAGAACACCCTGGAACAGGTGGAGTCCGGTGAGATCTCCTCGCGAGAGGCTCGACGACGCCGTCCGCCGCATCCTGCGCGTGAAGATGCGGGCTGGTCTGTTCGAGAGGGGCAAGCCCTCGAGCCGACCGCTGGCCTGCGGCCGGAGATCATCGGCTCAGCCGCAGCATCGTGAGGTGGCCCGGCGGGCGGTGCGCGAATCCCTGGTGCTGCTCAAGAACAACGGCGGTCTCCTGCCCCTGGCGCCGGGCGCTCGCGTGCTGGTTGCCGGCGACGGCGCCGACAACATCACCAAGCAGAGCGGCGGCTGGACGCATCACCTGGCAGGGCACGGGCAACGAGAACGAGGAATTTCCGGGCGCAACGTCGATCTGGGATGGCATTCGACAGGTCGTCGAAGCCGCGGGTGGGTCAGCCATCCTGAGCCCGCAGGGCACGTTCGACGAGAAGCCCGACGTGGCCATCGTGGTCTTCGGCGAAGAACCCTACGCCGAGTTTCTGGGAGATCGTGACTCGATCGACTACTCACCCCGCAGCGATCGAGATCTCGATCTGCTGCGCAGGCTGCAGGCGGACGAGATCCCCGTGATCTCGGTGTTCCTCACGGGAAGACCCCTTTGGATCAACCCCGAGCTCAACGCCTCGGAGGCCTTCGTGGTGGCCTGGTTGCCCGGCACCGAGGGTGTCGGCGTGGCCGATGTCCTGTTCACCGACGTGCAAGGAAACGTCCGTCACGATTTCCGGGGGCGTCTGTCATTCTCCTGGCCCAGGTCCGCCGATCAGGTGGTGCTGAATCGGGGCGACGAAGGCTATGATCCCGCTCTTTCCATTCGGCTACGGGCTGTCCTACACCACCGCGAAGGAGATCGGCGTGCTCTCGGAAGAGAAGGCTCGCACGGAGCAGACCAGTCGGACGGTCTACTTTCAGGAGCGTCCAGTGCCTCCCTGGGAGCTCTTCCTGAAGGTCGATGGGGAACCGGCGATGGCGGCCAGCACGGGTCGGGTCGCGTCGTCGGGATCGAAACCGCTGGTCGTCCGCGGAGTCGATCGCCGCCGACAGGAGGATGCCCGCGACGTCGAGTGGCCGGGTGGTGTGGCCGGTCGTGTCTATCTGCAGGCTGACGGGCCGGTCGACATCAGCCGCGAGTCGAACGGTAATATGGTGTCTCGGGTTCGATGTTCGGGTCGCAAAGGCCCCCACCGGCCCAGTCAAGCTGACGATGGAGTGCGGTGATGAGTGCTCGGCCGAGGTCGATCTCACTGCAACGTTGGCAGGTTTGGCGACTGGCGACTGGCAGTCGCTATTGGTACCGTTGCGTTGTTTTGCCGAAGCAGGGGTGGACATGACCCGCATCGACACGCCGTTTTCAATCGCCACCGACGGCGCTCTGGCGCTCCAATTCTCGGATATCCGATTGGCGACCGTAGCGGAGGAAGGAATCCTATGCCCGTAGCAGGAATCGCAGCCGTCGACTGGTTTGTCGTCGCGATCTACTTCTCGGTGGTGATCGCCATCGCAGTCTGGGCCATCATCAAGGAGAGACGGGGCGGAGAGACCTCCACCGACTACTTCCTGGCGGGCCGCAATATCGGTTGGTTCGTGGTGGGCGCTTCGTTGTTCGCCTCCAACATCGGATCGGAACATCTGGTAGGTCTGGCCGGCACCGGTGCCGCCAGCGGCCTGGTCATGGGCCAGCTCGAGCTCCAGGCCTCCTTGATCCTTCTGCTCCTGGGTTGGATCTTCGTGCCGTTCTACATCAAGAGTGGTGTTTTCACCATGCCCGAGTTTCTCGAGCGCCGGTATTCGCCGGCCGCTCGCTGGTACCTGAGTATTGTCTCGGTGATCGGGTACGTCTTGACCAAGATCTCGGTAACGATCTATGCCGGCGGAGTCGTTTTCGAGTCGCTCATGGGGATCAGCTTCTGGACCGGCGCTGTCGTGGTCGTCGTGATTACCGGCCTCTACACCATCTTCGGTGGTCTGCGAGCGGTGGTCTATACGGATATGTTGCAGGCCGTCGTCCTCATCGTCGGCGCCGGGGTCGTGACCCTGATGGGTCTGCAGCAGCTCGGTGGTTGGAGCGCGATGGTCGAGGCCGCACCGGCTGGCTATTTCAATGTCTGGAAGCCAATGTCCCACCCCGACTTCCCCTGGACGGGAATGGCCTTCGGAGCCCCCATCATCGCCATCTGGTACTGGTGCACGGATCAGTTCATCGTGCAACGCACGTTGTCCGCCCGAGGTCTGGACCACGCCAGAAGGGGCACGATCTGGGCCGGCATCCTGAAGCAGCTACCCCTCTTCATCTTCGTCGTGCCTGGCGTCATCGCCTACTGCCTGGCCAAGTCGGGACAGCTCGAACTGGCCTCCCCGGACCAGGCTCTACCCGCCCTGGTGGTGGCGCTGTTGCCTGTCGGACTTCGGGGGCTGGTGGTCGCTGGGTTGATTGCCGCGCTGATGAGCAGTCTTTCTTCGGTCTTCAATTCCTGCTCTACCCTGATCACGCTCGACATCTACAAGAAGCTGCGACCCCAGACTCCAGAGCGCAAGCTGGTCCTGGTGGGCCAGATGTCCACAGTGGTGCTGGTGGCCCTGGGCCTGGCATGGATTCCTTTGATGTCGAACATCTCCGGCGTTTTGTATCAGTATTTGCAGAGCGTCCAGGCTTACATCGCGCCACCCATCGCGGCAGTGTTTCTTTTGGGCATTTCCTGGAGTCGGCTCAACGCTGCCGGTGCCATGGCTTCTCTTCTGACAGGTTTTAGCCTTGGCATGGGTCGTCTGCTGCTGGAGCTCAACAAGGAATCCCTGAGCGGTATTCTTCAGTGGTATGCGACGATCAACTTCCTGAATTTCGCGGCGATCCTGTTCGTGATCTGCGCCGCCGTTTTGGTGGTCGTCAGCCTGATGACCAAGCCACCGCATCCTGACAAGGTCGCCGGCATGACTTTCGGTACGGCGAAAGAAGCGGTCGTGGAGGGAGAGGCCGACGATGCGCGCTGGCACTCGGATCCGGCCTGGCGCAAGCGCGATGTCTGGCTCTCAGTTGTCGTGGTTTCGCTCGTCGCCGTCGTGATGTTGTACTTCTCGAATTTGTTCTTCGGTTGATCTGGAGCGCTCTTGGAGCGCGGAAGGAGACTCGATGCCGTTAGCCGACTTGCGACCACAGGCCACCCTGCGGAAACCGGAAGAGATGATCGCCCACCTCAACGACTTCGAGCTGCAGCTCGAATTCACGGCCGGGATATGGTTCTTCTCTCCGTTTGACAGCCGCTTTCACGGCTTCTACAAGGAAAAGATCAATCTCGAGCAGCGTCTGGAGATTGCCGCCAGCCTCGAGGACTATGGGCTCGCCGGTCTCGAGGCCCACTATCCCAACGAGGTCAACGAGGACAACTTGGGCGTCTGGCAGCAGTTCGCTGCCGACACCGGCATCCGGCTGGTCACGGTCATCCCGCTACTGTTCTACGACAAAGATTTCGAGTTCGGTTCCATGTCGAATCCGAACCCGGACGTTCGGCGCAAAGCGATCGACCGGGCAACACGGGCTCTGCAACTAGGCAAGGAGATCGATGCCGACTTCTCGGTGGTCTGGGCGGGCATCGATGGATATGAGAACCCGTTCGGTATCGATTTCGTGTCCATGCGCCAACGGTTTGTCGACGGCTTGGTCGAGGCCATGGACGGAGCACCGGGTGCGCGCATCGCCTTCGAGCCCAAACCCTACGAGCCCCGGGGCCGCATCCTCTATGGATTGACACCCGAAGGTGTCCTTCTGGGGCGCCAGGTCGAAGACCAGCTGTCGGCGGAGGAGAATCGGCAACTCCTGGATGACGGCCACAAGATTTTCTGCATGAACCCCGAGATCGGCCACGTTCACATGGGATATGAGGACTTGCCGTACGCCCTGAGCTGGCCCCTGAGCGAAGGGCGCCTGGCACATACCCATTGGAACAGTCAGCCTCTGGGCAACTACGACCAGGATTTGAACGTCGGTGCCATATCTCCAGAGCAACTCGAAGCAGGAATGTATGTCCTCAAGATGCACGGCTACGAAGGCTATTTCGGCATCGACATCAATCCCGAGCGGATGCCGGTGGATGTGGCGCTGAAGAATTCGATGGACGCCTTGCGGGCGGCCAACGATCGCATCAACGGATTGGATCACGCGGCCATCGTCGAAGCTACGATGAAGCCCGATCAAAAGCGCGGTTGGCTCGAGGCGTACTTGATTCGGCAGCGGGCCGCGGACCCGAGTCGTCTTGCCGCTCTCGAGGATGCTCTCGAGACGGTGAGCGAGTAGAGGAGGTTACAGGCGATGACCAGATTACGAATCGGACTTCTACTGATGACGCCACTCCTGATCTCCAGCATCGCACCGGCCCAGGACAAGCCTGACTACAAGAACCCCGAGCTGCCTGTCGAACAGCGGGTCTCCGATCTGCTGACCCGGATGACACTCGAGGAGAAGGTGGCCCAGCTGATCAGCCTCTGGGAGGACAAAGCGGCGCTCCTGGATGACGAGGGCCGCTTCGTGCCCGCCAAGGCCGCCGCCGAGATTCCCCTTGGCATTGGACACTTCACCCGGCCTTCGGATCATTGGGAACTCGGTTCCCCAGGGGATGTTCCCAGCCGGACGTCGGCCGAGGCTGTGGAGCTGGTGAATGCTTTGCAGCGTTTCCTGGTCGAAGAGACACGGCTCGGGATTCCGGCCTTCCTGCACGAAGAGGGTCTGCACGGATTTGCGGCGCGTGATGCGACCCATTTCCCTCAGGCCATCGCCCTGGCGAGTACCTGGGATCCGAACCTGGTAGAGCGGGTCTACGAAATCGCTGCCCGCGAGATTCGGGTGCGAGGGATCCATCTGGTGCTGACTCCGGTCGTCGACGTGGCGCGCGAGCCCCGTTGGGGACGCATCGAAGAAACCTACGGCGAAGACCCCTATCTGGTATCGGAGATGGGGCTGGCAGCAGTACGAGGTTTCCAAGGGACGAGCTTGCCCCTGGCCGAGGGCCGCGTTTTTGCGACTCTCAAACACATGACCGGCCATGGGCAGCCCGAGAGTGGCACGAATATCGGGCCCGCCAACATTTCAGAGCGGATTCTGCGCGAAGTGTTTTTCCCGCCTTTCGAGCGAGCGGTGAAAGAGGCAGGAGCCCAATTCGTTATGGCTTCCTACAACGAAATCGATGGTGTGCCCTCGCATGTCAATCGCTGGTTGCTCGACGACGTCTTGCGGGGAGAGTGGGGTTTCGAAGGGACAGTGGTGGCGGACTACACAGCGATCTCCGAGCTCGTTGCGCGGCATCACGTAGCCGAGACGCTGGAGGATGCGGCGATCCAGGCGCTCACCGCCGGTATCGACGTGGAGTTTCCGAACCCCGATGCCTATCCGCACTTGACCGAGTTGGTTCTCCAAGGTGCGATCAAAGAGGAGTTGGTCGACAAGGCGGTAGCTCGAAATCTGCGCCTGAAGTTTCTCGCCGGTCTGTTCGAAGACCCGTATGCCGATGCGGAGCAAGCTGAAGCTCTCACGGGCAATGATGAGGCGCGCGGTGTGGCTCTCCGAGCCGCGGAGCAGGCGATGACCCTACTCAAGAATGAGAATGGTCTTCTACCCCTCGATGTGACCAGTCTCGAGAGAGTTGCCGTCATCGGGCCGAACGCCGAAGAGACGTATCTGGGTGGCTACAGTGATGTGCCTCGGCAGACGGTGGGAATCCTGGCAGGCATCGAGGCCATTGTCGGCGAAGCCGCGGAAGTGGTCTTCGCCCAAGGGGTGCAGGTAACTCTCGAGCACAACTGGTACGGCGATGAGGTCGAGCTGGGCGACGAGGAGGAGAACCGTCGGATGATTCTCGAGGCCGCGGAGATCGCCGCGGCGGCTGATGTTGCGATCGTGGCCGTCGGTGGCAACGAGATGACCAGCCGGGAAGCCTGGACCGAAACCCACCTTGGTGACCGTACCTCCCTCGATCTCGTGGGTCAGCAGGAAGACCTGGTGCGGGCGGTGGTGGAGACCGGCACACCGACGGTGGTGGTCCTGGTCCATGGTCGACCGCTCTCAGTCAACTACATCGCAGAGAAAGTCCCCGCCATTCTCGATACCTGGTATCTCGGCCAGGAGACAGGTACAGCGGTAGCCAAGGCTCTGTTTGGAGAAGTCAATCCGGGCGGCAAGCTGCCGGTCACCGTTCCACGCTCCGTGGGGCAGTTGCCCAGCTTCTACAACAAGAAGCCGACGGCTCACCGAGGCTATCTCTTCGATACCACAGAGCCGCTGTGGCCCTTCGGCTTTGGCCTCTCCTATACGACATTCGAGATCGGGACCCCGACGTTGGGGAAGCCTGAGATCAAGGTGGGAGAGTCGACCTCGTTGGTGGTGGAGATCGTCAACAGCGGTGAGATCGCTGGGGACGAGGTGGTGCAACTCTACATCCGCGATTCCGTGAGCTCGGTCACCCGGCCGGTCAAAGAGCTCAAGGGATTCCAGCGCGTTCGTCTGGCCCCGGGAGAGCGACAGACGGTGGCGTTTCCAATCGGCACTATGCAGCTGCAGTTCTACGATCGTGACATGCAGCGGGTTGTGGATCCGGGCGAATTCGAGCTGATGGTCGGATCGAGCTCTCAGGATTTGGAGACCGTCGTGCTGACCGTTTCAGGAGACTGAGATGGCCTACCTTCTGGGTATTGATACCTCTACGACTGCGACCAAGTCCCTGCTGATCGATGAGAGCGGCCAGGTGGTCGGGGTGGCATCATCGTCTTACGATCTTTCGACTCCCAAGCCTCTTTGGGCAGAGCAGGATCCGAGTCTCTGGTGGGAGGCCACCCAGGCGAGTCTTCGCCAGGTTCTGCAAGAGACACAGGTCGATCCCACTGCTATCGCTGGAGTGGGTCTGACCGGGCAGATGCACGGTCTCGTGCTCCTCGATGCAAAGGGAGAGGTTCTGCGCCCGGCCATCCTTTGGAATGATCAGCGCTCGGCAGCCCAGTGTGGGGAGATGCGTCAGATTCTGGGTCTTGCCAGGTTGGTGGAGATCACCGGCAACGATGCCTTCCCTGGTTTCACCGCCCCCAAGCTCCTCTGGGTTCGCGAAAATGAACCGGAGATCTACAGCCAGATCGAGCAGGTCCTGCTGCCCAAGGATTTTGTCCGATTCCAGTTGACTGGCGATTACGCTACAGATCGGGCTGGTGCTGGCGGTACGTTGATGTTGGATCTGGCCTCCAGGGACTGGTCGACAGAGCTTCTCGATGCTTGCGGTATCCCGTCCCGTTGGTTGCCCCGGACTCATGAGGGGAGCCAGAAAACGGGCCGCATCTCTGCGGAGGCTGCCGAATGCACGGGGATGGCGGCCGGAACGCCGGTGTTTGGTGGAGGGGGGGATCAAGCGGCCCAGGCTGTGGGAGTCGGGGCTGTGGAGCCCGGAGTGGTGGCCCTGACGCTGGGGACTTCCGGAGTTGTCTTCGCGTCCTGCCAACGACCGCTCACGGAGCCTGAGGGTAGGCTTCACGCCTTTCCCCATGCCGTGCCGGGGATGTGGCATGTCATGGGTGTGATGCTCTCGGCCGCCGGCAGTCTGCGTTGGTATCGGGATGTGGTCGCACCCGGGGTCGAGTTCGCCGAGCTTGTGGAACAAGCTGCCGATGTCGAGCCAGGCAGTGAGGGGCTGGTCTTCCTACCCTATCTGTCGGGCGAGAGAACTCCTCATGCCGACCCCAATATCCGCGCAGCTTTCTCCGGGCTGACGCTGAGGCACGACCGGGCCCACATGACCCGCGCAGTGCTCGAAGGCGTCGCCCTCGGTCTGCGGGACAATTTCGAACTGATGAAAGAGGTGGGCCTGGACCTCGATCAGCAGGTCCGTGTCTCTGGGGGAGGGGCCAAGAGTCCGCTGTGGCGACAGATCCTGGCCGATGTCTGTGGTGTCGATCTGGTAACGGTCGAGGCCACCGAAGGGGCGGCGTTGGGTGCGGCCCTGTCTGGCGGGTATGGGTACCGGCGTCTGGTCGTCGGCGACCGAGGCCTGCCGAGCCGGTGTCGAGCTTGGTGAGACGACCACACCCGATGGCAACGCTCAGGCTCTCTACGACACAAGCTACGGTCAGTTCAAGGCCCACTACACGGCATTGGCGCCTTTGTTTCGTGATTGATTCCTGGTCCCTCGAATCTTGGCGGTGAGATCAGGACTCGGGGTCGGCGGCGGCTGTGGGCTCATCTCGATAGCGGTCGAGACATACGAGGTCTCTTGGGTGACCTCGTCGCGCACCGCCACTGCCAGTACCCACTGGCCCTTCTCCAGCTCGAGGCTTCATCACCAGATCGATCAGCGGGTTGGTCTCGCCGACGGGCTCAGGGATCTCGAAGGTCGTCCGGGTCCGAAATACCTTGGCCTTCTCAGGATCCTTCGCTGCCACTTCCACTGTGACTCCAGCCAGGGAGCCGGCCTGCTGAGGCATGAAAGTGAGCTTCTCCGCGGGAACGAGGATGTGGAGCGGCAGAGCGAATCGTCTTCTCGTTGACCGGTGTCATGGCGCCGGCTCCGAGGCGGGCTTCCAGAGGATTCTCTGAGAGTCCGAGGAACAGTGAGGTGAAAAGCCGGTCGTTGAGTCGCTCCTCCGCTCCCTTGTCGCGGTAACCTCGTCGGTGGCGAACCTTGAGATTGTCCCGGCCCTTGATTCGCACCTTGATCTCGTGATCGCCCTCGGTCGCCGCCATGCGGCGGGGTATAGGCGAGCGAGTAGTAGGTCGTCATCTCCTGACCGATGCGGACGAAGTCCTTCGTCGAAGCTGTTCTTGTTGAATACCGCCTGACCACCGGTCTCGGTGGCTACGAAGTTCATACCGCTGCGGTCGCTTTCGCGCAGGAGACCGCTGATGAGGGTGGTGCCTGTGCAGGAAGGAGCCGCCGCGGGTCTCTGCGGTGGTCAGAAAATCCGCCCGTAGACCCGACGGCTGCATGGCGTAGAACGTCACGCGGTTGGCGTTGGCGCTACGGGTCATTTCAAGAAACGCCACGTTCATCGAGTCGGGAAGGGTGTACTGGTACGGCTCCGGTCTTCCCGGACAAAGCTCCTCGACGACCCGGCGGACATCTCGGACCAGGGCTCATCTCGAGGGCGTCGGAGACGTAGATCAGGGTCTTGACACCCGGTACCCCGCCCAGAAACGAAGACACGTTGTTCAGGTTCTCGAGGGTGATCAGAATGCGGTTGGCAGCCATCCTGGCGTAGACCTCCACGTCCCCCCTGGCGCGCTGCACGAACAGATCGCAGGGGTCGGCCCCCCTGGTCGGGACGTTCTGGATCTCTTCCCACAGCAACTGCAAGCGGCCGATGGCCAGGCGTTTCTCTTGCTCCGTAATTGTGCCGGAGGTCCCGGACTTGACGATTCTGGCCAGCGCCTGCTCGAGCTCGATCCGATCCGATCCGAAGTTGGCCTCGGTGTAGAGGTCCTGTCCCTGCGTCAGAATGAGCACGCGCTCGGGGTCGACGACTCCCGAGTCCAGGAAGGGTCGAACATCCTTGATCAGCCGCTTGCGACTCGGTGCCGTCAGATGGATCTCGTCGAAATAGAGCACCAGGTAGGCCGGCGAGAGGTTGGGATTCTCGGCCGGAGGCTCCAGTGTGAAGGGCAGCGGAGCCTGCTCTTCCTGGGGGGGCGACTCGACAATCGCCTTGAGCTTCTCGGCGCCGATTTCGGAGAAATAGGTGATCTCCACGGGTTTGCCATCTTCGAGTAGATCGAAGTCGTCCATGGTCAATCCGAGAACCGGATTGCCTTTGCCATCGGTGACCCAAGCTTCGACGTTGACCAGCTGGACCTCGACGACTTCGCCGAATCGGGCGTCAGAGGCTTCCTCCTGCGCGATCACTGGCGCGACTCCCACGATTGTCAGCATCGAGGCGGCGACACGAAACAAGGTTGGGAGCGAACAGTTCTTCAAGAGCATGGTCTCCTGGTCTGCAACATCGGTACCGGTATGAGGCACTGGAAGCTCGGCTGAGTGTATGCTTTCCACTGTCTCAGGTGAAGGGCCACAGGATCAAACGAGTCCGCGAAGGAATGGAAATGAATCGATCAAGCCATGGCGTTCTCTTCCTGCTGGCTGTAGCCTCACTGCCTCTTTCGATCTCGGTTGCATCGATTGCGGACACCGGCGGCAGACACTCTACAGACCGCTCTTGGGAGCTGGTCTGGCAGGACGAATTCGACGGCTCCCTTCTCGATGGTGCCAACTGGAACATCAGGCTCATGCCCGACCCCTACAACGAAGAGCTCCAGTACTATCCAGATCGGCCGTCCAACAGCCCGGGCGCCAATGTGCGGGTCGAGGACGGCAGACTGGTCATCGAGGCTCGGCGAGAGGATTTCGAGCATCGCAAATACACCTCGGCCCGAGTCAACACGAAGGGTAAAAGGGAGTTCTTGTTTGGTCGATTCGAAGCTCGTATGCGGCTGCCGGCGGAGGTCGGGATGTGGCCGGCCTTCTGGATGCTCGGGGGCAATATCGACGAAGTGGGCTGGCCCGCCTGTGGCGAGATCGACATCGTGGAGGGCAAAGGGCGACTACCGAACTGGACCTCTGGCGCCCTCCATCGGGGTCCGGATTCAGCGGGCAACCTGATCACTTCCGATGAGTACGAGCTGTCGGAAGGGGACTTCCACCACGATTGGCATGTCTTTGCTGTGGAATGGGAGCCCGAGCAGATTCGCTGGTATGTCGACGATGCGCTGTTTCAGACCGTCGACAAGCCTGAAGGCGTGGAGAAGACCTATTGGCCCTTCGATCACGGCCACCCCTTCTTTATCATCCTCAACCTAGCCG
The DNA here is from genome assembly GCA_963719055.1 of uncultured Acidobacteriota bacterium. GTDB lineage: Bacteria > Acidobacteriota > Thermoanaerobaculia > Multivoradales > JAHEKO01 > CAXMQZ01. The sequence continues at coordinate 25,860 of CAVRAU010000031.1, read as the reverse complement.
TCGGCGGTTGGTTCGACAAGCCCCACATGCCACCCGACAACCTGGAGCCACAGCGGCTACTCGTGGACTACGTCCGCGTGTATCGCCAGGACTCGTAGCCCCTAGGCCAAGCCTCCAAGGAGGGGGCGAGCCCCTCCGCTACAAGGACTGCTCCGCTGGCACCCCTCGAGAGCGCCTTGATGGATCGCACGGCCGGCAGCAAGCTAGCCAGTCGACAGGGACAGGGCTCGACCGGTGTCGGCCGATTGATAGAGCGCCAGGACCGTGCGTAGAATCTGCCGGCTGAGCTTCAGCGGCACCACGGGCTCCGCCCCATCGAGAACGCAGGCCTCCATTGCGGCGACCTCACAGAGGTACGGATCAGGCTCGGAGAAGGAGAGGGTCTGTTGGTCACCCTCGTGATTCCGGATCCGGACCGAGCTCACCGTTCCTTCGAACCCCGGCTTCCAGGGCTCGTCGATAGTCAGGATGCCGTCCGAGCCGGCCAGAGTGGCTCCCCATTCGAGGGGTCTGCGGAACCCGCACGAGATCTGGGCCATGAGATCGTTGGAGAACCGCAAGAGACCTTCGAAGCCGATATCGATTCCCGTCTCGCCATCTGTCCGAGAGCCATACACCTGGATCGGGGCTCCAGCATTGGCCATCACCACGGACAGACTGACTGCATAGACCCCGACGTCCCAAAGACTGCCGCCGCCCATTTCTGGCCGCAATCGGACATTGCCGGAGTCGGGTGGCAGGTAGAAGCTGAAATGGCTGCGAAGGCTCTGCAGCTGGCCCAGCACACCCGACCGCACCATCTCCTGCAGCCGCAGGGTCTGAGGGTGGTGCAAATACATGAAAGCCTCGAAGATGGTGACGTCGTACCCGCGCGCGGCCGTCTCGACTCGATTCATCTCCTCGAGAGTCAGAACGAGAGGCTTTTCACACAGGACATGCTTGCCGTGCTTTGCAGCCGCCACCGCCCACTCACAATGAAGGTGGTTGGGAAGCGAGATGTAGATGGCATCGATCTCGGGGTCAGCCAGCAGATCTTCGTAGCTCCCGAAGGCCCGCGGGATGTCGTTTCGATGGGCGTAGTTTCTCGCGGTTTCCAAGTCGCGGCTGGCGACCGCGACGAGGTCGCTGCGCGAGGACTGCGACAACGGACCGAGTAGGGCCCGGTTGATTCTCGCCGTAGAAAGGATTCCCCAGCGGATCTTTCTCTCGCCGGGTCTGGTGATAGAGCTGTCTTGCATATACCCTTTCTAGCACACGAAAGTTCAGTTTCTCGAGGAGGAATCACGAGTGGAAAAAAGAGTCTTGGGCAACTCGGATTTCGAGATCACCAGGATCGGGTTGGGGACCTGGGCGATCGGCGGACCATGGCAGTTCGGTTGGGGAGAGCAGGACGACAACGACTCGATTCGTGCGATTCACAGAGCTCTCGACAGTGGTGTCAACTGGATCGACACGGCGCCGGCCTATGGGCTGGGTCACTCCGAGGAGGTTGTGGCGGAAGCCTTGAGGCAGACAGATCACAATCCCTATGTCTTCACCAAGTGCGGCATTGTCTGGAGTGAAAACGGCAAGCCTTCTCAGACGCTTCGGAAGGATTCCATCGTCAGGGAGGCCGAGGACAGCCTCCGCCGGCTCGGCGTCGAGGTCATTGATCTCTACCAGGTTCATTGGCCGATTCCCGAAAGCGAGATCGAGGAGGGGTGTGCCGCTGTGCAGGAACTGAGGACCTCGGGCAAGATCCGCTACGCGGGCGTCTCCAATTTCTCGGTGGCACAGATGGAACAGGTCCGCGGAGTCCTGGACATCACTTCGTTGCAACCCCCTTACTCTCTGGTGCAGCCGGAGGTCGAGAAGGAGATCCTGCCGTACTGTCATTCCCATGGAATTGGCGTCATCAACTACTCGCCGATGGGCTCGGGCCTGCTGACCGGTAAGATGACCCGCGAGAGGATCGATACCTTGCCGCTCGATGATTGGCGCCGCAAGAACGACAAGTTTTTGGAGCCAAAGCTGAGCGCCAACCTGGCACTGGTCGAAGTCTTGCGGACCATCGCTAGACGACATGAGTGCTCCGTCGCCGAAGCGGCCATCGCCTGGACCCTGCGCAATCCAGCCGTGACCGGTGCCATCGTGGGAGCTCGACGCGCCGACCAGATCGACGGCGTGATCCGGGCTACCGAAGTGCGGATGACCGATGATGACTGGAACACCTTGAGCGCTATGCGGGCCTGAGGGCTCTAGGAGAAACTACCTTGGGCCGCACATCGGCCTCTGCGTGAGCTAGCTCTCCTGGAGGATCGCCGCCGCGCCGACCAGGGCGATCTGGGTGTTGAGCACCAGATAGACAGGAACGGGCTCGACGTAGCTACGCAGGCGACCCTTGTCGAGAAAGCGCTCGACAAAGTAGCGCTGGTCGAATACCTGCAGCATCTTCGGTACCACACCGCCACCGATATAGACGCCGCCGCGGGCTCCCAAAGACAGAACCAGATCACCGGCCGCTGTTCCCAGCCAACCTGAGAACATCCTCACGGCTCTGACTTCCAGGCTGTCTGGGTTTTCGGTGGCTCTGGTCACGATCAGGGCGGGTGTCAGCTCGGCGGGGGCTGTGCCCTCTATCCTGCAAAGCGCTCGGTAGAGGTTGACCAGGCCAGGGCCGGAAAGGACCCGTTCGTTGGAGACTCGGCCGAATTCCTGGCTGAGGACCTCGACGACGGCCCATTCGAGCTCATTGGTGGCCACCAGGGATGAATGGCCACCTTCGGCGCTGAGAGGGATCCAGCCACCTGCCGACGCGATCAGACCCGAAACACCGAGTCCGGTACCGGGTCCGAGGACCGCGATGGCGGCATTCTTCAACGCCTCGCCACTCTTGATGATCATGGTGTCCTGGGGCTCGAGCCGCGGAATCGAGGCGGCCAGCGCGGTGAAGTCGTTGATGACTCGCAGCTCCTCGAGCTCGAGATCCTGGCGCAATTGCTCGATAGAGAAACTCCAGTCGCTGATTGGTGATGTCGATCCAGTCATCTTCCGTCGGACAGGCGACGGCGATCGCGGCCCGCTTGGGTACGGGTCTCATCGATGAGCCGTCCAGATAGCTCTTCAACGCGGCCCCAATGGTCTCGAAATCGGCACAGCGCCAGGCGACGGGATCCTGCAGGCCGCCGGGTGTCGCTACGGCGATGCGGATGTTGGTTCCGCCCACATCGGCGACAAGTGCAGTGTCGCTGTTCATGAAGAAGTCGATCTCCGACTAGGTCAGTCGTCGGCGGATCTTCTTGCGGCCACGAATCGTGGTCTTGCGTTCAGCGTAGGGCGCCACACCCTCGGCTACACATCTTGGCAGTGACTCCCCGATCGCTTTCTCGACACTGCGGATCGTCTCGCCGTCTTTCCAAGTGGCAATGGTCGAGACCGTGCCACCCATGGCACCGCGGGCGGTGCGACCCGCTCGGTGGATATAGTCCTCGACGGTCTCCGGCATGCCGTAATTCACGATGTGCTCGATGATGGGAATATCGATCCCGCGGGCGGCGATATCGGTGGCAATGAGAATCCGGTGTTCGCCCTGACGCAGACCCTGTAGTGCCGCCACTCGCTGTGATTGTGTCCGGCTGGAGTGGATCTTCTCGACCGGATGGCCCTCGACCTGGAGTTGTCGGCAGGCCCAATCCACGTCGATCTTGCGTCGCAGAAAGATGAGCATGCTGCCCTTCTCTTCGGCAGCCAGGGCGAGCAGACAGGCCCGGGTGTCGTCAGGCTCGACCATATAGAGACGGTGGTCGATGCCCGTGGCCGTGCGGTGCTCGGGGCGTAGATCGATGATCATTGGTGAGCGCATGAACCGCCGGGCGAGATTCTCGATCGTCGGTGGCATGGTGGCCGAGAACATCATGGTCTGCCGATCGTCAGGCACGACTTCCAGGATCCGCATGATCTGTGGCAAGAAGCCCAGATCGAGCATGTGGTCGGCCTCGTCCATGACCAGAATCTCGATCTTGTCCAGCCGTAGATTCTTGCGCTCGACATGGTCCCACAGACGACCGGGAGTCGCGACCACGATGTCGGGATGCCGACGCAGATCGGAGATCTGCGGGCCCAGCTTGACGCCGCCAATCAGACAGACCGTCTCCAGCTCATGATCCTCGCCGACGACCTCGAGAAAGGACTGGGTCTGCAGCGCAATCTCCCGGGTGGGGCAGAGAATCAGGCCGCGGACACCCTTTCCGTGGATCAGTCGCTCCGCCATGGGCAGACCGAAGGCTCCTGTCTTGCCTGAGCCGGTCTGGGCCAGCCCGACGATATCGAGGCCCTCGAGGGCCTTGGGGATGACCTGATGCTGGATGGGTGTCGGGTGCTCGAAGCCGACGGCGGTCAAGGACCTCACTACTGGCTCGCTCAAGCCGAGCTCCCTAAACGACACATCTGTTGTCGTCGGATCTTGAGGTACGCCTCCTGTAAACATCAGCTGCATCCTACCCCAGAGAGGCCAGTTTGAGCCCATAAAACTGTGGCAAACCAAGCCAGTGTGGTAGTTTCAGGCCTCAGGCTAGCGGAAACGGGTAACAAGGAGATTGAATGTCCTGTAAGATTTTTGTCGGCAACCTCAGCTATGAAACCACTCAAACTCAGCTCCAGGAGCTTCTGGGCGAGGTAGGAGAGATCAAGGACGTCTATCTCCCTGCAGACCGCATCAGCGGCCGTCCGCGGGGATTCGCCTTTGTCGAGTTTTCCACCGAGGAACAGGCCAAGGCTGCCATCGAGAAGTTCAACGAACACGAATTGGGCGGACGCAAGCTGAGAATCAACGAAGCGGAAGATCGTCCGCGACGGGCCCCGGGAGGACCGCGACCCGGCGGTTTCCAGCCCTCGTATGGCGATGACAACTCCGGTGGTGGTGGTGGTGCGGCGGCCGGCCTCCTGGACGACCCAAGGGCAGCCGACGGGGAATGCGCGGCAAGAAGCGCAGCCTCTAGGTACTTCAGCAACCCAAAGACAATCTGAGCGTGATCGGTGAGTCGCGATTGCTTGGTGTTCTGAGATCTGATATATTAGATATCAGTATGACTCTTCATGGAGTCCTCCAGCTCAGGTCCCTTCGCGAGCAGGTCTACGAATACCTGCGGGATGCCATCAACCGGGGCGAGCTCCATGCCGGCTCCTATCTGGATCAGAAGCAGCTGAGCGAGAGCCTGGGTATCAGCAAGACTCCTTTGCGAGATGCACTCATCCAGCTCGAAACCGAAGGGTTCGTATCCATCTTGCCGCGGCGCGGGGTGGTGGTCAAGGAGCTGGGTCTCGAGGATATCCGGCATATCTACGAGATAGTGGGGGCTCTCGAAGGGGTGGTGCTGGTCTCGGTGGCCGGTCTTCTGGGCACTGCCGAGCTCCAACAGATGCAAGTCCTCAACGCCGAAATGGTGGCGGCCGTGGAAGCGGGTGATTTCGACACCTACTACTCCAGGAATCTGGCGTTTCACGATGTCTTTCTCGGTCTGTCCAAGAACACCTCCCTGTTACGGACCGTCGAGAATCTGAAGCATCGGTTGTACGACTTCCCCCGCCGAGAGCGATTCGTCGCCGAATGGGAGTCGAGCTCGACCCGCGAGCACGCGGCCTTCCTCGAGCTCCTCGAACACGGGGACATCCGTGGGGCCGCCGACTACTTGCGCGACGTGCACTGGGCCTTCGAGGTTCAGGAACCGTTCATTCTCCAGTACTACTTTCCTGACCAGGCAGACGGCAGGGAGCGTGGTTGATCATGGACCGCGGCTATGTCTTCAATACCCAGCGCTTCTCGGTTCATGACGGACCGGGTATCCGGACGACCGTCTTTCTCAAGGGTTGTCCGCTCTCGTGCCTCTGGTGCCACAACCCGGAAGGGATCGCTCCCGGTCCCGAGCTCGCGTTCTCGCCAAAGAGGTGCATCGAATGCGGCGAGTGTGTGAGTGTCTGTCCCCAGGGCTTACCTGTCCCCGGTGAGGCACCGGCGCTGGGGGGGCTCGACTCATGCCTCGTGTGCGGCGCCTGTGCCGAGACCTGTCCCAGCCAGGCGAGGCAAATCGCCGGGGTGGAGATGAGTGTCTCCGAGGTCATCGCCGAAATCGTCAAAGATCGGGTGTTCTTCGAAGAATCGGGGGGCGGTGTGACGTTCTCGGGCGGCGAACCCTTGTGGCAGCCGGATTTTCTGCGCCAGTTGCTCGAAGCCAGCCGGGCGAAGGGAATTCATACGGCTGTGGATACCTGCGGTCTGGTGCCCTGGGACGACCTGGAGTCGGTGGCCGCGGTCACCGATCTGTTCCTCTACGACATCAAGCATATGGATGATGAGACCCATCGGCGGTTCACCGGCGTCTCCAACGCTCAGATTCTCAGTAACCTGTGTCGGTTGGGTTCGCTCCACCGGCGAATCTGGGTACGGGTGCCGGTGATTCCGGGAGTCAATGATTCTCCGGAGAATCTCCGGGCCATAGGGCAGCTGGCCGCCAGCACAGAGGGGGTCGAGAAGGTCTGTCTCCTGCCGTACCACCCTCTGGGAGAAGACAAGCTCCGACGACAGGGTCGGCAGTCGAATCTAGAGAACGTGGGGCGACCCACAGAGAGACAGATGCAGAATCTGGCGAACGTGGTGAAGGCCGCAGGGATAGCCACCGGACTGGGAGGATAGAAGCCATGAACGACCGGACACGAAAGCTGCGTGAGGTGAGCCTCGAGGCCGAGCCCTCCATTTCCAGCGAACGGGCTGAGCTTCTGACACGTTTCTATCAGGCCGAGCTGGGCAAGCACTCCGTGCCGGTGATGCGTGCCTTGGCGTTCCGATATCTGTGCGAGCACAAAACCCTCTATCTGGGGCCAACCGAGCTCATTGTCGGCGAAAGGGGGCCCAAGCCGAAGGCTGTACCGACCTATCCGGAGCTCACCTGCCACAGCCTCGAGGATCTACGCATTCTGGATTCGCGACCCAAGACGAGCTATGGCGTCCCCGAGGAGTGTCTCGCGGCCTACGAGGAAGAAGTGATTCCCTACTGGCAGGGACGTTCTTTGAGGAACCGTCTGTTCGCCGCTCTGCCGGACGAATGGCACCAGGCCTACGAAGCGGGAATCTTCACCGAGTTCATGGAACAGCGGGCGCCAGGTCACACGGTGCTCGACGACAAGATCTACTACAAGGGAATGATGGACTTCAGACTGGATATCGCGGCCTCGTTGGCAGGGCTCGACTTTGCCGAGGACCCCGACGCCCAGGATAAGCAGGAAGCCCTGCGGGCGATGGATATCGCCTGTGACGCTGTCATTCTGTTCGCGGTCCGGCATGCCGAGCTGGCGGAGCAGTTGGCCGAGTTAGAGGAAGATGACGAGCGTCGGCGCGAGTTGGAGAAGATCGCCGCCGTCTGCCGGCAGGTGCCGGCGGGCCCTCCCCGCGACTTCCAGGAAGCTCTGCAGTACTACTGGTTCTGTCACCTCGCCGTGATCACCGAGCTCAATGGCTGGGACGCCTTCAATCCGGGGCATTTGGATCAACATCTATTGCCCTTCTACGAGCAGGGACTGGAGGCCGACACTCTGACCCGGGAAAGTGCCAAGGAGCTTCTCGAGGCCTTCTTCATCAAATTCAACAACCATCCAGCGCCACCCAAGGTGGGGGTCACCGCGGCCGAAAGCGGTACCTACACGGATTTCGCCAACATCAATATCGGTGGCTTGCTGACCGATGGAGCGGATGGCTCGAACGAGATCTCCCACATGTTGCTGGAGATCATCGACGAGATGCACCTGCTCCAACCCAGCTCGAATATCCAGCTGTCGCGCAAGACCCCCGATCTCTTGCTGGAGCATGCGTTGCGGGTCATCCGCAAGGGCTACGGATTCCCGTCCATCTTCAACGCGGACGCGGTCGTTGAAGAGCAGATCCGTCAGGGCAAGACACTGGAGGATGCCCGCGCAGGGGGTTGCAGCGGCTGTGTCGAGGTCGGGGCTTTTGGCAAAGAGGCCTACATCCTCACCGGCTACTTCAATCTGTCCAAGGTGCTCGAGTTGGCGCTGCACAATGGCCTGGATCCGCGGACCCATCGCCAATTGGGCCCCCGTACTGGCCAGTTGGCGGATCTCGATAGCTTCGAGAAACTGTTCGATGCCTTCCATCGGCAACTGCGCCACTTCATCGATGTGAAGATCCGTGGCAACCAGATCATCGAACGGATCTACGCTCGCGAGATGCCGGCACCGTTCCTATCGGTCTTGATCGACGACTGCATCGCCAACGGCCGGGACTACAACGCCGGCGGGGCGCGCTACAACAACACCTTTATCCAGGCCGTGGGCATCGGCACCATCACCGATAGCCTCTCGGCGATCAAGGACGCTGTGTTCGAAACCGGTCAGGTGGGTCTCGAGGAGTTGGTCGAAATTCTCCGGAAGGATTTCGCGGATAGCGAGCCTCTTCGCCAACGATTTCTCAACCGCACCCACAAGTACGGCAATGACGACGACTACGCAGACGACTTGATGAAGAAGGTCTTCCAGATCACCCTCGAAGCCATCGATGGCCGGCCCACCGCCAAGGGCGGCACCTACAGGCTGGAAATGCTCCCCACCACCTGCCACGTCTACTTTGGCGCCGTGACTGGGCGCGACCCCCGATGGCCGTCACGCCGGTCAGCCGGTCTCGGAGGGGATCTCACCCGTGCAGGGTAGCGACCGCCAGGGTCCCACCGCCGTTCTCAAGTCGGCGGCCAAGATGGATCACGTGAAGACCGGCGGCACCCTGCTCAACATGAAGTTCACATCCGTCGCTGGTGGCAGGCGATGAAGGGATCGAGCATCTCGCGCAGCTGGTGCGCAGCTACTTCAAGATGGACGGGCATCACGTCCAGTTCAACGTCGTCAGCGCCGACACCTTGCGAGAGGCCCAGCAGGACCCGAGCCGACCACCGGGACCTGATCGTCCGGGTGGCCGGGTACAGCGACTACTTCTGCGATCTGTCGGATGAGCTTCAGGAAGAGATCATCACCCGCACGGAGCACGATTCCTTCTAGCGGTGAGAGGAATGCCGGGCTGCAGGGTCAGACGTCGGGGGGGCTGGGCGTCTGAAAGGAGGACGATCCCGCCAACCTGCAACCCGGCACCCGCGTTGGTCAGCCGGCGCCCAGGCGCTTGCCCTGGCCACCGCAGAGATACTCGCCGCTGGCATCCACGACGCCCTTCTCCTTGGGTGAGTCGACGATTGCGTCGTAGTCCTCCTGGGTGAGGAACTGCGGATCGTAGACGATCCCGAGGCGTGTCAGCTTCTTGTGGAAGGCACGCAGGTGGTTGCGGGATCCCTTCAGCAGATTCTGGTAGAGCATCTGCAGGTCCACGTGGGCGGTGACAACGTCGCTGCTCACGAGAGCCCGCCGCAGGTCTCGAATGTCCAGCTCCTCGATGAAGGCACCAACCTCGAGAGCATCGCCGACCGAGAGCATTCCCAGCAAGACCAGATCATCGTAGAGCCCCTGCAGGTCCGGATTGGTGAAGACACCCACACCGTTCCCCGCCGCCGGGTCAGGGATCTCATACTTGTTCAGGTGATAGAGAACGGCCCGCATATGGGTCTTCTCGGCCCTGGCGATCTGGCGAAAGGTCTTGAGCCCCCACTCTTCGTACATGGAGAGATAGACGTCACGAGCCAACTTCTCCTCTTCGCGCATGAAGACGAGATCGGCGATCTGCCTCTCATTCAGGTCCTCATAGGGCAGATCGCGAAGGAGAGGGATCAGGCTGCATCGATTGCGGTTCTGGTCCCCGTTCTGGTTCTGATTCGGATTCTGATTTTGGTACTGGTATTGATTCTGATTCTGTTGGCCGCCAGCCGCCAGGGGCAGAAGCAGCGTGATGGTTGTGACAATGAGAATGAGTCGTTTCATGTTCTTGTCCTCTCGATTCGGTCAGTGATGGAAGGGAGCCACTAGTCTGAGCAGGAGAGGAACAGAGCAGAGTTCGTGCCAAGAGGCACTCTGGGCCCCGGCACTGGCGATCGCGTGCCTCTTAGATTAATGTAAATAAATAGGTTATGGCTGGTCCTGCCGGGTAGGTCCCGGTCGGAGGGAACGGAACAGCGCTGAGTCCGATTCGACGAGTCTTGCCGGGGCGCGAGCCCGGATCAGGCAGGATTCGTCGAAGTCACGAAGGCGAATCGTCGTCAGTTGATCGCCTGGACGAGTTCTCTCAGGTGTCGAGCGACATCGCTGGCTCTGGGAGGGTCGAGGTTGGAGAGTACGATGATCGTGTACTCATCGCCGATCTCGAGCGCGGCGTTGACACCGGGTGCGCCGCCAGTTGGGCGATGCCGATCTTGGTGAAGATCTTGTTGATGGAACCAAGATTGAACAGCGTGTCCATGTTGTTGGGTATGGCGTATCGGCGGCTGGCCAGTCCGGTCGCCTTCTCCAGCAGCACCTCGTGACCCTTGGCCACCAGAACGGTGCCTGAGAACTGATCGATGGACAGCTCGCTCAGGCAGGCCGTGGCTTCCTCGATCATCTCAGCCTCGGTCAACCGACGCTGCGGAGCCCCGGTGCCTTGGTCGATATCCAGGGATCCGATGCGCTCGACCGCTTGGCTCAGCCATTCCTCTCTTTCGGCGAGCGAGTCGACGCCTATCGTGTGATCACCGATGGCAGCCCTTTCTCCACCGTGAGCTTGTTGATCCCCTCCACCCCGGCGCCCAAGATCTCCTCCAACGCCGCTCTCTGTGCTTCGACCTCGGCAGTCATCTCGGCGCCGACCTCCATCATTCCCTGGGTCGGTGCCGAGTCGTGCTCGCGCGTGCCTTCGAAGAGCCAGCAGAGGCGCGAGTAGAGCTGCGCCCCTCCGTGGCGGCCAGCCAGGATGTCGTAGGAGACCTCGGCGTGGGGGTTGTGCAGCTTCTCCTCGATCTCATTGAGACGGGTCACGAGGTCGTGTCCCATCGCGAGAAGATCCACAGCGTCAGGATTGTCCTGCAGGAGCTGGTCGCGGGCGGCGATCTGATCACGCACGGCTCGGATCGTGCGCACCATCTTGGCGATCTGGGAAAGCTGATCTCGAATCTTGATCTGGAAGTCCAGGTGCTGGCTCAGAGCGGTGAGATCGAGCTCGGCTCGGGGATCGGCCGTGATCAGGAGGGGCTGATCGGCGCTCTGTTCGCCCACGATCAGCCGCACCGTGTAGTCACCGGGCAGGGACAGAGGACCGTAGCGCGGACTGCCGATGTCGATGACGGCACCTGGGATCTCGTCGGCGCCGTCGATCCGCAGATCCCAGGCGGACCGGTTGAGACCGGCCTTGGCGGTGAGATCCGGTTCGTTCTTCGAGCCCTCTCGCACATCTGGATGAGTCTCATCGAGAATCCTGGGTTTTGCCTTACTGCTCAGGGTCCGAATCACTTCTCCGTCGGAGTCGAGAATCTGGATCGTGATCTCTTCCTTGGGTTCCTCGGCGAGGAAGTAGGTGAGCAAGGCGCCCCGAGGAGGGTTGGCCCCGGATCCAGCTGGTGATCCGGCAGGAGAAGAGGCGTATCGCCAGCGGATGGTGGAGAGTGGCCGAAATAGATGCGCCGGTGAGTCGAGGATTTCCTGGCTCATTTCGCGAACCGGGGTCAGATCGTCGAGAATCCAGATCGATCGCCCCATGGTGCCGACCACGAGATCGTCGTGGTGAACCTTGAGATCGTGGACCGCCACGGTCGGCATGTCGAGCTTCAAGGATCTCCAACTCGCGCCGTCATCGAGGGTGTACTGGACCTCCCGTTCGGTGCCCAGATAGAGCATTCCCTGGAGTTGGGTGTCTTCTCGGACGACGTGGAGATAGATCTCGGAATCGAGCCCTCGGGTCAGCGACTTCCAGGAGGCCCCGTAGTCGGTGGTCTTCCATAGGTACGGTGTTTCGTCATCGAGCCGATGGGCGTCGACGACCACGTAGGCGGTCCCGGTATCCCAGCGCGAGGCTTCGATCCCCGCCACGGTCCCCCACTCGGGAAGCCCGGGCGGAGTCACATCCTGCCAGTTCTCGCCATCGTCCCGAGTCACGTGCACCAGACCATCGTCGCTACCTGTCCAGACGACCCCCTTCTCCAGGGGCGACTCCGCCACCGAGAAGATAGTGGAGTAGAACTCGACTCCGGTGTTGTCCCCGGTGAGGGGACCTCCAGACCACAGTTGTTTCGACTTGTCGTTGCGAGTCAGATCGGGACTCATGGCCTGCCAGGTCTGCCCGCCGTCCCGGGTGCGAAAGAGGATGTTGCCGGCGTGATAGACCGCCTTGGGATCGTGCGGCGAGATCAGGATGGGCGAGGTCCATTGGAACCGGTATCGCAGGTCGCCAACGCCATGTCCCGACCCATTCTCGGGGAAGATGCCGACGTGGGGTGCCTGGCCGGTGCGGTGGTCGTAGCGAGAGATGAATCCGAGGTACTCGCCTGCCCAGACGATGTTGGGATCGGTCGGGTCCGCTGCGATGTGTCCGGCCTCGCCGCCGCCCACTTGGTGCCAATCGGACAGGTGGACTCCACCCCCATGGAGGCTGTTGCTGGGACCCGAGAGTGTGCCGTAATCCTGCAGAGTTCCCATCACCCTGTAGGGCGTCTGGGTGTCGGTATTGATGTGGTAGAGCTGGGAGAGAGGCAGGGCGGGTCGATGCCACGTTTCGCCCCCATCCCAGGACAGAGAGACACCAGCATCACTACCGATGATCATCCGCTTGGAGTTCTGACTGTCGATCCACACATCGTGATAGTCCCAGCCGCCACCTTGGACGTTGCGGATGGTCTTGCCACCGTCGGAGGTCTTGAGCATGGGTACCTGTGGGAACCAGACGACCTCGGCGTTGTTGGGATCGATGGTGAGAGTGCTGTAGTACCAGGCGCGCTGGCGAACTCCGCGGCTGGCGTTGACTCGAGTCCAGGAGTCACCACCGTCGTCCGAACGAAAGAGACCTCCTTCTTCTGCTTCGATGATGGCGTAGACGCGACTCGGGTCATTGGGTGCCACTCGGACGCCGACGCGTCCCCAGATTCCCTCGGGTAGACCCTTGCCTTCCAGCCTCTTCCAGGTGTCCCCACCGTCGCGAGAGATGTGCAGACCGCTCCCCGGACCCCCGCTGGTCATTCCCCATGGAAAACGACGTGCCTGCCAAAAGCCGGCAAACAGAATCCGCGGGTTGGCCGGGTCGAATGCCACGTCGGAAGCACCCGTGTCCTCATCCTGAAAGAGAACCCGCTCCCAGGTGGCACCGCCGTCTCGAGTGCGGTAGATCCCGCGCTCGGAATTGGGTCCGAAAATGCTTCCTAGCACGGCGGCGAAGGCGATATCCGGATCGTGGGGATGGACAGCCATCGTCCCGATCTGTCCTTCCTGCTGCCAGACATGGCTCCAGGTCTTGCCGGCATCGGTGGATCGGTAGATCCCGTTGCCCTCGGCGACATTGCCCCGCGGGTTGGCCTCGCCGGCTCCCACATAGACGACGTTGGGATCGGAAGGAGCCACCGCGATGGATCCGGTGGAAGAGACCGGCTGCTTGTCGAAGATGGGTTTCCACTCCAGACCGCCGTTCACCGACTTCCACACACCCCCTGAGGCGCTGGCCGCGTAGTAGGTCGACGGATCGCCATCGACACCGGCCACCCGGCTGACTCGTCCACCGGCGGCCGGTCCGATGAGTCGGTACTCGAGGTTTTCCAGGGGGTCTTGGTTCTCGGCCCCGGCGGCAACCGTGCCGCAAGTGCCGATCGTCAGGATCGACAGAGCAGCGAATACAAAGGGTCTCTTGTGACGCATTGAATTTCCCTCCTGCCGGGTCGAGGACCTTCGCTACCCGGGTACCCGTGAGCATACGGGCTTCGCATATGCGGGCGCCAGTCGCGAGGGGGCGCTAATTCAAGACGAGGGACATGTCCCGGAAGTTGATCGTGTAGGAGCGAAACTTGGCGAAGGCGTCGAGACCCACATTGCAGTCAAGGTAGTTCTCCTCTGGCGGGCGAATGGGCCGGGTGTAGACCTCGACCCGACGGAGGTTGACGCCTGCCGAGGCGATGGTCAGGGCCACTCTGGGCAAGCGGTAGGCGGGAATCTCCTGGGTTCCACCCACGCCCGTCGCCTCGGCGGTGATCCGGTGTCCGGACGATTCGATCCGCTCCTGGTATCTGCGAAAGAAGGGCTCATAGAACACCGTTTGGCTTGCACCCGTATCCAATCGACAGAGCAGGTTGTCCTTGCCGTAGCGGACCTGAACGAGGGGTTCGAGGCCGTTCAAGGCTAGATTCTGCTGCGGCCGTCGCTGCGGTTTGTGGGGGACTTCCATGACGTCGTCCCGACGAAATCGGACTTCGCCCATGGCGTCTACGAGAGGAAAACCCACCAGGCCCGGGATCTGCTGGCCGTCTGGAAAGGAGAGCGACTCGTCTGGCAGCACCAGGAAGACGACGTTGCGGTAGCGAATCTTGCCGATTTCGACGTCGCGGGCCACGGTGACGTCTCCCGTCACCGTGTGGGCTGTCGAAGTGGAGATCACCAGATCGACGGGTCGGATCTCCAGACCCAGTTTCTGGGCCTCGGATCTCATGATGACGGAGAAGTTGGCTCCGGTGTCGAGCGCAAACGCGTACTCGGTGCCTTGAATCTTCAAGGGCACTCGGCGAGTTTGACCCAGGGCGAGTCGAATGGGACCCCGAATCTCCGTCTCCTGGGGAGGCACATTGGCCAGAGCTTGCAGTAGCGGCAGCTTGCCGCGAACTTCGGATCCCACCGGAGAGCCGGAATCCTCTGGGAGCTCCGAAAGGATGGCCTCGGCGGACTCCAAGGCAGCTCCGTAGCGATGCAGGCGGAGGTGGTTCGTCAGTTGCAGATCGCGCAGCTGCAGAAACAAGCCTGCTTCGAGGCCATGTTCGGTCAACAAGGACCTGATGGTCTCGTTGGCAGCGGCGGGTTGGTTGAATGCCTGTTGGGTAGCGGCCTTGAAGAACCGCAACTCGGCGGATCCGGTCTTCAGATCCGGCAACCGCTCCAGGGAATCGCGCAGCGCGAAGAAATCGCGTTGGTCGTAGAGCCGCTGAAGATCTGCGGAGCTTGAGGACGCTTGATCTGCCGCAGCGACAAGGATCCAGGGTGCGGCAATAACTGCCAACAGAAGCAGCGTTCGACCCATCCAAGAAGGCCGGAACTTCAGGGGCCAGGGTGGAGGCATGGAACGAAGCTTACCGCGGCGATGGAGGCCTGCCAGCTCTATTTTCTTTGGTTGGCCGTGAGAGCCTTCTTGCGAAGCCGGATGGCCTTGGGCGTGATCTCCACGAACTCGTCTTCCTTGATGAACTCGATGGACTGTTCGAGGTTGAGCAGTCGAGGGGGTACCAGGCGGACGAGCTCGTCCGCCGACGCCGCCCGCATGTTGGTGAGTTTCTTCTCCTTGGTGATGTTGACGTCCAGATCGTTGGGGCGCGAGTTCTCTCCCACGATCATGCCCTCATAGACCTCTTCACCTGGCCCGACAAAGAGCGTGCCCCGTGGCTGGAGATGCTCGATGGCGTAGGCCGTGGTTCTACCCGGGCGATCTGCCACCAGGGTGCCCGTGACCCTCTGGGTAATCTCGCCTTGCCAGGGCTCCCAACCATCGAAGAGCTGGTTGAGAATTCCCGTGCCACGGGTCTCGGTGAGGAACTCGGTGCGAAAGCCGATAAGACCCCGAGAAGGGATGCGAAACTCGATACGCACGCGGCCGGTACCGTGATTGACCATGTGCATCATCCTTCCCCGGCGGGTGCCTACCTTTTGCGTGACGACGCCGACGTACTCTTCGGGACAGTCGACGACCAGGATTTCCATGGGTTCGTGGAGGACACCGTCCAGCGTCCGGGTGACGACCTCTGGCTTGCCGGCGGCCAGCTCGAAGCCCTCGCGACGAATCATCTCGATCAGAATGGCCAGCTGCAGCTCGCCGCGACCCGAGACCTTGAAGGAGTCGGCCGAGTCGGTGGGCTCGACGCGAATGGCGACGTTGGTCAGGACCTCCTTTTCCAGTCGCTCCTTGAGTTTGCGCGAGGTGACGTGCTCGCCTTCTCGCCCTGCCATGGGAGAGGTGTTCACCGCAAAGAGCATCGACAGAGTCGGTTCACCGACCTTGAGCGGGGGCAGGGGGCGAGGGTCCTCGGGGTCACAGAGCGTCTCCCCGATAGTGAAGTCATCAAAGCCTGCAACGGCCACCAGATCTCCCGCCGAAGCGCTCTCGATCTCGCGGCGGCGCAGTCCCTCGAATCCGTAGAGAGTGGAGATTCGTAGGGGCTTGGGTTTGCCGTTGGGAAGGCTGGCGACCACGTCCTGTCCCTTCGCCAGAGTACCGCTGATCACTCTTCCCAAAGCGAGACGGCCGATATAGTCGTCGTAGTCCAGACTGGTGATCAGAACCTGCAGAGGCATCTCGGGATCGAAAGTCGGTGGCGGTACCGCCTCGACGATCTGCTCGAAGAGCGGTTCCAGGGTCTCGTCGGGACCGTCTGGAGTTCGGCGACAGATCCCGGCTCTGGCGTTGGCGTAGAGCACCGGAAAGTCGAGCAGCGATTCGTCAGCATCGAGATCGATAAACAGGTCGTAGATCTCGTCGAGCACCTCGCTCACCCGGGCATCGGCACGATCGATTTTGTTGATGACGACAATGGGGGGCAGCTTGGCTTCGAGGGCCTTGCCCAGGACGAACCGGGTTTGCGGTAGGGGACCCTCGCTCGCGTCGACGAGCAACAGGACACCATCCACGAGCTTCAGCGTTCGCTCCACCTCACCGCCAAAATCGGCGTGGCCAGGGGTGTCGACGATATTGATGTGGATATCGCGATAGTTCACGGCCGTGTTCTTGGCCATGATGGTGATCCCCTTCTCCCGCTCCAGGTCGATGGAGTCCATCACGCGCTCGGCCACACTCTCGTTGTCCCGAAAAATGCCGCTTTGCCAGAGCAGGGCATCGACGAGCGTCGTTTTGCCATGATCCACATGGGCGACGATGGCGACATTTCTCAGGTCCTGGCGCGAGTCTCGACTCATGGGGCCGCAACCTATCTCATTGGTGGCAGGATAGCGAGCGCTGGATTTTGCCGCTGCTGGAGAGGTCTCCGGCGGGCGGTGTGGAAAAAAACCGTGACAAATCCGAAAAATCTGCTACGGTGGTCCCGCAAGTGGCGAATCGTTGTTGATTCGTCGAGGTGGCTGGGACAGACCTACAGAAGGATCTGGGCAGCAATAACCAGGTCCTTTTTTTGTGTCAGCTCCAGTCTAGGCAACAATGCGGGCCTTATCGCCTGCGACCTGTCGGGATCCCCAAAACAAGAAAAAGTGCGATTCCGGCGAAGTGAAGGAGTATGAGTATGAGCACCACAGGCAAAGTGAAATGGTTCAACGACACCAAGGGCTACGGCTTTATCGCGACCGAAGATGGTTCGATGGAGTGCTTCGTCCACCACAGCGCGATTCAGAGTGAGGGATTCCGGTCTCTCAACGAGGGCGATCGGGTCCAGTTCGATATCGTCGACGGCCAGAAGGGCCCGGCGGCTGAGAACGTCATCAAGCTGGCAGAGTAAGAAGCTTTAGTTAGCTTTTGTCTACAACGACAAGCCACCTCGGGAAACCGAGGTGGCTTGTCTGTTTCAGGCTGTAGGACGATCACTGACGGCTGATCGTCACGCCACCGTTCTTGGTCTTCACTCGAATCGGTGCACCACCGTCGCCGAGCGTGGTCTCGATGTTGCGGCCGATCTGGCCTTGAACCGTGACGGGGAAGTCGATGTTGACCGACCCATTGACGGTACCGGTCTCGAGCTCGGCCGAGTAGCCTTCGGGAATCGAGAGTTTGACTCCGCCATTGCGAGTTTCCACCTCCAGTCCCTCGCCCTCCCACGAGTCGCCCGCCAACTCGACATGCACCCCCCCATTGGTGGTCTCTGCCTGGACATCGCCGGCCAGAGCGGTCAATGAAAGCCCGCCGTTGTGAGTCTCGGCTCGCAACTGGCCGGTGACCTCCGCGATGGAGATGCCACCGTTGTGTGCTTCTAGATCGAGGTCGGTCTGGCGCGGCACCCGCAAGCGGTAGCTGACGGCCCAACCGTCGCTGGGTCCCTCGGCTCTTATCCGATTGCCATCGGTTTGGATCTGGATCTCGCCAGCGATCTCCCTGGCCTTGTCCTCAGACCGATGCCATACCTGAATTCGCGCCTCGAGGCCGATGTCGTTCCGATCCTCGCCCTGGACTCGAATGCCGCCGTTGTGGCCGGCATCCACGGCTATCGAACCGGTCTCGGGTAGGGTCAACTGTCGAGTCTCGCAATACCGGCCCTTGCTCCCCCAGTCGTGGTCCTCTTCCCAGCCATCACAATCGTCCCACGAACGAGCGAGGCAGGGTACGACCACGAACAATGCCGCGGCCAACAAGGCGAAAGTACGATGTGTGCGCTGCCATTTCATTTGGACGGCCCCCCTGAAGTCTGTTTGCAGATGTGCGAATCTCGTATAAACAGTTAGACGCCCTGTAAGCTTGTAGTGTTTAGTCCCGAAAGGAGAGACATCGTGCCGAGAATAGACCTCATAGGAGCGTGTGTCCTGGCCCTGGTCGTGGCCTGGGGTTGCGGCGAGGGGATGACCAAGCAGGAGAAATGGATCCAATCAGCCAAGGAGGACCTCTCGGCGGATCTGGCGGTGCCGGTGGGTGAGTTGGAGGTCGTCGACTTTGCGGAGGTGGTTTTTCCAGACACCAGCTACGGTTGTCCCGAGCCTGGGATGATGTACGCCCAAGGGACGCAGGAGGGCTACCTCCTTGTGCTCAGTGCCAAGGGCGAGCAGTATCCGTACCACGGCGGGCGAGACCAGGCGCCGATTCTCTGCAAACCGATGGGCTTGGAGAACGGCTCGTTTACGGCGCGGCTCAACGACTTCGAGATTCACTATGAAATCTACGGCCAGGGACCTTCGATGATGGTGGTTCCCAACTCCTGGGGTTTGAATATTGCAGGTCTGCGAGGCATCTTCGGCGGTTTGGAGAAGCAGGCGACCATGGTCTACTTCGATCCCCGTGGCATGGGCGGCTCCGACCCGATCCGAGACGAATCGGATATGAGCATGGCGGCGGTACGAGCCGACTTCGATGCCTTGCGTCGGCATCTGGGCCTGGACAAGGTCCACGCCATCGGCTGGTCCAACGGCGCGGCGAATCTGATCCTGCTGGCGGCCGAGCACCCGGAAGCCCTGGAGTCGGCCACTTTTGTCCATGGCGTGGCCAGCTATACCCAAGAGGATGCGGCCGAATTTGGCGAACGATTTCCCGACCTGACCACCAAGTACATGGTCTTCATGCAGGAGATGGCTGATGAGGCGTTGACCGACGAGATCAGAACCGAACAGGTCAAGGAACTCTGGCTGACGGAGTTCTTTCCCCTGCAGATGGCCGACAGGGAAGCGGGACAGTCACTCCTCGACGAAGCGTTCGGTGAAGCGCAGTTCAGCTGGGCGCACAACCAGTACGCGAACCAGGAATCCATGGCGGGTTTTGATACGCGAGACCAGTTGGCCGCCATTCCGGTGCGCAGCCTGGTGATTGCCGGGACCCACGACATGTCCGCACCGGAGAAGGTCAAGGTCTTGGCCGATGGTCTCAGCGACTCGGTCTACGTGCTCTTCGAGAACAGCGGGCACTTTTCTCCTCTGGAGGAGGCGGAGTTGTTCGAGTCCCTGGTCTTCGATTTCATCGACGCCCAGTAGCTCGCAGAGACCACGGGAAGGCGTCTGGTATCGTTGCGCCTCCCGATGTCAGAACCATCGACCCCAGACCCGGAGCGTTGGAGCCAGGTCGAGAGAATCCTCGATCAGGTCCTGGATCTCGATGACGAGGCGGCAGCACAAACCGCGCTTGTCGACCTGTGCCGCGGCGACGACGAGTTACGGCAAGAAGTCGAGGAGTTGCTGCACGCCTGCAGCGTCGATGACGACCTGCTTGGCAAGACCGATCTCCGATGGCGCTCCGGACCTCCTATCGGATCTGGAAGACGCCCTCGGTGAGGGTCCGGAGTCGCTGGCTGGCCGCCGTCTGGGACCCTATCGACTCCTCGAGGTGCTGGGTCGTGGTGGCATGGGTGTGGTGTACCTGGCTGAGCGAGCCGATAAGCAGTTCGAGAAGCAGGTGGCCATCAAACTGATGCCGCGGGGGCTCGAGAGCGCGGAAATGGAACGGCGTCTGCTCACCGAGAGGCAGATCCTGGCCAATCTGCAGCACCCCAACGTGGCTCATCTGCTGGATGGCCAGGTCACGGAGGAGGGGTATCCCTATCTGGTCATGGAGTACGTCGATGGACGCCCCATCGACGAATACTGTCGGGAGGAGCACCTGGGTCTCGAGGAACGCCTGGAGCTGTTCTCCTCGGTATGTGCAGCGGTGCAATACGCCCACCAGAACATGGTGATTCACCGGGATCTGAAACCCAGCAATATCCTGGTGACCGCGGCTGGCGAGGTGAAGCTGTTGGACTTTGGCATCGCCAAGCTGAGCGATCCTGCGCTTCAGGCTCCAGCGGCGGACGCTACCGTCTATCAGCCCAGGACTCCGTCCTACGCCTCACCGGAGCAGATCGCCAATCGACCGGTGTCCGGCGGCGAGCGATGTCTATTCCCTCGGCGTGCTGTTGTTTCAGATTCTCACCGGCAAGAGCCCCTACGAGTTCGAGGGTCTGAGCCCTACCGAGATCGAAGCCGTAGTGACCGAGAGGCAGTCGATGGCACCGAGTGAGGCTATCGATTCCTCAGACGACAGCGGTATGGGAACGGAGCCGAATCGCCTGCGTCGACAGCTGCAGGGCGATCTGGACACCATCGTGCTGAAAGCCCTGCGCAAGACTCCCGAACGTCGATACGCATCCGCAGCAGAGCTTGCGGAGGACATTCAGCGCTACCTCGCCGGCCAACCGATTCAGGCGCGGCCCAGCACCTGGCGCTATCGGGCGAAGAAGTTCGTTCGTCGACACAGGCTAGCGGTGGCTGCGGCCGTGGTGATCAATATTCTCCTGATCGTCGGAGTCGCAGGGATCGCGTGGCAGGGCGTGGTAGCGGCAAGAGAGCGCGACAAAGCACAGATCGAAGCCCGTAAGGCCGAGCGCGTCGCGGATTTCTTGGGTGGTCTGTTCGAGGCGGCCAATCCCAACACCCGAGGGCGCGGGTCAGCTGACCGTTCGCGAGCTCCTGGACATCGGTGAGGAGAGGATCCATCGGGAGCTGGCGGACGAGCCGGAGATTCGGCTGGAGATGTTGGAGTTGATTGCCAACTCCTACAACGCCCTTGGCCAGATGGATCGCGGCGATCGAGATGATGGAAGAGGTAGTGGCCGAGCGAACGGGTCGGGAGATGCCGGAGGACGAGCTCGGCATGGCCGGTGCCCTGGCCGTCCTGGGTGGTCACTACACGGCAAGGGAGACTACGAGCGGGGGAGGCGCTCTCGAACAAGGCGCTCGACACTATTCGAGCAGAACGGAGCCGCCGATCTTGGCCGAGGCCGGCATGGGTCTGGCGCATACCGGGGGTGCTGCAGTCGTCGCAGAGGCCAGAGTCAGCTGGCCGAGGTGAATCACCGTCGGGCGCTGAACGATCTGGCGCCGAACGGGTGCCGAAGCCAGATGGAGGCAGCGCGAGATCAGCAATCTCTCCGGCGTGCTCGAAGCTCTGGGTCGCACGGAGGAGGCGCTGACCCTGAAACGGGAAGCGCTCGAGCTGCTGACCGGGCACTACGGCAGAGAGCATCCCGATCGTCGCCTCCGTCCGCAACAACATCGCCTACAGCCTCCACAACGCCGGCGACTACGAAGCCGCGGAAACGTCTCTATCGAGAGGCCCTGGAGATCAACGAGGGGCTACTCGGGGCGGAGAATGTCGGCGTTGCGACGTTCTTGACCAACCTGGGCCGCGTGCTGATGGATCAGGAGCGCTACAAGGAGGCCGAGCCCTATATTCGTCGGGCGGTGGACATGCGTCAGGAAACACGATGAGCCGACTTCTTTCCAGAATCGCGGCCGAGATCAATCTCGCCTCGCTGGCAGTTGGAGCTGGGCGAAATCGACGAGCGATTGCGAGGTACCGGTCCGCGTTCGAGCGGTTCGAAAGCCTGGTGGGGCCGACTCACAACGCGACGGCCAGAGTCCAGAGTCTGCTTGGAATTGCCCTGCATCGTCGGGGTGACCTTGTCGAGGCGGAGGCTCTCTTGAAGACCGCGCTGGAGACCCAGACCGCCAATGGCGAACGAGAGTTGACGGTCAGCAGCACCCGAGACGAACTCGAGAGCTTGCTCCGGGATCAGGGCCGGATCGAAGAAGCGGATGCCATCCTGGCCGCAACCGAGCCGACGACGGGTAGTCCCTAGTCGGCGCCCGTCGGTCGCTTGCAGAGAAGGCCTGCGATAGACTCCCGCCTCCGAACCTCGACTCCGTTCGGCCTCGATGAACGAATCAGACCAGACAGCCCACCAGGGGGAGATCACCAATCTCCTGATCGCCCATCGCGATGGCGACCGGCAGGCGTTCGAGGATCTGGTGCCCCTGGTCTACGAAGACCTGCGCCGGATCGCCCGCAGACAGCTGGCTCGACATCGGGTCAGAGGTACCCTGAACACCACAGCCCTGGTTCACGAGGCCTATCTCAAGTTGGTGGACCAGACCCGAGTCGAGGTCAACGATCGCAATCACTTCTTTGCCATCGCGGCTCGGGCCATGCGCCAGATCATCATCGACTACGCCCGCAAGCGCAGCGCTCAGAAGCGCGGTGGCGGCGTGCGACCGATCTCCTTGGACAAGGTCCAGATCGCGGTCACCGAACAGGCGGAGATGCTGTTGGCCATCGACAACGCTCTGGAGAAGCTCAGCTCTCTCAATGAGCGATTGACCCGCGTCTTCGAGTGCCGCTATTTCGCGGGTCTCTCCGAGCAGGAGACCGCCGATGCCCTGGCCATGTCCCTGCGCACGGTGCAGCGTGACTGGATGAAGGGCAAGGCCTGGTTGCGCCGCGAGCTGGCAGTCGAATAGGACATCCGCCTGAATGAATGCAAACTGGCCAGAGACACTGGGAGTCGCCGCGGGGTTAGCCCTCGCCCTGGAGGTTCTGTACTTCGTCCTGCGCAAGCGGGTACCGCAGTTTCGTCTGCGACTCCTCTACCACCTCTGGGTGGTCAATCTGGCCGCGCTTCTGGTGTTGCGACAGCTCGGTCCCGAGTCCTACCGCTCCTGGCAGATCGCCGCAGCCTCGGCCGTCCTTCTCAGCGCCCTGGTGCTGTTTTCGCTGCTCGACACACTGATTCTGCAGCGTCCATGGAATTTGGACGCTGAGCCGATGGTGCCCAAGTTGGCGCGCGATGTCCTGCGGTTGACTCTGCTGGTGGCCGTGGGTCTGTACGCAGCTACCGTGATCCTGGGGTCGGCGTGATCTTGGTGCTCTGCCGGTTTCGTCAACCGTGGTCTCGGCGGTCATCGGCCTGGCGCTCCAGGACACCTTGAAGAACATCTTCTCGGGTATGGCGCTCGATCTGGAGAAGCCCTTCAAGCCAGGCGATTGGCTGATGATCGATGGCCAGACCCGGGCGCGGGTCGTCGACATGTCCTGGCGCAGCACCCATCTGCGCACCAAGGAAGGCCTCGATATCTACGAGCCCAATGCGAATCTAGCGGTGTCGCGGGTGGTGAACTACGGCTCGGGCGAACACCCCATCGCCGTCGAGATGCGGATCGGACTGCCCTACGGCGTGCCTCCCGCAGAGATCAAGGAGGCCCTGGCCGAGGCAGCGCGATCGGCTCCGGGGACCGTCGAGCGGCCACCAGTCCGAATCATGCTCGAGAGCTTCGACGATCACGCCATCACCTACTTCATGCGAATCTGGACACGCCGCGTCGCGAACTTGACCCGTTTTCGAGACGGGGTGAACTCCAGGATCTGGTATCAGCTCAAGAGACGCAATATCGAAGTTCCCTTTCCCATTCGCACGATTCACATGCACGAGGCGCCCGATATGGAGGTGCACCGGCGGAGCAAAGCCCAGCGCAAGGCCAGCGAACTCTTCTCCCAGGTCGATATCTTTCGAGGCCTGGAGTCAGAGATTGTCGGGCAGCTGGCTGCGGCGTCGCAGCGCCGACTGTTCGATGCGGGTGAGACCCTGGTCAACGAAGGGGATGAAGGGGACTCGCTCTTTGTCATCGAACGAGGGTCGGTGCGAGTGACCAAAGTGGACCCCGACCAGGACGGCAAGAGTGTCGATCTGGCGGTGCTGGAAGAGGGGGCTTTTTTTGGCGAGATGTCGCTGCTGACCGGTGAGCCGCGGAGCGCTACCGTGCTCGCCCGAGAGCACTGTGGAGTGTTGATGCTGGGCAAAGCGGCCCTGGCCTCGACCCTGGAAGCCGATCCTCGGATCGCCGAGGAGCTCAGTCGCGCACTGGCCTTCCGTCTCCAGGACACGAGCGACACGTTGGAAGACCGCCGCGGCAAGGCTGCCGCCGAAGCTGGACTCGAAGACGAGCAGACATTTTTGCGGCGTATCCGGACCTTCTTCTCTCTGACCTGATACGGGCTCAGTCTGCAAGCGGTATCTGGAAGATCTTGACCGGCTGCGTCTTGCCCTTGACCGTGACTTCGCCCAGCTCCTGGGTGTCGAAGTCCGAGGACAGGCGGCTCTCGGTGAATTCGCTGATCAGGATCTGGGCATCGAACTCCTTGCAGAGCGACTCGATACGCGCACCGAGATTGACGTTGTCGCCGATCACCGTATAGCTCTGGATCTTCTCCGAACCCAGGTTGCCGGCGACCATCTCGCCGCTGTTGATCCCGATGCCGCTGGCCAACTCGGGACGACCTTCCCGTCGCCAATTGGCATTGAGCTTGGTCAGTCGTGTCTGCATGGCAAGAGCACAGCGCACGGCGTTGTCGGCGTGGTCCGAATCCTCCAGAGGGGCACTGAACAGGGCCATGATCATGTCGCCAACGAACTTGTCAACGGTACCCCGGTGAGCGAAGACCACCTCCACCATGGCGGCGAAGTATTCGTTCAGCTGCTCGATGACCTCTTCGGGCGCGCGACCTTCGGAGAACGTAGTAAAGCCTCGCAGATCGGAGAATAGAACGCTCATTCCGCGGCGGCTTCCCCCGAGATCGGCCGCGGCGGGATTGTCCAGCAGCTCGGCGTAGACGTCAGGCGACACGTAGCGGGAGAAGATTCGCTTGACCTTGCCGCTTCCAGCCGATTCGACGCCGTATTGATAGGCGAGGCCCAGAACGGTGGCGAGCAACCAGGAGAGCAGAACGGGGGTGACCGGCAGCGCATAGCGGTGGGCGAAGTCCCACTGTACAAAGGTGAGATAGATGGCCGGCGTCGCCAAGAGCCCCAGGATCGTTGCCGAAAGACGGGTGTAGAGGATCAGAGCGAGACCGATCGTCGCGACGATCAGGGCCAGGCCTGCTGTCTGCCACGGAGGTGCTTGCAGCAGAAAGCGGCCGTGCAGCAGGTTGTCGAGAACTTGGGCGTGGATCTCGAACCCATTCATCTTGCCGAGGCCCGAGCCAGAGTCCTGGGTACCACCGCTGAAGGGGGTAGTGAAGAGGTCGTGCAATCCTGCTGCGGAAATTCCGACTATGACGATCTTTTCCTTGAAGAGGTCTGCGGCCAAACCGGGCTCCTGGCCCTCGCGATGCTGCAGCTCGGAGGCGAAGACCTGCCCGTAGCTGTACTTTTCATAGGTTCCAGGCCCACCATTGAACCAGATCGGCAGGCGCCAGTCGGCGTCCAGCGGCACCGAATAATCCGGCAGATCGATCTGGCGTTCGCCAATGGACATGTCCTCCAGCTCTCCACCCCTGAC
>CAVRAU010000030.1:0-34199 GCA_963719055.1 uncultured Acidobacteriota bacterium | reverse complement strand
ACCTAGCCGCCACCCCTGTTCGCCAGACGAGGATCGAGATAGTAATGGTCCCGTCTTGTCGACGGAGCGCCAGCGTGTAGCTGAAGACCCGATCCTTCTCGGAGAGTGTGCGTATCGGTGCAGTACCGCCTTCTTCTTCGTGACGTACCAATCCAGATCCACGGCATCCGTCGGCGAGTCCGAGCGGATGAACGGTGAGGTTCCAAAAAGTCGCAGCCCTTGTCACCGGACACGGGTTTGAAGGTGATCATCGCTCCCGGCGGACTACATCGATCGGTTCAGACAATTTGTGCTTGCCCTTGGAGTCAGCGTAGAGGCGGATCTTGGGCAGGCCGTCCTTTTGCACCTTCAATTCGACAAAGACGGGAATCTCTCGGATCTTCTTCTTTGACATCTTCTCTCCTGTGGGTAGTGTGGTGTTCTACCTCTGCCAGACGTTCCCTTGTCCTGACAGAGACGCACGAACGTGGGTCGGCGCAGTCCGATCGCTTGCAGCTCGGCCACCAGCGGGCCGCGCCTCGTCCAGACGGTCGAGCCTGAGAAGGGTTCGCGCCCAGAGCTCCTTTCGCGTGGGATGCTTCGAAAGACGAGCCACGGGTTCAATGGCTGCGAGTGCCCGGAGCCACGAGTCCCGGGCCGCCTCGGGACGGCGGCTCGCGGCTTGGATGTCGCCCCGTACGAGATAGGCCTCGCCGCAAGCCAATCTCGTGAGGGGGTCGTCCGGGCTCTCGGAGGCCAGGGCGTTGCAGAGAGTGAGCGCGGCAGCTGACGTCCCGAGAGCTTCTTCGAGATGCCCCTGCTTGGATTGGATGCCGGCGAGATGGCTCTGAGTGCGAGCCAGCTCCTGGCGCCAGTCGACATTGGTCGGGTCGAGGTCGACGAGCCGGAGCATGATCTTGCGAGCGGTGCCAGATCGACCCGGCCCTCGCGTAGATCACCCCTCATCTCTGCCAGGCTCGCGCGCGTCGACGAAGCGCCACAGCGAGCTCCCTTTGCCTGCTTGAATTCTCCGTGTCCTCTTCGACAAGACGCCGGTTGATGGTCACGTAGGCCTCATACTCCGGGGCCGCGGATTCAAGTTGCCCCTGGAGCTCGTAGACGAGACCGACCTTTCCGTGAGCGATGCCGAGGAGCCATTGATTGTGGCGATTGTCAGCGTCATCTTGCACGAGCCCATCGAGGATGTCTCGATTGGCGATGTAGTGTCCGAGAGCCTCGTCCAGATCGCCCTGTGAGAGGAGGGCTTCGCCAAGCCATGAGTGACTGGCGGCAAGGTCGCCTTGCAGCGCCACGTCCTCGGGTCGTGAACTGCGGCCAGCCTCTGGGTGCTCTCGAGAGACGTCTGAAAGGCCATGGATCGCGCCCGCCACGTCCCCCTGAGCGTCGAGCACCGAGCCGACATTGCTGTGGGCGTACGACAGCTCGAGCTGCCAGTCGAGGTTGTCGGGATCGCGTTCAACCAAGCTCGAGGGACTCGGCGAGGTATTGGCGAAAGCTCTGCAGCGCTCGATCGAGGTCGCGTTGCATCCAGAAGACGCTTCCTACCCAGAAGTGAGCCGCCCCGAGCTCGACGCGCCAGGCGGTGTTCTCGGGATCGCGCTCGACCAGTCCCGCGGCCAGAAGTCGCGCCTCTTCGAAGGCCTCCGTCGCGGCCGGAAGATCGCCCTGGTCCATGCGTACCTGACCGATCTGGCTCAGCGTCTGCGAGCGAAACAGCAGCTCCTCGCCGGAGAGCTCGGCGGCGGGAACGGCGCGAAGTACTCGAGCGCCTTGTCGCCGATGTCGTCCAGGACCTCGAGTCGATTGACCGGCGCCAGCTTGCCGCGCAGATCGCCGATCATGAAACCGATCAGAGCCCTCGGCCTGCTCACGACGCTGGTTGGCCTCGTCGCGAGCGACCTTGAGGTCGTAGGTGTACTTGGCTCCGCCGATGGCGAGGGCGGCGATGACGGCTGCGGCGATGAGTCGACGCAGGCGTCGTTTCGGTTTCGCGCGGATCCAGCGCAAGCGCTCCAGCGCCGCCACCGCCGTCGGTCGTGCCGCCGGAGCCACCGACTTCAACCGATGGATCAGCTCCGAGATATCGGGATCGATCCCGTCCGCCGGGAGAGTGTCACCCTTGCGGGCACGGATAAGAATCTCAGCCGGACTCAGATCCTTGGGATACGGCAGCCGTCTCCGTGAAAACGGTCTGCAGCAGCGAGCCCGAACGAGTACATGTCGCTGGCGGTGGTCACACCCTCGCCATTGGCCTGTTCGGGGCTCATGTAGACCGGGGTGCCGACCAACTGTCCCTGGCGAGTCCGAATACCGTCCCCATGGGTGCTCTCGAGACCGGACATCGAGCTCGGTTTCGTCACCGGTCGCTCGGCGACAGAGAAAGTGTCTCGTCTTCGTGGCCGATTTGGATGTCGCTGGAAGCCGGCCCGCGGGGATGCCCGACTAGCTGCTGCCGACGACCTGTTCCTCAGGACGTGCCAGCCCGAAATCGAGCACCTTGGTCACGCCCTCGGACGTCACCATGACGTTGTCCGGCTTGAGGTCGCGATGCACGACACCTTTGCTGTGGGCGACCTCCAGCACCTCGGCGATGCGGGTGACAATCTCCATCTTCTGGTGTGCATCGATACCGACCGCCAGAAGGTCGGCCAGGTTCTCACCCTCGATCAGCTCGAGGACCAGGAAGTCGGTATCGTCACCTTCGATGAAGTCGTGGATCTTGCAAATGTTCGGATGCTCGAGCTGGGAGAGCATGCGCGCCTCGCGCAGGAATCGCGCTCGCGGACCGGCAGCGAGTCGATGTCGAGCCCGCATGGCCTTGAGAGCCACTTGACGCTGAAGGGTCTCATCGAAGCCGACGTAGACCTCGCCCATTCCGCCTCTGTCCAGGAACTTCTGGACGCGGATTCGACCCACGGACTGGCCGACGAGTGAGTCGGCGTCAGATATCTTCGGCAAAGGCTTTCTTATCTGCGCCGAGGGTAGGCGCACGATCCAATCGTTCTTGTGTGAACAGCTGCAAGCCAAAGTAGCCCAAGCGGTGAAGCAATGCAAGCTGCGGATGGCGGTAGCGCCGTCGTGATCTGGCTCACTGCGCCGGAGGTCGTCGGGGATCTAGACTATTGCTTGTGAGTGATGGGATGTTGACGAGTTGCCGCCTAGACAGGCAATGGCGAGCAGTGCTCGTTGTCACACTCGCCATTGCCTTCACAGCCGGACCCGGGATCGCCGACGAGTGGCTGGTCTACGTTGGCGGTGGTCTCGAAGCTGTCGAAGGGGGTTGGGAGGAGCGCGATGGACGGGTGCTCTTCACGATGCGCGGGGGAACGCTGGTTTCGGTGCCGTTCCAGGATGTCGACCTGCCGACGAGCGCCTTTATCACCTGGCAGCTGGGAGGCCGGCGACAGGCGCCGCCCCGAGCCGCTCTCCCGGAAGCCGCGCCGGATATTGACGCCGATTCGACTCCCACGTGCATCGAGGCTCGGTTGCTCGCGATCGTCAGTGGCGAGACCCTGGAGGTCGCGGTCGGTGAAGAGCGCGAGACGATTCATCTAGCCTGCCTGGACACCCCCGAAACACAGCACCAGTTCGCGGAGCTTGCTTGGTTCGGCCGCGCCACGCTGAGCGCCGTGCAGCTGGCGGTCAAGCCCGGCGCCGAGGTCTGTCTTACAGAGCTCACGCCGTCGTTACGTGACAAGGCCGACCATCGCATTGTCCACGTCACCCTGGCCGATGGGCGAGACTACGCGGAGGCAGTCATCTTCGACGGGCTGGGGCTGCTACGCCCGGGGCTCTGTCGTCGTGCCAGCTATCTGCGACAGCTCGAGGACCGCGCTATCGCGGATCAGCGGGGCTTGTGGGGGCAGATGAGCCAACGCGCGGCCTTCCAAGCCGCCATGTCTGGACCGGCCGTTGACGCGGGCCCGGCACCGGCTCGGCAATCGGGTGGCACCTGACGCCGGCGTCGCTGAGGGCCCGGGGGGCCTTCCACAACGAGTTCAAGAGGACAGGCCGGCGCAGAGGCCCACCGCCCGAGGTCGGCACAGAGGCCGGCCACTACTGCTGTTGGAGGGTGGATCGCATCAGCATCCACGTATCCGGGTCGAGCTCCAAATCGGCGGGTTCACCTTCCACTGCGAGAGAGAAATCGACCGCCTTCAGCCGGCAGGTCGATCCGCGTATCGGTGCTCGATCCATCGTCCGCGTGCACTCGAACGGTGATGGGGAGTCGGAACCGATAGCCATTCTGTTGTACCTGTGCCAGGAGCAGTCGCACGGTGGAATCGGCGGGATCATAGCTCCAGGTACCTTCGACGACAGGCAGCCCACCCTGGTAGAGCCACTGCTCGAAGAACCATCCGAGATCCAAGCCCGACTCCTCCTCCATCAGGCGGCGAAAGTCCGCTGTCGAGGCGTTGCTCTCGCGGTATTGCTGGTAGTAGTCACGAATACCGGTCCAGAACACCTCGGATCCCACGAGATGGTGCAGCATGTGCAGGGTCCATGATCCCTTGATGTACTGCATCCGGGTCAACACGTTCGCCATGTCGTCGAGGTTGTCGTGGACGAGGCGATAGTCCGGGTGCTCGTCGTAGTACTCGTAGATTTGGTCGCGATCACTCTGCAGGCCGGTGAGGAACTCGTCATGACCGTAGGCATGCTCGATGAACAGATGGGTGAAGTAGGTGGCGAATCCCTCGCTCAGCCAGACGTCGTCCCAATCGGACTCGGTGACCGCGTTGCCGAACCACTGGTGGGCGAGCTCGTGGATGATGACATTGCGCCACCGCTCGGTGCGCTCGCCGGTTACCGAGTCATCGCCGTAGAAGATGGCCGAAGCCGACTCCATCCCGCCGCCGACGCTGTTGCTCTGGATGTTGGCGAGCTTCTCGTACGAATAGGAGCCGATGCGCTTGGAGAAGAAGGCGAGCGCGTCATGGGTTGGAACCGCGAAGTCGAAGAAGCCGTCCTCGCGGTCCTGTCGAAAGACCCAGGTCTGTACCGGCTTGCCGTCGAAATCCTCGAGTTGTTGAACGGCGAACCGAGCCACACCCAGGGTGTACAGCCACGTCGCGATGGGCACCGACTGATTCCACACGGTCAATCGGGTGCTGTCGTCGAGGTCGGTCTCCTCGACCAGCAATCCGTTGGAGACGACCTGATAATGCGTGGGGGCGGTCACCACCATTCGACCCGTCGCCTTGTCGTAGGGGTGATCGATCGTCGGTAGCCAGTGGCGGGCCTTGTCCGGCCAATTCTCGGAGAAGAAGCTGCGGTCGCCATGCTTGGTTTCGCCGATCTCGAGTCCGGCAGCCGGAACGCCGCTGTAGGCCACGGTCACGAAGATCCTCTCGTGAGGCGTGCTTGGAGACGGTAGCTCGATTGTCAGTCGATCCTCTGTGTGGTCGAAGCTCACCGCGACACCGCGATCCTGCTCTGCGACCCGCGCCGCTGTCGCCTGGCGTCGACCAAGAGATCCGGCAACCCAGACACCGGACGCTTTCATGCCCGGGGTTTCAGCGCCCGATGGGCCGACGAGGTCCAGGGGTAGGTCGAGAATTCCGTCCCTGTCGAACCGCAGATCGATGGTGGTGAGGCCTTGAATGACGTCGTTCTCGTCGCTGAGCTCGACTCGAAAGATGTACTCGAGCACATCGACGCCAAGCACCCGAGGATAGGTATCCGCTGATGCCGACGGGCTGAGGGAAAAGCAGTTTAGGACCGCGATGAGGGTCGCCAAGCGGAAAAGTGTGCGCACCGTGCCTCCAAACAGAAGGGTTATCCGAAGAGCAGG
The DNA here is from genome assembly GCA_963719055.1 of uncultured Acidobacteriota bacterium. Taxonomy (GTDB): domain Bacteria; phylum Acidobacteriota; class Thermoanaerobaculia; order Multivoradales; family JAHEKO01; genus CAXMQZ01. The sequence continues at coordinate 28,405 of CAVRAU010000030.1, read as the reverse complement.
AACAGCATGTGACCGAAGATGCCGGCCGAGAGCGCGCCGATGAAATGAGTCACGATGGCCACGTTGACCAGGCCACGTTCCTTGATGCCATCCATCATTCCCACGTGGGTGCTCAGAAAGCCCGCGGTGCAGATACCGATGGCGGTGAAAACACAGATCTCCTTGGCGCCGATGATTCCGCTTTCGAGAAACTTCGGCACCATCGCCAGGGCAGCCCCAACCGAACCCAGTGACGTGACCGGAAAGGCGATGGCCTCGGGGTGGGTAAAGCCGAACAGGGGCTCGATGAGGAACGACAGCTTTTCCCCGAGCCAGGGAAAGAAGGCGATGCCTTCGTAGGCGCCGCCGGTATAGACACCGTCCTTGGACCCGAAGGCCAACATCATGACCAGAGTGCAGATGATGACGATCCCCGGCATGATGTCCAACCCTGTCTTGACACCGTGAGCCCCGCCATCAAGAAGCGACTGCAGTGCCCTCTGGGCGACATTGCCGTCGCGGACCTCCCGATAGCGCAGAATGTCGTAGCCCTCGTCCTCGGCTGTGATGACAGCGGCATCGGTGCCGTACTTTCTCTTCCCGAAGTACCCCATGGCGCGGACGCTGACGACTCCACCGAGCACAGCCCCCAGGTTGCCCAAGAGCACGGCTCTGCCCAGGGTCTGCGTAGTCGAGGACTGCGCCAGCATGAAGGTCGTGACGATCAGGCCCATCCCGAAGACCGTTCCCAGGTTGACCAGCGTCGTCACCTGCCATCTCTTGAAGTACTTCAGAAAGCCCTTGTCTGCACTCAGAGGCATGATCGCGGGGTTGTCCGAGAGGTAGGTGGCCACGACGCCGAGAGAGGTCGCGCCAGGCAGGCCGAAAAGCGGTTTCATCAAGGGCGAGAGGATACGGTTGGCAATGCTGACGACACCGAACTCGGAGAGGAACGAGGTGGCCGCGCCCGCGAGAATGATGACCGCCATGAGAAAAAGGACCGTGTTCAAGATCAGATCGTGGGCCGTTCCCATCATGGTCTTGAACATGTGGGCCAGCCCCATCTGCGAGGCGAACACGGCCAGCAAAGCGAGCACCAGAACCAAACAGACGATGGTCTCCGTCGTGATCGCCTTGACGATCTTCCTGTCGGGTAGACCGGACCCGGTCGAGGACTCCTTTTGAACTCCAAAGGACATAGGGCCTGAATCATAGCGTCAGGGCCGCTTCAAAGGCGGGGGCGAGCCCCGCCCCTACATCACAGACTGTAGAGGAGGGCCTTGTGCCCTCCCTCAAGATTTGAGGGCTTTCCAGGGAAACAGAATGACCGAGGCGAGAAGGAGAAGGTAGACGGCTCCGCCGAAGGTCCAGCCGAAGAAAAGCAGCGCCATCCAGGCTGAGAAAAAGACGGCCGAGATCGCGAGTCTGGGAATCGGGGCTAGCACCGGCAGGCAGAGTAGCACAGCGATTGCGGTATTCTTCGCGTCATGACGACGTGGCGAAAGCTGGGAACCGAGGAAGTCTTCTGGCATCCGCTGTTCGCTCTGGAACGGCAGATCGTGGCCTCGGGCGATCGGCGGAAAGAGGTCATCGTGGTCAAGGCGCCCGATTGGATCAACGTCATTCCTGTTCTCAGTGATGGAAGGGTAGTGCTGATTCGCCAGTGGCGTTACGGAATCTCGGCCCCCTGCCTCGAGATTCCCGGTGGCATGGTCGACGCGGATGAGAATGCCGAGGAAGCCGCGGCACGAGAGTTGCTCGAAGAGACGGGGTATCACGCCCGGAAAATGCAGGAGCTGGGAGTGACTCACCCCAATCCGGCCATTCTCTCCAATCGGCTGACCACCTATTTGGCCACCGATCTCGATCTCGTCGAGCCGGAGAGAGAGGAATTTGGTGTCGATGACGAACACATCACCGTGGAACCGACACCGATGAGCGAGATCCCCGGGTTGATTCGCGAAGGGGCGATCATCCATTCCCTGGTGGTCGCTGCCTTTCACCTCCTGGAGGTCGAGAGAGGCCAGTGATCGTCTATCCCGTGCGGGCGATCAGTTTCGACATCAACGGCACCCTGATTCACTCGCCCCGTCTCGGCGAGGTCTACGCCGAGATTCTCGGCCGGCATGGGATCGATGTGGGATCTCACGAAGCCTTCGATACCGTGCGTCGTGTGTGGGAGGAGTTCTCCTGTAGACGCGAGCCGGGCCAGGATCTTTTCGCCTCCCATCCTCGAGGGTCACGCGGGTTCTGGTACGAGTTCATCGATCGGGTTTGTCTGCTTCTGGGACGGGAGCCGGCCAGCCGATTTGCCAAAGCGGAGCTGTTCCAGGCCTTTACCGGACCTGAAGCCTGGGAGATTTTCGAAGAAGTGCCCGAGGTACTCTCGGCTCTCGAGGCCAAGGGGATGCGAATGGCGGTGGTGAGCAATTGGGACGATCGGCTGCCGGTGCTCCTGGAAAGACTGGAGATTTCCAGGTTCTTCGAGACCATCGTCTTCTCGGCGGCGGTGGGGTCGGAGAAGCCCTTCGCCGCGATTTTCGAGCGGGCCCTGGAGGAGCTCTCGCTGCCACCCCAGGAAGTGGTTCACATCGGCGATCGACTCCGGGAGGATGTCGAAGGAGCTCGGGGCATCGGCATGCAATCAATTCACCTGACCCGTGACAGTGACAAGGGAGACCTGCGCGATCTACGTCCTCTCGTAGAGCTGATTCCACCGGTCCAGAACTGAGGGAGACGAGCTATGTGGCGATTCTTTGCGGTCCTGCTCTTGGCAATCGGGCTGCCGGCGTGTGATCGATCTGCAGGAGAGTCGGATAGGCCGAATGAGCTCGAGACCGTCGATGTCGGAGGCGGGCTCGATGCGGATCTCACCACCGAGTTCGACGAGAAAGCGAGGCAGGTGGAGATCGATCTCGGAGGCGTGCTGCCGTCGGATTTTCCGCCGGAGATGCCGGTATTCTCACCTTCGAGCGTGATCGATTTCGGACCGGGTTTCGTCGAGATCGACACCCCTGTCCCAGCTGCAGAGGCGCGATCGACCCTGGGCGCCCAGATCCAACGCTCCGGTTGGGCGGTGGACTCGATCGGAGAGGGTGGCAGCGTTTACACGCGAGAAGGACATCGGGTACGAGTCGTCGTGGCGGAGGCGGGTTCTGGGGCGCGCATCCGATATGAATACTGAGACGATGTCACTGACCAGGGCCTGCTGTTGAAGCGCCCGGGATGGGTTGCTAGACTACGTCCGCCCGCAGGGTGAGGTGGGTTGAAGCGGGCTTGAAAGACGATGGGAAAGCAGCCGAACTCGCGCCGGCTTGCCGGCATAGGATTCGAGCTGGCAGCCGCAGTCGCCGGTTTCGTCCTGGTTGGCTATTGGGTCGGGAAATACTTCGATCGAGTTGAGACAGGAATCGTGATCGGCGCTGTTCTGGGGTTGATCGGCGGCATGTATAATCTCATCCGCGTCACCATGGCGGCCTCCAGAGGGGCGGCCGACCGGAAACGAAACTCGAACAGCGAAAAGTAAGGATAAGGGCCGGATGGCTTCTCGGTACCGGTCTTATCTCCTGCTGTTGTTCGTGCTTCTTGGTCTGGCTGGAGCCCTTCTGATACCCGGCTTCGCGATTTCGCGCAAACTGGGAGGTGCCGAGGCGGTGACAGGGTTGTTCTGGGCCTGCGGTCTCTGTTTCTTTGCCGCTGCCCTGGGCGGTCTGCCGCTGATTGTGAAGAGTCGCTCTCCACAGGAGACAGGAACACTCGCACTGGGATCTTTGGCTATTCGGATGGGCATCACCCTGTTTGGGGCTCTGGCCATCGCTTTGGGAACCGAAGTAGCCAGAAAGCCCTTTCTCCTTTGGCTGGTTGTTTGTTATTTTGTCTTTCTTGATCGCGGACGTCGGCTTCATCTTGGCGAGAGAATAGACCCGCAGAGTCAGGAAAATAGAGACCATGGCATCCGGTTCCAATCCTCTGAGTCACGTCATCCAGCACCCCATCACGACGATGGAGGCTGATCTGGGTCCGTTGACCCCCGAAGGCGTGGTCACGCTCATGAGCGACCAGATCGCCATGTTGCTCGTCGGTGGCGTTCTGTTGACTCTCTTCCTGCCACCACTTTTCAAGCGCAAGAAGACCGGCGACGAGATCGAAGACATGGTGCCCAAGGGAGCGGCCAACGGCATCGAGGCGATCTGTCAGTACTTTCGCACAGTGATCGCCGAGCCCGCCCTGGGCGCGAACACCGATCGATTCATCAAGTACATCTGGTCCGCCTTCTTCTTCGTCTTGACGATGAATCTGCTGGGGATGTTGCCCATCCACCCGCTGACCGGTCTGTTCATGGAGCACCCCATCGGTGGGACTGCGACCGCCAACATCTGGGTGACCGGCACGCTCGCCATCACGACGCTGGTCATGATGGTCGTCAACGGGGTGCGAATCGGTGGCAAGAGCTTCTTCGCCCACCTGTGCCCGGGCCCATGGTGGCTGGCGCCGATTCTGGTACCGGTGGAGCTCATGGGATTTCTGGCCAAGACGTTCGCCTTGGCTGTTCGACTTTTCGCCAACATGGTCGCCGGTCACACGCTGCTGGCGGTGCTGCTGGGATTCATCCTGGCTGCAGGGACCGCGATGGGAGCAGGGATGGGCTTTGTCATTGCCGTTCCCGTGGTGCTGGGCAGCGTGGCCATCAACATGTTGGAGCTGTTTGTGGCTTTTCTGCAGGCGTTCATCTTCACGTTTCTGACAACCCTGTTCATCGGGATGTCGATCGAGGTGCACGACGACTCGCACCACGAGGAGGCGCCCGCCTGAGATTGTTGGAATTCGGTCCGGATCCGAGCAAGCGCGGGGCGATGCGGATTCGGCAAACCGGTGGTCGGCCCCGCACGACCTGAACCAGTAACGAGAGGGACTGTTCAAATGAACAAGAAGTTGACAAAGATCGTACTCGGTCTGATGTTCGCCGGCCTGGTCTTGATGCTGGCACCAGCGGCCTACGCCGCCGATGCCGCTGGAGATGGTGGAGCTCTCATGACCACCGATGGTGCTCGTAAGCTCGGTGGTGCGATTGGCGCCGGTCTGGTGATCATGGGTGGTGCCGCGGGAATCGGACGCATCGGTGCCAGCGCTGTGGAGTCCATGGCTCGGCAACCGGAAGCGGCGGGCCAGATCAACACGGCCATGATCATCACCGCTGCCCTGATCGAGGGCGCGACCCTGTTTGCGGTCGTGGTGACGCTCCTGGCGGTCTTGGGGTAGACACCGATCGTCTCGAGCGCGCGCTGGCGAAGAGTTCCCTTCGACGCAGGCGCCAGTTATCGGAGACGGTTTCATGGGTCGGGTTCTCAGGCCTGAACCCAGAAACAAGGTGGTAAGACCATGATGCGAAGAGTGAGTTGGAGTCTCGTGTGGCTGTTGGCTGTCCAAGCCTCTGTGGCTATGGCCGCGGAGGGTGGCGAGAGCAACCTGTTCGCAGGGGATATCGGCAATGCGGTTTGGACCCTGGTTATATTCGTGCTGGTCATCGTCGTCCTGGGCAAGTTCGCCTGGGGACCGTTGCTCGGTGGACTCCAGCAGCGCGAGGAGTTCATTCGCCGATCCCTGCAAGAGGCGAAGGAGGACCGGGAGGCAGCCGAGGCCCGGTTGCAGGAGTACGAGGAGAAGCTGTCCAGCGCCGGTGCCGAGGCTTCCGAGATCATCGAGCAGGGCAAGAGCGAAGGCGAGAAGCTGCGGGCGGGCATCGAAGAGAAGGCTCGCGACGAGGCCGACAAGATGGTCGAGCGAGCCCGGCGCGAGATCGAGCTGGCCAAACAGTCGGCCATCAAGGACCTCTACGCCACCAGCTCCGAGCTGGCCACGGAGATCGCTTCACGGATCGTGCAGCGGGAGCTGAACCCCCAGGACCACGAAAAATTGATCTCGGACTCCATCAAAGAGCTGGGTGATCTGGATCGGAACTGAAACCCAACGTGACGATATCCAAGAAACCTTCCGAGCAGGAGATCGCCATCGCCCGCGTCTATGCGCAGGCGGCACTCTCGCTGGCCGAAGCCCAGGGAGAAGCTGACGAGGTCTTGGCGGAGCTCGCAGGCCTGTCGGATCTTGATGGATCAGAATCCGGGGTTCGAAGACTTCCTGATCTCGCCTCTGGTGGACACCGAGGAACGTCGAGCGTCTCTCGATCGGATGGGTCGCGGCAATATGAACGAGATCCTTCTCGACACCCTGCAGGTGATGAACAACAAGGGTCGCTCCGGTCTGGTGCGAGCCCTGGTCGAAGCGTACGCCCAGGAGTACGAGGCCTTGCGTGGGCAGGTTCGGGTGCGGGTACAAACCGCGGTGCCCCTGACAGATGCGCTGCGCCGAGCAACTCCAGGAGGCGGTCTCCAGCTACACCGGCAAGACCGCCAAGCTGGAGGAGAGACGTCGAGCCATCGTTGCTCGGGGGTCTGGTCGTGCAGGTGGCCGATCGTCGGATCGATACGAGTGTGGTCAAGGAGATACGGGGGCTGGAACAGCGATTGCTGGAGCGGGCCTCGCATGAGATTCACAGCGACACTGTTTACTTCGAGGAAGCGTCATGAAGTTCAATGTAGACGAGATCTCGTCGGTGATCACCGAAGAGATTCGCAACTATCGCAGCGAAGTCGATCTGGCCGAGGTCGGTCGGGTTCTGGAGGTGGGTGATGGCATCGCCCGGGTCTATGGGCTGTCCAATGCCGTGGCCGGTGAGCAGCTGGAGTTTGCCAACGGGCAGTTCGGTCAGGCGCTCAACCTGGACGAGAACTCGGTGGGCGTCGTCATCTTTGGCGATTACTTCGATATCCAGGAAGGCAGTGAGGTCCGTCGGACGGGCGAGCTGCTGAGTATTCCTTGTGGCGAGCAGATGATTGGCCGTGTGGTCGATTCTCTCGGCCGCCCCTTGGATGGCAAGGGTGACATCGACACACCCCACCTCCGACCGCTGGAGTTCAAAGCACCAGGGATCGCCGCGCGTCAGCCTGTGGACGAGCCTCTGCAGACGGGTCTGACGGCGATCGACAGCATGATCCCCATTGGCCGAGGCCAGCGCGAGCTCATCATCGGGGATCGCCGGACCGGCAAGACCGCCGTGGCGATCGACGCCATCATCAATCAAAAAGGCGAGGATGTAATCTGCGTCTACGTGGCGGTGGGACAGAAGGAGTCGACTGTGGTCGGGGTGGTGGAGAGGCTGCAGGACGAGGGCGCGATGGACTACACCATCGTCGTCTCCGCGTCAGCCGCAGATCCTGCCTCGCTCCAGTACATCGCGCCCTATGCCGGTGCCGCCATGGCCGAGTACTTCATGTACAAGGAGGGGCGAGCCACACTCGTGGTCTACGATGACTTGTCCCGACAGGCTCAAGCCTACCGTCAGGTGTCACTGCTCCTGCGGCGCCCGCCCGGTCGCGAGGCCTACCCCGGCGACGTCTTCTATCTCCATTCTCGTCTGCTCGAGCGTGCGGTCAAGCTGCGCGATGAGTACGCGGTGGTGCCGAAGGACACGCCGGAAGACACCATCGATCGATCGGTGGCCGTCAAGCCGCCTGCTGACTCCGAGATCCAGGCCGACGACCCGGAAGGTCTCTTTCACCGGTCAGAAGGACTGAAGCACGCGGAGAAGTTCCTCGAGTCCATGCCGGACAAGGACAACTACAAGGTCTTCGAGTTTCCTGACAGCGGCGGCTCGATGACGGCGTTGCCGATCATCGAGACGTTGGAAGGTGAGGTGTCCGCCTATATTCCCACCAACGTCATCTCCATCACCGATGGTCAGATCTACCTGGAACCCGATCTCTTCTTTGCCGGTGTGCGACCTGCGGTCAACGTGGGTATCAGCGTGTCGCGTGTGGGCGGCAACGCCCAGGTCAAGGCGATGAAGAAGATCGCCAGTACCCTGCGACTGGATCTGGCGGCCTTCCGCGAGCAGCAGGCCTTCGCCCAGTTGGGCACCGATCTCGATGCTGCGACCCAGAAGCAGCTCGATCGTGGCTACCGGATGGTGGAGCTCCTCAAACAGCCACAGTACAAGCCCTATCCGGTGCAGGAGCAGATCATCAGCATCTTCGCCGCTGGCCAGGGCTACATGGATGACGTCGCGGTCTCGGACATTCTCGACTTCGAGGCCCAACTGCACGAGTTCTTCCGCACGAATCACCCCGAGGTTCTGCAGGAGATTCGGGACAAGGGTGAGCTGACGGACGACCTGGTCCAGAAGGTCAAGGACGTCATCGACGCCTTCAAGGGACAGCAGAGCTGACGTCTTAGAGCCATGGCCAATCGTCGAGAACTCGTCAAGCGTCGCAGCGCGGTCCGCAACATCCGCAAGATCACGCGGACCATGCAGCTGATCGCGACCGCAAGATTCCAGGCAGCCCACAAGCGGTTGGTGGCCAGCACTCCGTTCACCGACAAGTTGTCGCAGATGGTGAAGGATCTGTCCCGGGCGGCCAAGGGACTCGATCATCCGCTGATGAGAGTGGGCGATGAATCCCTGCCGGTAGATCTGTGGGTGATCACCAGCAATCGGGGCATGTGTGGAGCCTACAACGGCAACGTGCTCCGAGCCGCGGGAGACTACCTCCAGACGCTGGAAGAGCAGGGTAGGCCCTGCAACATCCGCGTGGTGGGCAAGAAGGGCGTGGGCTTCATGAGGTTCGCGGGTCGCGAGATGGCCGAGGCCGTTACCGATCTGCCCGATATTCCCCGATTCGAGGAAGTGGACCCCTTCGCCACGGCGACCATGGAGCGTTTTCTCCAGGGCGAGGTCAGCTCTGTGCAAGTCGCCTACATGAAGTTCTATTCGGCGGGCAAGCAGGGCCCGGTCGTGGAGCAACTGCTTCCCATGACCGACGAGGTTGCGGGCGAGTCGGAAGAGGGTTCACCGGAGAGTGAGCTTCAGTACGAGTTTTCACCCGAGCCGAATGAGATTCTGGATGACCTGTTGCCCATGACGACTCGGGTGCAGATGTTTCGGTACTTCAACGATGCGGTGGTGAGTGAACAGATGGCGCGGCAGGTGGCCATGAAGGCCGCCACCGATTCCGCGGAAGAGATGATCAAGCTGCTGACGCAGCAATACAACCGAGCCCGACAGACAGCGATCACGATGGAGCTGCTGGATATCGTGGGTGGTGCCAACGCCCTCGCGTAGCGGCTCGAATTCGAGAATAAACAGGTAAGGAAGTCGCGAGATGGAAAACGGCAACTACGGTGAAGTCACCCAGGTCATCGGCTCGACGCTCGATGCCCGCTTTCCCGAGGACAAGCTTCCCGAGATCAACAACGCTCTGAAGATCGAGGTGGAGAGGACCGTTCTGGGTGAGACCACGACGGAGACTCTCTGGTGTGAAGTGGCGCAGCTTCTCGGTGGCGGCAAGATTCGTGCGTCGCCCTGGACTCGACAGATGGCGTGCCCCGAGGGGCGAAGGTTCTCGACACGGGGGTACCGATCACGGTTCCGGTAGGTGAAGAGACTCTCGGTCGTGTCTTCAATCTCGTGGGCGACACGATTGACGACCGGGGACCGATCGAGGTCAAGGAGCGACGACCCATTCACGCGGATCCGCCCGAGTTCGCCGATCTGTCGACCAAGACGGAGATGTTCGAGACCGGCATCAAGGTCATGGACCTGCTCTGCCCGCTGGTTCGCGGTGGAAAGGCCGGCCTCTTTGGTGGTGCTGGTGTCGGCAAGACCGTCATCATCCAGGAGCTCATTGCTCGTCTGGCACGTTTCCATAGTGGCTATTCCTGCTTTCGCGGGGTTGGCGAGCGGACGCGTGAGGGCAACGATCTGTGGCTGGAGATGCAGGAGGCCCAGATCGGCGATACCGGCAAAGCCGTCATCGATCAGACCGTCATGGTGTTTGGTCAGATGAACGAGCCCCCGGGTGCCCGTCTGCGGGTCGCCTTGTCGGCCCTGACCATGGCTGAGTACTTCCGCGATTCCACAGGTGCCGACACGCTTCTCTTCATCGACAACATCTTCCGCTTCTCACAGGCGGGCTCAGAGGTGTCGGCCCTGTTGGGTCGCATGCCCTCAGCGGTGGGCTATCAGCCCACCCTGGCGACCGAGATGGGTGAGCTTCAGGAACGCATTACCTCCACCAAGGAGGGAGCTGTCACGAGCATCCAGGCCATCTACGTTCCTGCAGATGACTACACCGATCCGGCGCCTGCAGCCGCGTTTACCCATCTGGACTCGACCGTGAATCTCGAGCGGTCGATTTCCGAGAAGGGCATCTACCCTGCCGTGGATCCGCTGGCCTCCAGTAGTCGTATCGTGTCGCCAGAGCTTCTCGGCGAAGAACACTACAGGGTCGCCCGGCAGGTGCAGCAGATCCTGCAGCGCTACCGGGACCTACAAGACATCATCTCTATTCTGGGTATCGACGAGCTCTCTGAAGAGGACAAGGTCACCGTCCGTCGTGCCCGAAAGATCGAGCGCTTCCTCTCGCAGGCCTTCTATGTCGCCGAGCAGTTCATCGGTATTCCAGGAACCTACGTCTCGCGCGAGGACACGATTCGATCGTTTGCCGAGCTCTGCGAGGGCAAGTGGGATCACCTGCCCGACCAGGCCTTCATGTATGTGGGCACCATCGAAGACGCGGCCAAGCGGGCCGAGGAGATGGAGAAGGAATAGGCCGTGGCGGACCCCGGAACCTTTCAGTGCTCTGTCGTGACGCCCGAAAGGGCAGTCCTCGAGTGCGAGGCCAAGTTCGTGGCCTTGCCCGCCTGGGATGGTGAGGTCGGTATTCTCAGGAACCGAGCGCCCTCTCCTGTGCCGGCTGGGGATCGGTTCCCTGCGGATCGAGACTCCCACCGAGAACCACGTGATGTTTGTCGATGGTGGTTTCGCGGAGATGGCAGAGAATAAGCTGACCGTCCTCACCAGTGCCGCTCGCCTGCCGGAGGAGCTGAACCGGGAGGAGATTGCCAGGAGCGCCGAGGCTGCGCAGGGCATGGAAGTGCGGGACGACCCCTCCTTCAAAGCCAGGCAAGACGCCTGAGCGCCGCGTCTGCAAAGCTCGTCGGTGCCGACCGGGCGCACCATCGGAAGAAGCTCGTCCGTTGACGCGCTCCGAATACGATCCCATCCGGCAAACCATCGATGACCCGCTGGCCGAAGACGGCTTGGAGCGGGCCCGCGAGCTGTTTGAAGAGGCGAGTCGGCCCTATCTGAGCCAACCGTGGTCGTGGTTGGCGTGGAGTCTCATTCTTCCTTCCACCGCGCTCGCGACACCATGGATCCTGGGCACCACCGGCGGGCTCGGGGTGATGTTCCTGTGGTCGGTCGCCGTTCTGGTGGGTGGCGCCATCGAGGCCTTCCACATTCTGCGGGCGCGGCGTCGCGGAGGCGTGGTCTCTTCGTCGCTGGCCAGTTGGGTGTTGAGAGCCCAGGGAAACCTCTCTCTGGTCGCGGTCCTGGTCTCCGTCGCTCTTCTCATGCAGGGATTGGCTTGGCTGCTGCCAGGGATCTGGTTGCTACTTCTGGGGCATTCGTTGTTCAGCCTGGGGGGGCTGGCTTCCGGCGCTTTGCGGGCCGGTGGTCTCATCTATCAGGTCGGTGGACTCCTGGCGATCTGGCCCCATGGCCAGGCACTCGGCGTCTTTGCCGTGGCCACGTTCCTGGGAAACCTATGGATCGCCTGGTCTATTTCGCGAGCAGAGTCTGGGAGCCACTGAGACGGTCGGCGAGTGACCGACCGGTCGTGGCGGTCAGGATCAGAGGCAGACCGAGGGCGGCGACCGTCAGCACGGAGGCCAGCCAACGCAGCGCTGCCTGCGAGAAGCTCAAGGCCTGGCCATCGCGACTGCGGGCCACGATGCCCGCTTTGGCCATACCGGGCGTGCAACCCCAGAAGGCCAGGGGGAAGATTTGGTAGAGAAATGAAAAGGGCAGCAGAAAGACGAGCACAAGAGCCCTGCCCACCAGGTCCAGATCGACACCCAGCCACCAGAGTCCAACCCAGACCATCAGCATGACCCCCAGAACAACGGCCACATCGAGAAGACCCGCCATCAGGCGGGCACTGGTCAGGCCCATAGGGCGTGACGCCGGGCGGGTTGCTGCTTCGACCGGGGTAAGCTCGTCGTCCTCAGAGAATAGAGGCAGTGGTTCGGGAGCAGGAGTTGGCGGGGATTTGGCCTTCTCGGCGACTACCGGGGTCTGCCGGCGTGGAGGATCCTGTTGCAGCGGCAGGTCGTCGAACAGACCAGGTTCCTCCCGCGGTCGAAAACGAGAGCTCATCTCAACGGAATCTTTGGTACTTGACGAAGATTCGATACAGCATATCGGCAGGGCGCTGGGCATAGGCCGAGGAAAACTGGGCAAGCCTGTCCAGATCTTCATCTCCGCCGGCCAGATCTTTGGCTTCTTCGAACTTCTCCAGCGCTGATTTGGCGTCGCCCCTTTGTAGGTCGCGCAACCCGAGGTTGTAGTAGCAGTCGATCATCAAGCGGATGACGTCAGGGTTGTCCGGGTTGTTGTCGTGCATTCGCCACAGGTTGGGTAGGGCGTATTCCCAATCCCCTTGATCGAAGAGGTCGCGCTCTTCCCGCAAGAACTCCAGGGCCACCGTGGCCTGGTTCTTGAAGACTTCTTGATCTTCGTCCAGAGCCTGGATCCCGTGGGCCTGATCGAGGAGGTCCATCGCCAGCAGGTGCTCTCCCCGAGATATCGCTTGCTGGGCCTGTGTCAGCAACTCGTCCCTTTGTGCCAGGAGCTCCTCGGAAGGCTCGTCGCTCGGCTGCACGTCCGCCGGCTGGCCGCCAGCCTCCCAGCTGGCGATCAAAGCCTGGGCTTCGGCGTATTTGTCGCTCCCAGGGAGCAGACGGCGCAGGACATTGATGGCCATGGCGGTGTTACCGGCCTCATGAAACTCGCGAGCTCTTTCGATGGGGTCTGCTTGAGGCTGAGCGCTAGTGGCGCTGTCCCCTGGACCCGAGGCAGGGAAGAAGCGGTCCCAGTTGGAATAGACGAACCAGCTGACGGCAAGCAACAAGATCAGGACTGCCGACCCGATCAGAGCGAAGGACCGCTTGCGTGGAGCCGGCGCGGGAACGGGTTCGAGCTCGGGCTCAGTCGCCTCGAATTCATCCAGTACGGTTGGCCCGGGGGTCGGTGTCGGAGTCAGATCGCCGTGGTCCTCTGGTGGTGTCTCGGCGGTCTCGGACTCTGGAGCTGCCTCGGCAACGGGTGCCAACTCCGGCACCGCGGCGCCGCCCACTGACAGATCGCCCGATTCGATCTTCTCCAGATAGTCCCGGGCCCCCATGTGATTGGGTTGCATTTCGAGGACGTTGTTGAAAGCTTCCTTGGCCTTCTCCTCGTCGCCGGACTCCAGCTTGGTGATGCCTTCGTGGAAGGCCTCTTCGGTCTGCCTTTCGACCTCCGCTTTGAGTTTTCTGGCGAGCTCGATTCGACGACTGGCTTCCGCGTGATCGATGTCGATGAGAAAGATCCGCGACCAGGCGTCGATGGCGGTCTGGAACTGGCCGGTCTCGAAAGACACCTGACCTTCGTTGAGAAGGTCGTCGATCCTCTGTTCGCTCTCGGAATCGAGACGGGCAGAGGGCTCTGCGTCCAGGGTCGGAACGGGCTTTGGCTCGTCGATCGCGGCGGGCTCGAGCTCTGGCTCGGGCTGGTCGACCGTCGTGTCGTCTGCGGTCGCCTCCGCAGCCGGGGTCTCCACCGAAGCAAAGAACTCATCGACCTCGCCGGCGATCTCATCCGCGGCCTCGGGCTCGATCAGTGGCGGTACCTCCTCGAGGGGCACCTCTGTCATCGGCGGTGGCTCGAACGAGGCTGGAGGCTCGACCCGGGCACCCGCCTCGATGTCGGCTTCGAGACCCGAGAGATCAGGGTGGCTGGGGTCCAATTCTCGGGCCTTCTCCAGGTGGGATCGGGCACTGTCCAGATCGCCCTTCTGCTTGGCTGCCTGGGCGGACTCGAGGAAATTCCTGACGTAGGGCTCGGCTTCCAAGCGCTCGTTGGCCAAGCCCACCATCCGCTGGAGATCCGGGTTTCCGGTTATCTGATCCTGGTTCTCCATGGCCAGCGCCATGAGGTCCTGGAAGTTGCGTTGTTCGAGGAGCATGGCCATGCGGGTGGCCAATTCGGCCACGACCGGTGTCTCGCCATCTTCGGTCTCGGCCATGGCAAGATCCATGGCGTCAGGGGCTGTCTGTAGCGGCTCGACTTCGAGAGACATCTCGTCGGCGGGCGTCAGAGCGATCTCGGGATCATCCTCCGTGGTCAACTCGACGGGTGCCACTTCGAGGGGCAGCTCCAGTTCTGGTGGTTCGACCTCGATCGGGAAGTCACCGACCAACGGCGCTTCATCCGGGGCATCCGCGATCAACTCGCCGATATCCACCGATGCCTCGGGGATGGAATCCTCAGCGATCTCGCTGCCGTTCAGATTCCCGATCTCGACGGGGCCTTCACCCTCATTGAGCCGCTCTTGTAGGAGGCGGGCCGGTTCGAACAGAGGATCGAGCCGCAGAATGAAGTCACAGCCCAGGAGCGCCTCCTGCCGATTCCCTTCTTCGGCCAGACCGATAGTCTGCTGGAAGGTGTTCTGGATACGCTCTTGGATCTGTGGGGAGAGGGCTTCGTTGCCGACGTACGTCATATGTTCATGGTGTCCCGAAGAGACTCCATCTCGTTGATAGCGCGCATGTTAGCAAATAGAGATTCGGGCATACAATGACGAACGCAACACCCCTGCAGATCAGCTGAGCGCTGCGTACAAGCGGTGGGGGAGACCCTCGAAGCTGCCGGAGGACATGGTGATGAAGACATCTCCGGGTCTGGCCTCGGCCAACGCCAGCGCCAGCAGCGTGTCCGCGTTCTCGCCGATGGTGGCGGGTGTTCCCTTGTCCTCGAGCTCCGCCACCAGTTTCTCGAGATCGAGTCGCTCTTCAGGAGGGAGTCGCAGATGGTGGAAGACGGGTGCCAGAAGAACGCGATCCGCTTGTTGCAGGGCGCGGACATAGTTGTCATACAAAAAGGCTCGACCGGCGGTCAGGGTGCGGGGCTCGAAGATGGCGATGAGCCGACTGTCCGGGAAACGGCCGCGCAACCCTTCCAGGGTCATCTCCACCGCTGTGGGGTGGTGGGCAAAATCGTCGATGACCGTGACCTCGCGGCGGGTTCCCAGGATTTCGAGACGCCGCTTGACACCCTGAAAGCGGGCCAGGGCCGCAGCCACGGCCTCTGCAGACAGACCGTCGTGCCTGGCGGCTGCCCAGACGCCGATGGTATTGCAGACGTTATGCGGTCCCACCAGAGACGTGCGGATTTCCACCTCACCTGCCTCGTCATCCCGCAAGCGGAATCGGCTGCCGGCGGAATCGGTCTCCACAGGTCCCAACGGGTGTAGGTCGTTGGTTTCGCTCAGGCCATAGAACACGACCTCGCAGCTCGCCCGAGTGGCGACGTCTCGCACCTCGGGGACATCGCCGCAAGCCACCACCAGGCCATCATCGGGAACGAGATCGATCAGGCTCTCATAGGCTCGGGTCAACGTGTCGGGATCGGGATAGAGATCCGCGTGGTCATACTCGACACTGGTCAAGATCAAGGTGTTGGGCTGGTAGTGCAGGAACTTCGGGCCGCGGTCGAAGTAGGAGGCGTTGTATTCGTCTCCTTCGATGATGAATCGGGGCCCCGAGCCGATCTGGAAGCTGCGGCCGAGATCGAGGGGAACCCCGCCGATGAGAAAACCGGGATCCGCGCCACAGTCCGAATAGACCCAGGATGCCAAGGATGTCGTGGTGGTTTTGCCATGGGTACCAGCCACGACCAGGGGCCGCCGGTACTGCAGAAAGAAGTGAGCCAGGGCATCGGGCATCGACATGTGGTCGAGTCCCAGACGTTCGGTCTCCACAGCCTCCTGGTTGTCTCTGGGTACTGCATTGCCGACGACAACCAAATCGGGGAGCGGCTGCAGGTGGGCCGGCTCGTAGCCCACCATCGGTACGATCCCCGCCTGTTCCAGCAGTGTGCTCATGGGGGGATAGATTGGGCCGTCGGAGCCTCGGACACGGTGACCCAGCTCCTGCAAAAGGCAGGCGAGAGGTGCCATCCCGGTACCGCCTATGGCGATCAGGTGGATGTTGAGAGGTGAGTTGGACACAGGAGAATACAGCCTCGAGGTTTGGCTGCGGGAGGCCGGGAGTATAGCATCTGCTATTGACACGATCGGGCGCAGAGCCAATAGTCGACTGGCCAAGAGAGGACATGAAATGAAGCACCTTCACAGAATCTGGAGCCTTGTACTGGCCATCACACTGACCTTGGGTGTGGGGGCCATTTCTGCCGATCAGGCCGAAAAGCCAGCACCCGCCGCGGTGGCCCTGGAAATGATCAAAGACTTTGGTGTCGTCAACAAGGGCCAGCGGGTCACTCACGAGTTCCAGATCCGCAACGACGGCGCAGCCGTCCTCCAAATCACCGAGGTGCGGCCAAGCTGCGGCTGCACGGTGGCCGAATTCGACAAGACCGTGGCGCCCGGCGAGACGGGCAAAGTCAAGGCCACGGTCGATACACGGAACTTCAAAGGCGGCATTGCCAAGTCCGTACGGGTCTTCACCAACGATCCCGCCAATCCCCAGATTGATCTCGTGATCAAGGCCAATGTGAAATCACAGGTCGAGGTGGACCCCGGGTACGCTCGCTTTATCGCGGTCTATGGCGAGCCGCAGAAGACCAGTGTCCAGTCAGTGTGGTCCGGAGATCAGAAAAACCTGAGAATTCTAAAAGCGGAATCGCCCTATCCGTTTGTCAAGGTCTCCTACCGCGAAGCACGGGATGACGAGCAGAGCCAAGGGTCGTCGGGTCGTCAATGGCAGATCGAGGTCGAACTCGACAAGAATGCGCCTGTGGGGCCGATGGCCGATTTCATCGTGCTGACCACCGACCATCCCAAGCTCAAGACCTTGCGGATCCCCATATCGGGCTTTGTGCGTCCGGTGATGTCGGTGACCCCGCGCATCGCGGATTTCGGTCGCCGGGAGCTGAGCGAGCCGCAGACGGCCAGCCTCGAGATTCGCAACCTGAGCTCTTCCGCGGTCGATCTGGGCGAAGTCACCAGCAGCATTGCCGGTCTCGATGCCGAGGTCGAACTGCTGGAAGAGGGGCGCCTTTACAAGGTTCTGCTCACCCTGCAGCCCGGGATGGCCAAAGGCGATTTCGAGGGTCTGGTGACGATCAGCACCGACAGCACGAAACAGCCGACCATCGAGGTCAGCGTCAAGGGCGTCGTTCTCTAGCTGCCTTGCGGTTTGCCCCAGAGGTCGCGTTCGTCCTTCGGCGGGGCGACGGTACGACCGCCTTGGCTCCGCGCCGCCGTCACCTCCTCGAGAATCTGAGCCAACGCCTGATTCTGGCACTCAGCCAGCTGTGGCACCGCACCGAGGGCGAGATCGATCAACCGATCCAGCTCCGCGCGGCTGAAGCTTCGTTGTTCACCGGTTCCCTGGATCTCGACGACGTTGCCGTCGGCGGTGGCCACCACATTCATGTCGACCTCTGCCGATTGATCTTCGGGAGCGTCGAGATCGAGAAGCGGCGTGCCGTCGACGATGCCGACGGAGATGGCCGCCACCTGCCCGGCAAAGGGCCAGCGCTGCAGGTCACCCTGCAGAAAGGCAGCCCCTGCGGTCTGAACGGCCGCCACGTAGGCACCGGTAATGCTGGCCGTGCGAGTTCCACCATCGGCCTGCAGGACATCGCAATCGATGGTCAGGGTGTGCTCGGCAAGAGCTTTGAGGTCCAGTACGGCGCGCAGACTGCGACCGATGAGTCGCTGGATCTCCGAGCTGCGCCCCGATGGGCGGCCACGGGAGACCTCTCGGGTCGAGCGCCCCGGTGTGGCACAGGGCAGCATGCTGTATTCGGCCGTGGCCCAACCTTTCTGGGTGTTGATCAAGAAAGGAGGAACGCGGCGATCGAGAGTGGCGGAGACCAGGACCCGTGTATCGCCGGTCTCGATCAGGGCTGAACCCTGAGCGAACTTCATGACCCCGGTCTCGATCCGTACCGGTCGCAGCTCATCGGCAGCTCTGTCGTTGGCTCGTTTCATGAGCCCATTGTATGGTGCCCGCCGACAGTCAGCGTTGGGCGACGAGCTTCGGGTTGCCGAGCAGGGGACGACTGGTGTCGAGATGGCCGGCAAAAGTTGGACGCTGTTGACCATCGCGGAGCAGCACGACCGAGCTGATCTCGGGCGTGCTGGACAAGACCGTGTTGACGATGCTGTAGACGGCCAGCATCTCTTGGCGTGAGCCCCAGGCCGGAAAGGGCGTCTCACCGGAGAATTTCAGATCGACGTAGAAGATGCCGGCGGGGTTCAAGTGCAGCCAATCCACCGTCACCTCCGGTGGCAGGGCGGGAAAGAGGTCCTCTGTCTCCGGCCCAGCCAGGAGTCCGTCGAGAACCAGCTTCACCTGTGCCAACGAATCGTCCTGAACAGGAATCTCTCGTTCCTCGGCGAAGAGACGACCCCCGGGTCCGGGGAAGAACAGCTCGACAATCGTCGTCTGGCCTTCGACGGCCGTCAGCTTGGACGATTCCATCTTCTCGGTCTCGACGGTTCCCCCTCGCCCTTGACCGATCTTCCAGCCAAGGATGATGGCGACGACCGATACGAGAAGCGCGGCCGCCGCAATGAGTGCATGACGACGGCTCATGGAACGTCCTCGTCCGTGGAGAGGCGGAGGACCCTCTATCTGCGCTCGATACCGAATGACCGCCCGTACCAGGGCCTTCACCAAGTCGGCTCGATACTGAGAATCCAGAAGCTTGGCCTCTTCCTCCGGGTTGCTCAGGAAACCGAACTCCACCAGCACGGCGGGCATGGCGGCCCCGAGGAGGACGCGGAAGGGCGCCTGTTTGACGCCGCGGTTGCGCAGGTTGAGGGCTTCGTTGAGCTCTTCTTGTACCAGAGAAGCGAGTCTCTGACTTTCCGCCAGATAGTGACTTTGGGCCAGATCCCAGAGGATCAGTTGCAGGTCGTAGAGGGGGTCGCCATCGGCCTGGGGAATCGGCTCGAGCTGGTTCTCCACGGCGGCGGCTCTCGCGGCCCCTTCATCGCTGGCCTGGAGGCTCAAAAAGTAGGTCTCGGCTCCACGGGCACCGGGATCTTGAACCGAGTTCAGATGCAACGAGATGAACAGATCCGCCTTCTGCTGGTTGGCGATAGAGGTCCGGGTGTCGAGCGGCAGATCCACGTCTTCGCTGCGAGTCAGGACCACGCGTACCGGTAGTCGCTCCTCCAAACGGGAGCGCAGCGTCTGAGCCAGAAGAAGGGTCAACTCCTTCTCTTCGACGCCTTCCGATCCCCGGGCGCCGGTGTTGGTGCCGCCATGACCCGGGTCGATGACGATGGTGCGAATTCTGTTCGCGCGGGTCGGCGGGTTTGGGTGTCACCGAGCTCGGCCCGGTGCTGGGCGAGGAGCGATAGACATCGAAGACCAGCCGAAACGGGTTCTGCAAGATGTAGTCCTGAGCTTCCGACTCAGGTGCCAGGACAAGACGAATTCCTTGCGGGGTCTGCAAGACCTGGTCGACGAGCTGGTCATCCGGGATGGCACGGCCAGTGGCAGGTTGTAAGCGATCCCCGATGAGCTCGACCGCGACCTGGCCCGGAGTGTGTCGGATCCGGTATCTAGGTCGAGTCGGGAACTGCAACACCACCGTTGTCACACCCTGTAGGTGGACGAGGTCCACATCCACTGTGATCTCTCGGGCGGGCATCTTGCGGACCGTCAACGTGCGACCGGCCTGGTCCCACTGAAAGTCGTAGCCCAGCTGTTCCCCATAGACGGTTTCGAGCAGGTCCATCGGGACCTTGACGCCGTCTTCTGCGACCGTCGGGCGTTGCGAAAGCGGATAGATCTCAGTTCCCTCGGTCACCGATTGGCTGTCCGGACCGAAGATGTAGGTGACGTTGCCGACGGTGAGCTCGTGGGCCTGGTTCATGGGACCCAGCTTGAGCTCGCCTCCCAGGTTGGCGACGATGGCATGGAGAGAGAACAGCGTGCCCAGGGGGGTCACCGCATAGGCGATGGGAAATCTGCGGTCGGTGCCGAGGTCGAGGGTGGCGATCCCCGATTCCCAGACCGGCAGAGCCTCCGGGTTCCGCGTCGGCTCCGCGGCCCGGAGAGAGAAAGGCGCCAGTAGACAGATCAGGGCCAGAGTCGAGGCCCTTCGTGTGGCTTTCACGGGCTGGAGAATACCATCGGTTCTTGTAGTCTTGAGCCATGAGAATCACGCTTGTCCGATTCCTGGTGCTTCTTTTCCTGGTCCCTTTCGGGTTTTCCTGTGGCTCTGAAGACCGACCCAACATCCTGTTGATCTCTCTCGACACCCTGCGGCCCGATCACACGACGCTCTATGGCTATGGACGGGATACGAGCCCCTTCCTGGCCGAATTCGCCCGGCAAGGCGTCGTCTTCGAGAATGCCTTCAGCCAGTCGCCGAAGACGGCGACCTCTCATATGACCATCTTCACCGGTCTCTACCCATCGGTGCATGGCATCGAGAATCTGTCCGAGGAGAACCGCCGGCTTTCGAGTGAGATTCCAACCCTAGCGTCTCTGCTGTCGCAGGCTGGCTACCGCACGGAGGCCGTGGCCGGCGGTGGCAACGTCTCGGGTGAGCTCGGGTTCGACCAGGGGTTTCGACGTGTATTCGGGTTCCGCCGATGCCAGGGACATGTTCCAGCAGGCGGATGGAGTCCTCTCGCGGCTCGCCGGAGCCTCCGAGCCGTTCTTTGTGTTCTTGCATACCTATGAGGTGCACGACCCCTATGTCCCGGACCCGGACTTCGCCCGGTTGTATACGGATCCCGACTACGCGGGCGAGATCATCAGCTCACAAGACGAGCTCATAGAACTGGCGGGTGGGCAAGAGTATTGGCAGCAGTACAACGCGTACTGGAGCCGTGTCGATCCCACGAGCTCCGCGGACGCTCAACATCTGCGAGACCTCTACGACGCCGAGATTCGTTTCACGGACGAGCTTCTGGCCGCGTTCCTCCAGCGGCTTGCAAACCAAGGTGTTCTCGAGAACACCATTGTCGTCCTGTTGTCGGACCACGGAGAGGAGTTCTTCGAGCATGGCAGCGTCCTGCACAACACCCTGTATCAGGAAGTGCTTCAGGTTCCATTGGTCTGGCGCTTGCCGGCGGCGCTGGGTGTGGTGCCCGGTCAGAGAATCCAGGAAATCGTGCGCCTGATCGACATCAAGCCGACCCTCCTGGAGTTGGCTGGGGTGAAGATCCCCGCTCATCTGCAGGGCCGATCATTGCTGCCATTGATGAGAGGCGAAGATCAGGAGTCACGACCCGTTTTCAGCGAGCGCATCAAGGACGAGAAGCGCTTCGCCCTCCAGGTGGGCCACTGGAAATACATCCGTCATTCGGGAGGGGAGGAGCTCTACGACCTGAGCCAGGATCCTGGCGAGCAGATCGATGTGGCGGCGCAGAATGAGCCCATCCTGCGAGACCTCCGCCACCGCGCCGGCCAGCTGGTCCAGTGGAATGAAGGCCTTGCCCAGGAGCTCCAGCACGGCGAGTCCTTCGATCTCGACCAGGAAACCAGGGAACAGCTCGAAGCCCTCGGCTACCTCGGCCAACCCTGACCCGGCCTTCATTAGGTGGTCGACACCGATCGTTATTCCGTAGTGGCCGGCCTCCGCGCCGGCCACGGTGGTGGGCCTCCGCGCCGGCCTTCTTCGCTCGCATGTAACCCTCGGTGGGACGTTCCTTCTATCTCTACCGGTGAGGTCGAACTCATGCTCTCTAGACGTGAAATTGCTTGCGCTGGCCGGTGGGGCGACCCTGCTTCCGGCCGCTTGCCGCAAGGCCGAGCGGTCATCCGGCCCCGTCATCCTCAATGACATTCACTCGCAACTGAACTCCACAAGAGTCTCTCGACTGGTAAGACCGACCGATCTCGGGCAGCTCGAAGCGACAATCGCCGATGCCGCTCGGCAGTCCATTCCGATATCCGTCTCCGGTGGCCGGCACTCCATGGGCGGTCAGCAATTCGGTACCGACACCGTCCATCTCGATATGCGGAGCCTGCGGCGCGTGTTGGCCTTCGACCGGGATCGCGGCCTGATCGAGATGGAGGCCGGCATCCAATGGCCGGAGCTCGTCGAGTGGTGTGACCGCAACCAGAGGGGCTCCGGCCCCCGGTGGGGCATTCGACAGAAGCAGACCGGAGCCGATCGTCTGACTCTCGGCGGTGCCCTGGCATCCAACATCCATGGCCGCGGCCTCAGCTACCCACCGATCGTCGCCGATGTGGTGTCACTGGTTCTGCTGGACGCCAGGGGCGATCTCCAACAATGCAGCCGCACCGAGAACCCGGAGCTGTTCTCGCTGGTTGTCGGTGGATACGGATGCTTCGGAGTTGTCTACTCGCTGGTCTTGAAGTTAGCGCCTCGGCAGATCGTGGAGAGGGTTGTAGAGGTGCGCTCCATCCAAGGGTTGGACGAGGCGTTCGAGGAGCGGATCGCGGACGGATATCCTCTTTGGAGACTTCCAGTTCAAGACTGATGAGTCCGCTGAGGACTTTCTCGAGACGGGAGTATTTCTCCTGCTATCGGCCGCTTGCCGAGGATGCACCGCTGCCAGCACATCGACGACGGCTACCACCCTCACGTTGGCGCAAACTCCTGGAGCTGGCACACACCGACAAGGCGCGTGTCTTCGAGGAATATTCGAGCTACTACTTGACGACATCGGGTCAGACGTACTGGTCGGACACCCATCAACTCAGTGACTACATCGACGACTACCACGCCTGGCTCGACAGACGATCAGGCGCCGATGTGGCCGGAACCGAAATGATCAGCGAGGTGTACGTGCCGCGATCCAGGCTTGGCTGAGTTCATGGGCGTTGCGGCAGAGGCCTTCCGCCGAACCGGAGTCAACGTCATCTACGGCACGGTCCGTCTCATCGAGCAAGGATGACGTCACGTTCCTTCCCTGGGCCCGCGACGCCTGGGCTTGCATCGTCTTCAACCTCCATGTCGAGCACAGTGAGGACGGGACTCGCGACAGGCCCGAGATCAGTTTCGCCTCTTGATCGATCTGGCCCTCGAGCAAGGCGGTAGTTACTTCTTGACCTACCACCGCTGGGCGACCCGCGACCAGGTCGAGGCCTGCTATCCCCAGATGCCGGAGTTTCTGCGGCAAAAGCTGAACTGGGACCCCGACGAGCGGTTCCAGAGCGACTGGTACCGCCACTACCGCCAGATGTTCGCGGATGTCCTGTAGTGGCCGGCCTCTGTGCCGGACTTCGTTGATGCTGTGGGCCACGGTGTCCACTGCTTGTAGTGGCCGGTCTCCGTGCCGGCCTTCGCCGCTGTTGTCGATTCCGACTCGCGTTTCGACGCGGCCGCCGGTCTGCTCCGCCGACCGTCTGCCTCGCCCTTGTAGGGCTCTGGCGCCTCTGCGCCCGACCGTCCGTGCCGGCCGTTTGCAGCAGCCTCGATGTTTTGCTACTTTATGCAGTCCCTTGTGGCGCGTTCGTCTAGGGGTTAGGACGCCGGCCTCTCACGCCGGTAACACGGGTTCGAATCCCGTACGCGCTACCACCTCTTCCAACTCGAACTCAGCCGCTTTGTAGCGGCCGGCCTCTGTGCCGGCCGAATCCCTGAAAGGTCACCGGGGATCGCTCGGGGGCGCTTGATTTCAGTCTCCAGAAGATGACCCCGGGCGGTCTGGAAGACCTGGCTCGAGTCGTTGCGACTGTGACGAATCTAGAGATCGACGAGATGAGGATCGAGAACCATACCGCCAACGTATCCCGGGACGTTGCGATCGTGACCGGGGTTATCGTCTGGAAGGGGTTGATGGGAGGTCGTCCAGCCCCACCGAAGGTAGGCTTCATGACCACATTCGTGAAGCGCGAGGGCGAGTGGCGCCAGCTAGCCCGGTCGATCATTCCGATGGGCCCGCCACCCGGCGCCGGCTCGACTCGACCACCGGGCTAGACGAACCGCCACAGCGTTGCCACCCACCTTCTCGAGGATGGATACGACATTTCGCCTTTGCTGCCCTTGTCTGCAGCGTATCCGGGTTATTTCAGCAGTCCAATATAGGCTAAGTCGCTGACAGGAGCACAGAAGTGGAAGACGAGAATCCTTCCTGTGGTGCTCCAACTGAGCACAAAAGACAGGGAGGTTGAACAATGACCAGCAAGAAAGCGTTTGGACCAAGGGGCTGGACACCGGAGCGCCTCGGCTCCCTCGCAGGCAAGACCTATGTCATCACCGGTGCTAACGCCGGTGCAGGATTTGAGGCCTCGCGGATACTTCTGTCCAAGGGCGCGAAGGTGGTGATGCTGAACCGCAACGCCGAGAAGTCAGACCGCCGCCATCGCGACACTGAAACAGGAATTTGGCAGCGACGCTGACGTGAGCTTTGTCCGCATGGACCTCGCCGAGCTTGCCAGCGTGCGCGACGCGGCGACAGAGGTATTGAAGACCGTTCCCCAGATCGACGCGCTGATCTGCAACGCCGCCATCGCACAGGTGCCGACGCAGAAGCTCACCGTTGACGGCTTCGAAAGCCAGCTTGGCACCAACCATTACGGCCATTTCGTCCTGTGCGGGATGCTCTTCGACCGCATCGAAGAGTCCAAGGGCCGGATCGTCGTCGTTGCAAGCCTTGGCTACAAGATGGGGCTGAGGACGATCCAGTTCGACGACATGAACTGGGACAAGAACTACAGCGCCAATCCCGCCTACAGCCAAAGCAAGCTGGCGCAGATGATGTTTGCCTATGAACTGCAAGACCAGGTCAAGGCGCAAACAAGAACGTCGAGGTCTATGTCTGCCATCCCGGGTCATCCGCGA
Source organism: uncultured Acidobacteriota bacterium (assembly GCA_963719055.1). Taxonomy (GTDB): domain Bacteria; phylum Acidobacteriota; class Thermoanaerobaculia; order Multivoradales; family JAHEKO01; genus CAXMQZ01. The sequence goes on along the minus strand of CAVRAU010000030.1, from coordinate 3,528 downwards.
CATCGCTGATCAGCACCAGCGGCAGCCTGACCTCGGATCATGTTCGGCTCATGTCCCTGTCGCCGATGGTTCAATCGGCCGAAAAAGGCGCCTATCCGGAAGTCATGTGCGCCACCGAAGATGGCCTGGAACAGCGGGCCCTTTACGGCCCCACGGGCCGCATGGAATGGGTCGGTCCGGTCGGCAAAGGCACGCTGGAACCCTATGCCTACGACAAGGCCGTCATGGACAAGCTCTGGGACCGATCGGAGAAGGAAACAGGTTTCAGTTGGAGCTTTGACTGAGAACAAAACTAAAGAATAGAAAGGTTCGTTCTTGGGCTTTGCGAACTATGTTGATAACGGTCACGTCATCGACGATGTTCGACCGGATGGGGCCTTGAGAGCGGATGGGACCAGATGGGTTGTAGTCTGACGACGGGATGTCAATTAGGATGCAAACCATGAGTGACCCGTTCGTTCCACGCGTCGGCGGAATCCTCAGCGCCGACATCGCCGTTCCCGAACACGAACGTGAAGTGCGCTTCTACTCACGTGTACTCAGCACGGGCGAGAATCCGCTTTGGCGCGAGGATCTGATGAACAACCGGGGCATGCCGATCATCGGCTTGGGCGCGCGCAGCGCGGAGTATGCTGACCTTCCGCTCCAATGGATGCCGCACATTCAGGTCGCCGATGTCGCAGCCAGTGTGGAGCGGGCGCTCGATCTGGGCGGGAGTGAGCTCATGCATGGCAAAGACGACGATGGAAAGAGCCAATGGGCGGTGCTGCTCGATCCGAATGGGGCGGCGTTCGGGATCATCCCAGTCGTCTCTGCGGAGGCGAGCCCCCGCAACTGAGGGCGCCGCATCGCGCGACGCCGCGGCCCGTGTGGGTTGCATCTCCTGGCTCGACCTGACGGTCTCCGACGCCTCTGCAACCCGTGACTTCTATCGCCAGGTCGTTGGCTGGTCGGTGCAGGAGGTCGAGATGGAGGACGCAGGCGAGCGCTACGCCGACTACAACATGTTCGGCGATGATGGAAGCCCGGCGGCGGGAGTCTGTCATGCGCGCGGCGTGAACCTGGGTCTGCCGCCTATCTGGATGATCTACCTTCCCGTTGGCGACCTCGCCGAAAGTCTCCGTCGCGTACGAGAGGGAGGGGGTAAGGTCATCAAGGCGACACGGGGGACCGATGGGGAGTACGCATGTGCGGTGGTTCAGGATCCGGTGGGGGCGTGCCTGGCGCTGGTGCCGGGATAAAGAAGGTGCAGCGGCCTAACAAGGCGTTGCACCTGACAGCGCGCTTCGCACGCCGCAGGTGAACGCCAGGGCGTTAGCCGGACATAAGCCATGAAGACTTGCCCAGATTGCCTGAGTGAGATTCCGGATGCCGCAACGTTTTGCCGCTACTGCGGCGAGCGAGTTGAAGGCGAGCAATGTCGATCATGCGGCGTTCGAAACTGGCCGGAGGCCGCGCTGTGTCGATGGTGCGGCCATCGATTTGAGATGCATCACACGCAGGTCGATTTTCGAGGCCTTTGCCGCCACTGGGCGACTACTACCCACAATCCTTCAGCGGGGCCGCTTTCCTCCGCAGACGATTGAACTGACAAACGAGAAGATCCTCGTTCGGACTCCCGGCATGTTCAATCTCAGCCAACGGGAGGAAGAGATTCCCTGGAGGAAGGTGGCTGGATTCGACTACAAATCCGGCATCTTCTGGGACCAGGTCACGATGAGACCCGTGGGCAGTCGTCGACTAGGGTGCCCTGCCTCCCGAAATCTGACGGTAGGCGGATTCGCAAAGTGCTGCCGATCTCGAATCGTGAATAGGCTGAACTAGCTTTTCTGCCGGCAAACCAGTGGCAGCTACTGACCCATCTGACTCGACGACCGCAAAACCAGCGCTAGAGCTTTTCATCTTCTCGCGGATCGTCGAATCGGAACGGCGTTCGAGACTCACCTGAATTGAGGGCGGCGTGGCTCGAAGAGTCGCGTACCCGCAGGAGCGTCAGGATGAAGACCGTCATTCCCGGCTGCTCGGGGCCGAGCTCCAACTCGCCGCCGTGCGCGCGAGCGATCTCTCGGGCGAGACTCAGTCCCAGTCCCGATCCGCCGACTCGCCCGTCGCGGGAGGTGTCGACCCGATAGAAACGTTCGAAGATGCGCTCGCGATCCACCTGCGCAATCGCCTCACCGGTGTTGCTGAGCGTAAACCCACGTCCTCATCCTCCACGGCGAGCTCGAAGCGAATCAGTCCGTCCCGCTCGCCGTGCTTGACGGCGTTGCCGGTCATGTTGCGCACGACCTGGTCCAGCAAGTCCGGATCAGCCATCACCTGGTGTCCGGAAGCGATGGCGCTCTCGATGCGCACTCCGGGCGCCATGGCTTCGACGTCCTCGATCGCCTCCGCCAGCAAATCGCTCAGAGTCACCGGCTCCAGGTGGAGGTCGAGCCGGCCCGCATCGGCTCGCGCCAGCAGCAGGAGCTTGTGCACCACCACCTTGAGCCGGCGCACCTCCTCCAGAAGACTGCTGTAGTGCCTCTGCTCGTCGGAACCAGCGGCGGCCCGCTGAATGGCGTTGTCGAGCTCACCTTGCAACACCGTGAGCGGCGTCTGCAGCTCGTGTGCGGCGTCCGAGCTGAACCGAGCCGCCTGCTCGAAGCTCCTCTCCAGGCGCTCCAGCATGCTGTTGATCACCTCGACGAGACGGCCCAGCTCGCGGTCGGTCGCAACCTCGGGAACCCGCTGGTCGAGACCACCCGCGGTCACGCTTTCCGCCGTCCGCGTGAGCAGTGCGACGGGACGCAGGGCGCGATTGGTCAGCCACCACCCCGCGGCAGCCAACGCCAGAAGAGCGAGCGGCGTCGCGATGAGGAAAGCTCTCGTGAAGCCGGCTGTTTCCCGCGACAGATCGGCCAGGCTGCGACCGACGACCATGGTCACGTATTCGTTGCCCAGGAAGCCAACGCGCCACGCTCCCGTCGATGTCTTCACGGTCCGAAAGACGGGCTCCTTCTGCCTCGGGGGCCTATGTCGTGCCGCAGCCATGGCTTCGGTTGGCGTCAGGTAGCCATCGCCGTCAGCGTCCACCTCGGCGAAAACCCCGAGCGGACCATCGAACTCCTCGATCGACACCCGCCCGTCCGCATCGGTATCGAGCCGTGTCAGGAGGTCTTCTTCGGCAGGCGGGCGATCTCCTGAATCCCGCCCTTCGACCGCGACGTCGCCTCCCGCGATCCGGTCTGTCTGCGGGTCTAGGCCTGAACGCCAACACGGCGGGAGCGAGGGAGGCAATCTCCTGCTGGAAACGACGGCGATGTGAACAGCACCTCCCGGCCGGCGTCTCGTACCTGGATCGCTGTGCGGTCCGGCGCTCTCCTCGCCGTAGATGAATCGCAGTGAACGGTCGACGTTCCGCCAACGTCGCCAGGCTGGCGACCTTGAAGCTGGCTGTCCGCCAGAGCCCTGATCTCCCGATCGACGTGCTCGAGGCCGACCCGTTGGACGATCGTCAAAAAGAAGATCCCGAAAACGACTAGCAAC
>CAVRAU010000029.1:0-56284 GCA_963719055.1 uncultured Acidobacteriota bacterium | reverse complement strand
TTTCTCCCATCTGTAACTCTTTCGATCTACCATCCGACAACCCCTTGGATCCTGCCCTCCCTTCAACCGCATCAAGAGGGGCTGCGTAAGCTGCGATCGTAGCAGAAACGCTTCAACAAAACCCAAGGGGGAACCTTTCGACATTCCGTGCCTCTCAATGATAGACAGGCAGCGGAAGAATCGCTGCCTGGCAATTCAACAACCCAATCAGGAGCACAGCCATGACCCAACCGATTCAGATTTCCGATGATCAGTTCGACACCGAGGTTCTGCAGTCCGATGTACCTGTTCTGGTGGACTTCTGGGCCCCGTGGTGCGGTCCCTGCAGAATGGTAGCCCCCGTCCTGGAAGAGATCGCAGGCGACTATGCTGGCCAAATCGTCGTTGCCAAAGTCAATACCGACCAGCATCACGACAACGCGTTCAAACTCGGCGTCCAGGGCATCCCGACCATGGTGCTCTTCAAAGGAGGCTCGGAGGTCGACCGCGTGGTCGGTGCTCTCCCCAAAGCCTCTCTGCGTCAATGGATCGACTCCACTTTGGCCGGCTGAAGGAGGCACTCCGTGATCCTACGAACCCTTGCCCTCTCTCTCGCAATCGCCCTGTCGGGCTCTCCTCTGGTGACGCTGGCAGAGACGCTGCACTTGAGCACGCCATGGCGACCGCCAGAGAGCAGGCTCAGGATGTCCTCGCAGCGGAGGCTCGCGTCACCGCCGGTCAGGCCCGCTTCAGACAGGCCAGAGGCTACCGAGCTCCTCAGATCAGCTTTCAAGAGATGTGGATTCGGACCAACAATCCGGCGGAAGTCTTCGCCTTCCAACTCAACCAGGGCCAGTTCTCATTCAACGACTTCGTGGTCAGCGACCCCAACAACCCGGACTATCTGAACAACGCCACGTCGCGCTTTCTACTCACGATGCCGCTCTACACCGGCGGTGAGCTGACGGGCCGGGTCGATCAGGCGCGACTCGCGGCTCAAGCGGCGGAAATCGAAGCCACTTGGATCGAGAACAGCGCCGCCCTGGCCGCCGCCGAGGCCTACATTCGCCTCTCCCAGGCGCGGGAGAATGTAGCCCTTCTCGACCACGTCCTGGAGACAGTCGAGGCCCATGTTCAACTGGCCCAGGCCTATGTCGACCAGGGCATGCTGGTGCGATCCGAGTTGCTGCGTGCGGAGGTGGAGAGATCCCGCATCGAGGACCTCCTCATCGAGGCACGAGGACAGGCCAGAGTGGCCCAATCGAATCTCTCGTTTCGCTTGGGAGCCGACCCCTCCAAAGAGTGGGATCTGCAGCCACTCCACGATCCAGAGCCCCTTGCCGAGGAGCTCCAGGACTGGCTGTCCACCGCGGAGAACCGCGCCGACCTGGTGGCCGCCCGACACATGCTGCAAGCCGCCGAGCTCGAGATCAAGGTCAAGCGATCGGGACTGACTACCCAAGATCGGAGTGGCCGCCCGCTACGACATGTTCAGCGACCAGGTCTTCACCTCGGACAACAATTCCGCTGCGGTGATGGCCATGCTCAGTGTGGATCTCTTCTCCGGCAACCGCCATCGGTCCGCCAAGGCGGCCGCAGAAGCCGACTATCTGGCAGGCCAGCAGCAGATCGCCCAGTTCACCGAGGGAATCCGACTGGAGGTTCGGGACGCGTACGAGCGCGCGATCACCGCGCGGGAGAGATTCCTGACCGCCCAAGCGGCCCAACAGGCCGCAGTCGAGGCCGAGCGCATCACCGAAGAGAGATTCAAACAGGGCGTCGTCAAGATGATCGAACTGGTCGACGCCACAACGGCTCTGCAAGAGACCCAGGCCCGTGAGCTGGTAGCCCGAGCCGAAGCCCATCTGACCTCCCTCGCCCTGGCAGCAAAAGCCGGGCGGCGCCCTGAAGAGATGCTGACAACCCATCAAGACACCGGAACGAGGAACGAGTCATGAGCATCCGAGCCACCCAAAGAGAAACGTCCTCTTGAGCCTGCTGGCGGCCACCGCGACTCTGGTCGCCTGCGGCGAGAATCACACCGCCCCGCCAGTCGGTGGCCCCACCACAGATTCAGGCGTCCATCGGTCAGGCTGAGCTCCTGGAGATTCCCCAGGAACTCGAAGTCCACGGCACTGTGGAGGCCAGCCAGGTCGCCGCGATCTCAGCCCGTGTGATGGCCATGGTCACCGCCGTCCATGTCAGCGCCGGCGAAGCGGTGCAGCGTGGCCAACTGCTTCTCGAGATCGATCCCCAGGCTTCGAAGGGCCAGCTGTCACAAGCCCAGGGCGCTCTCAGCCAAGCGCAAGCCGCTCTTCGCCCTGGCCGAGCGCAACTACGAACGCTTCAAGGCTCTCGCCGCCGAGCGAGCCGCCTCCGAGCTGGAGGTGGACATGGCCAGGATGCAGTACGAGCAGGCCTCGGGCGCGGTGCGAACAGGCCCAAGGCGCTGTCGCCGCTGCCTCTTCCGTAGCCGCGGACGCGCGAGTCACAGCGCCCTTCAACGGACAGGTGGCCCAGAAGATGGTAGAAGTCGGCGATCTCGCCGCCCCAGGTCGCCCGCTGATGATGGTGGAATCCATCGCCGGCCGGCGCCTGGTGCTCTCGATTCCCGAGAGCCTGATGCAACAGGCCAGGCTCCAGACCGGGGATCTCCTGACCCTGCGCATCGACTCTCGGCCGGATCTCGGAGCTCTCCAGGGACCGGTCGTCGAGAAGACACCTGGGGCCGACCCGGCAAGTCACTCGTTTCAGGTCAAGGTCGATCTCCCTGCAGCCGATCTCACGACAGGTGCCGCAGGAAGAGCCTGGATACAGACCGAGGTCCGCCCTGCCGTTGCTGTTCCCAGCGACGCGATTCTGCGACAAGGGGGCTTGAGCATGGTGGTGATTCGTACCGAGGATGGCACGGCCACTTCTCGGGTCGTCACCGTCGGCCGAGAGCTTGCCGACGGCAAGGTCGAGATCCTCTCGGGTCTCACCGGTGGTGAAACAGTTCTGACCGGTCTGGCGACGACTCCTCCCAGCGGTGCCCAGGTGGAGCCGCTGTCATGACCCAGAACACTTCAGACAGCGCCGCCGACAAGCAGGAAGCGCGGCGCGAAGCGCTCCGGCTCAAGCAGACCCGCAGACCCCTGGGTATATCCGGGAGGATCGCCAAATCATTCCTGGAGTCGAAGCTGACCCCTCTCCTGGTGGTGGCGTCTCTCCTGCTCGGCACCTTCGCAGTGCTGGTGACACCACGCGAGGAGGAGCCTCAGATCAAGGTGCCGATGATCGATGTCTTTGTCGGCCTGCCCGGCGCCACGGCCCACGAGGTCGAGCGCCGCGTGATCTCGCCCCTCGAGAAGGCCATCTACGAGATCGACAACGTCGACTACGTCTACTCCATCACCCAACCCTCGGGCGGCATGATCATCGTTCGATTCCTGGTGGGCACCGATCCCGATCAGGCGGTCGTCCGGGTTCATTCCAAGGTCGCCGAGATCACCTCCCAGCTGCCCCCGATGCGATTCCTCCCGTTATTGCCCCTCGCGGTATCGACGATGTCCCAGTGGTCGCCTACACGCTGTGGTCCGAAGAGTCCACGCCCCTCGAGTTGCGACAGGTCGCCATGGAGCTCAAGACCGAGCTCACCCGCCACCCTCGCGTCGCCCAGGTCACCGTGATCGGCGGGCAACGTCGCGCGGTCCAGATCCGTTTCGATCGCGAGAGATTGGCCTCTCATCACGTCTCTCGCCATTGCAGGTGTACCAGGCCCTGTCGGGTCTGAACTGGCGACTTCCGGCCGGATCGTTCGCCAGCGCCGATATCGAGACCGAGGTGGAGATCGGCAGCTTCTTTCGCTCGGCAGACGAGGTAGCCGCCGCAGTCGTCGGAGTCTACGGCGGACGGCCAGTCTATCTGCGAGATGTGGCCACCGTCGTCGATGGCCCCGATGAGGCGGCGGACTATGTCTGGATCATGGCGGGCGCCGCGGGTGCCGAAAAGCATCTGCCCACGGGATTGGATGTGCCCGCGGTGACGGTGGCGGTGGCCAAGAAGCCCGGCACCAACGCCGTCGAGCTGGTCACCGATCTCGACGAGCGCGTGGCCGAGCTTCAGAGGCCCCGTGATTCCCGTCCAACATGCGAGGTCACCAAGACCCGGGACTACGGCTTCACGGCCGACGAGAAATCGTCCGAGCTGATGAAGCACCTGTGGATCGCCACCCTGGCCGTCGTCGTGCTCATGGCCCTGGCCCTGGGACGCCGAGAGGCCATCGTCGTCATGGTGGCGGTTCCGGCGACCCTGGCCTTGACGCTGGCTGCCTCCTACATGTTCGGCTACACCCTGAATCGGGTGACGCTTGTTCGCCCTGATCTTTGCCATCGGCATCCTGGTCGACGACGCCATCGTGGTGGTGGAGAACATCCACCGTCACTACACCCTGGGCTGGACCAACCCGCGGCAGGCCACGGTCTACGCCACCGACGAGGTCGGCAACCCGACGATCCTGGCCACCTTCACGGTCATCGCGGCTCTGCTGCCCTTGGCGTTCGTGTCCGGGCTCATGGGCCCGTACATGCGACCCATTCCCATCAATGCCTCGGCGGCCATGCTCTTCTCGCTGATCGTCGCCTTCGTGGTCTCGCCCTGGCTCACCTACAAGCTGTTTCGCAAGCACGCCGAAGAGATGGCCGAAGGCCCGGCCCAGCACGACGCCGAAACCCACTCCGAGACCCGGCTCATGCGGACATACGAACGTCTCTTCCGTCCGCTTTTGATCAAACCGCTACGCCGCTGGGTGATGCTGGGAGTCGTCGGCATTCTGCTACTGGCCTCGATGAGTCTGGTCGCCTTGCGCCTCGTCAAGGTCAAGATGCTGCCGTACGACAACAAGAGCGAGGTGCAGGTCGTCATCGACATGCCCGAAGGATCCACCCTCGAGCAGACGGCAGGGATCGCCCGGTCGCTGGCCGAAGTCGTTCGATCCCTGCCCGAAGTCACCGACGTACAGGTGTACGTCGGCAACTCGGCACCCTTCAACTTCAACGGTCTCGTCCGACACTACTTTCTGCGCACGGGCCCGCTGGTGGCGGATCTGCAGGTCAACCTGCTGCCCAAGCATCACCGCGACCGGGCCAGTCATCCCTTGGCCAAGGAGATGCGCGATTTGTTGGCTCCCGTCGTGGAAGGGACCGGTGCCAACGTCAAGGTCACCGAAGTCCCGCCCGGACCGCCAGTGCTGTCCACCATGGTGGCGGAGATCTATGGCCCGGATCTGGACCAACGCCTGAACCTGGCACAGCAGATCAGGGACATCTTCGAAGAGACACCGGGAATCGTCGATGTGGACTGGTGGGTGGAGCACCCGGGTCCCAAGCTCGAGCTCGAGGTGGATCGCGAGAAGGTCATGCGCGCCGGAACCACGCCTGAGGCTGTCGTCCGCACCCTCAGAGTGGCTCTGAATGGCGCCGAGGCCGGTCTGCTGAGGGATGAGATGGCAAGGGAGCCGGTGCCCCTGATGCTGCGTCTCGATCGCTCACAACGCTCCAGCCTGGACGATCTGCTCGGAGTTTCGGTTCACGGGGGCGATGGCCGAATGGTGCCGTTGCGAGAACTGGTCACAGCGACTCCCACTGGCCGCGAGCGATTCATCTATCACAAGAACCTCCAACCGCTGACCTACGTCGATCGCCGAAGTGTCGGGGGCGGAGGAATCACCCATCTACGGCATTCTGGATATGGCCGATCGCGTCGGCGATCTGCGCGACCCGGCGGGGCAGCCTCTCACCATTCTCTCGTCGACGATGCCCGACGCAACCACCGGTTACGCCATGAAGTGGGACGGCGAATGGCAGATCACCTTCGAGGTCTTCCGAGATATGGGAGTCGCTTTCGGAGTGGTTCTGATCCTGATCTATGTCCTGGTGGTCGGATGGTTCCGTTCCTTTGTGACCCCTTTGATCATCATGGCCCCGATCCCCCTCACTCTGATCGGGATCCTGCCAGCCCACGCTTTGGGGGGTGTCTTCTTCACCGCTACCTCCATGATCGGCTTTATCGCCCTGGCCGGCATCATCGTGCGCAACTCGATCCTGCTGGTCGATTTCATCAATCTCGAGCTGGCCGCCGGTGAGAGCCTCGAGAACGCAGTGGTCAAAGCCGGAGTGGTCCGATTCCGACCGATCGCCCTGACAGCGGCGGCTCTGGTGGTGGGTGGCCTCGTCATCCTCCTGGACCCCATCTTCCAGGGACTCGCGGTGGCGCTGATCTCCGGAGTCGTGGTCTCGACAGCCCTGACGCTGATCGTGATTCCCCTGCTCTACTACATGTACGTCAAAACCGTCGGGCTCGCCAAGGTCGTGCCCGAGGCCTGAGAAAGGACAGATTCCATGAAACTCAACGACTATCTGCGTGCCATTGCCGGGTTCCTGATCATTGCTCTCCGTAGCTCTGGGACACTTTGTTCATCCAGGTTTCTACCTCTTTACCGCCTTCATAGGTCTGAATCTCTTCCAGTCGGCCTTTTCCGGCTGGTGCCCGATGATCTCCATCCTGCGTCGCGCCGGAGTTCGCGAGTAGCCCATGAAGATGCTCATGCTGATCGTCGATGAGTCCAAGAAGGAAGAGCTCGAGGTCTTTCTCAACCACTCCGGCGTCCGCGGCTACACGGAAGTAGCCCACGCAGCCGGGATGGGGATCAGCGGTCTACGCCTGGGTTCCAGCGCCTTTCCCAAGACCTCGGCCCTCGTGTTCACCATCCTGAGCGAAGAAGCCCTGGTCAGAGCTCCAGGCCGGTGTCGAACAATTCTGCGCCACCTGCGGCGAAGAGCTCCGCATGATCGCCTGGGACGCCGAAGTCCTGCGTTGAAGCGCTGCCTCATAGAAGCGGCCGGTCACTGCGCCGGCCGTTGATCGCTGACTCTTTGGCAGAGGACCATGCGAGCGGTCTTGGGGACTCTGCCCCTTGATCTTCAGCGGAGGAAGCGCGGTTTGGACGGGGCGGGACGATGGCATTCGCCGAACGCAGGTTCAGTCACCGGAGAGAGGCGAATCGTCTACGGACCTCAATCGTCTGCGGACCATCACTCGTCAGAATCGAGCTCTTCAGGCAGAGTCCGCAAGACAGCCTTTGACTCGACTCCGAGCGAGGACGGCCACTACTTGGAGTTGTCAGGTTGTGGTTCTTCGGCAGCGGTGTGGGTCCAGGAGGTGAGGCGGGCGGTGAAGCTGCCGACGGAGACTTTGCTGCGCATCATCACCGGACGGCGCCATTCATCGTCGGTGAGCCAGATATAGAGAGTCGCTCCTGGGCTCTTCTTGAAAACTCCTCCCAGGCCCTCGATCTCGGGCGCGATCTTGATCGTGTCGAAGATCCCTGCAGGAGTTCTCACCCTCTCCTTCGCCACGACTCGCACCTTACCGCTTTTCGTGCGCTTGCCGTCCGAGATGGTCATCTCGACCACGCCTTCCGAGTCCGGATCACTGACGCGAAAGCCATAGAACGCCGCAAATGGATCGCGTACATCGAACGGCACCTCTACCGGCTCTCGAGCCACACCATCCTCGCTCAGGACAGCCGTGCCCTGCTCGAGATCAAAGACAATCTCTTCGACCTCTGAGGGCTCTCTTCCCTCGTGTCCATCCTTGACGTACCGTTCGGCTCGAAATCCGTCGAGCCGCGCCGTGGAGACAATTCGACTCTCGACTGGATAGAGGAAATTGGCCAAACCCACCGTCTTGGCCGTCGCTTTGAAGAGGATTCGACCCTCACCCCCATCCTCCACCTCGAGGGTCGCGTCGGCTGCCGGAATCCCCTGCCATTTGAGCCGGAATTCCAGCCGCTCGCCCACCAGAGTCCCGAGGTCGGGGGGTGGCTTCAGCCAGGCAGCGGCCGACGCCGCCGTCATGAGGGCTATCAGCGCTGCGGCGTACAGCGAACGCCACGCCCGAGATCGAGCCTTGGCTGTCCTCATGATTCGCATCTCGTCCTTGTCATCCACCCAGAATCGGCAACTCCACAACAGCCACCGCACGGAGGAGTCGCCAATCGCAGGAAGAGGATATCGCGTCTTGTGTCTCCTGCAAGATCCCGAATCTAAACTCTTCTCTGATCCCAGCCGTATAAAGAAATGAGTACCCACCGGAGTCCATCTTGCCGCGTCCGCGGCAGGCTTTCTGGGCTCCAGCAGCGACGCCCAGGCGCCGCCCCGCCCCCCATCCCACCGGCTGTCGGCAACGGCAGCTAATCCAGCCTGAACTCAAGGGGATCGGATTCCGATCCCCTTCGACATTCTGGGGCAAAGAAACGACTATTCGTATCTCAGAGCCATCGCCGGGCGTACTCTAGCTGCCTTCTGCGCTGGGACCCAGCAAGCCAGCAACGTCACCAGCAGAGTGAACAGCACCACGGCGGTGACATCCAGAACCTCGACCCTGAACGGAACCGAGCTGATGAAGTAGATGGCCGCCATCTCGGGATCGAAACGGATGAGCTCGAACTCGGTCACCACCCAGGCGATGGCACCGCCCGCAACGACGCCACAAAAGCTGCCAAAAATGCCCAGCCCAGCTCCATAGAGCAGAAAAACGGTCCGCAACTTGGCAGGCGTCAGGCCCAAGGACGCCAGAACACCGATATCACGCATACGCTCACGCACGAGGACCACCAGGCTGGAAGCCACATTGAACGTGGAGACCACCACGATCAAGCCCAAAACAAAGAACAGGGCGATCTGCTGGATCTCCAAAGCGGTGAAAAGCTCACGATTCAGATCTCGCCAGCTCGTGACAAGGTAGTCGCCACCCAGCACATCCCGAACTTGTAGCGCCACCTGATCGGCGCGATCCGGGTCTTCGATCACGATCTCCAACATGCCAGAGCCCATCTGTTTGCCCAGCATCGCTTCCAACTGATGGCGATCGGTCACCAGCCAGCTCTGGTCGAACTCGGAAAAACCCGTGGCGAAGGTGCCGAAGATCTGGGCCTGGCGATAGCCGAATTTCGGCCTGCCATTGTGAAAACCCAGAACCATCAAACGCACCGAATCCCCCTCGCCAACATCCAGCCGCTCCGCCAGACCGGTACCGAGGACCAGTCCCAAAACTCCGCCGCCAAAGAAGTCGCCGTTGGCAACCAGTCCCGGATCGAGCTCGACCTCTCCCAGGCCCTCCAGACCGTCGAGCCTGTCGATGCCCCGGAGGGTCACCTCGATACCCCCTCGAAGCTGCTCGGAAACGAGGGAGCCCTGGCCGTAGACCACCGGCCGTACGCCGGTCACTCCTGGCAAGGCTTCGAGCCGCGCTTGTTTCTCGGGCTCCCAGGCCAGCCCGCTACCCAGGATCGGGTAAGCGATCACCGCGGCGTTGCCTCTCACGAGCTTGCGTCGCAGATCTTCTCTATAACCCGACATGAGAGCCATGGCAATGACCATGGCGGTGACCCCGAGAGTCGTTCCCACGAGGGCAGCCCGCGCGGTGCCATCCAAGAGATGATTGCCGCGACCGCGAAAGAACCTCCACGCCAGCGAGAGCACGAAACGCGAAGACGAAGAAGAGCTCAGGGGCACCGTCAGCGACCTGCGACCGCGCCGAGGAAGCTGTCGAAAAGCGCCGCCGCATCATGAGGCCCGGGAGCGGCCTCGGGATGGTACTGAGCCGAAAGCACTGGACGATCTTTCACCACGAACGCCTCCACCGTTCCGTCATTGAGGTTCACCTGGCTGACCGCGCAGCTGTCAGGAAGCGAATCGGGATCCACCGCAAAGCCGTGGTTCTGGCTGGTGATCAGAATGCGACCGCTCGCCAGGTCCTTGACCGGTTGGTTGCCACCATGGTGGCCGAATTTGAGCTTGAAGGTGCGCCCACCGACCGCCAGCCCGAGTAGCTGGTGACCGAGGCAAATGCCGAAGATCGGTAGCTCTGCTGCGACCAGACCCCGGACGTTGTCGATGACTTCGACCAGCGGCTCGGGATCGCCGGGCCCATTGGAGAGCAGCACCCCATCGACATCCAGATCCGCGCACTCCCGCCAGGACGTGCGCGCCGGCAGTACGGTCAGCCGCGCGCCGCGATCGACCAGGGAGCGGAGGATGTTGGTCTTGACACCAAAATCGTAGACAGCCAAGTGAAAAGAGGGCTCTCTTCCCTCAGGGCGCATCTCGTAGGCGACTTCACAGGTCACCTCATCGACGAGGGCGCGGCCGGTCATGGATGGGAACTCCCGCAGCTCGGTCACCAAGGTCTCCACATCGCTGCGATCTGATGTGAGAACTCCCCGCATGGCTCCTTGTTGGCGCACTCTGCGGACTACAGCTCGAGTGTCGATACCGTCTATCGCGGGCACCTGGTTTCTCTTCAGATAGGGCACCAGCCCCTCTTCGCTACCGTGACTGGAAGGCTGAGTGGTGAACTGTCGGGCGACAAAACCCTCTACCCAGGCCCGACTGGATTCGGCCAGCGACGAGGCGACCCCGTAGTTGCCGATGTGGGGCAACGTCATGACCACGATCTGTCCCCGATAGGAGGGGTCAGTGAGGATCTCCTGGTAGCCTGTCATGGAGGTATTGAAGACCACCTCGCCGAAGCGGGTTCCGGGGCTGACACTGTGCCCTGTGAAGACCGAGCCGTCCTCGAGGACCAGAATTGCCGTCTCGGTGTTCACGGCTGGCGTGGCGACTGGCTGACGGGACTCGACAATTGGCGGCCGACGGTCCTTGCCAATTGCCGCAACTCATCCATCAGCTCGTCGAATTGTTGGGGGTGTAGAGCCTGATTGCTATCCGACAAGGCCTCTTCAGGGCGATCGTGGACTTCGATCATCAGACCGTCCGCCCCTACCGCAATGGCGGCTCGAGACAATGGCGGCACCGTCTCCCGATTCCCGGCAGCGTGACTGGGGTCCGCCAGAATCGGTAGATGGCTGATCTTCTGAACGGCCGGAATGGCGGAGACATCCAGAGTATTGCGAGTGTGATCGGCAAATGTCCGAATTCCCCTCTCACAGAGCACGATCTCTGAATTGCCTTGGTCCATGATGTACTCGGCGGCCAAAAGCAACTCGGTCACGGTGGCGTTCATCCCCCGTTTGAGCAGTACCGGCTTGCCACTCCGGCCGACTCGGCGCAGCAGCGTGTAGTTCTGCATGTTGCGGGCCCCGATCTGAATCATATCGGCGTACTCGCAAACCAGATCCAATACATCGATATCGAGCGCCTCCGTGACCACGGGCAAGCCGGTCTCTGCGCCCACCTGTCGCAGGATCTTCAAGCCCTCGAGACCCAATCCCTGAAAGCTGTAGGGCGAGGTTCGCGGCTTGTAGGCCCCACCCCGCAGCATGTGGGCTCCACCTGCCTTGACCGCCTGCGCGATCCTCTGCGTCTGCTCATAGCTCTCCACCGAGCAAGGCCCGGCGATGATGACCAGATCGGAACCGCCGATCTTCACGTCTCCGACCTCGACAACGGTGTCCGCACTTTTGAACTCTCGCGATACCAGCTTGTAGGGGTGACTGACCTGGATGACCTCGAGAACGCCAACCAGAGACTCGAACAGACCCGCCTCCACAACGCCGAGGTTGCCGGTAATGCCGATGGCGGTACGCTGAGACCCTGGTATGGGGTTGGCTTTGAGACCGCGAGATTCGATCTGGCGGACCACTTCCTCGATTTCTTCGCCCGAGGCCCCCATCTTCATTACGACAAGCATCGATTGTTCCTCATGATCTGGTCCGAGACACACTTCACAGAGGTCCCGGGCAATGACGCGCTATGATAGCAAAGCACTGACCGTACCTCGCCCCGTCGCCGGGGGCCCGAGGGGATCGGGGGAGAGTTATGCATCGACCGACAACCGCACTGATCTGCTTGCTCATTCTGACTTTGGTGGCACCACTGAGCGCTTACACCATCTACCTGAAGGACGGTTCGACGCTCATCGCCAAGGAAAAATACCGCGTCGAGGACGGCAAAGCGCTCATCGTGCTGCAAAACGGCACCCAGACCTTCATCGATGCCACGGAAATCGACGTCGAGAAGACCGAACGAGTCAACAAAGGCAACTACGGCACGGCCTTCTTCATCGACGAGGAAGGCAAGGTCGTGGAGGCTCCAATCACACCCACCGAGAAACAGACCCTGACCGACGTGGCGGCACGGGCGGAACCCACGGCGTCGAACCGGTCGCCGGCAACCCGACCCGCCCCCGGGACGACAGAGCCCGTAGATCAGGTCCTGACCAAGAGTGGATTCGTAGATCTGACCATCACGCCCCGCACCCCCTATCGAGATCTGGATATTGTGGTGGAGATCTCCCGGTTCCTCCGCACCCTGGGCCTCACCGGGTTCAAGGTCTTTCAGGGCACCGAACCCCAGAGAGTCTTTCTCGAGATGACCACCAACTCCGAGGGCACCGCCTTTCGCAGTCTGGAGGCTGCTGGCGACACTTTGGTGCACCTGCGCAACCGCTTCCCCGAACAGATCGAGGAGCTCGAGATACTTCTCACCACCTCGAATCGGGATCGGGCCGGACAATTCCTCATCGATGAAGAGATGGCCGTCCGCCTGGGGGACAAGGACACCGACACTTCGACGTTCTTTATCGCCAACGTCCAATTCTGAGAGGCCTGGGGCGAGCGGGTTCAGGAGGGTTCTTCGCCGCTCCCGGTCTCGAGACCAAGATAGGTCTCCACCGCTACACCTACCTGCTGCTCGAATCGCTGGCTGTAGGACTCCACCTCACCGATCTGCTCGTCGAGAAAGATCCGCTCGATCCGGAAGAGCGGCATGAACATGGTGGACAGACCGAGGGAATGGGCCTCCTGGCGACGCACCTGGAACATCCAATCGTCAAAGCTGGACACGTTGATGCCTCGGAGAATGATCCCACTCTGGTCCAGATTCATAAGGACTCCCCAGAATTTCTCGGTGGGGTTCACGAGGTGGGCGATGACAATGGAATCCGGGCTCAACATGGCTTCTTCTCCGACAGCTCGACCAGGACACCGCCAGCGCTGTTGGGGTGAACAAACTGCACCCAGCATCCTCCAGCACCCTGGGTCGGTTCGGGGCGTAGGAGCCGGTACCCCTGATCTGCGAGGGACTCCTGGTCGCCCTGCACGTCGGACGTGGCAAAGCAGATGTGGTGGATTCCACCACCCCGCCGGGCAAGGAAGCGGCCGATGGGTGAGTCTTCACGGGTGGCCTCCAGGAGCTCGATTCGGCTCTCGCCGCACTGCATCATGGCGACCTTGACCCCTTCCGCGGGTACCTCTTCCACCGCCTCGATGGTCAGACCCAAAGACTGGTAGAACTTCGACGCCTCGGCGATGGAATGCACCGCGATTCCGACATGGTCGATCTTCGAGATCATGAGTCGATCAGAGCCCCTTGAGTAGCTGGCGGGCGATCACCAATCGCTGGATCTCGCTAGTCCCTTCGCCGATCGTACAGATCTTGCAGTCACGGTAGAACTTCTCGGCTCTGTAGTCCTTGATGTACCCGTACCCGCCGTGAATCTGCACGCAGCGCTCGGCACAAAAGACCGCGGTCTCGCCCGCAAACAGCTTGGCTTCGGCGGCCATTCGGCTGACCCGATCACCCCGATCCATGGCGGCAGCTGCCGCGAGGGTCAAGGCTTCCGCCGCGGCGATCCGTGTGGCCATCTCCGCCAGATGGAACTGGATGGCCTGGAATCTGGCTATTGGGCGACCAAACTGCTCGCGCTCCAGGGCGTAGTCACGGGCGATCTCAAAGGCCCCGGCTGCTGTACCCAACCCCAGAGCGGCAATCGAGATGCGTCCTCCATCGAGAATCTGCAGTGCCTGTTTGAACCCCTCGCCCGGGTTTCCCAACAGATGGTCGTCGGGGACGAAGCAGTTGTTCAACAAGACTTCAGAGGTATCCGAGGCTCGGCTGCCGAGCTTGTTCTCCTTCTTGCCCGAGCTGAAACCCTCCATCCCCTTCTCCACCACGAAAGCACCGATGCTGTCGTATCGTCTGCCCTCTGTGGAGGTGACCGCGAGAACCACGCATATGTCTCCCACCGAACCGTGGGTGATGAAGGTCTTCGATCCGTTGAGCATCCAGCCACCCTCGACCTTTTCGGCCCGGGTGCGTGTGCCGGCGGCATCGGATCCGGCGTCCGGCTCGGTCAGACCCCAGGCGCCAATCTTCTCGCCTTTTGCCAACGGCACCAGCCAACGCTGATGCTGCTCGTCATCGCCGAACTTGAAGATGTGATTGCTGCACAGGGAATTGTGGGCCGCAACGCTGAGCCCGATGGAAGGATCCACCTTGGAGATCTCGTTGAGGATCAGGACGTAGTCCACGTAGCCGAGTCCCGAGCCGCCGAGCTCTTCGGGAAAAATGATCCCCAGAAAGCCGAGCTCCCCGATCTTGGCGAACAATTCCAGCGGGAATGTCTGGGTCTCGTCGATCTCCTCGACCAGCGGATCGATCTCACTCCTGGCGAAGTCTTGCGCGGCCTGCCGAATGGCCCGTTGCTCTTCGGAGAGAGAGAAATCTATCGAAGCCGTCTCTTCTGCAATCTCTACTGTCATCTCTATTCGCTCCAGGGCCGTGGGAAAGGGATCGGGCCGAAAGGTTCCAGAGCCTGGATGCTATCGCACTGCGTCGATGATGCCGACGATCACGGCACGGATGGGTGCATCCTCCATATCGACCACCTGGCGAGCCGAGTTGCCCTCGTCGAGGATCAGCACGGTTTCGCCGGCCCCGGCACCGACAGCATCCACGGCGATGAGGTAGTCACCGGACAGCTCCTCGCCCTTCTCGTCGAGCAGGTCACAGAGGAGTAGGCGGCGGCTGTCGTAGACCGGCGAGCTGATCGTCGAAACCACGGTGCCACTGACTCTGCCGATCTTCATGCCTGGGGCTCCAGATCCGCCACTTCGTCGACGATCCCCACGATGGCGTGATCCACTGGCACGAACGTGTCTGGGCAAGCCAGAGCCGCCTCACGACTGGCGACGATGTAGACCAATTCGCCGGGTCCAGCCATGGCCACTCCATCGGCTGCCACAACCGGCGTACCGCTCTCGCGTCGATCTCGATCGAGGGGCTGGACAATCAGGAGACGCACGCCTTGGAGACCCGCTACCTTGGTGGATGCGACGACGGTACCGATGACTCTTCCCAGCTTCAAATCAAGGTCTCAAGGCTGATAGGACCGGGCTCGGTCCAGGAAATTGGCGTCGGCGAGGAGGTTGTCGAGCATCTCGTCGTGAATCTGAGGAATGACGACCCGCGCCACGAGAAGCTCGGCCGAAGCCAGGCTCGCGACTCCGCGATCCACTGCTGCCTGCACGTTGTGGACCTCCCCGGAGAACAGAACGTACCCTTTGCCGCCAAGGCCATCTGCCATGCAGATCTGGAGAATCGAAACCTCGGCAGCTTTGATCCCGGCATCCGCCACGCCGATTACAGAGGCCACGGTTCTGGTTTCCACCACCCCGAGTGCTTCTCCAGAGCCAGGTCGGCGGGCACCAGTTACGGCCTCTACCACCGCGGGGTGCACCTCGGGTAGGTACATCTCTCCGATCAGGGCGTCCTTGCCATACTCCCGGCCCGCCATCCGCGCCTCTTCCACGTGCCCCACTTCACCGCCGGCCAGCACAAGGTACTTGCCTGGTTGCACGCTACCCGTATGCAGCGTCGCCAACCCTGCGCGTTTTGCCATCGCATCGCCCGCAACGATGCCGATGGCGATGGACTCGAACTCGAGAAGAAGAATCGCAGGATACATCTAGACAATCCTCATGGAGCCCACGACCGCCAAACGGCGGATGCGTGAGAAGGTTCGTGGTCGGGTCAGCCCTTCGCCAGTCGGTGTGGCTATGGAGAACGATGTGAAGTCCTCACCGCCGGCTCCAAGACCTGCCACATTGGCGGAATTGGCCACAAAGATGCTGACGTTCATGGCCCTGGCCATGCGAGTGATGACGGACACATCATTCGAGTAAACGGAAGCGGTGTGCCGGAATCCATGCTCTGCGCGTACGGCCAGGTCGATCCCTTCGTCCACATTCTGGACACGCACGACCGGCATCACCGGCATCATCTGCTCCGTCCAGACCAGGCTGTGATCTCTGGGCACGTCGGCAACCACCAACCGCAGATCGTCATCCGCCGTGATACCGATCTCAGCCAGGATCTTACTGGCGTTCTGGCCGATCCAGCGACGATCGATCTCGCCCGGCCGACCCGGTTCGCCCATCTGCACGAAGATCACACGTTCGAGCTGCCGCAGCTGATATTCCTTGAGCACCATGGCACGGCTGCGACCCAGGGCCTGCAGCAGCTCATCGGCCTTGGCGTCGACGACAATGACCTCTTTCTCGTCGGTGCACACCATGTTGTTGTCAAAGGAGCCGCCACGGACGATCTCCCGCGCCGCCAGATCGATATCGGCGGTCCCGTCTACCACCACGGGTGGGTTTCCCGGACCGGCGGTAATCGCTCGCTTGTCGGTCTTCAGGGCTTCGGCGACCACGCCAGGGCCTCCGGTGACCATCAGCAGACGGATCTGGCGATGCCGCATGAGCTCCTGCGCGGAGGCGATGGTCGGTCGCTCCACCGTCGCCACCAGATTCGCTGGTCCACCGGCCTCGGAGATGGCCTGGTTGATGAGCTGGACACAGTAGGCCGAAACCTTCTTGGCATTGGGGTGGGCATTGAACACCAGCCCATTGCCAGCGGAAACCACCGCCAGGGTGTTGTTGATGATGGTCGCCGTCGGATTGGTCGTGGGAGTGATGGCAGCCACTACACCAAAGGGCGCATATTCGGTGACGGTCATCCCCTGGTCACCGGTGGTGGCCTGGGGCTCGAGGTCCTCTGGCCCCGGCGTCTTGTCGGTCACCAGAAGATTCTTGACGAGCTTGTCTTCGGTTCGGCCAAGACCTGTCTCTTCATGCGCCAACCGCGCCAATTCGGCGGCATGGTCACGCATCGACCGCCGGATACTGTCAATGACCTCGCGCCGGCCCTCGAGACCTTGCTCACTGAAAGCCTGGAAGGCGCCGTAGGCGGCTTCGATCGCGGCGGAGATCGAGGTAAAGACGCCGCCTCCGAGATCGGTGGCCAGGGGGGTCGACGCAGAAGATGCCTCACCTGGCTGTGACTCGCCAAAGCGCCGCCGCACGCGGCGGATGATGGAGCGGACTTCCCTTTCGTCGTAGACCATTTCCGAGATCGCGGGACGCTATCGGTGCTTGTGAAAAATCTCCTCGCCGCCGACCTCCCAGCTGTCCACGATGGCCATGACCACTGCATCACAGGGTCGGTTGTGGGTGGCCACCGTCTGCCGTGCTGCACTGCCGGTGGCATAGAGAACCACCTCCTCGACACCGGCTCCCACTGCGTCCACGGCGACCACATATCCGCCGATCTCCTCGCCATCAACATCGATCTGGCGCAGGACCAGGAACTTGAAGCCCTCCATGGAGGGCTCCTTGCGGGTCGCCACCAGCGTTCCCACGACTTTTCCAAGGAGCATGCTTGACTCTCCCCGATCCCGGATCTAGCTGTCGGCTTTCGCGGCTTCGTCCTGACGACCCAGAGGCAGCACCGAATCGATGTTGGTGTGCGGCCGAGCGATCACGTGGGTGGCTACGACCTCGCCCACCTTCTCGGCCCCCCGAATACCGGCATCGACAGCGGCCTTGACCGCCGCCACGTCACCTCGAACGACCGCCGTGACATAGCCGCCACCGGTCTTCTGCATGCTCACCAGCTCTACTTTGGCCGCCTTGACCATGGCGTCTGCTGCCTCCACCATGGCGGCGAAGCCACGACACTCGATCATTCCCAGAGCTTCAGCCATATCGCTTCTCCTTGATTGTTCAGCGTCTTAGCGCTTGATCTCTCGTCCTTGCACGTCCTCGAGTGCACTGACGGCGGCCCGCCAACCCACATCGATATCCCGCTCCTCGCCACCCAGGTACACACGTCCGAACGAGCCGAAGGCTCGCACTTCGAGGATATTGATCTCTGCCGCCTTCTCGGCTTCATTGGCCGCCAAGGCTGCATAGGGTGCCGGCTCCACCTCCAGCACATAGAGTGTCTGGCCCGGAATCAGCATATGCCCGTGCCGCATCCTGTTGATCAGCTGCACCTGATGATCGTCCACGTGCCGCACGATCTGGCTCGACAGGATGCGGGGTTTCAACCGATCCGACGCCTGTAGATCCAGATCGTCCAGAATCGATTCACCGGCAGCGCGAGTCTCTGCTTGCGATTGGGAGTGGACCTCGAGCAAACCGAAGTAGCGCTCGACAATCTGCATACCGGGGCGTACACGCGTCGATTTCAAGGCCACGTCCGTCAAGCGATTGATCTCGATCCCCGGTGCTATCTCCACCCACAACGAGGCATCGCCGGCCAAGGGTAGGAACCCTTGAGCGATGGTCCCCAGGAATGCAGCGTACTGAGGCTGCAGACTGTCCAGAAATGCGTAGGCCCGCAGCTCGACGTTACTCGCCATTGCCCTCTCCATTGCCGCCGATGATCGAGATCCCGGCGGAAGCGCCGATGCGGGTTGCACCGGCGGCGATCATCTGCTCGGCATCCTCTGTGGTCTTGATACCACCCGAGGCTTTGACGCCCATCGACGGACCCACCGTCTCACGCATCAGTGCGACGTCATAAACCGTGGCACCCCCTGCCCCGAAGCCTGTCGAGGTCTTGACGTAGTCCGCCTTGGCCTCTTTGGACAGCTGGCACGCGATGACCTTTTCCTCGTCACTGAGCAAACCGGCCTCGATGATGACTTTGCAGACCGCCCCCACCTCCCTGCATGTATCTGCGACCCGAGCGATGTCTTTGCCGACCGCCTCGTAGTCGCCTTCCTTGAGCAATCCCACATTGACGACCATGTCGATCTCGCGGGCCCCTTCGCGCAGGGCCCGTCTGGCTTCCATAACCTTGATCTCGGTAGCGTTGGCGCCCAAGGGGAAACCCACTACCGAGGCAATACCCACGTTGGAGCCACGCAGATTCTCTCGCGCCCGTCGGACCCAGACCGGATTGACGCAAACTGCGGCAAAGTTGTAGCGTCGCGCCTCTTCGCACAGGCGATCGATCTCAGGGCCTGTGGCACCCGGCTTCAACAGTGTGTGGTCGATATAGGATGCGAGATCCGCCGGGATATCGCCGCCGCGGCCGTTGAAACCGATGCGAACCGCACCTTCGTCGACCATCGCCCGCACCTTGTCTGGGCAGTGCGACGCGCAGGCGCCCCCGCAATCGGAGCATTCTTGATCTGGATCCCTGTCCAGCTCTGCCAACACCCGTCGGGTGATGGCTTCGATGAGATCTTCCCGGTCGATCATCGCCACCCTAAGCCTTCTTCCGTGAAGCGTAGCGGCGCTCCACCTCGTCGATCTTCTCCACCCGTCGCGCATGCCTGCCAGGGCCCCATGGGGTCTGCAACCAGGTATCGACGATCTGCCGAGCCAGACCTTCGCCAATGAGACTGGCGCCCAACGTCAGGACGTTGGCATGATTGTGCTCGCGACTGTTGCGCGCCGAGGAGATGTCGTAGCAAAGTGCCGCCCTCACTCCAGGAACCTTGTTGGCTGTGATGCTCGAGCCGATACCGGCTCCGTCGATCACGATACCGCACTCACAGCTTCCATCGGCCACCCGGGTGGCCACGGCATGAGCAAAATCCGGATAGTCGACTGACTCGTGACTCGAGGTGCCGCAGTCCACAACAGCGAATCCCTGATCTCGTAGGTGCGCCACCAGCTTCTCTTTCAACCGGAATCCACCGTGATCCGCACCGACGGCGACCTCCGCGGATCGCGCGACTTCCCGCGGCGACGGCTCGCTCTCCTTCGCGATCTCGTCGACGACCCGCCGAACCAGATCGCGAATTTCGCTTTCGGAGGCCATTGAGAGGAATATTTACCACAAATCAAGGCGCAACGGGCTTTGGCTTCTTCTCCGGCGGCGTGCTGCGAACGATCTCAACACCACTGTAGTAGTGCTGCAGGATGTCGCGATACGAGTGACCGCGCTGGGCCATGCCAAAGGCACCGATCTGACACATCCCCACGCCGTGCCCCCAGCCGCGACCGGTAAAGAGCCAGCCGGGGGCTCGCTCCGGTGGGGTCAGGCGCTTGGCCGTGAAGAGCGTGTCGGGAACATCCAGAGTCCAGCGCACCGCCAGGCCCTGGACCTCCACGCTCTTGTCAGCATCACCCTGGATTCGGATCTTGCCGACACGCCCTGAAACTCCTCGGTCGAGAATCTCGAACCCCCGAAATCCCAGGCCCGGATAGCGGGCCTGCACCAACTTGCGCAGCTCGGTATCACTGCGGAAACGGGTCCAGGATTTGAATCGGTTCGACTGGTCGAACGAGACGCCGTTCCCGTTGGTCTCATGAGTGACAGCCAGAACACGTTCCGATCGCAGAAAAAGATCGACCCGATCACCCGGCAGAAGGGCCAGATTCGCCGCCGCCAGTTGATCTCCGTGCCGCCTGTAGGTCCCGTAGTCCGCCGCTAACGGATAGGTCTGGGTCATCCCCTCATCCGAGCGGACAGAAATGCGGTCTCGTGTCGAGCTGAGATAGCGACCCTCCAGAGATTCCAAGACCCGCAGATACAGCGCTAGCCGAAACAAGGTCTCGTCCACCTCCCCAGCGGTCAGAGGTTCCTCGAGCTCGGCCGAGAGAAGACCGCTGCTGATCAGATACGCTGCCAGCCGGAGCTCACGGTCGGTCCAGTCCGCGGGCGGCTGATCGAGAAGATAGGCCAGATCCTTCATCGAGACGAAGAGACGGACATCCAACGCCAGATCGTAGATCGAGGCGATGAATCTCTGCACCTCCCGGCGCTCCAGGGAAGCCAATCGATCGTCGGGGATGGGTAGCCCGGCCAGGAGCGCCAGATGTTCGAGCCGCGCGCCCACCGACTGCGGCGTGATCTCGAGCGCCGCTGGCGGTAGGACCTCTCGCATCATCCCGTCCGGAAAGGGCGTGCCTTTGGCCAGGTGGCCGGAGACCTGATCGATGCCAGCCTCCAAACAGGCGACTCCCTTCAGGTACGGCTGGTTTTTCAGCGGAAAGATCACCTGGACGTCCTCGGTGTGACCGCCACAGGTCGAGCTGTAGAGCGCCTCGACCAGCTGACCTTCGAAAACCATCACCTCACCCGCAGTCTCGGCGATCGCCTGATCAGAAAGGGGATGCTCGACCGCCATGCCTCCATAGACCTGGCAACGAGGGGTGGCGCAGATGTCGTACCCTTCGTCGGCGAATTCCCCGAGATTCTTCAAAGTGTAGGTTCGTGCGGCGACGGTCTGGGCCTTGAGGGCCTCCAGACGGTCGTACATGACAGGTCCCATTTCCTTGGGAACCACTCCGCGCAGGTACTCCTCCACCGGCAACTCGTTGATCACGTTGAGCAGGCCACGATCGTTGAGATAGATGAGAACCTGCCCACGGAACTGTCCATCGAGAATCCGAACTCCGCTACCGTTGACACTGTTGCGCAGCGACAACCAGCGGCCAGGCACCTGAACTCGACGATCTCCCTGGGTGACGACCAGATCGGCTCGACCGAGCTTGCCCTTCTCGCTGACCACCCAGGTCTGGCTCAAACCCTGCATTGCGACCCGTCCCTGCGCCTGCTCGGCTTCCTCTCGAGTGCTGTAGCTGCCGATGCGCACCCGGTAGAGATCACTGCCGGCGTCGAAGACGACGTCTGCCGACTCCTGCCGCAGCTGTGCGGCCAGACCGAGAGCCTGTCCTTCGTCCTTCAAGGCCGCCACCTGCAGCCGGAAGACCGCCGGTGTCAGGATCTCGACAGCGGGCTCGATCTTCATCGACGAGAGCTTGGCAACCACGCCGCCCGACGCCTCGGCTACCAGTTGCTGCGAGTTCCAGGGCACCGAGACCCTGGGTAGATCCGTGGCCAGACCGACACGCAAAGTCTCCGGCAGCGGGCCTGCTTGCGCCCAGGCTGTTGCTATCGCGAACCCCAGCCACAAGAGCGCCAAAGACAAGGAACTGGGGTGCCTGCGGCTCATGCCGGGACCTCCTGGGGAGCCTCACTGCGCACCAAGGCAATCAGCACCGCGATGAACGCCACTCCGACCACGCAACTGATGAACCACTGTACGAGGTTGAGAGCCAACTGCCACCCGATCTGGACAGCGAAACTGGACCCCAAGCCAAGCTGGCCGAGAAACGAGACCACAAAAAAGACGACACCCACGGTGAGGCTCACGAATCGACCCTGCGACCGCCACGAGAATCACCGCCCCCAATCGTCGACTGAGAACGAGCAGACCCTGTCGGGTCGCTTGCAACACAGACGATTCTTGGCGCGCCAGATCTGCCTGCGCCAGACTGAACCAAAAGCCCAGCACGAAGGCGCTGAAGACAAGGAGCAACAGCCCTCCGCAGCCGACCCCCACAGACGCAGTAGGTCCCCACTGTGCCTCGGCCCACATGGCCAGGAGGACCAGCATCACCGGCACCACCAGCCAGACCGTGAGGATCGCCAGAAACAGATTCAGAAGCCAAAAGAAACGCCAGAGATATCGTGCCCCCCAACCCCTCAAATCTCGCACTGAAAAGGTGCGAAACCACAGCGATCCCCGGGGCTTGCCCGCCGGTGCCTGCCGATCCCCCGCCATGAGAACTCCGTAGATACCGCCCTGGAAGTAGCAGTGCACCAACATGGCCATCATCCAGATGGCACTGGACAGGACAATAGATGCCAGCAAGAGCACCCAGGCCTCTCGCCCCCGGGTCACGAGACCCGCTGCGCTGTCCATCAGAGCTGTCCAGTCTTCGGGGGTAGATTCGAGCACGTCGAGACTGGCGAAGCCCAAGACCGCCAAAGGGGGTAAGAATCCCACCAGAACGAGAATCGCGCCGATGAGGATCTGCAGGAACTGAACGAGAATCAGCTCCCAATTTGCCCGCAGGTTCACGAGTCCTCTGTGAATCGTATCGACAGCCGAAAGAGTCATGGTTCTCCGGGGTCAGATTCGATGCTTCTGCATCTGGACTTCCCGTCGAAAGTCCTCGACTTCGATCTCCACGGGTCGCGCCATCTCATAAAGTCGACTGAGCAAATTGGGTGTGATGCGAGAATCCAGGGAAGAGTAGCTTGCCGGCGACGGGGCGCGATCCAGGTTGCCCGCTGAGCCGGTCGCCGAGCCTTCGAGCCGATAGTTGGTGGTAAAGAGAGTCGGCACCCGCTGGGTATAGCGGCTGTTCATCACGAGATAGAGAATCTCGTTGACCCAGGGACTCGGCTTCTGGGCCCCGAGCTCGTCCAGTATCAGCACCTCGGCATCCACCACGGGATCGAGCAGATCCCGCTTGGAATCCGGGGAGCCGGGATCGAAGGTCGCTTGGATCTCGTGAATCAGGGAGGTGAAGTCCACAAAGAGACCGCGGACGCGATAGCGCGCGATCAGCTCCTTGAGTACAGCCACCGCCAGATGGGTCTTGCCCACCCCAGGAGGGCCCATGAAGATCAAGCCGGTCTCGCTGAAGGTTCCATTTTCGCCGACGAAGTGATCGACGTAGCGCTGGCTCAGCGATTTGGCCTGCAGGAGTTGATCCTTGGCCGCCGCGGATGGGGCGTTGATGTCGAAGCTCTGAAAAGAGCAGGTGCCGTATCGAGAAGGGATGCGCGCTGCCTGCAGCAGCCGAGGCGCCAAATCATCCGTCTGACAACCACAACGACTGGCCGTTCCCGCGGTGCCATCCTGCTTCGAGGATCCAACCACGGCCATCGCACTTCGGACAGATTGTGTCTGCCGCCAGGGTGTCGGCCATGAGGGAATGCTAGCACGCAGCTAGCTCCGCACTGGATGGACTTTCAACGCCGTCGACGCCTTCCACTGCCCCTTTTTCGGCGTTTCGTGCTGCCGACTTCAGGCTTCTCGTTGGCTGTGGCCAACGGCCCACTCTGGACCCTTACCAAGGCGAACTTGCGATCCACCCCTACCTTGCGGTCGAGCATCTCCTGCTTGACAAACGCGAGCAGGCGATCGGTTTCGACCTGCATGCTCTCCATCTGGACTCGCATGTTGAGGATGACTTCGACACCGGCAAGGTTGACACCGAGGTCACGGGTCAGCGTCAGAATGGTCTCCAACCGCTCCAAGGTGTCTTCATCGTAGAGACGCGTGTTGCCGTCGCTACGCGGCGGTTTGATCAGGCCCTCGCGTTCATACAGACGCAGGGTCTGGGGATGGATATCGAAACGCTCGGCGACCGCACTGATTCTCAAGAACCGGATTCTCTGCTTGCGGCGACGTGGCATGGAAACTCTCTCTCGGAAGGAACCGTGGTGCCCGGTCGGGTCGACCCCGACCGGGCACCCAGTCGTCTATCCCTTGTCCTCTACGTCCACATACTCGGCATCGATGACCTCGCCGTCGTCTGTGGCCGGCTCGGGTCCCGACGCTGGATCAGGGCCGCCAGCTGACGATTCCGGGCCGGTACCCTGGTACATGACCTCGGCCAGCTTGTGCGAAGCCTGGGTGAGGTTGTTCAAGGACTCTTCGAGAGCCTGCAGGTCGTCGGACTCCAAGGCCTGCTTGGCTTCTGTCAGCGATCTGTCCAGATTGCCCTTCTCCTCGTCTGGCAGCTTTTCCTTGTGCTCCTCGAAAGTCTTCTCCGTCGTGTAGATGAGCTGGTCCAGTCGGTTCCTGGCCTCCACCTTCTGGCGACGGTTCTTGTCCTCGTCGGAGTGTGTCTCGGCGTCCTTGACCATGCGGTTGATCTCATCGTCCGCCAGACCCCCAGAGCCGCTGATGGTGATGTTCTGCTCTTTTCCGGTACCCAGGTCCTTGGCCGAGACATTGAGAATGCCGTTGGCATCGATGTCGAACGCCACCTCGATCTGCGGCACGCCGCGTGGAGCCGGCGGGATCCCAACCAGATGGAATCTACCCAGGGTCCGATTGTCCTTTGCCATCTCGCGCTCGCCCTGGAGCACGTGAACTTCCACGGAGGTCTGGCTGTCCGCCGCCGTCGAGAAGGTCTCCGTCTTCTTGGTCGGGATGGTGGTGTTGCGCTCGATGAGCTGGGTAAAGACCCCGCCCAGGGTCTCGATCCCCAGGGACAGCGGCGTGACGTCCAGCAGAAGCATGTCCTTGACATCGCCGCGAAGCACTCCGCCCTGGACCGCTGCGCCGATGGCCACCACTTCATCCGGGTTCACACCGCGATGGGGCTCCTTGCCGAAGACCTCTTTGACCAGTTCCTGAACAGCCGGCATGCGTGTCTGTCCACCCACGAGAACGATCTCGTCGATGTCACTGGCAGCCACCCCTGCATCCTTCAGCGCCTGCTTGCAGGGACCCACCGACCGTCGGATCAGGTCCTCTACCATCTGCTCGAGCTTGGCTCGCGTCAGCTTGATGTTGAGGTGCTTCGGACCCGCCTGATCTGCCGTGATGAAAGGCAGGTTGATCTCGGTTTCCTGGGCGGTCGAGAGCTCGATCTTGGCCTTTTCAGCAGCCTCCTTCAGACGCTGAACCGCCATCGCATCCTGACTCAGATCGATGCCCTGATCCTTCTTGAACTCCTCCAGCAGCCACTCGATCAACCGCTGGTCGATATTGTCGCCACCCAGATGAGTGTCGCCGTTGGTGGCCTTGACCTCGACCACACCCTCGCCCACTTCGAGAATCGAGATATCGAAAGTGCCGCCGCCGAAGTCGTAGACGGCGATCAACTGGTCAGCCGTTTTGTCCAGACCGTAGGCCAACGCCGCTGCCGTCGGCTCGTTGACCAGTCGTTCCACCTTCAATCCAGCGATCTTGCCTGCGTCCTTGGTCGCCTGTCGCTGGGCATCGTTGAAGTAGGCAGGCACCGTGATGACGGCCCGTTCGACCTTTTCGCCCAGGTAGTCTTCAGCCGCCTGCTTGAGCTTCTGCAGGATCATCGCCGAGATCTCTTCCGGTGAGTAGTTCTTGTCGTCGATGACGACACGCACAGCCACCGTCGCTCTGCGTCACTTCGAAGGGCACCATCTGCAGCTCTTCGCTGACCTCGTCGAATCGGCGACCCATGAATCTCTTGATGGAATAGACGGTGTTGTGCGGGTTGGTGACGGCCTGACGCTTGGCCACCTGGCCCACCAGTCGTTCGCCGCTCTTGGTGAACGCGACCACCGAAGGGGTGGTGCGATTGCCCTCTGCGTTGGAGATGACCTCCGCATCCGTGCCCTCCATCACCGAGACCACACTGTTGGTGGTTCCCAGATCAATACCAATTATTTTGCTCACTGTTCAGCCTCCTGTTTGGTGGTTCCGGCCCTGGATCGGAGTCCCGTCGAGACTCCCTGCGAACCGCCGCCTACCTTATAAATCTAAGTGGGATCTTGTCAATCCCGGTCTCTACAGTATCTTACAAAACTCGGCTAAGATTTATTCCCGACCTCAACCTTCTCCTGGGTTCGGGATCCACCCGAAGCCCCCTTACTGCCTCCAACAACTGCCAATGGAAATCAGTCGAGTAGAATCAGCGGCGGCTGCTCCACCGCCTTCTCGGGCACGAATTCGGGATCCAGCAGAAAGTTCCCGCTCACCGCCTCCGTCCGGGCGGCGCCGGGAGCTGCGTCCGCATCATCTTCAGGATAGATCAAGTATCCGGCGACTTGGGACGCATACCCGAGACCTCTTCCTGCGGGGTCGACCAGATCCCGCTGCGTTAGATACGAGTCGGCGACCAACTCTCCCAACCTCTCCGGAAAGTGCCCGTTGAGCAGGAACGAGGT
The DNA here is from genome assembly GCA_963719055.1 of uncultured Acidobacteriota bacterium. Lineage (GTDB taxonomy): Bacteria > Acidobacteriota > Thermoanaerobaculia > Multivoradales > JAHEKO01 > CAXMQZ01. Next base: position 29,546 of record CAVRAU010000029.1, on the reverse strand, counting down.
CTTGGCCCCGCGATCGATCTTGAGATAGACGGCTGAGGTCTGCTCATCGAGAACTCCCTGCCTGAGTCCCTCCTGCCACGGAAACGGCAAAAGGAATCGCCCATGATCGGTCATCGCCAGAGCGACAAGCAGGAGAAAGGCGCCGATACCGAGAATTCTCGCCGGCCAGGCGTTCCATTCGATCGCCGACAGGTTGGTCCGCTGCCGGGCCTGTGAAGAAACCTGGCTCTTCTTGAACCAGCGAGCCCCGACCTGTGCCACCGACGCACGGGCGCCGGCCACTCTGGAGGCCGCCTGCCGCCCCGCCCGTGGCAGGAGCTCACCCGTACCCGAATCGGAGACACGCACGCGCCCTGCCCGCTCGAGCAGATAGAACGTCAGACGGGCCTCGTATTCGGACAGCCCGACATCGGCCGCCAGATCCGTTACAGAGAGCCGGCCGTCGATGCGCTCCAAGAGATCTGACGCGCCCTCATCGCCATCCGTCGCCAACCCGATGAGCAGTTCGTCGCGGCCGACTTCGGCAGCGTCCGCCTCGGATCTTTCGAAGACGGCGTCGGCCGCGGGCATGGTCCCGGGTAGCGGTCCTTCGGGACCCAATTCTTCGGCCGCTTTCACCAGCAGCTCTTCGACAGCCAGACCTCGCATTCCATCCTCGTGCGCCACTTCGGTGCCCGCATAGAACTTGTACTCGAAGTCGTTCCAGCTCAGGACTTGACGGCAGAGGAGATAGCAGTGCCAACGCTGAGCATCCAGCAACTGCTCGCGATCGACGTAGCTCCTCTCGATCAACAGATCCGTCACCCGTCCACCACCGGCGTCGTATTCGGCTACCATCGAGGCAAAATCCTCGGCGCTGACCAGGTCACGACTGGCCAGCACCGCCCCCAACCCTTCCTCCAGGCTCTCGTTGAGGGCATCGGTACCGACGATCTGACCATCGAGAAAGGTCAAGCCAACGATCTGCTGATTTCCTTGTACGGTGAGAATGCCGGTGCGACGCAGACGCCCCAGGGTGAGGAGCACGTCCACCAGCTCGCGCGATGCCTGGGACCCACGCGGTTCCATCACAGAGTCCCCCGGATGTGCCGAAAAAGCCGCACGAGAACAAACATCGTCAGACCCGCAGCCGCCAGAATGGATGCCAGACCGCCTCCAGGTCCGTAGATCCAGGGTAACCTGTAGCCGAGCTCTGCGGCTCGGGGCAAACTGAACAACGTCACCAGGACCAGAATCAGGAAGAAGCCCGTCAGAGGGCGATCGTCCTCGACTTCGGCAAAGCCCACCAGCAAGGCGCTGCGCCAGGAACCCCTCGGGGCCAGCTTCTCCGCTGGCCTGAACACAGCCCGCTCACCCCGGCGGACAATCAGATGGAGACCCGCGGCAATGACCAGAAAGGCGATGGCCAGTGGTAGCGACAGGACCCTCGGCCACAGTGCCGACCATCTTCCCTCGGCCTCTTTGCTTCTCCATGACGCCACCAACTGATCGCGAATCTCATCTGTTCGCTGCAGACCGCCATCGAGAACGATGGCTCGGCTGTTGGCCACCCTTCGCAACCACTCGCCAACTTGTCGTGGCGCCAGGCGCTGGGCAAGCCGTAGCTCTCTCTCGGCTTCGCTGAAACGATATAGCTCGGACAACACCTGGCTCATGTTGAACCGAGCCGCAGCTGCCGCGTCCGGACTCCCTACAGCCCGTTGAAAGTGCATCATGGCCTGGGCCTGGTCACCCTGTTGCAGGTGACACACCCCGAGATTGAGCAAGGCCGAACCGTTCTCGGGCTCCTTCTCCACCAGCGCCTCGAAAAGGGCTCTTGCCGAGTCCCATTCACCCAGTCGGATGTGGAGATCCGCCACCAGATGGGCGACCGGAACGCTATCCGGTAGGGCCGCCCTCAGGGCCGCCAGATCACTGAACAAGCTGCCCTGCAATTGCCCGTTGGAGAGGCTCTCGATGGATAGAACGGTGGGCGCCAGCGCCACCCGTATACGCTGACGCTGTTCGTTGATCAAGATGGGCGCGGTACCAAGAACGACCCAAAGAACCACCAAAATGACCTTCTGAGAGACCTGGCCGTAACTCCACAGCAAAACGGACCAGTAGACCAGTAGCCAGAAGACTCCAGCTGGCAAGAGCAGTGGCCACACCAGCAACACCACGGTGACCGCCAAAGAGACCATGTCGGGAACAAACCGGTCGATAAAGGTATTGATGTCATGGAACAGCTCGATGCCGGTCGTCGCCATCAGTATCGCGACATAGAACGCTCCTCCAGCCAAAACAACGAAGAGGAGCCAGTGCAGCAAATCGGCCCGCCAGAGGCGGCGCAGAAGCCGATTCTGGAACAGCCTTGCATAGCCATCCACACTCTGGCGCAGGGCGACGCCGTAGTCGCCCTGGAGTTGGGCCACCCTGGCGCCCGCAAACGCCACCTCGGAGCGGCCCGAGTCCAGCTTTTCGGCAGCGGCCAGACACTGGGCTGCCGCATCGAAGCGCTCGTCCTCCGCAAAAGCGATGGCGCGACCTGCCGCGCCCAGGCTCAGATCCGGAAGCCGCTGCAATCCCAAGACCTCCGCATGCTTCAACAGGGTGTCCAGCAACTCCGACACCCGAGCGCCATCGCCCTGGGCTACGGCGGACAGCCACTCCAGCCAGTCGTCCTGAAGATCGACAAATCGAGCCAGTGCGTCCGGGGTCAGACCCAGAATCTCGGAGACCGGCCTGTCGTTGGCGGTGAGAGAGCCGGCCGTGAGAAACACGATCAACAGCGAGGATCACTCCTCGCCACCGGTTCCCGCTCCTTCTTGTTCTCGATTCCACGATCTCAATCCCGAATCTCACCACCCTAGCTGGACTTCTCCACAAAGCGCAGACGCAACTGGTAGAGAAGGTCCTTCAGAAACTCACCTTCCTCGGGTGTGACGTTCCCCGCCGACTTCTTGTACAAGACCTCCAGAAGGTCGATGTATAGACGGGCCAATTCGAGATTCTCCAGTGATTCTCCATCTGGCATTTTCGCATCGCCCAGATACAAGGCAATGGGTTGTGCCACAACCCCGACCAGATCGAAAAAGGTCGGTGACACATAGCCCTGACCCGTCGGCGGCGTCTCTGCCTCACTGCGATCCGCCCTCTGCTCGTCGACCGGCCGCGGTTGCGGCTCCTCGACCGGCGGCTCCACGGTGGGCGGTTCGACATCTGCCGCTGGCTCGGCTGGGGCCCGATCCTCCAGATGGCGGAACTCGTTCTTGAGCTCGCCCTCCGAGGTAAACAATCGTTTATCCGTGACTTTCATCTTTTTCTCGCTCACTTTTCCACTCCTCGGAGCCGGCCGTGCAACTGGCGTATGTCGTCGAGCTATGGTAGCAAGGAGATCCTCGATCTGTCGCCACCCATGAACGACTCATCGCACTCACTCCGCCGTCTCTTCGACCTCGTAGCCCGTCTGCGCGCCCCCGACGGCTGTCCCTGGGACCGAGAACAGGAAATCGGCGACCTCCGTGCCTACCTCCTGGAAGAGGCCCACGAAGTGGCGGCTGCCATCGATGCCACCGACTGGGACGAAATCGGCTCCGAGATCGGAGACCTCCTCTTTCAGATCGTCTTCATCGTTCGATTGGCCGAAGAACGCTCGGCCTTCTCCCTCGCGGAAGTGGTCGATCGCATTGAAGAGAAGATGATCTCCCGTCACCCTCATGTCTTCGGCGATGAAGTGCTGCTTGACAGCGCCGCAGTCCACATGGCCTGGGAACGACGCAAGCTCGACAATGCGGACCCCGGGGTGTCTCTTCTGGGTGGTGTCCCCGAATCCTTGCCTGCTCTCTTGGCGGCCTACCGTATGACCCAGAAGGCCGCCGGAATCGGCTTCGACTGGCCGGATCCTCTTGCGGTTCTGGATAAGGTCGACGAAGAACTGGCGGAGCTGCGCGTGGAGCTCGCCGAGGCAGAAGACCCGATGTCGAGTCCCAGAGTCGCTGACGAGCTCGGCGATCTTCTCTTTACGATGGCCAACCTGGCCCGGCACCTCGGTCTCGATCCGGAGGCCGCGGTGGCAGGCGCCAACGCCAAGTTTCGCCGCCGCTTCAAAAAGATGGAGGAGGATCTGGCGGCACAGGCTCTTTCTCTGGCCGAGATGGATCTGGAAACAATGGAGAGAGCCTGGGATGCGGCCAAGGAGGCTGACCTCGAATAGCCGGCTACAGCCCCTCCAAGACCTCTTCGAGATAGGGCTCGACACTCGCGGCCAGACGGCGATGGCCGGCGGCGTTCGGGTGAATGCCATCCGCCTGATTGAGGTGCGGCTCTGCTGCCACTCCCTCGAGCAAGAACGGCATCAGAGCGATCCCATGGATCTTAGCCAAGTCTTCAAAGAGAACCGCAAACTCACCGCTGTATTGCTCACCGTAGCTCGGCGGTATCTTCATGCCCATCAGTAGGACCCTGGCCTCTGCCCGCAGACACCGGCGGATGATCCCATCCAGATTCTCTCGTGTCTCCTCCAGCGACAGACCTCGAAGTCCATCATTGGCACCCAGCTCCACGACCACCACATCGGGATTCTGGGACAGGAGCCAATCGATGCGAGCCAACCCGCCAGCAGTGGTATCTCCACTGATCCCTGCATTGACGATCCTCACCGGTCTACCCCCGGTCTGCAGCCGCTGGACCAGCAAGGCCGGATAGGCTTCCTCCTCGCTCAGACCGTAGCCCGCGGTCAAGCTGTCGCCCAGAAAGACCACCAGAGGGCCCGCCGCGGGCACGGTCTCTTCCGTACTGATCTGTTCCGACTCTCCGGGGTCCGCCCCAGGGGCGGACCCCGGACCACATCCACCAGCTGTCACGGCCAAAAGACTCCCTCCGATCACGAGCCTGATCCACAACCCCATCGCTGCATTGTAATGGCTGATAGATTGGAGCTCATGCGAGCCCCTCGAATCCGCGGCCTGATGATCCCTATCCTCGCCTTCGGGATGGTTGCCTGCGACCCTCAGCAGGCGGATCTCGAGCCCGCGGCCCCCGTGATCCTCGTGGGCATCGATGGCGCCTCCTGGAATGCGATCGAGGTCTCTTTGGGAACGGGGGCAGCTGCCCAATTTCCGTGCCCTGGCCGAGGAGGGTGTGGCAGCCGAGATCAAACCGGTCGCGGCGGCTTCACCGGTCATCTGGACGAGCATCGCCACCGGGGTCCGGCCCGAGCGCCATGGAATCACCGGCTTTGTGGTGCCGACGCCGACAGGTGATGTCCCAGTATCCTCCGAAGTTCGTCGCGTATCCGCCCTCTGGAACATGCTGTCGACAGTCCAGCGGCGGGTGGCGGTCCTGGGTTGGTGGGCGTCCTGGCCGGCCGAACCCATCAACGGCATCATGGTGACGGACCGCGCGACCCGGTCCCTGGAGAACGCCTTCTGGCCGCCGGAATTCGGCGTCACCTTCGAGGAGATCGTCGCCCGGGACAAGCAGACCCGAACGGTCTCCAGCCATTCCTCCATCGCCCGCCAGGATCGGGCGTCGGCCGCGGTTGCCATCGACCTGGCCAGTCAGCGCTTCGACCTTCTCCTGGTCTACCTTCGAAATGTCGATGCGGAAAGCCACCCCAACTGGAAGTACTTTCGTCCCGAGGATTTCGAGCAGGTGGACCCCGAGCGGCTCGCGAAACTGGGCCAACGGGTTCCCGAGGCCGACGCTGCAGTGGATCGAGCCCTTGGAGAGCTGCGTGCCCTCGGCTATCTGAACTGACAGTCATGGCAACCCCTCGAATCGAGCTCCGAGGACTCAGCAAGGCGTTTCGTTCCGGCGGCTCGACCCTGACGATCCTCGACCAGGTGGACCTGGCGATCGAGACCGGTGAATCGGTGGCCATTCTCGGCCCTTCGGGCAGTGGCAAATCGACCCTCCTGGCGTTGGTCGCAGGTCTGGATCGTCCCTCTTCTGGGCAGGTTCTTCTGGACGGTCGCCCGATTCAAGACCTTTCGGAGAGCGAACTGGCCTTGCTGCGACGTCATCAGGTCGGGTTCGTCTTCCAGTCCTTTCAACTGCTTTCCAACATGACCGCCCACGAGAACGTTCGCCTGCCTTTGGAGCTTCTGGGAACCGAGAATCCCGACACCAGGACAGACGAGCTTCTGTCCATGGTGGGTCTCGCCGACCGCGGCCATCACTATCCCACCCAGCTGTCTGGCGGCGAGCAACAGAGAGTGGCCCTGGCCCGAGCGTTCGCCAACAGCCCTCCCATCCTGCTAGCCGATGAGCCCGACCGGGAATCTGGACCGCCAGACCGGCCGTTTGGTCCTCGAGGTCATGGACCGCATGCGACGCCATTTTCAGTCGACGCTGATTCTCGTGACTCACGATACCGCCGTGGCTCGTCTGGCGGATCGTCGTCTGGCCCTGGTGGAGGGCAAACTGCTGAGCGCCGGTGAGGAAGCCGCGGAGCTCCTCGACCCGGTTTCATGAGCGATCCCAATCGAGTCTCGCTGGCCTTCTTCTTGCGTCTCATGTGGCGAGAGACGCGGGGCTCCAGAAGGCGATTCCCCTTCTTTGTCGCCTGTCTGGCCGTTGGGGTCACCGCCATTGTCTGCGTGGCCGGTCTGACGGAGAACCTCGATCGACGAATCCGAGGCGAGGCGCGCCAACTGCTCGCGGCAGACCTGATGGTGGCAGGCCTGCAGCCACCCTCACCGGCGATCGAGGAGTTTCTTGACGAGCGACAGGATCTGCAAGTCACTCGGGTACGAGAGCTCGTCACCATGGCTTTCAAACCGGCAGAACAGGGTGCCCCGGGGCCGAGTCAGCTCATCGAGCTCAAGGTCATCGATGGCGAGTACCCTTTCTATGGTCTCCTGGAGACCGACCCCGAATCGAATCTGGGCGCCCTGCTCGCCGTCCCAGGAATCGTCGCGGCCCCCGGCCTGTTGACCCGACTCGACCTCGACCTGGGCGACAGTCTGCGCATCGGCGACCAGACTCTTCCAGCTCTCCGGACAGGTGGTACGCGAGCCGGACAGGATGGCGAGCCCCTTTTCCCTCGGACCCCGGGTCTTCATGTCGGCGACGGGGTTCGAGGGCACTGGTCTGGAACAGCTGGGCAGCAGGATCGTCTACCGGACGCTCATCAAGGTGCCCGGTCTCTACGAACCACAGATCCTGGAGGACCTCGCAGAGGAACTCCGACAGATCGTCGGCGAGGCCGGACCCTACCGGGTGCGAACCTATGTGGAGGCACAGGAGGAGGTGCGACGCGCTCTACAGCGAGCGGCCAGCTTCCTGGGTCTCGTAGCTCTGTTGTCGTTGCTGCTGGGTGGACTCGGAATTGCCCAGACCACCCAAGCCTGGCTCGCCAGTCGCATGGATGACGTCGCCATCCTGCGCTGCCTCGGTCTACGCCCCGGTGAAGTCCTCGGTCTCTACCTCGGACAGGCAGCGGTTCTGGCCCTGCTCGGAAGTGCGATCGGCGTGGGCCTCGGGGTGCTGATCCAGGCGTTGGTCCCCAGCCTCTTTCCCGGCATCCTCGGCGACTCCCGATTGATTCTCTGGCAACCCGCCGTGTTTCTGAGAGGCCTGGCGCTGGGACTGGGCGTCGCTCTGCTCTTCAGTTTCAGAGCCCTGCTCTCGGTGCGATCCGTGTCACCCCTGAGGGTCCTGCGCAAGGACGTGGAGCCATTACCCAGGAGCCGCTGGGTCAATCTGCTGATCTTTGCCGTTCTGGGAGGCGGCATCTGCGCCGTGGCGGCCGTTCAGGCCGCCTCGATCGTCCGCGGTGCCCAGTTCACGCTCGGCATCGCCGTCGCCTCGCTTCTGCTGGCCGGCATCGCCCTGTTGATCATGCGGTCCCTGGCGCCCCTCGCTCGACGGCTGCGCTGGCTGTGGCTGCGTCAAGGCTTGTTGGCCCTGGCCCGCCCAGGGGCGGCGACGCTAGGTGCCGTGGTGTCGCTCGGGATCGGGGTCCTGCTGATTCTGGGGCTGGAACTGGTCAAGGACAGGCTCTCGAATCAACTCCAACACGAGCTCCCAGCGGATGCACCCACTGCGTTCTTGGTCAACATCCAGCCCCGGCAGTGGTCGGCTGTCGAGGATCTCCTGGTCACTCAGGGAGCCAACCGAGTGGAGTCGGTACCTGTGGTCACGGCTCGCCTACGGGCGATCGACGACCAGTCGACCGCCGACCTTGTAGCCGGTGAGGAGGAAGGCGACCGTCGCTGGGCACTGACCCGCGAGCAACGCCTGACCTACATGAAAGCGCTACCGGCGGACAATAAGATCCTTGCCGGAGAACTCTGGAGCCACCCAGAGGACCCAGAGGTGAGCGTCGAAGAGGATTTCGCGCGCGAGCTCGGCGTCGAGGTGGGTTCTCGCCTGCGATTCGACCTGCAGGGGGTGCCGCTCGAGCTTCTGGTGACCAGTATTCGATCCGTGGAGTGGACGAGCTTCGGAATCAACTTCTATCTCGTCGTCGAACCCGGGGTGCTCGAGGAGGCACCCCATCAACGAGTCGCGACCGCCCGTCTTCCCCTGGACAGGGAACAAGAGATCCAGGACCTGCTGGCGGCCCGCTTCCCCAACGTTACGTTGCTCAAGCTTCGCGAGATCCTCGAGCGGTTGGCGACGGTGCTCGGCTATCTGGCGAGCGGGGTGAGCTTCATCGGCGCCTTCACCGCCATCGCGGGCGTCATCATCCTGGCTGGAGGGATCAGCGCAGATTCGGTCCGCCGCCGCCAGCACATCGCCTTGCTGAAAACACTGGGCATGACCCAGCGAGGGATCGCCGGCATGCTGGCGGTGGAGTTCACGGTCATCGGTGCCGTGGCCGGGCTGATCGGAGCGGCAGGCGGCAGTCTCTTGTCCTGGGCCGTCATCACCAGGGGCCTGGAGCTCGAATGGAGTTGGCAACCAGCCACCCTGGCGATGGCGATCGCGATCACGCTGATCCTGACCGCGGCCACGGGGATCCTCTCCAGCCGCCGGGCTCTGCGCCAACCTCCCGCCGTGATTTTGCGGGGCGACTGATTCGTTGGTAGCAGCCGACGCTCTAGAACAGAGCGTAGATAAAGGGCGCGACGGCCGAGGATTCCGACAACAGGATGAGCATACCCAGCAACACCATGGTGACCACGATCGGGGTCAGCCACCATTTCTTGCGGGTTCGCAAGAACCCCCAGACGAGTCCTACCTTTGATTGTTTTGCCATGGTTCTTGGTACCTATCGAGGTCTCTTCCTTCTGCGGTGATCAGTAGGGCTTGTCCGGGCGGGTGGCGGGGCCATCCATCTCTACAGGCACCCAGTAGCTTTCCTCGTCGGTCGGAAACCGCCGGTCGAGCAGGTCCTTGCCGAGAATCTTCATGAAGATTCCGATCGGCGTGAAGACAAGGAAATAGGCCAGCGTCAACACGACATAGGTGACCGCGGTCATCACGGCCCGCAACAGCCCGGCCAGCACCATCTCCAGCGGCCGCAACAGCTTCGGGGCCAGCAACCCGGACAGGATGGCGAAGACCGCCAATCCCAGCACCCAGGGGCCGGCGGCTTTCCCCCGCCACAAAAGGAGGCTGCCCAGAAGGGTCATCGCAGTGCCGAATGCCAGTCCGAATCGCCGCAGGTCCTTGGCAGTTTTCTTCTTGCCGAAGCTCATCATTGCCAGCCCATCAGTCGAGCTCGTAAAGCTCTCGCCAATCTTCGTCGCCTTCCAACGGTGGCTGCTCCTCTTTGTAGAGCACCAGGTCTTCCAAGACCAGTACATCCATCTCTGTGCGCATGAAGCAGAGATAGGCATCCTGGGGTGTGCAGACGATGGGCTCACCACGAACGTTGAACGACGTGTTGACGATGACTCCGTAGCCCGTCTTCTCTTGAAAGGAACGAATCACATCGTAGTAGTCCGGCTGATGCTCGCCATCGACGGTTTGTACCCGCGCCGAGTAGTCCACATGGGTGATTGCGGGGACATCAGATCGCGGCACGTTCAGCTTGTCGATGCCGAAGAGATTGTCCTCTTCGGTCGTCATGTCATGCCTTCGCTTGGGCTGCACGGGAGCCACTAGCAGCATATAGGGGGAGGGGCGATCCAGCTCGAATAGCTCGCTCACCTCCTCAACCATGCAAGAAGGAGCGAAAGGCCGGAAAGACTCTCGATACTTGATCTTCAGGTTCATCACGGTCTGCATCTTGGGACTGCGGGCATCCCCGATGATGCTGCGGCCACCCAGGGCTCGTGGGCCGAATTCCATCCGACCGTTGAACCAACCCACGACTTTCTCTCGGTTGATCTGGTCGGCTGCCAGCTTGGCGACCTCACCCTGCTCGTGTCGATGGTACGGAAAGTCCGCCGCCTGCAGCCAGGACTCGATCTGGTCGGTCGAGAAAGCCGGCCCCAAGTACGAGCCTTTTTGCGAGTCCTTGCCCACGACCACCTGGCGCGGCTTGTTCAACACCTGGTGCCAGGCAAACAGCGCCGCCCCCAGGGCACCGCCGGCATCACCGGCGGCCGGCTGAATCCAGATGTCATCGAAGATCCGCTCCCGCAGGATCTTGCCGTTGGCCACACAGTTCAGCGCCACACCCCCAGCCAGACACAGATACTTCTCGCCAGTCTCCTGGCGGACGAACTTGGCCATGCGCCGCATGACCTCCTCCGTCACGTCCTGGACCGAACGGGTCAGATCCATCTCCTTCTGCGTCAGCTTCGACTCGGGCTTGCGCGGTGGCCCGCCAAACAGCTCGTCGAATCGTTTGGAGGTCATCGTCAGACCCTGGCAGTAGTTGAAATAGTCCATATTGAGACGGAAGGATCCGTCTTCCTTCAGATCCATCAGGTGTTCCAGAATCTGATCGACATACTTGGGCTCACCGTAGGGCGCCAGGCCCATGATCTTGTACTCGCCAGAGTTGACCTTGAAACCGGTGTAGTAGGTAAAGGCCGAATACAGGAGTCCCAGGCTGTGGGGAAACTTCAGCTCGGCCTGCAAGTCCATGCGGTTGTCATGACCGACTCCCCAAGACGCCGTCGCCCATTCGCCGACGCCATCGAGCGTGAGGACGGCAGCGCGCTGGTACGGCGAGGGATAGAAGGCTGAAGCGCCGTGGGACTGATGATGCTCGGGGTACAGTAGCTCGCCTTCGAAGCCGATCTCCTCGCGGATCAAATCCCCCATCCAGAGTTTCTGCTTGAGCCACAGCGGCATGGCCTTCCAAAAGGAGGGCAAGCCCAATGGGGCGTAGGCCAGATAGGTCTCCAGAAGCCGTTCGAATTTCAGCCAGGGTTTGTCATAGAAACAGACGTACTCCAGATCCGTCGCGTCGATGCCCCCTTCGCGCAGGCAATATGCGGCGGCTTGGGTCGGGAACCGATGGTCGTGCTTCTTGCGGCTGAAGCGTTCTTCTTGCGCGGCTGCCACCAGCTCTCCATCCGACACCAGGCAGGCGGCAGAGTCGTGGTAGAAGGCAGAGATACCGAGAATGTGGGTCATGAAATCAAAAACCGCATGAATTGGATGCTGAGAAGTCTAGCGCGACTCGCGATCGGCAGCAGGATCCCGTTCGCAGGCGTGCATATGCTGTTGTGGCGATAAGATGGAAGCCGCTCAGGCCACTTCCCGCACGTCCTTTTCGCTTCCCCGTAGCAGCTCGAGTCCCTTCTCCAGCGTCAAGTCCTCGACGGCCTCTTCATCTTCTGCTACACTGCCGACCAAAGTCCACGACCCGTACGTCTGGCACCAATCCTTGATTGATGGGTTCGCCGTCGGGACCCCTGTAGAAAGCATCTGTGAGCAGGACCTGGGAACCGTCGGAGAGTGGCACCAGACGCTGACGGCCCGCCAGCCCGAAGCTCGACCGCCCGACCAGCTGACTCTTGCCCAGCTGCCGCATCACGGTGGCGAAGATCTCACCCGCGCCCTGGGTGCCGCTGTCGATGAGAATCACCGTCTCTCCTTGCCAGATCGGCGCCTCTTGCCCCTGGAAGTGGATGGTCGCTTCATCGCGACTGCGGAGCTCGCCGAGACTGCCATCGACCAGCATTCCTGCCATCGCATAGGCGACTCCGGCATCGCCACCGGCGACGCCCCTGACATCGATCAGCAGTTGGTCGACATCGTCCGCCAGCAGCCCAGCCAACATCTCCCTCAAAGCTTCCAGATCCTGCTGCTCGAAACGGGTCAACCGGATCATCCGCTGGTCCTCAATCTTCACCATGACAAGCGGCTGGGATTCATAGGTTCCCAAGGTCAGCGTCAAATCGTGGGTCTGTCCACGTCGCAGGATTTCCAGGGCCAGCTCGGTCCCGGGCTCTCCCGCCAGCGCCGACTGCAGTCGCCAGAGGGGCATTCGTCGCGTCGAAAGATCATCGATCTTGGCCAGGATGTCACCCTGCTCCACCCCGGTCTCGGCACCGGGGCTATCAGGATCCACCGCGACGACAAAGGCGATTCCCCGGTCCTTTGCCACCGTCAGACCGCTGTGTTGGCGACCGATCTTCCTGACCTCCCGGTAGTGCTCCACATCGGCCACGGGCACATAGGTCGCCATCGGATCGAGGGCATCGGAAGAACCGTCCAAGGCCCCCTCGAGGAGCTCTTCCATCGAGGTTTCCTCGACATAGGCACGGCGAATCAGGGAGAGCACCTCCGAGAAGACCGACAGATTCTTCGACAGGGAGTCACTGCTACCCTTCTCATCCGTCGAAGCCCCCGACAAAGAGCCGGAGATTACCGGTACCAGGAGCGCAACCGAGAACAACAAAAAGACCAGGCGACTTGTTTTCATTTGTGTTTCAACGCAACCATTCAATGGGGTCTACGGGCTGATTCTCTTCGCGGATTTCGAAGTATAGCTTCTCCGTGCTGAGTCCGATGACCTGGCCCAAAGATAGCATATCGTTTTGCCGAATCTGCAGGTCCCGCAAGCCCGCATAGAGAGTGAACACGCGACCGGGGTGATGGACCACCACGGTCAGGCCGTACCCCTGAAACGGTGCCGCGAAGAGGACCCTACCAGGGAAGACGGCCCGCACTTCGGAGCGGGGATGGGTCTGCAGATCGAGGCCATTGTGTGGTACCCGCGTCTTGTACTGGGGATCGAGACGGGTGCCAAAGCCCTGGACGATTTCTCCTTCTACCGGCCAATCCAATACACCACGGAATCCCTGGACGGGCGTGCCGCTCAACGGTGCACCCGAGCGCCCGTAGAGAAAATCCAGAAGATTCGCGAGTTTCCGCTCCTTGTCCACAAGCTCCGCCGTCCGCAGAGAGAGATTGCGGTCCTCCTGCTCGAGCTGGGCGAGGATTCTCGACTGGCGCTGCTGCAGGCGCTCCAACTGTTCGGCCCGCGACGATTCCGCCGCCAGCCAGTCCTGCACTTCCTCATCGTGTCCGGCGAGCTCTTCCTGCTTGAAACCGAGCACCACGCGGGCATTCTCGTAGTCCGCCAGCAGGTCGCCATCCCGCTTGACCAGATAACGCACCTGTCGAATCCCTGGCAAAAGGTCTTCCTGCGAACGTATCGAGAGGAAGAGCCGTAGATACCCCTCCTGACCCAAACGGTAGAGTTCGATCAATCTCCGGCGCAGGCTTTGGCGCAATTCAGCCAACCGGTTCTCGAGCCCCGAGATCTCGTCTTCGACCTGGATCAAAGACTCCTCGGCCAGCAACCGGGCCGCCCGTGGCCTCCGCCAGCCGGGTCCGCTGCAGCTCCAGGGCAACTTCTGTCTGCTCGAGGTCCCCTCGCAAACCGCTGGCTTCCTGACGGACGCTGTTCAGCCGTCCCTGCAAGACCATGATCTGGTCCCTGATGACTTCCAGCTCCGCTTCCCGCCCGGGTTGCTGGGTCTCAGCTCTCCCAGCACAGAGACCCATCAGCAGCGTCAGGGTCACGAGAATCGGTCTGGTGTACATTGGCGACAGATCGGCAGGTCCGCGATTTCGCGGCATGCTAACACGCTTTGATTCAGCTATTTAGAGGAGTATTTCACTCCCGAATCAAACCGCCCGCGGAGCCGATCCGCGGGCGGTGTTGGTCTTCCAGGAAGCCGATCGGGCATTGGGAGAACGGGATCTCCCCCCCTCACGGCGAGCCGTTCGCAGGAGGGACCTGGACCCTACCCCACATCGAGCCGGACGCTAGTCGAAGGAAGCGATGGCCTCGTCTTCGCTGTCCAAGACATCGAAGACGGTAAACAGTTGGGTGATCTGCAGGATGTCCTGCACCTTGGGAGGGAGGTTCAGGAGCTTCAGACTGCCCCCCCCTTTGGTCACCGTCGTGTACGCGGCCACCAACTCACCGATCCCCGATGAATCGATGGTGGTGACCTCTTGGAGATTGATCAGGATGTTCTGGGCGCCTGCGTCGACAGCCTCGTGCACCGCTTCGCGCAGGGCGACATCACCCACTCCGATCGTGATCTTGCCTTTGGGCTCGAGAATCGTGACTCCCGAGTTGTGTCGTGCCGGAATCTTCATTTCTTCCTCCTCCTCTTGCCGATCTGAATTCTTTAGCGGCAACTCCACGTGCTTGCGCATGATGAGTGCCGTACCCCGTTCGTCTTGAAAATCGTATTCGACTCGATCCATGAACTTCCTGATCAAAAGGATACCGCGACCGTTTGGTTTGAGCAGGTTTTCGGGCTCCAAAGGACTCGCAACCTGTTTTGGGTCGAATCCCACCCCTTCGTCTTTGACCTCGATGACGATTTCATTGCCGAGGATCTCAAAGTCGACGCTGACCTGTTTGTTGGCGTCCGATCGGTTGCCATGTTTGATCGCGTTGGCCACGGCCTCCCGGACAGCGGTTCCGATCTGATTGGAAACTTCCTCTTCAATGGCCAACTGTTGTAGTGAGGCCTCCACCGCGATCTGAACCAGCTCCACGTTCTCGAGCCGGCTGCCGATCTCCAGATGAACCCTCGGTTCTCGTGTTGAATAGGCCATGCGCGATCTGCGGCGCAGTCTAGCAGATCAAAGCAGGCCCAAGATCCGCGTCACGATCACCGACTCCCCTTCCCCGGGCAGGACTTTCAAGGCCGCTGGGATGACCAGCAGGAGCTGCACGGCGTCGAACAACGCGTGCGCTGCGATGGCAGGCCAGAGGTTCTGACGCCAGCGAACCAGGAGGCCGTAGATCACGGATAGGAGACCGACCCCCAGCAGCATCAATGGCTGCTCGTAGCTCGCATGGGCAAGGACAAACAGGGCTGTCGACAAGCCCAGACCCACCCTGGGTTGCAAGTACCCACGAAAGAACATCTCCTCGACAAATCCGGCCGACAAGCTGATCCCCACTCTGACGACAATGGGAAGACCGGCGATCCACGGGATCATCGCCGGAGGCTGCTGGGGCAGCAACTCCTCACCGCCCAGCCACCAGATCACCAGAGCCACCGCCACCAGGACCCCGATAACCGCCAGCCAGGCGGCCACCCCAGCCAGCAGGCCGATGCCGATCTCTCGCCAGACCGAAGCCGTGCGGAAGCCCAGTTGAGCGCTCCAATTCGTGCGTTCCCGGTCGGTGTCGGCGGGCAGGGTAGCAGTGAAACCCGTCAGGTACCAGACCACCACGCAGAACACCAACATCAGATGCAAGGCGAACAGATCGAGGCTGGAAAGGAGTGAGAAGTCGATCTCCTGCTCGACTCCCACCGAGCCCAGTGGCAAGAAGACTCCGATCCACAGAACCAACCACAACACGAACATGGCAAAGGCCCGACGGCCCAGGGCAGTCAGAACAGCCCAGGAGTCCCCGCCGGGAGGGATCTGGAACCCGGGCGGTAGAAGACCCCGACGCCGGGTCAGGGCGTCGATGACCCCCACTGTGACAAGGGCCAGTACGGGCGGCCCGATGGCTCTAAGAAGGTCCATGAGTCGAGGCGGAGCATCATACTGCACCGGTCAAGCCGTACCGTCCGCGTGCTATGCTTCTGGCGCCATTCTGCCGCCAATGCGGCAAGGAAATCTTCACTCCCGAGCCCCAACAACTGCCAGTTAAGGAGGATTCCCTTGAGTCGGTTTCCAGGCGTTGATTTTCTGGATTTGGACTCCTTGCTCAGCGAGGAAGACAAACTCATACGAGAGACCGTACGGTCCTTCGTGGATGAGAAAGTCAAGCCCATCATCGAAGAATGTCACCGAGAAGCCCGATTTCCGTTCGATCTGGTCCCCGAAATGGGCCGACTCGGCCTTTTTGGCGCCAGCTTCACCGACTACGGTCTTCCGGGACTCAACAGCGTGGCCTATGGTTTGATCATGCAGGAGCTCGAGAGGGGCGACTCAGGGCTCCGCAGCTGTGTTTCGGTTCAGAGTGCCCTGGTGATGTATCCCATCTACACCTTTGGATCCACAGCCCAGCGTGACCGGTGGATTCCACCTCTGGCCGCCGGCAAAGCCATCGGTTGCTTCGGTCTGACCGAGCCCGACTTCGGCTCCAACCCGAGCGGCATGCGGACCACGGCTCACCGCGATGGCAACGAGTGGGTGCTGAACGGCGCCAAACAGTGGATCACCAACGGCTCGAAAGCCGATGTGGCGGTCGTATGGGCACGGACCGAGGAGGGTATCCGGGGCTTTTTGGTGGAAAAAGGGACTCCGGGATTCACGGCTCGGGATCAAAAGGGCAAATTCTCTCTCCGCGCCTCGACCACATCGGAGTTGGGATTGGTCGATTGTCGCATCCCGATCGACGGCCTCCTGCCGAAGACTGAAGGTCTGAAGAACGCCTTGATGTGCCTGAATCAGGCCCGGTACGGCATCGCCTGGGGCGTGCTGGGTTCGTCCATGGAGACCTATCACACCGCCCTGGAGTACTCCAAAGAGAGAATCCAGTTTGGCGGCCGGCCGATCGCCGCCCACCAGTTGGTCCAGGAAAAGCTGGTCTGGATGTTGAGCGAGATCACCAAGGCCCAGATCATGACCTACCACTGCGGCCAACTCAAAGATCAGGGCAAGCTCAAGCACTACCACGTGTCGCTGATCAAGAGAAACAATGTCTGGGTGGCGCGTGAGTGCGCGCGCCTGGCCCGCGAGATCCTCGGCGCCAACGGCATCGTCGACGACTACCCCGTGATCCGGCACATGCTCAACATTGAATCGGTCTATACCTACGAAGGAACACACGATATCCACGGCCTGGTGATCGGCCAAGCCATCACCGGCATACCTGCGTTCAACCCACCGATGGAGGGAGAAGAATCCTGATGGCAAAAGATATCTCCTTGGAACAGGCTTTTGTGCGGGTCACGGAAAGGGCGGCTGTGGCCGCGGCTCAGACCATGGGTCTGGGAGAGCGAAAGGAGTCCGATCGGGTGGCCGTCGAGGCCATGCGCTCGACCATGGGCACCCTCGATATCGCTGGCCGTGTGGTCATTGGAGAAGGCGAGAGGGACGAGGCGCCGATGCTCTACGTCGGCGAAGAGGTCGGCGCCGGACATGGTGTCGAAGGGGCCAAGGAGATCGACATCGCCGTCGATCCCCTGGAGGGCACCAACCTCTGCGCCACGGGTGCCTCGGGTGCCATTGCGGTCCTGGCTGCCGCTGAACGGGGTGGATTGCTCCACGCCCCGGACATCTACATGGACAAGATCGTTGTCGGACCGACGGCCAGGGGCAAAGTGCACATCGATGCCCCGGTCGCCGAAAACCTCCGCAGCCTGGCAGACGCCTATCACCGCGACATCGAAGATCTGACGATCGTGGTGCTCGACAGGGACCGCCACCGGGAGATCATCGAGGATATCCGCCGAGCCGGCGCCAGAATCCGCTTGATCGGCGACGGCGATCTGTCGGCGGGAATCGCCGCGGCCGTGCGGGGAACCGGCATCCACGCCGTGCTCGGCATTGGTGGAGCTCCGGAGGGTGTGCTCACAGCGGCCGCCATGCGTTGCCTGGGTGGAGAGATTCAGGCCCGTCTCACTCCTCTGGATCAAGGTCAGGTCGAGCGGGCCCACAAACTGCACATCACCGATTTCAGCCGCATCTATTCGACCGACGATCTGGCTCCCGGAAAGGAGATTCTCTTCAGCGCCACGGGTGTCACCGACGGCAAGCTCTTGCAAGGCGTGCGATTCTTCGGCGGGGGGTACAGAACCGAGACCCTGGTGATGTCCCTGCCCAAGGGGCAGATTCGCTTCGTCGACACGATTCAGCGCGAAGAGCTCAGTACCCCTGTCTGGTTCAAGTAGAACGCGGACGCCCACGGTGTGCCGAATTCCGCCATAGATTGGGTCGACCGCTAGCTATAATCGAGCCGCAGCCGGGACAATGGCGATCACAGGCAACCTCAAAACCATGGAGCTCGCCGAGCTCCTTCAATGGCTTTCGCAAGGACGAAAGACAGGAACGCTGTATCTCGACAACACCAAAGTCGAGAAGAGGATCTTCTTCCGAGACGGCACGATCGTCTCCTCAGCCGCCAGCGACCCCAAGGAGTACCTGGGGCATTTTCTGGTCAGTCACGGCTATATCGACGAGCTGACCCTGGCCAAGGCGATCGAGATGCAGGAAGAGAACAAGATGCTCCTCGGCAAGATCCTGCTGACCATCGGCGCCATCGAAGAGGACGATCTCGACAGGATGCTCAAGCTCAAGGCCGAAGAGAGCATCTATGAGCTGTTCACTTGGCAGGAGGCGGATTTTCGCTTTGCCGACGGCGAGCTGCCCGACTATCAAATGGTCCCGGTGAACCTGAGCGTCACCGGCCTGGTACTCGAAGGACATCGGCGCCTGGACGAGTGGAAGCAGATTCGCCAGCATATTCCCAACGCGTATGTGATTCCCGTAGCCATCGGTGATCTCGAATCGGCAGAACCCGACGCCGGCGTGGAGAACATCCTGTCCCTGGTCGACGACGACCGAACCGTGCAGGAAATCGCGCTGCAGACCCACTCTGGCGAGTTTCATGTTTGTCGAGTGCTCTACAACCAGATCCGGGCCGGGCGGCTCAAGGTCGTGCGACCACGACAGATTCAGGTTCCTGTAGCCACGAATGGCGTGAATGACGCTATCGCGACACCGCAGTCTCCCGACTCCGAATCGCTACTGTCGGCTGCTGACGGGTTTATCGGCGAGAGAAATTTCGACTTGGCTTTGCGGCATCTGCAGGCCGCCAAGAGCCTCGACCCCAACAGCGTCAAGGTGCAGCAACTGGTGGCCGCGGCCGAGAAGACCATCCAGAGCGCCATCCAAGACAGGGGAATCAGCCTGACATCGATTCCCGTGCTGTGCTCGAACCCGGAGGATTTCAGCTCTCTCGACATCTCGCCTCAGGAGGGATTCGTCCTCACCCGGGTCAATGGCAGCTATGACATCCAGACGATCCTGAAGATCACGCCCGTGCCTCCCCTCGAGGCGCAAGTCGTCTTCTGGAAGCTCCTCGAAGCGGGTTACATCGAGTTGCGCTGACCCACAAACAGGCTAGAGCGAGCTCTTCCACGCGAACGGCTTCGACACGTGCCGATTGCCGGCCAGTGCGAAGCGCAGCTGCCAGTTCACGGCCTCGGCCGCATAGTCGATGCCGATGCGACGACCTACCGCGATCTGGGATGGATCCACTGGCTCGCCCCGAGTGAGGCACAGAGGTCTCGCAGTCAAGACCTGTCCATCGAACCCCTTGTCGATTCGCATAGCCTGACAGAGCTTTCCGGGCCCCCCCGCCAGGTCGCCCGGGTGCGGGCGTCGGTCCAGGTGCCGATGGACGGCCATCGCTGCGACCCCCTCGATCGGTTCGGCCGCACGGATCAGCACCGCTTCCCCGTTCGTTTCATCTCCGGTCACGGCGTTCAGACAGTAGTACATGCCATAAATGAAGTAGACGTAGGCACGGCCACCGGCCCGGTAGAGAGATTCATTGCGCGGTGTCCGACGTCCCTGCCAGGCGTGACTCGCACGATCGCCCGCACCGAGATACGCCTCCGTCTCGACGATCCGTGCCACCAGCCGGGTGCCGTCGAGCCGGCGCACCAGGAACCGGCCCAGCAGATCGGGGGCGACCTCTTCGGCAGAGCGACGGTAGAAGCTCAACGGCAAGGGGCGGAATCGACTCAAGCCCCAAGCCTCTCCCAGGAGTCGAACTGTCGGCTGTGACAGAAACAGCACTTCGAATCCTCTCAGCCCTTCTATAATCGTTCTCATGAGCCACACAGTCCCGCGACTCTTCGACAGTCTACCGGAGGTGCTGTCCGCCGGATTCGCCCCCGATCGGCCATGGGATCTGCTGGGCGAGCCGCTGGATGAGATCTTGGCGCAGCTGCCCTCGTCAGCGATTGAAATCGCCCTGACCCCCGACGCTCATCTGGTCGGCGATCGCATCGCCATCGGCGCCGGTACCCGAATCTATCCGGGTGCCGTCATCGAAGGCCCTGTCTGGATCGGTCGCGATGTCCAGATCCGGCCCGGCGCCTATTTGCGACCCGGTAACTGGATCGGTGACGGCTGTATCGTCGGCACCCATACGGAGGTCAAGCGGTCGATCTTCTTGCCCGGGGCCAGAGCCCCCCACAAGAACTATGTTGGCGACTCGGTTCTCGGATGTGATGTCAACCTGGGTGCTGGAACGGTCCTCGCCAACTTCCGTCACGACGGTTCCGAGGTCCGTATCCCGGCCGGCGACGAGCGTCTCCCTACGGGCAGAAGAAAGTTGGGCGCCGTGTTGGGAGACAGGGTTCTGACCGGCTGCGGCGCGGTTCTCCACCCAGGGGTGGTCATGGGACAGAATTCGCAGATCTATCCGGGGGTGCAGCTGCGCCCGGGTCTGTATCCAGCCGACAGCATCGTCAAGCTTCGTCAGCAGATCGAGATCACCCCACGCGTTCCCGAACCGCGGCTACGAACGCTAGTCCACCCGCTTGATCACGACCACGGTGCGGTCGTCGTTCAATTCGTTCGTGCCAGAGAACTCTTCCGCATCGCGAAAGACGGCTTGCACGATTTCCTCGGCCGATTCCCGACTGTGCTGCCGCACCACTGCAATCAAGCGCTCGAGTCCATACTCTGCCGCCACAGCACCCTGCCCGGGACCCGGAGCCTCGATGATTCCGTCGGTGAACAGCACACAAAGATCACCGGCATTCAGGGTCGCAAATCCCCTCTGATAGGTCACGTCTGCGAGAGGGCCCAGGACGGCGCCGCCGGCCGTCAATGCACAGTGCTCGCCATTGGCAGCGACAAAAATCGGTGGCGGATGTCCCGCATTGACGTAGGTCAGGTTTCCCCGCGGCTCGATCTCGCCATAGAACATGGAGACAAAACGACTGGTCAGCCGACTGCGGTGAATGATGGCGTTGAGACGCTCGAGGGTATGGGTGATCTTGAATTCCTTGGACAATCCCATCCGCAGGCCGATATGAATATCTCTAACCAGCAACGCGGCGGGCAGGCCATGACCCGACACATCGGCAATCGCGACGCCCAGGAACGCGTCCGAGAGTTCGATGAAATCGAAATGATCTCCACCGACGATCTCCATCGGCTGCGACCGGCCAAAGATGTCGAAACCCGGAAACCTGGGAGCATGGCGCGGGAAAATGGAGGCCTGGATCCGCCGCGCCTCGATCAAGACATCATCCAGCTTCGCTTGTCGAAGGCGCATGTTGATCGCCGAGCGCAAGATCCCCAGCGAATAGAGAACCCCGGTTCGAATGCTACCCGGCGCCACATTGAAGGCCAGAATATAGTCCTGATCTCCGACCTCGATGGCGGCGAAGCGCTGTACTCCCAGGTCGTCCTCGACCTCTCGATCCAATCCGGGATCATCGGCTTCCATGAAGATCGTCTGCTGATCCAGCACTGCCTGGATGGGCACATAGGTCTCGGGCAGGATCAGTCCCTCCGGCGCTTGCTGAGCTTCGCCGACAACGCCCAGGAGCACGTACTGGTCGCCTTGCCGACGATAGATTCGGCCGCCATAGATGCCGAGCTGATCATGAAACCTCGAGATGATGGCATCGACTGCAGCGTGCAGAGTCGCGGTCCTGCCCTCGGCGTCTTCGATGGCCGAGACCAGCTCCTCGACCTCACCCATGAGATCAGCCCAGTCGATATCTTCGATTCGCCTGTCGGTCACCTTGCACCTCTTCCAGCCTCAACCGCCGGATCTGATCGCACCTACGGAGCTCGACTCAGCCGAAGTTCACCACGGCCCGCACGATCTGGTCCTGGGCCTTCTGGGCCTGCCAGTTGGAGCGCGTGCGGTTGCAGAGAATCGAGAACGCATAGATCCTACCCGAACGGGCCTTGATATAGCCGGACAGCGTCGATACACCCAGCAGCGACCCGGTCTTGGCGAAGACGTTGCCTCGATAGGGTGGCTCGGCCAGGCGGCGCTCCCACTTCAGACCCGGCTCGCCGCTGTAGGGGAGAGTCAACAGGTAATCCCGACCGCGCGAATGGAAATACATGAACCTCAGCAACGAGGTGATCTGTCGGGCCGTGAATCGGTTTTGCCGGCTCATTCCCGAGCCGTCCGCCAGATGGTAGGTACCTTCCGTAATCTCCAGCCGCTCGAGAAACTCCGCGACCACCATTCTGCCGGCTTCCCAACTACCCTCGCCACAGAGCTCCGCGCCCATGAGCTTGAGCAGGCTTTCAGCAAAGAAGTTCTGGCTGCGCTTGTTGATCACCTCGGCAGTGGTCATGAGATCTGTGCGGTAGCCTGCGGCCCACTCCCAATGCGCCACTGGCAGATGCCGCGAGAAGAGCACCCGACCCTGGAGGTCCAAGCCCTCCTCATCGAACGCCCGTCTGAGAGCGGCGGCGAAATAGGTCAGCGGATCGGGCACTGTCACCCAGGCCTCCACGGGCGCGGCATACTGGAAGACCGAGCCTGAAACGCTCACCACATTGCTGCCATTCAGGCGGTCGACGATGACCTTGTGCTGCCGCGACGAGTTGATCGTCGTCGAGGTGTTCTGCACTTTGAAGACGGGTAGGTCCGGCACCATCTCCACCCGCGCCGGAGCGCCCACGCCCTGACCTGGCCAGACTCTGACCAGCACACAGTTGTCGTTGAAGGACAGCGCCTCGACCGGCGCCTCGTACCACTTGCCGAGTTGATCTCGAGGCCAATCCGGATGCACTCGCGGCGGCTCGAAGTAGCCATGAACCAGAAATACATCGCCCTCTATGGCGTGGATTCCCTGGTCCTTGATGGAATTCGCCCAGGAACGAAAAACGGCCAGCGAATCCCCTTCGTAGTGACGCCCGGAGATATTGGGATCCCCACCACCGACCACCGCCAGATCTCCGTCCAGTCTCCCGGCTCGGAGATGGCCGCGCGTCAACACGTTGGTCTCGAAGAAGAACCCTGGGCCCAGACGATCGAGGGCGGCAGCCGTGGTGAACAGCTTGGTATTGGAAGCGATGATGCGCGACTCGTCCGGCCGCAGCTCGAAGATCGTCTCGTTGGAGGCCATCTCCACCACATGAATGCCCACCGAACCGGAGGACCGCTCAGTGGAGGATGCCGCCTCGCGCAGAGCTTGCTCGAGGCCCTGAGCCTGGCCTACAACAGTCCCCAGCACCGCCGCAAGAGCCAGCCACGACAGGACGATTCTCAGTCCTACCGACCGCTCCAGACCTTGCGAGTCTCTCCCTTCAGCCATCACTTCAGGAGCGTAACCCCCACTCGATGCAGCACACTATGAAAGGGGTAACGACGGGCGTCTATTTGCCACTGGACTTGAGGAATCGATAGAAATCGCCATCCGTGGAGAGCAACAGCCAGGTCTCCGCATCGACCGTCTTCTCGAAAGTTGCCATGGTCTTGAGAAACTCGTAGAAGCTGCGCGAATCCGCCGATTGGTTGAAGGCCTGGGCGTAGATATCGGTGGCCGCCGCGTCGGCGCGGCCCCGAATCTCCTCGGCCTCCCGATAGGCCTCGGAGGTGATGCGTTTGAGCTCACGCTCCATGTCGCCGAGGATCTTCGCCCGCTCACCTTGGCCCTCGGAACGAAAACGATCGGCGATGCGTTGGCGCTCCGAGATCATGCGCGCGTGGACATCCTGCAGGACCTGGGGCCCATAGTTGATGCGCTTGAACTGGACGTCCATCTTCATCGAGGTCCCGCCGCAGTCGAGAGCTCGGCGGCCTTGCCGCGGAATTGCATGTGCCCCAGTTCAGTGTTCGGAACGAGCACGCCATCAACGAACATGCCGCTGCCGACACCGGTGCCGAAGGTCAGCACGATCACCACCCCGTGCGAATCGCGGCCGGCGCCGTATCGCATCTCGGCAACGCCTGCGGCGTCTGCGTCGTTGAGGACGACCACCAGCCGGTTGCGGCGTTGTGAAAGCAGGCCGGCGCATCCGTCCGAATCGAAGCGTCATCGATGTTGGCTGCGGTCTTCGCCACACCGCCGGCGACCACGGCCGGTATTGCGACGCCCAGCGGACCATTCCAGGCTTCGGCGTCTAACAGCTCTTCGATGACATCGAACACGGCCTCGGGCGCGACGGCTTCGGCGTCTTGATCGGTACGCCTCTTGGTCAGTGCGCCAAGCTCGAGGTCCACGGGTGCACCTTTGATGCCCGATCCGCCGACGTCGACGCCGTATATGACACTCATGCCGCTCCGCTTCGTTCGACTGCTTGCGTGATCTCTAGGTCAACAACGGCTGCAACCTATTCCGATCCTGCGCCTGCCGGAAGTGCCAATCGCACGCCACCGGGCAGCTCCGGAACACGAGGGTCGAGCGCCTGCATGCCTTCAACTCCTTCGTGCGCACCGATCCTTGCCGCTGTCCTCTTGCTGCCACCGGCAGCAGCAGCACCGCCCAGGGCGCCTCAGGCTCACCGTGGGCAGGCGCAACGCCACGCAACTGCGTCGCAGCGTGCAAGCAGCGGCGCATCACTCCGATCTCCGCATGCCAACCGGGGGGATCGGCCGCCACCCCGGGCCGGGCGCCAGACGGTGCGATGGCGCCAATCGATGACGACGACACGGCGATCCGGGGGCACGACCTCTGGTCCGCCTCACCAGTTCGGCGTCTCGACACAAGCGACACCTGAAGGTACAGCCGACCACACTGTGCGGCCGCGCACCACGGGGGCCTCGAACGTCGTCTGGGCGCCGTGTAACGCCTGCCGCAGCGCCGGTGACGCTGCACGGGATACGACAACGGCCTTGTCGCGATCGTGGATCGACAGGGCGATGTCTGCGGCGATGCTCACACTTCGATGAACGGCGGATCGACCCGAGTGGCATCGTGCCACGAACCGCGATATCGACGGCGACATCGGTGGATGGCGTCGGCGGGGACACGTAGCCCATGCCGATACCGCACCCGAGCACCGGGCTGTAGTTCCCGCTCGCCACCGCGCCGAGCGAATCGCCGACGCGCAAGTTGTATCCCGGCCTGGGAACCCGCCGGCCGGCGAGCTTGAAGGCGACGAGCTGCTTGCTGAGCCCGTCCATCCGCTGCCGCTCGAGGGCGTATCGTCCGACGAAGTCATGGTCCCAGTTCACCACCCAGCCGAGGCCCGCTTCGAGGGGGGTGGTGAACTCATCGAGATCTTGACCCCAGAGCGGATACCCCATTTCGAGTCGCAACGTATCCCGGGCGCCAAGCCCACAAGGGGCAGCACCAGCTGCAACGAGGTCGTGCAGCAACGGCGCAGCCGTCGAAGCGGTACCGCAATCTCGGCGCCACGTTCTCCGGCGTACCCCGTGCCGGCGGCCCATAGAGGCCGGCTGCGGTACTCGCTCGTGCCAACCCGGAAGCGTCCGGGGACAAAGCCAAGCACCGTCTCGACGATGCCGGTTGCCGCAGGGCCCCTTGACCGTAAGCAGTGCCGTTTCCCCCCTGATTGGCTCGACGGTTATGCCTTCGGTGGCCTGTGCAGCGAAGCGCGCCACGACCTCGTCGAAGTTTGCACCGTTCGGCAGCACCCAGTAGTCGTCTTCGGCAAGGCGCCACGCAATGACGTCGTCCTCGACACCGCCACCCTCGTTGAGCGCCATCGTGTACTGAGCTCTGCCGGGATCGACCGTGGCGATGTCATTGCACAGCTGGCGGCGCACGAGCTCTGTTGCGCCATCGCCCGACACCCGGAAACGGCCGAGGTGACTGACGTCGAATACTCCGGCGCTGTTTCGTACCGCCATGTGCTCGGCTACTACACCCTCGTACTGGAGCGGCATCTCCCACCCGGCGAACTCAGTGAACCTCGCATCGAGTTCGACATGGGCGGCTCGCAACGGCGTCTCACGCATGCGTATCTCCTTGGCATCGGGCTCGAGGCGGGCGGGCCCTCTTGGGCACCTCAGCCCGCCGCGGCGTCGTCGCTCGCCACATCGCCGAGATCGACGACTTGTGGAGGGCCCGGGTACCGGGTCGGGGCCGGTGGCGGGTCTTGTTCTGCAAGATCGTCGAGACCGTACTTGACGAGCAAGTTCAGGTAGTCACGTTGGTAGAAGATCTTGCAGCGGATGTCCGGGTACAGCGCCCGAAGCTGTTTGACCTTCTTGTTCTTCTTCGTGACGAGTTTCTGGTTCATCGTCGTGATCTCGATGTACAGATCCTCTTCGGGAAGGAGAAATCCGGCCGGAAGTAGCGGGTTGCCTCGCCGGATTCATCCCATTCCACTTCGAATGCGCGTGGTTCTGTACTCCACGGCATGTCGTAGAAATCGAGCAGCTTGGCGAACTGGTGCTCACTCTCGTGAGCAAACTCGACGTTGTCCGCCGGTGCGTCGTCGAACTCGTCCGCGATGCTCAGGTGGCTGTTGCCTCCGCTGCGGACGCCGCGGCAGCTGCCGGCTCGGGAAACAAGCGATGGATCTCGCCTTCGAGTTCCTCCTGAACCGGGCCGACTGCGATCCCAAAAACGCCCTGGCCGCGGTCGGAAGACGTCAACGACCTCATCAGGCGAGTGGGCGGCGTAGATGGTCGTGCCGTCTGAGAGCAGCGTCACGTCGGCGAGCGGTGCATCGCTCTCCAACTGGACGCGGAGGATCTCCATGGCACTCCGAATCCGCTTGAGGCTCATCCCGGCATCGAGCAGCCGCTTCACGACTTTCAGCTGCACGATATCTGTGAAGGAGTAGCGACGCTGCGTCCCGGAACCGTGAGCGGTCTGGATCGACGGCGTGATCAACCCGGTTCGAGCCCAGTAGTCGAGCTGCCGGTAGCTGATGCCCACGAGGTTGCAGACCTGTGGGGCACGGTATCCATCGTTGATCGTCGCAGCGGTATCGCCTGCGTGCTCTTGCACAGCGAGCCTCCTGATTCCTTCATAGCTTACACCGACGTAATTCCGCCCGCCGAACTACGGAAGTGAAACTAGGAAGCGCACCATCGAGTTGTCAACAACCCCTGTGGACAACTCACTCGATTGGGGCTTTACGGTGCCGCGTCACCCCTGCGGATGCTCAAAATCCTCTGGAGTGTATGTCCTCGAGGAACTCGCGAAAGCGCTCGATCTCCTCTTCCTCGTCCGCTGTCCTGGATCTCGACCCCGACCTCTCAGCACGTCCCCGGCCCGCAAACAGCGGCGAGTTGGTGCGTGCCGCCAGAGCGATGGCATCGGGAGGGCCGGGCGAGAGACGCGCGACCTCTTCCCCGTCGCGTCCAGAATCACGAGATCTGCGTAGAACGTGCCATCGTTGAGCTCGGTGACGACCGCCACCCGGTCGACCTCGAGCCGCCGAGCGACTCCGTGATGACCTTGAGGAGATCGTGCGTCATGGGGCGCTGCGGTTCCTCCATGCCGTCGATGGCCAGGGCGATCGCGGTGGCCTCAGACGTCCCGATCCAGATCGGGAGGTAACGCGTCCCGCTCGTCTCGCGAAGCAGCAGGATCGGTGTTTTGGTAGGGAGTTCCAGTCGGACTCCGACCAGCTCCATGGGCACCGGATCGCTCATCGGCTCAGCCTATCACCGGCTCCGTCGCAGGAGTTGGAGGCCGCAGGTACACGACGTCGCCGAATGCCATGGCATCTTCGGCGAGCACCTCGAGATCGATCACGGCCCACAACGATCGCACATTGCGGTACTTGCTGTCCGAGTCGAGGCCATATCCCAGGAAGGAAGTCGTCCCCAACTTTGAATCCGCGGTAGTCGCAGCGTCACGTCGGCAATCCGTCGTGTTGCCTTGTCGAGCAGCGTCACCGTCGCCAAGCTGGCCACGTCACGCAGCTCGAAGCATTCGCAACATCGCCGTGAGCGTGAGCCCGGTATCGACGATGTCCTCCACGATGATCACATCACGACCTTCAAGTGACAGCTTCGTGTCCATCGCAATGCTGACCCTGCCTTCAGAGCCAAACCGGGTGAGTGCCAGAAAGTCGATCTCGACGGGGAACGTCCGTGCTCTGGATCAGATCTGCGAGAAACACGATCGATCCGTTCAACACGCTGACGAGGACCGGCGCCCGACCTGCATAGTCGGCAGAGATCTCGGCCCCGAGTCGGTGACTCTTCGCAACAACTGGGGTTCGGCAACGACCTCGACGAAGGTCGCCGCATTTCGACCCGCCGAGGACCACCGGCAAGAGCGCCGAGCCGCACCTCGACATCGCGACCGGCCTGGGTGTCGCGGAGTTCGTCGTCGGACCTCCCCCTGTCCCACAGCCCCGGAACAGCGGCGAGGCGGACCGCTCATCGGCGGCGACCGCATCGGTGACGCCGATACCCGAACCACCTTCTTCGACGAGCAACGGGCTCCGCCAGCGATCTTGCAGTGTGATCAGCCGGCGACCGTAGTCGAGCAGCTCGCGACTGTCGGCGAAATGGTCCTCGGACCCAATGACGACGGCCACCAGTAGCCGGTCAGCAGGTTCAATGCCGAGATGGACCTTGCGCGCGGCCCGGAGCCGAAGTCTTGCATGCGCCGGCGATGTTCGGGTAGTCGCCGAGCAGTTTGTTCGTGTTGCCGATGATCTCGGCAGCCCGCCGTCCGGCGCTGGGCGAAAGACCACCAGCCGTGTGCGGACGATCTCGGCGAGGACGTCGTCGGCCAGCAACGCTTCGCCCATCCTGGCGAGGTCCGCCGCCGACGAGAAATGGTCGGGATCATCCAGCCCGTGCGGATTCACGAACGACGAATTCTCGAGGCCCATTTCTGCCGCTTTGGCGTTCATCATGTCGGCAAAGCCCTCGACCGAACCGCCGACGTGTTCGGCCAGCGCCATTGCAGCGTCATTGGCCGAACGGACCAGCATCGCAAAGAGCAGATCCTCGATAGTCCAGCGCTCACCGGGTATGAGCCCGACTTCCGACTCGCCCACGCCTGCGGCTCGCTCGGAGACGCGCGTGCGATCGGTCAACGTGGCGTTGTCGCGGACCACGAGGGCCGTCATGACCTTCGTCACGGATGCCATCGGCCGGGCGACGTCGTCCTCGAACCCGGCAAGACGAACACCCGAGGTGGCGTCATACAAGGTCCAGGCTTCCGCAGTGATCTCTGGAGCCTCGGGCGTCGGCGCAGAAACCGGCGTTGGCGGCTGGGGCACCCCAATCAGCACGAACGCAATCGCCGCTAGAGCCCACCGTCTCACCAGGGTCACCCTTCGAGAAGCCTGCGGAGCCGCGCCCCGGCACGATGGACTCTTGGAGCTCGGAAGCCGCCTGCGAGCAA
>CAVRAU010000028.1:0-27630 GCA_963719055.1 uncultured Acidobacteriota bacterium | reverse complement strand
CCCAGACGTTGATCGATGCGGACTCGGTCAGGGAGTCCGACCAGACGAAACCGTCGGACCAGACGAAACCGTCGGACCAGACGAAGCCGTCGGACCAGACAAAGCCGTCCGACCAGACAAAACCGTCGGACCAGACAAAGCCGTCGGACCAGACAAAGCCGTCGGACCAAACGAAGCCATCGGACCAGACAAAGCCGTCATTGCCGAGAATGTAGTAGGAGCCGTCCTCGGCCTGGCGGGCGAGACCCGCGTAGTGCTCGACACCTGCAAGATCCAGGTCGATGTCGAGACCCAGGTTGGCACAGCCGCTAGCGGTCGAGTTGACGGCGTCGTAGGCGTGCGCCAGTCCCGCGCCCTGCTGGAAGATCGAGTAGGCCAGGGTGCCGTCTTCCTTCACAGCTGGCCGCGCCGAGGCCATCAGTCGGCACTTGACATCGTCCGGTGTCAGGGACGGATCGGCTTCGCAGCATCAGGGCGACGATTCCGCTGACGATCGCCGCCGCCTGCGAGGTGCCGGACATGACGAAGTAGTCTCCGCCGTCGTGGAAGTCGTGGTGCGCGCTGGCGATGCGTGGTCCACCAGCCCATCGTCGAGACGACATGGCCACCGGGGGCGACCATCTCGGGCTTGACGAAGGCCTCGAGGGTCGGGCCCGGCGAAGAGAACGACGCCAACACATCGTCGCTGCCGTCATCCGGGGTGAAGTTGTCGGTCATCGCACCGACCGTGATGACGTAGGGGACGTTGCCGGGAACGCCGATGGTCATCGGGTCGGGACCGAGATTGCCGGCCGAAGCCACCACGATGATACCCGACCGCCAGGCGGCCATCACGGCCTGGTTGAGCGGATCGTCCCAGTAGTAAGACTGGGGCGGAGCGCTGAAGGAGAGATTCACCACACGAATGCCGTAGGTGTCCTTGTTGGCGACAATCCAATCGATTCCCCGGATCACGTCGCTGTACGTCCCTCGACCTTCATCGTCGAAGGCCTTGACGACGACCAGATCGGCGTCGGAGCCAAACCGAAATGGGTCCCGGTAGGAGCGTGCACCTCGTGGTTGACGATCAAGCCGTTGACATGTCCGCCATGACCGTTGTCGTCGCTGTGCCGCAGGGGGTTGTTCCAGACCTTGTCGCGGGTGGCGTCGTAGTGCCCGAGAATGCGGGGCTGGCCATCGCGATACATGACCGTGGAGAACTTGTGCAGCCCTGTATCCAGCACCGCGACCGTGACTCCATAGCCGGTGATTCCCTGCTCGTGCACCTCATCTGCGTCGAGCATGGCCGTCGCGGTGGTCTGACTGGTAGGTTCCCAGATCCAGTCGTAGCCGGTGTAGGGATCGGATCCATTGTCGCTGTCTTCACTATCTTCACCGTCGTCGCTATCGTGGTTGCCGCTGGTGCTGACTGCGGCGTCGGAGTAGATGCGTAGGCTGGGATCGAGCTCGGCCAGTGCTTCTCTCTGAGTCGGCGTCAGCTTGGCGCCGACGGCGTGGATGATCTCGAGCTCGTGGGTGACCGTGCCACCGACCTCGAGAACCTGCTGCCTGACGACGTCCACGTCTCGACCCTGGACGATCACCGAGGAGACGAGATCTGGGGTGAGCTGACCGATCTGGCTGTCAGCGAGGTTGGTGCCACTCGTGGTGCAGGCCATAAGCCCACAGGCGAGCAGACAAGCTGTCAGCGTCAGGATTTTCCGTTGCTGGGTGTGTTGTTTCATGACCAAAATCTCCGTTCTTGAAGTCTCTCTCGTGTGCTCTGGTCTTAGTTGTCGTCGTCCAGCACGACCGAATTGCCTTCAAGGTCGAGCAGAGGATCGTCATTCTGTACAGAGTCGGACCACAGGAAGCCATCGGACCACATGAAGCCGTCGGACCACATGAAGCCGTCGGACCACATGAAGCCGTCGGACCACATGAAGCCGTCGGACCACATGAAGCCATCCGGCCAGATGTAGCCGTCGGACCACATGAAGCCGTCGGACCACATGAAGCCGTCGGACCACATGAAGCCTGAGCTCCACTCATCGGCGCCCCAGGTCTGAGCTGGTGTTCTCGACCAGAATGACCGGACCTTCCTCGGAGCGGTTCATCTGAGGGCTGGGAGCGGCCGCGAGACGACCGTTCTCGGCCAGAGCTGCCTCGATGTCCAGGACGCCGGTACCGACCGTCGTGGGGTCGCCGGCGATCTTACGGGTCGAGCGCATCAGTCGGGCCTTGACGTCGTCGGGCGTCAGGGTGGGGTCGGCAGAGAGCATCAGCAGGGCGGTGCCGGAGACCATGGCCGCGGCCATGCTGGTGCCGGAGAGCTCGAGATACTCGTTGTCGAGGCAGTAGGAGCTGCAGTCGACCCGGCGGTCGGGAAGCTCTTCCCAGAGACCCGAATGCGTCGGCTGTGGGAGCGATCACTCGGTTGCCCGGTGCCAGCAGATCGGGCTTGAGGTAGTGGTCGAAGAGCGTCGGCCCGCGGGACGAGTAGGTGGAGGCGAAGTCGTCGCTGAAGTCGGTGCCGGTACCCTTGTCGGTGATCGAGCCGACGGTGATGACCTTGGGCGAGTTGCCGGGGCTGGTGATCGAGAAGTTGCCGTCGCGGCCGTAGTTGCCGGCGGAGCAGACCACCACGATGCCGGCGTCCCAGACCTCTTCGACGGCCTGCACGAGGGGATCGTTGGCGGCCATCGTCCTCGACCGCCTTGCCGAGCGACATGTTGACGATTCGAATACCCAGGTTGCTGTGATAGCTGAGCACCCAGTCGAGACCGGCGATGACGTCCGAGACGTTGCCGCGCCCAGCCTCGTCCAGCACTCGAATGTCGATGAGATTGGCCTTCGGGGCGACACCCAGATAACCCTCATAGAAACCACCGCGACCACCGATGATGCCGCCGACGTGGGTGCCGTGACCCCAGGGATCCTTTTCTTCCTCCCACTCCGTGCACTGGCCTTCTTCATACGCATCGCAGCCGTAGTAGCTCGGAATGATGTTGATTCGGCGGGAGGTGTAGACGTCGCTTGTGGTCGATACCGGAGTCGAGCACCGCCACAGCGATGCTCCGGCTGGGAACGAGAATCTGATTGGTGCCGGCTCCGGGCAGGTTGGCGGTCTGCTTGGCTGCCAACGAGGAGGTCTCGACTGGCACGTCGAGGGAGACGAACTGGACCCGGTTGCCCTTGGCCAGGCCGTGGAGCGCCTGGGCGGGCACCTTCAATGCCTTCATGCGGAAGTGCTGGTAGTCCCGTTTCGACATGGGCTCCCAGAGAAGCCGAGCGAGACAGCTCGGAGTTGCCGGGAGGTGAGTCGTATTGGACGATGACGTCGACCATCTCCTGCTTGCCAGCACGAGCCTTCAGCTTGACCGCGTCGCTCATCTTGGCTTCCGCGAGCACTGAGGTGGGCTGGGATCGTGGACCGGTGGCTTTTGTAGAATCGGGCTCTCGGCTCTCTGATTCTGCGCCTTCATGCTCTGCATGCCCTGGGCCGCCAGGATCGGCGTGCCGATCATCAGTAAGGCTAGTGCCGCGAGCGCGAGGCTCGCTGCGATGTGTCGTGTGCTTCTACCCGTGTTCTTCATGTCTGACTCCCCGCTCGATGTGGATTGCCGTTGTTTGTTTTTAGAGACTCCATTTTTTTCACGCTTCATCGAGCACCGGTTCAATGGAGCAACAGACGTACCATCGAAGCATGCGTATAGGGCACTTCTCGGAATCCCACCGCCGTGACTACCATTCCCGGTGTATCTGACAAGTGAACGCGCCGGAAAATACCGGTGGCTCGGCTGAAAAGCGGCCTGGCGCGCAAGAAGTCGGCGAAGACACCAGTTCTTGAGAGGGCTCGAGCGTCGAGCAGAGGTGCCAGCCGATTCTCGACCGACCCTGAGGAGAGGTGCCAGCCGATTCTTGGGCGGCGTTAGAAGAGCTCGGAAACGGGTGTCATGCCGAGTCAGACGCGGCAGGAGATCTCAGCGCTGGGATCGGCGTCTTCCGGTTCATTCTGAGCCGAACTCAGCTCGGCCAGTCGCTTGCGGTAGGTGGGGCTGGAGACGGCCAGCAGAGCCGATCCTGTCCGAACGTCGTTGGGAAAGCGGGCCACGATCTCCTCGAGCAAGACCCGCTGGGCGAGGCCGATGAGATCTTGCTCGGTGTCGCCGACGGAACGAACCATCTGCGAGAGGATCGGTTGCACATCTTCCCAGTCGGCCACCCTTGGAGAGAGTCCGGCGTAGATCCGATCCCTGGCCTTTTGGAGTCGGCGACGAAACGTCGTCTCAGCCAGACCGAGAGTCGTGGCGGCTCGGCGAGCGACTCCCTCGGCCAGGGCGTCGGACGCAACCAGCAGATCTTCATCGAGCCACCGTCCCAAGGGCAACATGCTCGGCGACAGGCCGTTGTCGGCCGAGTAGACGAGCTCTGCCAGTTTCTGACGCAGCTCGGCGAGCAGGGTCTCGAGGTTCCGAGGCGTCCAATCCTCGGCTTCGCCTGGCGTGCTGGTGGGGCTCGGGGTCGGCGCGAAAGTCGACCTGCTCTGGAAGTCGTCAGCGGCGGACTTTCCGGCAACCGCGACCGGATCGGAATCGGGCTCCATCACGGAGCTGTCCATCGTCGCACCCACCGCCGAGGTCGAGGTCAGCCCGAGCTCGTCGGGGCCGAGCTGACTGCCCTCACAGAGGATCACGGCCTGCATGATCCGGTTCTGCAGCTCACGCACGTTGCCGGGCCAGTTGTGACGGGTCAGGGCCGAGGCCCCGGCGGGGGTGATCCGACGCACATTCTTCTGGTACTGCACCGAGAAGGTCTCGAGGAAATGGTTGGCCAGGTGCAGGATATCTTCGGGTCGATCACGCAGCGGCGGCACGGCCAGGTGAATCACGTTCAGGCGATAGTAGAGATCCTCCCGAAAGAGGCCGGCGGCCACCTCGCTCTTGAGGTTGCGATTGGTGGCGGCCAGGATGCGTACATCGACCTTTCTGCTGTCGCGTCCCGCCGACGCGGGTGAGCTGCTTTTCCTGAACGAAGCGCAGCAGCTTGCTCTGCACCTCCAGCGGTAGCTCGCCGATTTCGTCCAGGAGGACGGTGCCGTAGTTGGCTTCGGCCAGCCGCCCGGCTCGGCGCGCCTGGGCTCCCGTGTAGGCACCCTTTTCACTGCCAAAGAGCTCGCTCTCGATCAGGGTGGTGGGGATTGCGCCGCAGTCGACGATAACGAAGGGCTGTCCGCGTCGGGGGCTGAGCTCGTGAACCGTGCGCGCCAGGAGCTCCTTGCCGGTACCACTCGCGCCGGTGATCAGGACGGTGGCATCCGTGGTGGCCACTCGGTGGGCCGTCGCGACCAGTGCTTCCATCTGGGGCGAGCGGTAAACGAGTTTGGCCTGCTGCAGCGCCTGGCGAAGCTCTTTGAGCTCGGCCCGCAACATTCGCTTCTCTTGCTCTTGACGACGACTCTCGATCTCGGCGAGCCGGGTTCGATCCATGGCCGTGGCGACCTGCGAGCCCAGAGCTCGGAAGAACACGAGATCCGAGGCGTCGAAGCTCAGGGTGTCCGGTCGCCCGTCAAGGTAAAGGCATCCGAGGCAGTCGTTGCCGGCGATGAGTGGTACCGCGCAGCATCGTAAATCCTGGTCGGAGACGGTCAGTCGGCGTGCCAGAGCGGTGCAGTCGGCGACGGCCTCAGCCAACAGATTCATCTGGTCTGCCCCGAGATCGAGGGTCTCCAGACGGGTCATCTCGGCGCTCGCACCGGCAAAGCGAGTGAAGCCGTGCATCAGGTTGAACTCGTCGTCGATTGAGCGCGAGAAGAGACCCACTCGCGTTGGTCTGAATGCTTGGTAGAGCCGCTCGACGACCTGGGAGACGAGCTGGTCGAAGTCCGGATCGAGGGCGATGACGTTGACCGTGTCCCAGAGCAACACCATGTTGCGATAGTCGGTGTCCATATTGCCGGTGAAGATGCCGCTCAGTCGATCGAGACTGCCGTGATCCTCATCGGTATCCGCCTCGTCTCGGGCTCTGACTTGATTGCCTCCGGACCGTTTGGCGGCGCTGAGCGCGCGATCAGCGTGCTGTACCAGCTCCAGCGCACCGTTGGGATCCTGGTCTGCAGCATCCCGTGCACTACAGCCGATGCTGAAGCCCAACTGGAGAGTGCCATCGAGGTAAGTCTCTTCCGAGAGCTTCTGCTGCAGCCGTTCGGCAATCTCCAGCGCCTCTTCGAGTGGCGTGTCGGGCAGGATCGCCGCGAAGATCACACTGCCGTATCTTGCCACCAGATCCTCGGCTCGCAGAGTCTGCAGGATTCGGTCGCTGATCTCCCTGACGCAGATGTCTCCGCTGTCGCGGCCAAATC
This sequence comes from uncultured Acidobacteriota bacterium, assembly GCA_963719055.1. GTDB lineage: Bacteria > Acidobacteriota > Thermoanaerobaculia > Multivoradales > JAHEKO01 > CAXMQZ01. The sequence continues at coordinate 21,290 of CAVRAU010000028.1, read as the reverse complement.
GTTCGTTGACCGCGAGAAAATCGTCCGGGTTGATCATCAGCAACGCTAGCGGTCGAGAGCGGTCCCGGGCTTGGTGCAACTCGTGGGCAAGTACCACTTGAAACTCTCGACGGTCGGCGAGGCCGGTCATCGGGTCCTTGAGAAAGGCGGTAGCCTGAGAGGCATGACTGGCGAGCGCGCCGCCGAGACTGAAGAGCCAGCTCCACCAGTAGCCAGGTTCGTCCTGACGCTGTAGCTGTTTGAAGAGATCGGAGCTCTGCAGCTGGTCGACTACGGAACCCCTACCGGAGGGTAGCCTCAGACCCAACCAGGCGCCAGGATCTGTGGCGGCGAAATCTGTTTCCATATCGCGCCGCCGCCGCGAGGTGGGCTCGGAGGTGGGCAGAGGCAGGCCCCAGGACATCTCATCCGCTGGCAGCGGAATCAATCCACCTCCAGATGTGGCGCTGGGCAAGCAGATGGGCAGGCCACTGGCGCCTGGCATCAGAGTGGATCGATCTACCTGGAGAACAAACTCCCGGGCGGTAGCCGAGTCGGCCAACTCGGCAATTGGGTGGTCATCCCCGTCGTGAATGAGGGTCGGCCGTGCGAGTCGGGACTGGCTCTCAGGGATGTAGAGGGACACCGAATCGGCTCCGGTGAGGACGCGAATCCCCTGAACGAACTGGGTGAGTAGGCGGATGGTGGTTTGCATCTTGCTGTTGACCTGCAGCCGAGTCGAATTAGTGGCGGCGAGCACCGCATTTTCGGCGCTCGAGCTATTACAGAGTAAACATAAGCAAACCGCCGCGCTGTGAAGCCCGCCACTCCTCAACTAGGTGCCACCCGATTCTGTGGGGTGATGACTCGCAGACACTTCGCCCACACTAGGTGCCATCCGGTTGTGCGAGATTGTGGTGGGCGAAAACGTCTTATATGTCATGGCCCGACGACTTCGCTTCATACCCGAGGGCGGCTCGCTGGTGGAGGTGACCTGTCGGAGCGTGCAGGGCCGTTTCTTGCTGAAGCCGACCGAGGAGCTTCGCTCTCTCGTCATCGGAGTCCTGGCACGAGCCCAGAAGCTCTATCCGGTAGAGATCCACGCCTTTGTCTTCCTTTCCAATCACTACCATCTTCTTTTGAGCGTCGAGGACGCGCTGCAGCTTTCCCGTTTCATGAACTACGTCAACTCCAACCTGGCCCGGGAAGCGGGTCGGCTCTATGGTTGGAAAGAGAAGTTCTGGGGTCGCAGGTACCAGGCGATCGTGGTCAGTGAGGAAGCGGCAGCGCAGGTGAATCGCCTCCGGTACCTTCTCTCTCAAGGGTGCAAAGAGGGTCTTGTGGCTCGGCCTCGGGATTGGCCGGGCGCCCAGAGTGTAGAGGCACTGGTTGGTGGCCGATCCCAAGAGGGTCTGTGGTGGAATCGGACACTGGAGTGCGCGGCGCGATCGCGGGGAGAGAGCTTCCACCGCCTGCAGTACGCCACGCCTGAGAGGATCGATCTGGAGCCCCTGCCATGCTGGCGCCATTCTTCAAAGCGGGAGTACAGAAAACGAGTCGGAGCGGTGATCCTGGAGATCGAGGAAGAGACTGCCGCCTGGCATGCACGGGAGGGAACTCGGCCGCTCGGCGTCGAGGTGATTCTGTCGCAGGATCCCCACGATCGACCTCATGAGTTGAAGAAGGTTGGGGCACCGGCCTTTCATGCCGCCACGAAGGCTGCCCGGCGAGAGTTGGTGGAGGCCTACCGTTGTTTTGTGGGTGCCTACCGCGAAGCTGCCGAGCGACTGCGCCATGGGAACCAGATCACGACATTTCCCGCGGGGAGTTTTCCTCCTCGGCTTCCCTTCGTCGGCTGGAGTGCTGAGCTCGAGCCAGGCTAATGCTGGACTGACGCCTTCGTCCTGACAGGCAGATGATCCCACTCCACGAGGCGACTCGTGATGAAGGTCTCTTGTCTGAGAGTGGATGCTCAGGAGGATTCTGTCCACTCATGGGATCTGAAGCGTTCCGCGAGCATCCCTGGGCCCCCGTGATGCGAGGACGGAGGGGCCGATAATGAGCCGTGTGGCCTTCTGGGCGCTTGGGGACCAAAATCGCCTGGCACCTTTAGGAGAGGGGCGAGTGCGTATCGCGGAACGTTGGAGATTTGACGGGAAACTCAACTCTCTGTCTGAGCCAGGAGAACCACGTAGTTCTTGCCGTATTTCTTGGCGCACTTCGGGCAAGTCGTGTAGTAGAAGTAGAGCCTGTCGAGGGTGCCACCCTTTTCCTGAACGAAGGCCTTCATTTCTTCAATCCACTTGCGCATGTTGCTGTACGGCCCTTCGAAAACTTTCGACAGGAAGGATCCGGAGATGGTCGCCATCTTGGCTCCGGGGACGTCTTTGGTGACCTCGATGTACACATCAGCACCCCAAAGTGAAGTCTCGTCCGAGAGCACGATCATAGTCTCGGATTTTGCGTCCGCCTTCTCGATGGCGTCTACATTGCGGCGCATGACGGCACCGAAATTCAGAGGGATGTGGAAGAGGCTAGTGACTCGATCCTTGACGAAACGACGATTCTCCCAACTCAGGTCTTTGTCATCCCAGGGTTCGGGGTTGAACCGCTGGCAGCACTCTTCGGGATGTGATTTGTTCATTGGTATCCCTCCTTGATAGGACTGGTTGGCAGGCGCAACCCATGCAACACGAATTCAGTCCACTTCTCTTTGGAATCGGTGGCCTTGAACCCTGAGGAATAGCATGCATGAGCGGCGTGGCAGGATCATCGTTTCGATATCGGTCTGCGGCCCATCTGCGACCTGCTGGCCATCAGCGCATGTTGTCTTCGGTTCGCCAAGATCGAGTCGCGGCTTCGGCCGCGCCGATTCCCAGAACCGACACCGCCACGATCCAGAGGACAATCTGACCTCGGCTTGTCAGATCCAGGCCGCCGAAGACGAGCCAGAAGATCAAGACACTGGCACCGCAGAGATTGATGGCGATGGCTCCTCCGAGGCCAAGACCACGCAGACCCCGCGATGCGCCCCAGAACTCTAGAAAGAGCGCTGCCCCGATTCCGAAGAGCACCCCGCCGAGTAGAGTCGGGTAGAAATACGTGCTTGGGGTCGGGAGTCCCAAGAGATGGAGCGTACCCGCTGGGACCAAGAGCAGTACGAGTCCCAGGACGAGATTGACGAGTGCATCCAGCACTAGGAGGAGTTGTTGTGCGGAGTTCATCGGCTTGACCTCCTGGGTTCAATCGTGCAGCGAGAGGGCTTCACCCGGTTAGGCAACTGCACCTTCCATGGCCGTCAGGGATCCGATCTCGGTATCGAGCTCGACTCGCACTCCGTAGGGGAGGGAAGCCTTGCGGTCGCCATGTCCGAAGCCACCGCCCAGCGCCACCGGAATCGTCAGTCGACTCAATCGTTCCGCGAGGACCTCGCGAGCGGTGGGTGGCTTCACCTCGCCGTCTTCGATCTCGTCACAATCGGTGAAATCGCCGATGACGACGCCTGCCACCGAGTTCAGCACCCCCGCTGCTTGCAGGTGGGTGAGGAGCCGATCGACACGGTAGGGCAGCTCACCGACTTCTTCGAGAAACAGCACCGCCCCATCGAAATTGGGCTGTTGAGGTGTGCCGAGGAGTCGGGTTAGAACCTCGAGATTGCCTCCCAAGAGCGGCCCACTCGCTCGCCCCGGGACCATTCCCGTCAGGTCACTGAGCAGAGTCCCCGGATCAGGATTCTCGAGGAGATTGAAGAACGAGTCTCGATCTGAAGCGGATAACTCGGCGAAGTCGCTGATCATCGGACCGTGGATGGAAGCGACGCCAGCACAGGCACACACCGCGAGCAGGGCGGTGACATCGGAGTAGCCGACAATGGGTTTGGGATGGGTCCGCAGGGATACTCGATCGATTCCAGGAAGAATGCGGGTGAGTCCGTAGCCACCGCGGGCAAGAAAGATCGCCCGGCAATCGGGGTCGGCGATGGCAGCATTCAAAGACTCGAGGCGATCGTCGTCCTCTCCGGCGAGAAAGCCGCTCCTGGTGAACACGGTGCTCTCGTCGTAGCTCAGGTCGTAGTGGCCAGACAAGGACTTCACGCCGGCCTCGAACCGTTCCCGATGCACCGGGCCCGATGCTGCCACGACCCGCACCCGATCACCGGGTCGCAAATGAGGGGGGCGAAGGAGTTTCACCTTTACATCCTACCTGGGAACCACAGATTCGACGGTCGAGGTGCCAGCCGATTCTTGACGAGGTGGAGGCTGAGCTAGCTCACGCCTGTGGATGACCGGTTTCGTTGCCCTGTGAACCGGCCGCGGTTGCCATAAACTGATCTCTCTGGGGGAATTGGACCGATGGGAAGACATCGTTGGCTCGGATTCTTGCTGCTGCTGGTGCTGGCATCGACAGGTTGTGATCGCAAGCTAGAGGTTCATGACCGGCCCATCTCCTTTTCAGAGGATCGGCACGAAGCGACACTGGTGTACATCGCGGAGCATTATGGCAAGCAACCGAAAGACATCTCCATCGTGCCAAAGGTCATCGTCCTGCACTGGACTGCCATCGATGGCTTCGAGGAATCCCTCCAGGCCTTCAACCCTGAGACTCTTCGCGGGAGTCGTCCCGACCTCGGCTCCGCCGATCAGGTCAACGTCTCCATTCAGTTTCTGGTCGACAGGGACGGTACCGTCTATCGGCTGATGCCCGAGACCTGGATGGCACGTCACGTCATCGGCCTCAACTACTCGGCCATCGGTGTGGAGAACGTCGGCGGTGGCGACAGCATCGACAACATGACTGATGAGCAGATCGCGGCCAACATCGAGCTGGTGCGCTACCTGGTGGAGAAGTATCCAACTATCCGATACCTCATCGGTCACTCGGAATACCAGCAGTTCGAAGGGCACCCCCTGTGGCTGGAGCTGGATGCGAGCTATCGAACGGAGAAAGTCGATCCCGGCGACCGGTTCATGAACGCAGTGCGTGAAGCCGTCGCCGACCTGGGGCTCCAAGGTCCACCAAGGTAGGAATGGGGCCAGTCCCCGCTTGATGGGTGCCCCCATTTCGAAGAATCGGCTGGCACCTGGTGCTTGACATGGGAATAGGCCGTCAATATCATCGGTTTTCCTAAATAGGACCGTAACGGTCCGGTTTCGAAACAGGGGAATTCCTCATGCTCCGGATGACCAAACAGGCGGACTACGCCATCGTTCTTCTGACGAGGATGGCAGGTGTGCCCGAGAGTCAGCTCAACGCTTCCGAGATTGCCGGGCAGACCGGTCTGCCGCAGCCGATCGTCAGCAAGATCCTCAAACTTCTGGCGCGCCGCGAGATTCTCGTCTCGCACCGTGGGGCCAAGGGCGGGTATCGATTGGCTCGCGCCGCCGGCGACATTTCGGTGGCCCAGATCATCGAGGCCGTCGAAGGCCCCATCGCCATCACGGAGTGCGTCGATGAAACTCCGGGCGAATGTTCGCAGGAGCCGGTCTGCCCTGTGCGCAGCAATTGGCAGCAGATCAACCACGCGGTCCGCAGCGCCCTAGACCAGATTACTTTGCAGGAGATGACCCATCCCGTGGCCCCCGTGCTGGTAACTCTCGGTAGCGGCCACACTACCCCCAACGTCGAGTTGGGCTGAGCGCAATATAGACCTACTGGAGAGACAACCATGCCCGAAACTGAGATGGAAATCCTCGAAGAACATGTCGCCCAGGAGTACGAGGCCGGCTTTGTCACCGATATCGAGGAGGAGATGTTGCCCCCGGGGCTGAACGAAGACGTCGTGCGCGCCATCTCGGCCAAGAAGAGCGAGCCTGAATGGATGCTCGAGTGGCGTCTGAAGGCCTATCGACATTGGCTTACGATGACCGAGCCGACCTGGGCCAACGTCAAATACACGCCGATCGACTATCAGTCCATATCCTACTGGGCGGCCCCCAAGTCCAAGGATGACGCGCCCAAGAGTCTGGACGAGGTCGATCCCGAAATCATCCGCACCTACGAAAAGCTCGGCATACCCTTGCAGGAGCAGAAGATGCTCGCCGGGGTCGCGGTAGACGCAGTCTTCGACAGTGTGTCGGTGGCCACCACCTTCAAGGATCGGCTGGCCGAGGCGGGAGTCATCTTCTGCCCCATTTCCGAGGCGATCCGTGAGCATCCCGAGCTGGTCCAGAAGTATCTGGGCACGGTCGTACCGCAGAAGGACAACTTCTTCGCCGCCCTGAACTCGGCGGTCTTCTCCGATGGCTCCTTTGTGTATATCCCCGAGGGCGTGCGCTGCCCCATGGAGCTGTCCACCTACTTCCGCATCAACGCCATGAACACGGGGCAGTTCGAGCGCACCCTGATCATTGCTGAAAAGGGTTCCCACGTGAGCTATCTCGAGGGCTGCACCGCACCGATGCGTGACGAGAACCAGCTGCACGCCGCGGTTGTCGAGCTCTACGCGCATGAAGATGCCCAGATCAAGTATTCGACGGTGCAAAACTGGTATCCGGGCGACATGGAGACCGGCAAGGGTGGCATTTTCAACTTCGTCACCAAGCGGGGGCTGGCCGCAGGCCGTCGCGCCAAGATCTCCTGGACCCAGGTGGAGACAGGCTCAGCCATCACCTGGAAGTACCCCAGCTGCATCCTCAAGGGTGACGAGTCTGTGGGCGAGTTCTATTCGGTGGCCTTGAGCAAGGGTCGCCAGCAGGCCGACACCGGCACCAAGATGGTTCACGTGGGTAAGAACACCACGTCGACCATCGTCTCCAAGGGCATCTCTGCTGGCCACGGCCAAAACACCTATCGGGGCGCCGTAAAGATCCTCGGAAGCGCAGACAACGCCCGCAACTTCTCCCAGTGCGACTCGATGTTGATCGGCAACCAGTGTGGTGCTCACACCTTTCCCTATATAGATGTGCAGAGCCCCTCGGCGCAGATGGAGCACGAGGCATCGACCTCGAAAATCGGCGAAGACCAGATCTTCTACTGCAACCAGCGAGGCATCGAGACCGAGGACGCCGTCTCGATGATCGTCAACGGCTTCTGCAAAGAGGTTTTCAACGAGCTACCCATGGAATTCGCGGTCGAGGCACGCAAGCTCCTCGAGGTGAGCCTGGAAGGCAGTGTCGGGTAGCGACGATGAACGCGGTCGAGGGCCGGCGAACATAGGTGCCAACCGATTCTGGAGGTGCCAGCCGATTCCATGATCGCGGAGCAGGGCGAATGACGGTACGAACGATTTGAAGACAAGGAATCGGCTGGCACCTAAAGCCGGATAGGACGAATCCTCAATAAACAGCCTGGGAAAGGCCGGCACACAGGGGCCGGACACCACAAGGGCCAACGATAGAAGGACAAAGAACGATGAGTTTTCTGGAAATCAAGAACCTGCACGTCGAGGCCGAGGGTCAGAAGATCCTCAAGGGTGTGAACCTGACCGTCAACGCGGGCGAGGTGCACGCCATCATGGGACCCAATGGTTCGGGCAAGACGACCCTGGCCCAGGTCCTGGCAGGCCGCGAGGAGTACGAGATCACCGAGGGTCAGATCCTTTACAAGGGTGAGGACCTGATCGAGCAAGCGCCCGAGGAACGCGCCCGTGAGGGTCTATTCCTGGCCTTCCAATACCCGGTGGAGATTCCCGGGGTCAGCAACGTCTACTTTCTCAAGGCGGCGCTCAACGCCATTCGCAAGCACCGCGGCGAGGAGGAGATGGATGCCATGGACTTCCTCGCCTACGTGCGCGAGAAGATGAAGCTCGTCAAGATGGACGAGACCCTGCTCAACCGCCCAGTCAACGAGGGCTTCTCCGGCGGTGAGAAGAAGCGCAACGAGATCTTCCATATGGCCGTTCTCGATCCGACCCTGGCGGTTCTGGACGAGACCGATTCGGGCCTCGACATCGATGCCCTGAAGATCGTCTCTGACGGTGTCAATTCGCTGCGCGACGAGATCCGTTCCTTCGTGGTGATCACCCACTACCAGCGCCTGCTCAACTACATCGTGCCCGATTTCGTGCACGTGCTCATCGATGGTCGAGTCGTGCGCTCCGGTGACAGGAAACTGGCCCTCGAGCTCGAGGACAAGGGCTATGCCTGGCTCGAAGAGCATCTCGAGACCAGCGAGCCGGTGACGGTCTAGGCCAAGGGAGCGACTCAAGAGATGACCACAACCATGACTGCCACCGACCACGACCGCTACCTGGTCGAGTTCGAGACCCTGGAGAAGGACCTGGCGTCCGGCCCCGAGCGGCTGCGTCAATTGCGCCACCAGGCCATCGACCGCTTTGCCACCCTGGGCTTCCCCACCCTCAAGATGGAGGAATGGCGCTTCACCAATGTCGCCCCCATCGCCCGCACCGAATTCAATCTGGCACCCGAGCGCGGCGGGATCGTGCTCGGCGACCTGGCCCCCTATCGCTACGCCGACAGCATTCAATTGACCGTGGTCAACGGTCACCTGGTGCCTGAATTCTCCGATCTCCGGTGTCTTCCTGAAGGCGTGATCGTCTGCAGTATGGCCGAGAGCTTGGCAAGCCACGCGGAGAAGATCGACGAGTATCTGGGCAAGTACGCAGGATTCGAAAACCACGCCTTCGTGGCGCTCAACACCGCGCTCTTCCGTGACGGTGTCTTCGTCTACGTACCCAAAGGGGTCGTCGTCGAGCGGCCCATCAATCTCGTCAACATTGCGCGGCCAACAGGTGACCAGCCGGTGGCCATGTTTCCGCGCAATCTGTTTGTCGCCTCGGAGAGCAGCCAGGTGACGCTGGTGGAGCAATTCGCCACCGTCGGCGAGGGCTCCTATCTGACCAGTCCAGTGACCGAAATCGTGGTCGAGGACAACGCCACGGTGGACCACTACAAGCTGCAACGAGAGTCCTCAGATGCCTTTCACATGGCCACCTTTCAGATCCATCTGGGTCGTGACGGCAACTTTTCCTCCCACTCCATCTCCTGGGGCGGCGGATTGGTCCGTAACGATGTGAATGCTGTCCTAGACGGAGAAGGTAGCGAGGCGACTCTGAACGGACTCTACATGGTGGAAGGCAATCAGTTGGTGGACAACCATATGCGTGTCGATCACGCTCAGGCCCACTGCGACAGCCACGAGCTGTATAAAGGAATTCTCGAAGGCAAATCGCGAGCAGTCTTCAACGGCCGTATCTATGTGCACGAAGGAGCGCAGAAGACCGACGCGAAGCAGACCAATCGCAATCTGTTGATCTCCCGGGATGCCGTGTGCAACTCGAATCCGCAGCTGGAGATCTTTGCCGATGACGTCAAATGCACCCACGGCTCCACGGTCGGCCAACTGGACGACCTGGCCGTGTTCTACCTGCGGTCCCGCGGCATCGGCGAGGAGGCGGCCCGTAGCCTGCTGACCTATGCTTTCGCCGCGGATATCGTCGAACGCATCAAAGTCCAACCCGTGCGGCAGGACCTGGAGGAGTTCCTCTTCCGGCGGCTGCCCAAGGGCGATATCGTTCGCCAGGCCGTGTAGCGGAGGGGCTTGCCCCCTCCTGACATTGAAAGATCGTAGTGGCGGGCTTTGTTCCCGTGTTGGCCAAGAGGAGGGCGCAAGACCCTCCCCTACAAGAAAGCGGCCGGTCTCTGTGCCGGCCGTAAGGTGAAACGGTGATTCCCTCCAGGCCCCGTGAAACAGAAGATGTCAAACACAGGTGCACATGACCCCGAAATTCGACATCGACCATGTCCGTCAGGACTTCCCGGCACTGACCCTCTCCGTCCACGGGCACCCGCTGGTGTATCTGGACAATGCCGCGACGACCCAGAAGCCCGAGGCGGTCCTGGCAGCCGAAGATCGCTGGTACCGGGAGCTTTGCTCCAACGTCCATCGCGGGGTCCACGACCTGTCGCAGAGGGCCACCGATGCCTACGAGGCTGCCCGCGACAAGGCGGCGGAGTTCATCAAGGCCAGCAGTGCCGAGGAAGTGGTCTTCGTCCGCGGTACCACCGAGGCCATCAATCTCGTGGCCTCGACCTACGGTCGTGAGCATGTGGGTCCAGGCGACGAGGTGCTCATCACCGAGATGGAGCACCACTCCAACATCGTGCCTTGGCAGATGCTCTGTGAAGAAAAGGGTGCCAACCTCCTGGTTGCCCCCATCGACGACCAGGGGCAACTGATCCTCGAGGAATACGAGTGCCTGCTGTCCGAGCGCACCAGGATCGCGGCCGTCACCTACGTATCCAATGCTCTGGGAACGATCAATCCCTTGGCGCAGATGATCGAGATGGCGCACCAGAAAGGGGTGCCGGTCCTGGTGGATGGCGCCCAGGCGGTGCCTCACCTGAGCGTCGATGTACAGTCCCTGGACTGCGAATTCTTCGCCTTCTCAGGCCACAAGATGTATGGCCCGACAGGAATCGGTGTGCTCTGGGGCAAACAAGAGCTGCTCCGCGCCATGCCGCCGTACCAGGGCGGTGGAGAAATGATCCGTTCGGTGACCTTCGAGAAGACCGAGTTCGCCGAGCCGCCGGCGCGTTTCGAGGCCGGCACGCCCAACATCGCCGGAGCCGTGGCCCTCGGCGCGGCGATCGACTACCTGACCGATCTGGGTATCGAGGCCATTGCGGCTCACGAGCATGCGGTTCTGGCTTACGCCACCGATGCCATCTCCCGGATTCCCGGAGTCGAGATCATTGGCACCGCGGATCACAAAGCCAGCGTTCTCTCTTTTATCATCGACTCGGTTCATGCTCACGACGTGGGGACCATCCTGGATCGTCAGGGAATCGCCGTACGGGCCGGTCATCACTGCGCCCAGCCGGTCATGGAACGGTTCGGTGTGCCGGCTACGGTCCGTGCGTCCTTCGCGCTGTTCAACACAGTGGCCGAGGCGGATCGCCTGGCGGCGGGAATCGCCAAGGTCCAGGAGGTATTTGGCTGATGTCGGATTTGATGGACCTCTACCAGGAGGTTATCCTCGACCACAACAAGACGCCGCGTAACTTCGGGCCGATGGACGCCCCCGACCACTTCGCCGAGGGCCACAACCCATTGTGCGGTGACCAGCTCCGTCTCTACGTCAAGATGGACGGAGACCGGGTGGAGGAGATACGATTCGAAGGTTCTGGCTGCGCCATCTCCACCGCCTCGGCCTCTCTCATGACCGAAGTTGTTGGTGGCAAGACCCTGGAAGAGGTGGAAATCCTCTATGAGAGTTTCCACGAGCTCCTGACGGGAGATCCCAGTGTGGTGGCGGAGGTCGGGCCCGAGCTGGGCAAGCTGGCCGTGTTCTCCGGTGTACGGGAATTCCCCGTGCGGGTGAAATGTGCGACCCTGGCTTGGCACACCCTTCAGGCCGCGCTGAAGGATCAAGAATCAGTATCGACCGAGTAGGCGCTCGGTCGACGCACAGGGAGGGGAGTCCAGTTGACCACAACACAATCCGAAGCCCTGGCTGACGTGCGACAGGAGGGCTGGGATCTCTCCGAGCTCCTGCCGCAGCCCAGTGAGGAAGTCATTGCCGCACGTCTCGAAGAGCTCGAGCAGGCGGTAGCCGACTTTGAGAAGGGTCGATCAGATCTATCGCCAGAGATGGGCTCCGCTCTACTCCTGGAGAAGGTGCAGGCTTACAACGACCTTCTCTCCCAGCTATACGTTCTGGGCTACTACGGCAGTCTGTGGTTTTCTGCGGATACGCAGTCGGCATCGGCGCTGGCCTATCGCAACCGCATCGAGCAGGTGCTCACCAGCGTCCAGAACCGCATGCTCTTCTTCACCCTGTGGTGGAAACAGCTGGATGACGAGGCCGCTGCCTCCTTGCTACCAACCGGAGAACAGGCGCGCGACTACCGGCATTTCCTGGAGGACCTGCGGCGATTCAAGCCCTTCACTCTCGAAGAGTCGTCCGAGAAGCTGATCAATCTCAAGGACGCCGATGGCCAGGACGCGCTCCTGACGATCTACTCCATGCTCACCAACCGTTTGGAATTCCACCTGGAAATCGAAGGTGAAGAGCAAACCCTGACCCGCGACCAGCTGATGAGCCACGTCCATTCCTCAAGAGCGGACCTTCGGGCAGCGGCCTACAAAGAGCTCTATCGGGTGTACGAGAACGAACGCGGCGTGCTGGGCCAGATCTATATGCACAGAGTCCGGGATTGGCACAGCGAGAACGTCGAGGTGCGAGGTTTTACTTCGCCTATCAGCGTACGGAATCTCGCCAACGATGTGCCAGACGAGGCCGTCTCGACCCTGATCGATGTGGTGCGCGAGAATCGGGGTCTCTTCCAGCGCTTCTTCGGCTTGAAGGCCCAATGGTTGGGTCTGGACAAGCTCCGCCGCTACGACATCTATGCCCCGCTGGCCGAGTCGGAGCGCCAGGTGGCCTATCAGGATGCCGTAGAGATGGTCTTGGGGACCTTCGCCGACTTCGACCCCACGTTCGCGGCCCAGGCTGAGAGGGTCTTCAAGGAACGGCACATCGATAGCGAGAATCGCAAGGGTAAGAAGGGTGGGGCGTTTTGTGCCACGGTTCTGCCCAGCCAGACACCCTGGGTCCTGATCAACTACACCGGCCGGGTGCGGGATGTGGCCACTCTGGCCCACGAGATGGGTCATGCGGTCCACAGCATGATGGCCGAGGACCACCCGGTCTTGACCCAGCATCCTTCCCTACCCTTGGCCGAGACGGCCTCGGTATTCTCCGAGATGCTGCTGACCGAACGGCTGCTTGCTGAAGAGAAGGACCCCTTGGTGCGGCGCGAGCTTCTGGCCTCGGCCGTGGATGACATCTATGCCACGGTGATGCGCCAGGCCTACTTCGTTCGTTTCGAGATGGCAGCCCACGAAGCCGTGCGAGCCGGGCGCTCGGCCGAGCATCTGGGCGATCTCTACTGGGAGACTCTCACCGAGCAGTTTGGCGATGCCTTGGATCTGTCCGAAGAGTTTCGCCACGAGTGGCTCACCATCCCGCACATCTACCACACGCCTTTCTACTGCTACGCCTACTGCTTCGGACAACTCCTGGTGCTGGCCCTCTACCAGCGCTACAAGGAAGAGGGAGCCGCCTTCGTTCCCGGGTACCTGAAGCTCCTGGCCACCGGTGGCTCGGACCGACCCGAGACCATGCTGGCCGAGGTGGGTGTCGACATCACCGATGCCGACTTCTGGCGTGGTGGCTTCGCCGTCGTCGACTCGATGGTCACCGAGCTCGAAGCCTCCTGACAGTTGATGCTTGTAGGAGTGGGGTTGATCCTCGCTTCCGCCCTTGTAGTGGCCGGTCTCTGTGCCGGCCGATCTTAGTGCGGATATAGTTCACTTGAATCGCGGTGCCCAATGATGAAGTGTCACTCATATGTCGCTTTGGTGCTGGCCCTCAGCCTGACCTACCTGGGATGCGCCAGCTTCCAACCTGGTGAGGTCGAGGAGATCGGCTTTCTCGAGCGTGCCGAAACTCAGACTCGGGACCATCTGCGAGTCACAGTGGCGGTACCGTCTCAAGCAGAGACGCGGCAGCTCTTCGACAGCAAGCTCTACAAGAAGAAGATCCAGCCGGTCTGGGTGGAGATCGAGAACCAGACTTCGGAACCGGCCCTGCTGTTTCCCTACAGCGTGGATCCCGACTACTTTCCACCCCTCGAAGTGGCCTACCTCTCCCATCGCACCTGGGCGAAGAAGACCAACTGGCAGATCGACCGATTCTTCTACGAGCAGTCGTTCCCCCAGTTCGTTCCGCCAGGAGCCACCGAGTCTGGGTTCGTCTTTGTCAACCTCGACACGGGCACCAAGTACGTTCCGGTGAACATTCTCTTCGACAAGCACATTGAGAGCCTGGAGTTCTTTGTGTCCATTCCGGGTTTTCGTGCAGATCATGCGGCAGTCGATTTCGACACTCTGTGGCAGGAAGCTCAGCAGTCCGACTTGGAAACTGAGGAAGAAGTCCGGGAGTGGTTTGAGTCTCTTCCTTGCTGTGCTGCGAACAAGAAGCGAACGAAGACCGGGGACCCGGTGAACTTCGCCATGGTCACTTCGGACCAGGCGTTCAGACAGGGAGCCATGAGAACCGGGTGGGACATGACGGCCGCCAAGACCCTCGGATCAAGCCTCAAGACGGTGGGTGCGGCCCTGATAGGTTCCAGATATCGCAATGCCCCGTTCAGTCCCCTGTACTTCTTCGGACGCCCGCAGGACCTGGGGTTGCAGAAGGCCCGCTCCACTATCCATCAGCGCAATCACCTACGACTGTGGCTGGCTCCGGTGACGTTTCAGGGCAACCCGATCTGGGTTGGGCAGATCAGCCGAGATATCGGTTCGAAGCTGACCACCAAGTCGCCCACACTGACGACCCATAAGATCGATCCCGACGTGGACGATGCCCGGGACACTCTCGTCCTGGAGATGATTTCTGCGAAGGTCCTGGCTGCCGCCGGCTATACCAAGGGTGTTGGCGTGAGAGGTTTGGACTCTCCCGGCAAGAACCTCACGGACGATCCGTTTATGACTGATGGGCTACGGGTGCTCATGTTCCTGTCGGAGGAACCCGTCGAGTACGAGGATATGCGTTACATCGAGTGGGAAGAGCCTGGACGGGACTTTTGATTGGAGTCAGGCTAGAGGAGAGATTCGATGAAGATCGCGGTATTGGGAGCAGGAGCCGGTGGCACAGCGGTGGCGTTCGACTGTGCCTCACACGGACATGAAGTCCGACTTTTTGATTTCCCGCAGTTTCCAGCCAACATTGCGGCCATTGATAGGCAGGGAGGGATTCACGCTGAAGGTGACCTGTCCGGTTTCGCTGCCGTCGCCAGTGCGGGTCACGACGTCGACGAAGCGTTACTGGGTGCCGAGCTTGTCTACGTAGTTGGCCCCGCCTTCAGTACCGTGCCGTTTGGCAAGGCCCTGGCCGGCAAGCTGAGCGCGGGGCAGACCGTAGTCGTGACTCCTGGTTCCTGTGGTGGCGCCCTGGCGTTCAAGAAGGCCGCAGGTCTGGCGCTCGAGGACGATTCGATTCGAGTCGCAGAAACGCACACTCTGCACTACGCGGTGCGGCTGACTGAACCGGGCCGGGTTCGGGTATTTCTCAAGCTCAAGGCGGGCAACCTGCTCGCGGCCTTGCCGAGTCGACATACAGAAGATGTCTTGGCCCTTATAGCGGACGTGTATCCAACCATGGAGAGCGCCAAGAATGTCATCCAGACGAGCCTGCAGAATGCCAATCCCGTCATCCATCCGGCAGTGACGCTGGCCAATGCGGCTCGAATCGAGGGTACAGGCGGGGACTTCTTGTTCTATGAAGAGGGCGTGAGTGATGCCACCGGTCGCCTGATCGAGTCGGTGGATCGGGAGCGGATCGCTATCGGTGTCAAGCTGGGCATCGAGATCGCCAGCGACCCAGCGATGGGTATGCGCCAGGGCTACATGCTCGCCGACAACTACGGTGCTGCGTATCGCGAGGCGCCGGGCTTTCTCGGAATTGGTGCCCAACCGCAGTTGGATCATCGCTACCTGCATGAAGACGTCGGCTACGGATTGGTCTTCATGTCGCGCCTGGCACGGCAGGTCGGGGTGGAGACGCCGACCATGGACGCCATCATTCAAGTCGCCTCGGTCCTCATGGCGCGCGACTACGCGAGCGAGGCCCCCCGCACTCCCGATGCGCTGG
This sequence comes from uncultured Acidobacteriota bacterium, assembly GCA_963719055.1. GTDB lineage: Bacteria > Acidobacteriota > Thermoanaerobaculia > Multivoradales > JAHEKO01 > CAXMQZ01. The sequence continues at coordinate 5,692 of CAVRAU010000028.1, read as the reverse complement.
GAATCGGGGACCTGTCAGCCGAGGAGCTAGGCAGTCTCTGAAGTGGACTCGGTCAAACTCCAGCTCGCGACTTGGAGGCGCACAGCGCCGCCGATCAGAACACTGCACTCGACCAGGCGCTGGTATTGGCAGACTCGAAGCCATCGATAAAGATCTGGTCGTTTACGACCGGTGCCAGGCAGGCCGGATTGGAGGAGGCAACGGACTGCACGTGGGCGCTCATCCTGCTGGGCGTCCTCACCGGATCGACGCCGTAGGGATGACCCGTTCCCAGGGTGAGCGATATGTTCGAGAGCCCGCCACCCATAGTGTGGCAATAGCTCATGATCGTGCCGCATCCTTGACCCGAACCCGAGCAGCCGGCGGGTAGCGACTCGGTTCCGCAGTAGCACCCTGAGCCGCACTGTCCGTTGTAGCACTGGTCGATCGGATCGGGGCCGCTGATGCCGTTGTAACAGTGGGTGTGGGGCGAATTGAAATTGTGGCCGATCTCGTGGGTCACCACAACGATGTCCCAGACCGCCGCGGGGTTATCGATGTCGAAGCTGCCCGACATCGAGCCGCTGAATCCGTAGTCCCCACCATAGTTGTCACTTGCGGGCGAAAGAGAAGGGCAAGCGCCCCCGTGGTCGTAGTTGAAAGGGCCTCTGCAGAGCACTCCCACCCAGGCAACGCCTCCGCCGGCCGACTTGCCGCTCATCATGTGCACGATGGTGCGGTCGACGGCGCTGTAGTTGTCGTTCCAGTAGCGGCCGAACTCGAACAGGGCGCAGGTACTCGAGCTCTCGCTCCAGGGGTCCGCGGGCGAGGTGTAGAGATGGATCAGCTCGATCTCCCACGAAGTGTCGACCTCAGCCGAGTACAGGATCGAGCCGTAGCCGATGACGTCGCCGATGTAGTCGGTGGCGTCGGTGGTGTTGCCGAAGTTCGGTAGAACTCGAAGTCCGTCTCGACAGCGATGCGGGCGGTGTGGGAAACGGTAAGCGGGCTTCCACCCGGGGGTTCCACCGCCCATTCGGCTGAGGGCCCCTGTTGTAGAAACAGTTCGTCCAAAGCGCCGGAGACCTGCTGTAGCTCATCGGTAGCGCAGCTCCAGTTCGCTGTCTTGCCGAAGAACTCGGCTTCGGCGTCGATCTCGCGCAGCCTCAGACCGATTTCCGGACCTCCGGTACCGGGACCACCGGCAACCACCCAGTAGCGTCCTCGGCTGGCAACGATCCCTCTCATGCCACCACCCTCGCGGACGGTGAGCAGAACCACGGAGTTGGGCTCACTCTCCATCCAGCCCTGGAACCGGGCGTTGTCAGGGACCGCCATCAGGGTCTCGGTCCCTCCTGATCCGTGAATGACGATCTTCGCCTCAGGAGTGAAGACCCTGAATCGCCTCAGAATCAGCGCCGTCGATGCCGCTCCCTCTTCGAGGACGATCCCTTCGATCCGCAGCTCCCCGCCGAGGGGCAGAGACCTGGCGACTTCGGGAAGATCCGCCGAACTGGCGGAAACCACCTTGTGATCCTGGGCGCCCAAGGCCGAGACCACGGCACCGCTCAGAAAGACCCAACACAAAGCTCTGTTCCACGCGACTCCGAAATTCATGGTCAGTCTCCTGTCAGTGAGATGTCTCCATCCGTGGGCGCTCAGTTGTCAGGGTACGCGCGAACCCGATTTGGCTCTGTGACAGATCTCACCAGTGATCGATCCGCCTCCGCTCGAAATCGAACCATCGGCTGACTCTGCAGACCTATGTTGGATTCAAGTAGAGTGGCGGTGCACTCGATCTCGAGGAAATCAGGATGGAAATCTGGAAACAATTCACCTTCGAGGCCGCCCACCTGCTGCCCAATGTTCCCGAGGACCACAAGTGTCGCCGCCTCCACGGGCATTCCTACAGCGTGCGGGTCTATGTCGAAGGCGACCTCGACCCGCAGCTCGGCTGGGTGACCGATTTTGCGGACATCAAGAAGGCCTACCAGCCCATTCGGCAAGAGCTCGATCACTACTACCTGAACGACATCGAAGGTCTCGAGAACCCCACGGCCGAGAACATCGCCCGCTGGATCTGGGAACGCCTCCAGCCCCGCTTGCCGAACTTGAGCAAGATCGAGATCGGCGAAACCTGCACCTCAGGCTGCGTCTATCGCGGAAACTGAAGCAACCGGCAGACCGCAGTCCTGTAGTGGCCGGCCGCCGCGCCGGCCTCGGGTGGGGGAGCCTCCGCGTGTATGGCCTCAGGTGCGGGCCTCTGTGCGGGCCGTCGTTGTCTCGTGGAACGACAATTGAGATCTGGTGGTACAATATTTATATTGTGAAATTCCTAAGAGATATCCTCGCACTCCCAGAGGGTCCAAGACGCACAGCTACTCTTGTCGCCTGGTTCCAGGATCTCTATGAGACGGACCGCGAGAAGCCGATCCTGGTAGGAGGTGCAGCGGTCGAGCTATACACCGGAGGTGCGTACACAACGGGCGACCTTGATTTTGTGGGCAGTGTGCCCCCGGCCGTGGCTGCCGCTCTGAAGGATGCGGGATTCCAACGGCGCGGACGGCATTGGATTCACGAGGTTGGAGAGATCTTCATCGAATTTCCGTCTTCCGGTCTCGACAGTGGTGAAGGGTCGGTCATTCTCGAGGTGGAAGGTCACCGAGTGGTGGTTGTCGATCCCGAGGCGCTAGTCGCAGATCGTTTGGCGGCCTGGCAGGTTTGGAAGTCACCGACGGATGGCATCAATGCGTGGCTTGTAGCCCGCGGTCGAAAGCTCGACCTGCGAAGGTTGGATAGTCTGGTCGAGGCGAAAGGCGTGTCCGCGGCAGCGATAGCTTTTGCCGAGATTGTCGAGCGCTGGCAAGGTCGCGATCCGACGAAAGAGGAGCTCGAGGCATGGGCAAGGATCATTCCCGACGGTTGATCGAGCCGTCGTCCACTCCGTTGCCGTTCGATCTTCCAGATCTGTGCCGGAAGCGCCCTCGGGACTATGAGGAATGGCTGGCGTTGGGGAGATGGGGACGGCTGCCACGACGGGAGAAGATCGTTCCCGGGTTCTTGCTCCGCAAGGCGCGCGAGGAGGCCTCTCTCAGTCAGCAGAAGTTGGCCGTACGCCTCGGATGCTCCCAGCAGGCTGTCTCTCAGGCCGAACGCTGGCACAGTAACCCGACGGTCGGATTCATGGAATCGTGGGCCAGAGAAACCGGTTGTGAACTGGGTCTGGAGCTCGCTCGAGGAGTTCTGCCATGCGAGCCTGTCTGACTTTGGCGATGATTGGATTGATGGCGTCCACTGGATGCGATCGCGCGGAGCTCCCGGCGATGCCAGACGGGGTGTCGCACCCGAAAGCCTGACGGAGAGGATGGCTCACTACGGTGTTGCGGGTGTGGGTATCGCCGTCATTGATGCTTTCGAGATTCATTGGAGCCGAGCCCGGCGTCGATGTCGACGGCCCCACCCATGTGACCGCGATTCCAGGCACGAAGTATCGCTATGCCAATGCCGATTTCGCCATTCTGATGTTGTTACTGGAGGACGTCACGGGAAGACCGCTCACCGATTTCATGAGCGAGTCTGTGCTCGACCCCCTGGGGATGTCCTCGAGCACGTTCGAGATGCCGCTACCCGAGAGTCTCAGGTCGAGGGCTACCACCGAGCGCTATGCAAACGGGCAGCCCTTTCCTGGCAAGCGACATCACTTTCCCATCGGGAGTCTGTGGACGACACCCTCGGATCTGGCCCGGTTCGCGATCGAGATCATGCGAGCTCATGGGGGCAAGTCCGACACGATCCTCTACCCGGAGACGGCGCGTGAGATGCTCTCACCCCAGATCGCGACACCGGATGGGCTACTGGGCGACTCTTTAGGGCTGGCGTTTCAGTTGCGGGGTGAGGGGCGAACTCTCCAGGTGGTTCATACGGGAGCCACCTGGGGCTCCACGTGTGTTCTCTGGTTCTATCCAGAAACCGGCCAGGGAGCTGTGATCATGACGAACTCGTCCAGCAACCAGGGGATCATACGGTTCGAGATCCTGCTGGCCATTGCTTCCGAATACGGCTGGCCGATCTTCCTGTAGCAGATCTCAGGGTCCGAGACGGGCCTCCCCACCAGGTCAAGACTTATAGGGCACCCTGGGTGGCTCTCCTCGTCGCACCGCCTCGAGCTCCTCCGGAGGTCGGGTGCGGAATCTGCGATAGCTCCAGGTGTATTGCTCGGGACAGTGCCTAACGCAGGCTTCGATGCCAAGGTTGAGACAGGTGGCTGCGACGACTTCGTCAGGATCGTTCAACCCGTCGGGGGCACCGCGAAAGTGAACATCGTAGCCATCCGAGTTGCGTTGCGCCCAGCCAAAGATCGGCAGCGCGGAAGTCCGACGCAGTAGAGCGCCAATCAGCGTCAACGTCAGGGCGGGAAGATGAAAGAACGGCGCATAGACACCGTGTCCTTGAAGGGGCTGCTGATCCGGCAAGATACCCACCAGTCCGCCGGCAGAGAGAGTTCTCAGAACCTCCCGAATCCCACGGCGGGTGGCAGGGACCAGGGTCGCGCCACTCCGCGCTCTCGCGGAGTGGATCAACGTGTCCATCTGAGCGATTCGGGGAGGTCGGTACAGAGCCGTGACGGGATGGCGTCGCGTCACATGGTGGATGAGAAACTCCCAGTTTCCCAGGTGAGGTGCCAGCAGCAGGACTCCTTTGCCGGCCTCCATACCGCGCTCCAGAAGGTCGGCATTGATCGTGTCTCTCGCGAGGGGATGAATTCTCTCGACAGGCCAGTTCCACATGATGCCGCTCTCGGCGATGGTGCAGCAGGTCTCGACGAGGCTCGATCGGGCGAGGCGATCTCGTTCGCTGGGCTCGAGCTCGGGCAGACAAACTTTCAGATTGAGGAGGGTATCGAAACTGAAGCGGTTGGGTGATCGCCAGGCAAGCCAGCCCAAGGCACTACCCAATCGATGCGTGCCTCGCCACGAGAGGCCTGCCGTCGCCCGGATGAGGTTTCTGACAAACCAGGCTTGAACAGGAAGATTCTTCGACTCTTTTCGTGGCGCCATGGCAGATTTCGATATTGCGAAGAAGTGTGAGCGATCTCGGACGGGTATCAAAGACCCTCAGCCAAGTGAACCTCGCAGAGGGTCTCGTAGATCGGTCCCGACGGAGTCAGCTCGCTCTTGACCAGCTGAACGCAGGAGAATTGATCCTTATCCGGTACCGGCGTGTCGTATCGGTCGACGGCTGCCTGGACTCTTCGCGCCTGTGGCCGATGGGCGTTCTTCTTGAATCTGGCGAGGGTGATGTGCGGGGGTTTGGAGCGAGTCTCGATCGAAGAGAGGTTTCGAGCCAGCTTTGACAGCAGGGCGGTCTGCACGTTTCGCACTTTCTCGGCACCCTCAGAGACACTGACGCGGATCAATCTGGGTCGCCCCCTGCTCACAAGTAGGCTCGGTGATCCGAGTGCGTAGTCAAAGGCCTCGAACCTCTTCACGGCGTCGAGCACTGAAGAACAAATCTTGACGTCGCTCTCTGCGATCTCTCCCAGAAACGCGAGAGTCAGGTGGTGGGTACTGGATGGAATCGAACGGAGGACACCGGGTACCTCACCGATAAGGTCATCGACTAGAGCCTGGTAGGCATCCATGTTCTCCTGGCTGAGATAGGCCGCATAGAAGAGGCGCACAGCGCAATTGTATCGGCCGGGGAGACCCTCTAG
>CAVRAU010000027.1:0-437922 GCA_963719055.1 uncultured Acidobacteriota bacterium | reverse complement strand
ACGTTGAGCACACGGCCCAGACTGGCTTCGCCCACGGGCATCATAATTGGGGCACCGGTATCTTTCACCGCCATACCACGGACCAGACCATCGGAAACGTCCATGGCGATGGTGCGCACCACATTGTCGCCGAGATGCTGGGCAACCTCGACCACCAGGTTGTCTTCCTCGTCATTGATGGTCGGGTTGGTGATCAACAGCGCAGTGAGGATATTCGGCAACTGCCCCTGTTCAAACTCAACGTCCACGACAGGCCCCATCACCTGCGTGATTTTACCAATATCCGTGCCATTTACAGCCTCCTAAAATGTGTTTTACCCCTTGAGGGCCTCGGCGCCGCCGACAATATCCATCAGATCCGCAGTAATGGCTGCCTGCCGCGCTCTGTTGTAAGCGAGGGTCAAATTGTCGATCATATCGCTGCACGCCTTGGTGGCGTTGTCCATGGCCGTCATCCGGGCGGCGTGCTCGCTGGTGGATGTTTCCAACAATGCCCGGTAAATCTGCAACGTATACGTTGCGTGGCAACAGGTCGCCGAGGAGTTCTTCCGGCGATGGTTCGCAGATGTGTTCGGCCAGGTACTCTTCAGAAACGCCTTCTTCGGTAACATCTTTCTCGATGGGCGGAATGGGCAGCAATTTTTGAACCACCGGGAGTTGCTTGGCCATGCTCACGAATTCAGAAAAAACAATGTAGACTTCGTCGTATTGACCGTCCAAAAACCCGTCAACCAGTTTTTTACCGGCGGTCGACGCGACGCTGAATCCAAACTTGCTGCCGACGATCCCGAGGTGAGCTTCCACCATCGTGTGTTTGTTTTTCCGGCACCAATCCCTCCCCTTCTTACCGAAGCAGGTGAAAGAGTAGTCGGCACCCTCTACCGGGTTGTTTTTGATGTGGTTTTTAGCCCCATCGGTAAGGTTAATATTGAAGCCACCGCACAATCCCCGATCCGAGGTGCACAGCACGATGTGGATCTTTTTGACCTCTTCTTTGGGGATCAACAGGGGGCTGGCCTCCTCTCCGGCCTTTTCCGCCAGGCTGCCAAGGACTTCAGAAAATTTTTCGGCATAGGGGCGAAATCCATCCATCGCCCCCTGGGCACCGCGCAACCGCGAGGTTGCCACCATGTTCATGGCTTTGGTGATCTGCTTGGTCTTCTTGACACCCTGGATTTTTAACTGGACATCCTTTAACGTTGGCATAAAGCTTACGTCCTTATCGCATGTGGTCTGAGTTCAGCAGTTTTTCCAAAAGCCTTATTTAATGGTGTCTTTGAATTCTTCATTATAGGCCTCGAGGGCGGTCTTGAGCAGGCCTTCGATCTCCTCGGTGATATCCTGAGCCTCTTCCAGTTGGGAATAAATCTGCGGATAGCGGTCGTCGATGAAGGGATATAGACCGGCTTCATACTTGGCGACGACATCGGTGGGGAACTTGTCCAAGTACCCGCGTGTCGCTGCGTACAGGATGGTTACCTGCTTTTCGTGTGAAAGGGGCTTGTACTGAGGCTGTTTAAGCACCTGTATCAGACGCGCGCCACGGGTAAGCTGCCGCTGCGTGGCGGCATCCAGGTCGCTACCGAAGGCGGCAAAGGCCTCCAGTTCACGAAACTGAGCCATATCCAGACGCAGGGTACCGGCCACTTTCTTCATGGCCTTGATCTGGGCGGCACCACCCACGCGCGAAACCGACAGACCGACGTTGATGGCCGGACGCACACCGGCGAAAGAACAACGCCGGTTCCAGGTAAATCTGACCATCGGTGATGGAAATCACGTTGGTCGGAATGTAGGCGGAAACGTCCCCGGCCTGGGTTTCGATGATCGGCAGGGCCGTCAGGGAGCCGGCACCGAGATCATCGCTGAGCTTGGCGCTGCGCTCCAGGAGTCTGGAGTGGTTGTAAAAAATGTCGCCGGGGTAGGCTTCACGTCCAGGCGGTCGTCTCAGCAACAGGGAAACCTGGCGATAGGCGGCGGCCTGTTTGGAGAGATCGTCGTAAATGATCAATGCGTGCTGGCCCTTGTCGCGGAAATACTCACCCATGGCGCATCCGGCGTAAGGGGCCAGGTACTGCAGGGTCGCCGGGTCGGAGGCACAGGCGGCAACGATGGTGGTGTACTCCATGGCCCCTTCCCTCCTCATCGTCGATGTGGCCGGGCGCAAGGACCACGGCGTCGTCGCCTTCGACAAGCCGACCGGTGAGATCGCCTGGCACGCGGGGAGTCACCGGGCGGCCTATTCCTCACCGATCGCGGTGACCATCGGGGGCGAGCGGCAGTTCGTGCTCTTTACCGCGGAAGGTCTCCAGGGTGTCTCGGCGCGAAATGGGCAACGACTGTGGAGCTCACCCTGGACCACGGACTGGGATGTCAACGCGGCGACACCGGTCTTTGTGCCGCGCAATGGAATCTTTATTTCTTCCGGGTACGACACCGGAGCCACGCTCCTGCAGATCCTCGAGCAAGAGGATGAATTCAAGGTCCACGTGGTGTGGCGGAATCGGCTGATGAAGAACCACTTCAATTCCTCAGTCTTCGTCGGGTCGTCTCTTTACGGTTTCGACATGGGGACGCTCAAGTGTCTGGACGCCCTGACCGGCGAGGAGAAGTGGCGAGCCAGAGGTGGTTTTTCGAAGGGATCTCTCCTCTATGCCGACGGCCATCTGATTGTCATGGGTGGCAGCGGCAACCTGGCTCTGGTGGAGGCGACACCGGAAGGATTCCGCAGTAAGTCCCGGGTGAAGATCCTCGAAGGCAAGACCTGGACAATGCCCTCGTTGGCGAACGGGATTCTCATCGTCCGTGATTTCAACGAAATGGTGGCTCTCCGGATGACAGCGTCTGCGGACTAGAGAAAGTATGCAGTCAAGAAAACGCCGAGCATGACAAAGATCAGAGCCATCTTCGCTGCGGCGCCCAGGACGATTCCGAGCCACGCCCCGGCGCCGGCTCGACCGGCGTCCAAAAGTCGAGGTTTCACAGTCAACTCACCCAAGACCGCACCGACAAAGGGACCGAGGATGAGACCGGCCAGACCGAAGAACAGGCCGACCACGGTGCCGACAACGGCGCCCAGGACGGCGCGTCGACTGGCACCAGTCTTCTCCACACCGTAGGCTCCAGCTAGAAAATCGACGACGTAGACTGCCACGGTCAGCAGAGCCAGAATCGCCAGGGTTGCGGGACCGACCCGAGCAAAATCGTCTGCCCAGGAAGCCAACAAGAGACCGGCAAAGACCAGCACCGGACCGGGCAACACCGGCACCAAGGGCACCGATCAAGCCAATCAGAACGAGCAGAAACGCGCTCACCCACAAAACGAAGGTCATCTCGGGAGAAGACTACTAGAATCGGCAGATGCAACCCACAACCACTCTGTCGAATCCGCTCGACCGCTTTCTGGGATCGGACCAGCTCGTCATTCTCGATGGAGGTTTGGCCACCGAGCTGGAGGCCCGAGGTTGTGACCTGGCCGATGATCTTTGGTCCGCTAGGCTGCTCATGGATCGGCCGGGTCTGATCCGCGACGTCCATTTGGAGTATTTGCGGGCCGGCGCAGACTGTGTGATCAGCGCCAGTTATCAAGCGACCTTGGAGGGGTTTGCAAAGCGGGGCTTGTCGAGGTCGAGTGCCGCCGACCTGATTCGCAGGTCTGTGGTTCTTGCTCGCGAAGCACGGGATGGATTCTGGGCCGACCTCACCAACCGTCGTCACCGGCTAGAGCCCTTGGTGGCGGCCAGTGTAGGGCCGTATGGGGCGTTCCTGGCGGATGGCTCGGAATTCAGAGGAGACTATGGGCTGGATGAACAGGAGTTGGAGGACTTTCACCGAGACAGGTGGAAGATCCTCGCAGCCAGCGGTGCCGACCTCCTGGCCTGTGAGACGCTGCCGTCACGCTTGGAGGCCCGGGCGCTGCGCCGATTGCTGGAGCAGACCCCCGGAGTCCAGGCCTGGTTCAGCTTTGGTTGTCGTGATGGTCTGAGCCTCAACGATGGGTCGCCAATCGACGAAGTGGCAGCCGAGCTCGACAGTTGTCCCCAGATTGTGGCTGTGGGGGTGAACTGCACGGCTCCGCAGTACATCTCGAGTCTTCTCGAGAGAGTGCGCCTGGGGACATCGAAGCCGGCGGTTGTCTATCCCAACTCGGGAGAGCTGTGGGATGCGGACAATCGAAACTGGAGGCCCCGAGCCGCCGATGGGCCCTCCTGGCTCACCGGCGGCGGCGACTGGATCCGACGGGGTGCGCGGCTGATCGGTGGTTGTTGCCGAACGGGTCCGAGGGAGATCGAGACGTTGCGCCGCTCGCTGCTTGGATGACGCTCGCGGTGAGGTGCCAGAGGGTCCTCTAACGGCCTCGGAAGACTTTCGACCGGTGCCAATCGATGGATTCTCTGCGCGGTCTGTGCTCGGGCCGTTCGGGTAGGGTCAGCTCGCGACCCGCCAAGTCGGAATAGAAATTGGACTCGCCGTAGTCGGTATCGAGGGCCGGGCTGACCAGGATTCGGTTCTCTTCATCGATGGAGAGGTAGCCCTGATCAAAAAGATGTCGCAGGTCGGCTCGCAGGAGCAGCCCATTGTCCACCCGGTGGAGACCGCCCTCGCTGACGGGACGAATGTGGGCCGCCTCCAAGGCGGGTAAGACGGTTTGCCGTGTCATGGCACATTGGCGGCCGTAGAAATCTGTGATCAGGAGACGAAAGGAGCCCGGTCCCAGGGTCGGGTGAACAATCGTCGGTTCGCCGAACATCTTGCTCTGCGCCCCGGCGTCGCCGCCGGGTTGTGAGGCCTGAAGCCGCATCCGTACAGCCTCCCAAAGTGCGTGACCAGCGGGGCTCGACGTGTCGTAGGTCTTGCCTTGACCGACGTTCTTGGAGAAATCAGCCGGCACCGGGATCCAGTCGGCCTCGTCAAAAAAGAAAGGGCGCTGCAGCACGATACAACCGACCTCGTAATCGCGATGGGAGTCTGCGGAAAGATGCCGAAAACGCTCGATACGTCGGCGCATTTCCCAGAGGCCCGAAGCCCCGGTGGCGAGCTCGAAAAAGTCCCAGGCCAGGCTGCAAGGGAGGTCGGATGCATGGAGGAAGAACCCGCCGCCGACGATGGAATGATGGGGCGTATGGGGCTTGAAGAGCAGGAGCTCGCTCGGCCGCAGCGCCTGGAAGCTGCGGGCGCCGCCGGGCTGCCAGAAGTTGGCCTCGTTCTGCAGCGGCCGGCTGCGCAGCTGCCAATACCATTCGTTGTCGGTGACGGCGACGAAGAGTCTCATGGTTCCAAGGCTAACCCTGCTTTTGCAGCGCTACCCAGTCAGCGAGTCGTTGGACATCTGCCGGATCGAGCTCACCCGGATCGGTCTTCTTGTCGGCTAGCCAGTTCTCGATGGCGGTCATGAGAACCTCGGCCCGAGTCGGATTCGACTCGGCATAGTCGGTGTAGGCGCCGGTCACATTGCCGAGCATGTTCAACGCCAGCAGCGATTCTGTCCAGCCCTTGAAATTCTCCAAGTCCTCAGGGGAGCGGCGAAGAGCCATGGCGTGGACCTGCAGGGCCTCCTCGGCCTTGTTCTGCAGGCGCAGGGCGGTGCCCAGGCCGGCGTAGGCCGCGATGAGATCATCGTCGTAGGAAAGGGCCTCGCGAAAGGCTTTGTCAGCGTTCTCCAGGGAGTTCTGAGCCTTCTCCTCGGTCTTGGACCTGCTTTTCGGATCCGTGAGGGAAGCTGCCTTGGCGCGCAATTTCTCCGCTTTGCTCAATTCGCGCATTCCCGTGCCGTACTGCATGCGCGCGGCCTGGGCCACGTTGCCGAGATCGGTGCGATCCATCAGCGTGTCGGTGGAGCTCGGTTCGAAATTGGGTTGGCTGATTCCCTGAGGCAGAGGCTCCTGGGCCTGAGCTAGAAATGGCCAAGGCAGCGGGGACTCAGCAGAATCATGGCGAGACCTGGATGGATGCACAGGGGTGCCAAAGGACTCCGACGCGTCATAGTGAGATCTCCTTTATGACAGGGATGTCTCGTCCGAGAGAGACTCCTGTCCAGACATCACGCTGATACTGAACGACAAGTCGACAACAGCGCCGACGGTGCCTTTGGTATTTTACCCGGGAACAGAAACAGGGGCGAGAATCCGTGTCAATGAAAGAAGTGATGGGGCTGCAGGTCGCCCCGAAAGATCTGGACACTCTGTATCCTCGTGGTTCGGACACGGTTGCCGAACTCGAGAAAAAGTCCAGGCGCGGCGAGGATGTCGCTCTTGATGGCGGTGCCGCCCCAGGTGCAACCGTTGACGGGAACGGTCAGAGGGGCTTCGCTCTGGCGGTCGAACCAGCCACCCGAGACGGCGTAGCGGTCTTCACCGACAAAGCAGATGGAATAGATGGAGTTCTTCGTCAGCACCACGATCCAGTCGCCGTGTCGCAGATCGCGTTTCCGGACCGTCTCGAGCTGTTGGCTGTGATCGACGATCGCGCCAAGGGTTCGGGCTGCAACAGCCCCCTCGAGACGATTCTCTCCGACGGACGTGGTCAATGGCCCAGACTCCAGACTTTGTTGTCGTGATCGTAAGTCCATACTGGGTAACAAGTCAACGCAGGGCCGCTATTCCGCACGGCACTCGCGAACTACTGATGGGCACGGAGACTGTCACCCACAAGGGCGCGGGTCGGCCCTGACTGCCAGGGCAACAGACTCACGCGTCGGACTGGGAGGATTCGAACTCGCGAATGATCTTCTTCAAGTCGAGCTCGTTGACCTTGTCGATGGCTTCTTGGGGCGTGAACCAGTATCGATCGCGATAGCTCTCGGGCCAGGCGTCATAGCTCGTATGGACAGCCATGGAGTACACCTCGACGGTGCAGGTACCTCCCCATTTTTCATACTTGTAGGTGCCGATAGCCTCCGTCGACAGCTCCCCTTCGATGCCCGCCTCTTCCAGCGCTTCCTTGGCGGCGGACGAGGCGGCATCCATGTCAAGCTCACGAACGCCTTTGGGGATCACCCAGCGCTTCTTGCGTCGCGAGGACACCAACAGGATCTCGAGCTTGCCGCGATCGTGGCGAAACGGGAGCACTGCTGACTGGTGAAAAAAATGCTCAGGAACTTGACCCATGATGGTACTCCTCGCTACGCCTGGTGATGACGCCGCTCATGAGTTCGTCATCGGGCGTTGATCAGAGATCAGATGCTGCATCTCGGCCACGACCTCTCCAGCGCTCATCTGAGAGCAGTCGATCGTGATCGCATCCGCGGCGGCGATCAGCGGGGCCACCGATCGACTCGAGTCACGATGGTCGCGCTCTTCGAGCTCGGCCAGAACCTCGCCGATCTCGACCTCGGTACCGTTGGTTTGCAGCTCGAGGAAACGGCGACGCGCTCGCACCTCCGGGGTCGCGGTGAGAAAGAACTTGTATTCGGCTTGCGGAAAGACGACGGTCCCGGTGTCACGGCCCTCGGCGATCAGGTTGCCTTTGGCGGCCTGCGCTCGCTGCACCTCCAGAAGCTCGGATCGGACCCCGGGTAGCGCCGAGACGATGGAGGCACCCCGCGAGATCTCGGGGGCGCGGATCGCCTCCGAGACGTCGATACCGTTCAGGAAGATCTGGTGGCTGGAGCCGTCGGTCCGAAACTCGATCTCGAGCTCAGCCGCTACGACGGCAGCCGCAGACTCATGGCTCCAGTCGAGGCTCTGCCTGAGGGTCTGCAAAGCGACACAGCGATAGATCGCCCCGGTGTCGAGAAGTGAAAAGCGAAGTCGAGCCGCGAGCTGTTGGGCTGCGGTGGTCTTGCCTGCGGCGACGGGTCCGTCGATCGTAATGACCAAGCTAATCCTGGCCTTCGTAGTCGCTGCACGACATCCTGCAGAATGTCCAGCTCGACGCCTGCTCTGGCCAGGAGCTCACGGGTTTCCTGGCCGGCGTGGTATCGGCGTTTGGCCACCACCCGCTGGATACCGACACTGGAGATGAGCATGGCGCAGACTCGGCAAGGCTCCATCGTGCAGTAGAGAGTGGTTCCCCCGAGAGACAATCCGTACTTGGCTGCCTGACAGATGGCATTCTGCTCGGCGTGGATGGTGCGGACGCAATGACGCCGCACGGTACCGTCGTCGTCGACCATCTGCTTCATGTCGTGTCCCATATCGTCACAATGCGGCAGCCCCGGTGGTGAGCCGACATAGCCGGTGCAGATGATTCGTTTGTCCCGCACCACGACGCAACCACTACGGCCCCGGTCGCAGGTAGCGCGGCTCGCCACCTCGTCCACCAGGCGAATAAAGTATTCGTCCCAACTCGGTCGGCTTTCAGGCTCGCTCATGGTCCATCCATCCTATCTTCAGCTGTCGCCATGGTGACGATCGACGGTCGTGCCGTCGGCATCGAGGATTTGATAGTCGAGCATGGAGTCGTGATCGAAAACAAATCGCCCCAGAAAGGTCTGTTCCGCGAGCATCAACGGCAGCCAGATCTCGTCATCGGGCCACATGGACGAATAGGGGATCTCCTCGAGTCGTGACCAGAACGGCATCGCCTCCTCCGTCTCCGTCGGGGTACCCCGACAATCGTCGGCGCGAAAGACCCAGACGTGAATCGAGTATCCGTCGACGAACTGGAAGAGCAGCTGGCCGCATTCCCGGGTGCCCGAGGGGATGACCGCGACCTCCTCCTGGACCTCTCTCAGGGCGCACTGCAATGGCGTTTCGCCGTCGTCGATACGTCCACCCGGACCGTTGATCTTGCCGGCGCCCAGACCGCGCTTCTTGTGAATCAAGAGAACACGGTCATCGCGGACGACGAACAGGAGGGTGCCGCGCTCGACGGGTTGCCAACACTCCCAATCTATGGCATCGACTCGCTGAGGTGTGGGTGTCTCTGATGTCACACGCGCGTCCCTTGCTGGCCGGGGATCCTAGCAGCGGCCCGGGAGGAAGACCAGAGCCTGGGTGTCGGATCACCAGGATATGTCCTAGGATTGCAGGATGGCCAAGGAAGACAGCATGCCCGACGCGACACCCACCCTGTCATTCGAGACATTCTGGGAATGGGTGACGTCTCATCCCAATTGCATCCTGCGGGTCGGGACGAGGGATGCCGTAGTCTTCGACGACGATGACTTTCACTGGCATTTCACGATGGATTCTGCGGCGAGCCTTCTTGTGCAGGTGATTCGCGGCAAGCGGTTGGTTGGCGAAATCCTCATCCCTCCGACAGGACATCGCCTTTGTGCAGGGGGTCCTCGGCGACCAGGAAGGGGAGTCCGTTTTCGAACTGGTGGGCGGAGACGAGTCGTCACAGTCCACCCTCTACTTCTTTGTCATGACTCATGGGTACGAGGCGCAAGAGGAACCGGATACCCGGAGAGTTCACTGATGGTGCTCCAGCCGAGGGTACATCGCTTCTGCAGTGCGATGTTCATCGCGGTGCTCTGATGGGATCTCCCGGTCAATCACAGGAGGAACCCCGGGAACGGTTCGCAGAGGAGCTCGAGGTCTCGGAGGTCTTGCTCGATGTTCTGGTGACGGACAAGAGCGGGCAGGTCATCATCGGACTCGGGTTGGACGACTTCCAGGTCGAAGAAGATGGCCAGCCGGTGGAGATCACCGGGGTGACCTTTTACAGCAGCCGAAAGCTTCTGGGATCTAAGAAGTCGCTGGAGCGATACGGCCTGACCATCGATGAGGTCGCGCAAGAGCGATACTTCATCTTGTTCTTTCAGCAACAGAGAAGGGTGGCTGGAGACGTCCCCGGAATCCTGGGTCGCCAGATGGCGTCCGCCAGAGACGTGGGGGAATGGCTGGCGCAGGATCTCCAGGCACGGGACCTGGTGGCGGTGGCGGTCTTCGAGAGCCGACTCGAGATCATCCAGGACTTCACCAACAATATCCAGGATCTGCAGCAAGCCGTGAACCTGGCGGTCCAGGGGCAGGGAAGCAGGCGCAACTGGCCCTCACGTCGAACCGGCCCGACGGACGGGCCTTCGCTGTTGCGATACCTGCCAGAGGGTAAGGAACTGGGGAAAGCAACCAGGGATACCTATGAGGCGCTGCAGGTGCTTGCCCGGTCGGCGGGTTCGATCCGGGGGCGCAAGAACCTGGTGTTCTTTGGTCGTGGAGTGGGCGAGATGAACGACTTCGGTTTGTGGGAACCCGATTCGCGGTTCTACGGGCCGACAGTGGCGGCCCTCAATGACAACAACATCGCCGTCTATCCGTTGAGTGTCATGCCCCAGGGATCGCGTCATACCTTGGAGCAATCTCTGCACTCGCTGGCCAGTGAAACCGGAGGTACCTACTATCGTCTGTTCACGAGCTTCACGACACCTCTCGGGAAGATCGCCGATGAGAACGGCGGGTATTATCTGTTGAGCTACCAAGGCCGCCAAGAAGTCGGCGACTCGGGATTCCAGCGCGTCAAGGTCTCGGCTGCCGAATCCCGAGCTCAAAGTTCGCGCCCGCCAAGGCTATCTCTACGGCGATTGAGCTCTCGGGGGCTTCCCCGTCTCAGCCTCGACTCGACGGTCAGATCGGTCCAACCGATGGTGCCGATTCCGGGGTGCGAGGATTCGCTCATCGCGGCTCTTTCCTTCTCGAGGTGCGCAGTTGTCCTGCCAATGCTACCAGTCTGATTTCGTCGGATCCTCCGGGGCGGATAGACTCTTGGAGAACGATTCCTGGGGGATCGAAACATGCTTTGGGACATATTCAAGAATCGACTCGTAGGTGCCACGATTCTGGCTCTCCTATTGGCCTGTCAAGGTTGCGGGGATCCCGAGGCCACAGCCGACTTCGCCGATCTGGTGCTGCGGCAAGGCCGAGTGATCACGATCGACGATGATCGGCCGGAGACGCAGGCCATCGCCACCAGGGGCGCAGAGATCCTCGCCGTCGGAACCAATGATGAGATCGAAGATTTCATAGGACCCGCCACCCGGGTGATCGACCTGGCTGGGCGAGTGGTCACCCCCGGCTTTATCGAAGGACACGGGCACTTCATGAGTCTCGGCACCGCCCTGACGGTACTGGATTTGACCACCGCCGAGAGCTGGGACGAGATTGTCGAGATGGTGCGTCAGGCCGTGGGCGAAGCCGAGCCCGGTAGCTGGGTGTTGGGTCGTGGTTGGCATCAGGAGAAGTGGATCTCATCTCCAGAACCGGCCGTCGAGGGTTCGCCCGTTCACGACTCTCTGAGCCTGGTGAGCCCGGACAACCCCGTTCTCTTGGGTCACGCCAGTGGGCACGCCGCCTTTGCCAACCAGAAAGCCATGGAGTTGGCGGGCCTCAGCCGCGGCTCCGAAGCCCCGGCTGGAGGTGAGCTCGTGCGTGACGCTGACGGTGAGCTGACTGGTTTGCTGCGCGAGACGGCACAGCGACTTGTCCGGGCGGCGGCCGAGAGCTCGCAGGCGGATCGGTCTGCGGCAGAGCTGGACGCTGAGAGGCGCCGACTGGTGGAGTTGGCCGGTGCGGAGGCGTTGGCCAAGGGAATCACCAGCTTCCATGATGCCGGTGCGTCATTCGAGATGATCGATTTTTTCCGCCAGCTGGAAGACGAAGGCGCCCTCCCGATCCGACTCTACGTCATGGTGCGACACCAATCCAATGACGAGATGGATGCCCGCCTGCCTGAATATCGGATGGTCGCCGAGGGCAATGACTTTCTGACGGTGCGCTCGATCAAGCGCCAGATCGACGGTGCTCTCGGTGCTCACGGGGCCTGGCTCCTGGAGCCCTATGAGGATCTGCCTGACAGTGTTGGCCTGGTCCTGGAGCCCGAGGAGGAGATTCGAGAGACCGCCCGGGTCGCGACCCGGCACGGCTTCCAGGTCAACACCCATGCGATTGGGGACCGGGCCAACCGGCGGGTCCTGGATCTCTACGAAGAGGTCTTTGCCGAGAACGGCTATCCGACCGATCATCGGTGGCGAGTCGAGCATGCTCAACACCTGCACCCGGACGACATCCAGCGTTTTGTCGATCTGGGAGTCATCGCCGCGATGCAGGGAGTCCACTGCACCTCCGACGGTCCCTGGGTCCTCAAGCGGCTGGGAGAGACCAGGGCAGAAAACGGCGCCTACCTGTGGCGGGAGCTCATCGACAGCGGTGCGGTAGTGACGAACGGCACCGACGTTCCGGTGGAGGATATCGACCCGGTCGCGAGTTTCTACTCTTCGGTCTCGCGGCGGATGCCGAACGGGGAGACCTTCTATCCCGAGCACCGAATGACCCGCGAGGAGGCTCTGCGCTCCTACACTCTCAACAATGCCTACGCGGCCTTCGAAGAAGAGATCAAAGGCTCGTTGGAGGTGGGCAAGCTCGCAGACCTGGTAGTCCTGTCGCAGGACATCCTGACCGTGCCCGAGGAGGATCTTCCCGAGACACGAGTGGATTTCACCATCGTCGGCGGCAAGGTGCGATACGAGCGCGCTGAGTAAGGTGGAGGTGAAGAGAGTGTGCCGGGTCTGCCGGCCACGGACTTCTGGCAGACCCAGCCCGCCGCCGGGGAAGCCGCCAGTGAGCGCACCGAGGTCTACATCGTCAACACCGCGTCGACTCTCTTTTTCGGTATCGTTTGCCACGACCGGGATCCCGGATCGCCGTCTGGTCCTGAAGTACAGCCACCTGTTCGATGTTCTCAAGTAGAGTCGGCAGGGTATAGTTCCCGGGTATGCATGGGGATGCCCGGATGAACAGCCCTGGGACGAGGCCGGCGGCCGGACGGAACTGGATTCTGACTGTCGCGGCACTGATGATCATCATCTATGGGTTGAAGACCGCCCAGGCGATCGTGGTCCCGATCCTCTTGGCGTTGTTCGTCTCCATGGTGGGCACCCCGCCGCTGTTTTGGATGCGCCGCAAGGGGGTGCCCAACCCTTTGGCGGTCCTGGCTAGTGGTCTTGGGCATGCTGGGGATTCTGATTCTGATCGGTAGCCTGGTGGGCACCTCCATCGCCGATTTCACGAGCCGGGTTCCCTACTATCAGCAACGTCTCGACGAACAGCTGATCGATTTTCTCGACCGGCACGATCTGGAAGCGCGGATCGGCTCGGTGAGAGACCTGGTGCAGTTCATCGATCCGAGCGGTGCCATGGATCTCGCTGCTCGCCTGCTCAACGGCCTGGGAGGCGTCCTCAACAATGCGTTGCTGATCGTGTTCACCGTGGTCTTCGTGCTTCTCGAGGCCTGGAGCTTTCCACGCAAGCTGCAGGCAATTGCCGGTTCGGGTGACCGGTCCGGGACATTGAGCCGGTTCTCGAAAAGCCTCAACCGTTACATTGGGCTGAAAACCGCCATCAGCCTCGTTACGGGTGTGATCGTATGGGTATGGGTCGCCCTCATGGGCCTGGATTTCGCCATGTTGTGGGGTTTGCTGGCCTTCATGTTGAACTATGTCCCAAATATCGGCTCTATCATCGCCGCTCTGCCAGCGGTGCTGCTAGCGGTAGTGCAGCTGGGTGGTGGCAAGGCAGTGTTGATCGCCATCGGATATATGATCATCAATGTGCTCATGGGTAACCTGTTGGAGCCGCGAATCATGGGTCGCAGCATGGGGCTGTCGACCTTGGTAGTCTTTCTCTCCCTGATTTTCTGGGGCTGGGTGCTCGGTCCGGTGGGCATGCTTCTTTCGGTCCCCTTGACCATGACCCTGGTCATCGCCCTGGAGAGCAGTCCCGTCCACCGAGCGGTTTGCGATTCTTCTCTGTGAGGCCCCGCCAGTGGATACTGTGTGACCTCCTGGCCTACATCGCAGCCTTGCCCTGGATCTCTTCGGGAACCATGAAGGACTCGCATCGTTGCCGTTGAGAGTCGTCTCCATCCGCCGGGTATCGAGCGCAGGAGGCATGAACATGGTCCCGAATTCTGGCCAGGACCTCGTCATGCGATTCGTCCCCGTTCCAACCCCAGTAGGCCGATTGGAGACCGTCGAGTCGCGCGTGGTTGCCACCTGCGAAGGCATCATCGAAGGTCAGTAGCTCGTTCAGGACTTCGATGGAATCGGCCTCGATGCGCTCCACGCTCGTGGGTGAGAGCTCCATGAGTTGCCGCAGATAGGATGAGCCCCAGCGAAAGCGGCTGTAGCGTCCCTCGGACGAGTCGTAGGCTTTTCGATACCACTCCAGAGCAGCCTCCGTGTCGCCGGCATCTGCTTTCAGGCCAGCGAGCCAGGACATGAAGTAGTAGGGTGCAGCCGTATCGTGCATCTTGCTCAGCAACATGCTCTCGGCCTCGTCGCTGAGGCCGGCATCTTCGAGCATATAGGCCAGGGTATTGACCACCGTCTGCAACTCGCTTTCCTCGGTGACGGTCTCCAGAGCCCAAGCGGTTCGAGAGCGCACGTGATGCTGCAGCGAGGCGGGGATCTGGACATCGTCGGCATCCGGATGGGCCGACATCTTGACCAGGCCGATCTTCAGAACGGTGGCGGACAGGCGATCGTCCACGGAGAGCGCGTCGTCCTCTTCCATGGCATTCGCGGCCCGGTACCAGGCTCCAAGGAGCACATGTCGGTCCGGGGTGTCGTCGGGCTGGAGCAAGTCGATGATGGAATCGGCGTAGTAGTCGACCCACAGGAGGTTGGCGTTGCGGAGAGTCGGGTCCGCGAGAACCTCCAGGATCGCCTCTTGTGCGGCGGCGCCTTCTTCGGCGGTGAGCGGGGGATCTGTCGACTCGCTCTGATGGGCTTGCCTGGCCAAGGCAGCCAGGTACAGGCCGAGAAACCTGGATCTTTCCACCTCGAGATTCGTGGGTGTCTCATGATAGAGGCGGCGGAAGGCGCTCACCTGGTCCTCAGTGGAGAGATCGACCCGGCTGTCCTGGCCCCAGGAATAAAAGGCCAGCAGATTGAGATCCGCTGGTGAGGCGGACTCGGGGCCGGCGGCCATCACCTCCGTGAGGACGGTCTTGACTGGCTTCATACTGGCGACCGCGGCGTCGAGAACGGCCTCGTACTGATCGACGGGAACCGTGCTCGGCATGCGCATGACCTCCTGGCCCATGGCATCGAAGATGATGACCGTAGGGTACCCCTTGACCTCGAGGGTCTCGGCGAGGATCTGGGCCCTCGCGGTATCCCCATCGAGGTATACGGGCACAAAGTCCTGCATCCGGGTGACGAATCCCTGTCGGGTGAAGATCTTGTTCTTCAGGTAGTGGCAGGGTGGGCACCATTCAGCGCCCCAGTAGAGAAAGAGAGGCTTACCGGCGCTCTCGGCATAGGCGAAGGCGCTCTCCACATCGCCCTCGTACCATTCGATCTTGGAGGAAGAAAGTTCGGAAACTGGCTCCTGGTCGGCAACGGGAGTGCGACTACACGCGCCGAGAATCACTGCAAAGATCAGGAGTGCCAGGATGGGTGCGAGCTTGGGGCCGCATTCATGGGAGTTCGACAGACAAGTCTTCATCCGGTGATGGTACCGGAAAAACAGCCCGGGGCCACGGCAGTCCGAAGGCAGATCTCGGATCGCCGTGCCCCGGTTGAACCTTGGGGTTCAAGGACCGGATTGTTGGGCTCGGAACTCCTCCGCCATCCGGAGGCATTGGCTCCTTTTGACTTGGCGGCCGGCAAAGGTGAAGTTCAACTGCACATCGAGCGCGGCGGCTCGGGCGACGGCGGAGAGGGAGCTCTTGCGGCCACGGGAGTCGATTCGGCCTTGACCTTCCATGCGAATGATCAGGCCTTCCTGGTCAAATTGGGTATGCAAGGCAAAGCCGCCCTCCTTGTTGGTCTGTACCCCTCCCTGGGTTCTCTGCCAGTCCAAGCAAATGTCCCCTTCCGGGGTGCAGGCCTGGTTGGCGCCGAATGTCAGGCAATCCACCTCTATTCCATACGGATCGTCATCGAGACCCATGATGAAGATGAAGTAGGTTCGGCCCTCAGGAGCCGGGTTCCTTGCCATCGCTGTCGGGCTCAGGAGCAACATGGCAAGGACGGTCAGGAGCAAGATTGGCGCTGGTCGGATCACGGTAGGCCTCCTCATGGGTTGTTCTCGAGATTGGGAGCATCTTCCACTAACGGGATACGCGACATGGCGCCGCAAATGGCGCAACGCGAGATACAAGGAGGTCGGGGGATCGGCTGGGAGAAAGAAGGGCCGCCGCTCGGGGCCTCGACAAAGGCACCCGCCACGGGTCAGGAGGGTGCAAAACCGAGCGACGGCCGCGCGGATTGTATCCCGAATGGAGCCCGGAGGAAAGACCTGCAGCCTAGATGATCGACGACTTGCCGAAAGTCCGGTTGATGAAAGACTTGGGACTCTCCAGCGCCAGGCCGAACCTCACGGCCACTCCCACGGTCTCGATCGGCTCGATGGCGCCGGTGGCCAGCCAAGCCCAAAGTTCGAGAACAGTGGGTGGCAGGCCGGGTATCTCGGTTCCAGGTGGCACGACTTCGATGGTGATGGAGCGACCGGTCACCTCGTCGATCCAATCGATGATCTGGCGATAGGAAACCGCCTGGGCACTGAGCGGCACACTGACGTTTTCAGCCTCGGCATTGTCTAGAACGGCGATAGCCAGGTCGGCGACATTGGCGATGCCGATAAAAGGGACAGGCTGATCCGGGTCTCCCATGATGACGACTTTCGGCCCCAGCTGCAGTTGGGCACCGAGGACCATGGAGATCCAGGCCTCCATGAAGAGGGCGGGCTGCAAGATGGTGTAATTGAGTCCACTGGCTCTGAGGGTCTTTTCGGTGGCGGCCTTGGCCCGAGCCAAAGCCAACGGCGAGTCGAGACCGAATCCATAGGCGGAGACGAACACGAACTGGCTCACGCCGGCAGCCTGGGCCGCCTCGACGAGACTGGCATAGCCTTGCTGATCGACGGCTTCGATGGTGTCGTTCCCACCTCGCGCAGCGGCGGTGGCGGTGGCGATGATCCGCTTGGCTCCCACACATCCTCTTTCGAGACTGCGAGGGTTCTTCAGGTCTCCGAGCGCGACCTCGGCGCCGCCGGTCTGCAGCGAGGAGTAATCCGATCCTTCGCGAACCAGGGCGCGCACAGGAGCGTTGGCCTTCAAGAGGCGATGGGAGATGAGACCGCCCAAGCTGCCAGTGGCGCCAATCACCAGATTCATCGTCGTTCTCCTTTGCCGATCGGCTTCATTCTACTCGCCTGTGAGTGGTGACGGCAGATCAGAGCTCTCGGCCACCGCGGGAACGGGCCCTGGCCCCTGGGCCAGCCGTTGGACTGTGGAGCCTGTGGCGCTTGCGTCACCTCCCCGAGGCGGAGCGCCTGGCGTCGGGCAACCGCTATGCCACGGTGGATCTGGAGCTGCGCTGGCGCACAACCTCGTCCAGGGACACCGGCTGGGAGATGCCGTCTCCCTGGGCATAATCCACCTTCATCTGACGGATCACCTGCAGCGACTCTTGGCTTTCAATGGCCTCGGCGATGGTTCTGATCTGCATGACATGACCGACGTGATTGATCGACTCCACCAGGGCGCGCTGCGTCGGGTCCTTGGTCAGATTCTGCACAAACTGACCATCGATCTTGATGAAGTCGACTGGGAAATTGCGCAGATAGGCGAAGGAGCTCAAGCCGGAGCCAAAGTTGTCCAAAACGAAACCGCAGCCTCGACTTCGCAGGACCGAGATGAACTTCTGCGCTTTGTCGAAGTTGGCCACGGTAGCGGTCTCGGAGATCTCGAAGTAGATGCTTCTGGGATCGACCCCGCGATAGCTGAGCTCGTGCAGAACAAACTCGAGAAATCGATCGTCGCTCAACGAGTGGGCCGAGATATTGATACAGAATCGGACGTCGTCGACGAGATCGCGGCCGGTCACCGCTTCGAGGCTATGGGTCAGGACCCAGCGATCGATGGCCGAGACGATGCTGTGACGCTCCGCGACCGGCATGAACTGTTTTGGCATCAAAGGCGTGTCGCCGCGGTCAGGGATCCGCAGCAGGATCTCGTACATATCCGGGTCGGACTCCGGCGCCACGACGGGTTGGATCAGTTGGGCCTGCAGGGTGAAGGAGCCATTCCTCAGTGACTCTTGGATCTGATGCAGAATCTCCAGCTGGGTGTGCCGCTCGGAAGTGGCGAGCTCGGTGGGTTCGAACTCGTAGAATCGGTCGCCACCTCTCTGCTTGGCCAGATAGCAGGCGTCCTCAGCGACCCCCAGGACCTTTTCCACCTGAGTCTCATCAGGGCCGATGGCTGCCAGACCGGTACTCAGGCTCACGGGGAGGGAGGTGCCGTCCCACTCGAAGCGAAAGGAGCGCAGATCCTTGTAGAGCTTTTCGACGAGATCCCGGGTCTGCCAGGGAGGACAGCTCTCCAGCAAGACGCCGAACTTGTCGCCGCCGATGCGTCCCAAGGTGTCGGTCTCGCGAAATCGACACTTCAAAAAGGAAGCGAACTGCTTGAGCATCTTGTCCCCGGCCGGGTGACCGAAGGTGTCGTTGATGAGCTTGAATCCATCCAGGTCGAGATAGAGGATCGAATCTTGCCTCTGGGACCTCCGGGTCTCCGCCATGCAGCGCCCCAATCGACGCTCGAACTCCGTCCGATTGACCAGGTCGGTCAGAGGATCGTGAGTCGCGAGATAGACCATGCCGCGTTCGAACTGTCGTTGTTCCAGCATGTCCTTCATGACCAGAACCACACCAATTTCTTGGGAGCAATGATCGCGCAGCACGGCGGTATGAAATTGGACTGGAACGTCCTCCCCGTCCCGAGGTCTGACCAAGCAGGTCTGGGCTGGGCTCAAGGGGGAGTTCGACATGAGACTTTGTTCGATGGGGTCATCGAGTGTCGCCCCGGTCTCCTGATCGACGAAAGAGACGAGTTCCCTGAGGAAGTGGTTGCGGGCCTCGCTGAGACTGCGACCGAGGATGGTCTCCGCCGGTGCGCTCAGATCGATGATCCGGCCTTCGAGGTCGGTGCGAATCACGCCGTCACTGATGGAGGCCAACATGGCGAGCGAGTACTCCTGCTCCTGGACCAGGACCTGCTCGGCTCGTCGGCGCTCGGTGATATCGGTCGCCACACCGACAAGATGTTCCCTCTCGCCCGTATCGTCCGGCACGGCTTGGCCCCGGAGGACCAGCCAGTGGGTTTGTCCTGACAGATCGACAAGGCTGACCTCCACGAAGAGGGGCTCACGCTCGCGCAGGGACAATCGCACCGCCTGTTTGAGGTGCACCAGATCATCGGGTGGTAGATGGTTGAAGAAGGCCTTACCGGTCGTGGAAAGCGCTGGGGCCCCTTGTATCACCAGGTCCTTGGGAAGACCGTAGACCGTCAGCTCATCCGTGGACACCCGCCAGTCCCAGCTGACGGTCCGGCCGGCCCGCTGCACGAGCTTCAGCTGTACCTCGGCATCGCGACGTGCGAGGTCCGACTCTTTGAGAGGATGGATATCAACGGCCGTAGCGAGTGTGGCTGCGGCACCACGAAACAGGATGGGTTGGAGCGAGAGCTCGATCCAAAGAGGCTCACCCTTCTTCCTGTTGATCTGAATCTGCTCTTTCTCGAATCGGTCCTTGGCGATCGGATCCTCGAACCGGGATCGAAACCGTGGATGAAGCAGAGCCACAAACGGACGGTCGAGGAGTTCGCGGGCCGAGTAGCCGGTCAGTTTCCTGCTGGCGGGGTTGATATAGAGGATTCGATCGGCGTCAAATACGAAAAGCGCCGCTGATGTTCCCTCGACCAGAGGGTGAAATCGTTCATCATTGGCCATTCTCGAATCCTTCACATCTCAGACTCCTATCTTTTCGTCTGGCTGCTCATCTGTCTGTGAAATCGCTAACGGAGCCCCTCGAGGATCTCGCCTTGAGCTCTGGCTATGTCTATATTTGACATTTTCGACCGATCGTTCAGAATCAGGCCAGGATGACTACTGAAATCAATGAGTTCCCGAGCGTCGGAAACACCCGGAACGAAGAAGATGGGCACGAAGAGATCTTCGTGCCCTTGCCCGTCGACATGATCGCCGCCCTGAGGGTCGCTGTATTTCAGCGGCGCTCTCTGGGTGATGAAAACGCCGCCCTCGCGGATCTGGTGCAAGAGGCAGTGGCAGAGTGGCTCGAGCGCGAGATCGACAACACCCCGAGGATCTCGATCCGAGTCTGAGCGCCCCGAATCTCTAGACGGTAGCCCTGCGGAGGGTTCTCTTCAGCCGGTGGATCTGGCGTCGGATCCGCTTGAGCTCCTTCCCCTCTCCTGAATCGATAGCCTTGGCTCGCTCGAGTTTGAGCTCCCTTATGCGCGCCTTGATGGCACTTTTGTCGACGCCTACAACCTCATGATGGACATGAGCTTCGATACCGAACGCCGCGCAGAGAGCTTTCAGCAGATCCTCTTTGTGCATGGTGGAATAGCCCGCCACCGCTTCGTGCTCGACGCCCTGAGCGAGGTCTCGCATTTGAGCGACGGTCATGTCGTGCAGCTCTTCGTAGGTATGGGTCATAGTCGATCCTCACTAGATGAAAGTAGCCCTCATTCTAGCTCGGGTAGGAATAAGATCTGCAAGAAGTGGAATAGGGAACAAAGAAATTTCCATTTCGTACCGCATAATAGGTGCCCATGGAGAAATCAGTCCTCATTCTCGGGCCGGATAGACCGGCACACGACCTCTTGAATCCCTTGTGGTCCGAGTTGCAGGTGGAGAAGCAGCGATTCACGTCGACAGAGGCAGCCCTGGAGACCATGCAGGTCGGAGGCCTTCCCAGTGTGCTACTGGTGTCGTATCCCCTCTGGGACACGAGCCTGGATGAATTGCTGATTGCCATCGAGCGAAACGTGGCCAGCCAACCGCGGTTCCCAGTCGTGGTTCTGGCACCTGAGAAAGTCCTCGCCGAGGTGGAGACCTTCGCGGATCAGGGCATCACTGTCCTGTCGGAGGACCAAGAGCCGGAGAAACTATGCCAGTTCTTGCGTGTCCTTCTGGGAGCGGAGCAGAGGGCGCACCCGCGGTTCATCGTGCGGATGGCCGTGCGGGTCGGAGCCGGTTCGCTTCTGCGGGCTTGTCAGTCAGAGGATATCTCCATGAGCGGTATGCTGATCCGCACCAGCGAGGAGTTTCCCGTCGGTTCGGAGATCAGGCTCGAGTTCTCCGTGGCTGAAGATCAGGAGCCCATCACTTGTCAGGCTGAAGTGGTGCGATACACGCGACCGGATGTCGAGAAGATTCGCGGCATGGGAGTGACCTTCCTGAGTTTCATGTCCGATGGAAAACAACGGTTGGAGGAGTTTCTTTCCCCTTGAGCAGGGCGCTGTGGAGGTAGAGGTGTCGCAGCGGACGAGCCCCCTCAATAGGACCGGCCCGCTGGAGCTCGGGATCGCTGGGAGCCTTTACCGATCGTATAGACGAGGCTCGATTTCATGGCGGGCTCGCCAGCGGTTCTCTATAGTGACGGGGGAGTCACCCTGCCGCCGAGAGAATCGAGGGGCCAGCGGTTGACTGGATCAGGGAATCCGTAAATGGGGAATCACGAAGTCTTGTTGAGAGATGAATTGGGCAACATGGTACGCGTTGTCGGTACCGACAGTGAAAGTGCGACACCGGTCGGCGGCCCTTTCCATGTGGTGGTGAGCTCGCCGGAGATGCTCATTCTGCAACGACTCGGTGATGACGAGAGCGCGATCCCTTCCGGCAGAATTCTGATGGCTGGCGAGGTCGTCTCGCACACCACGGTCCTGGATATCGTCAATGTAATATCCGCCTCCCGATGGGCCGGGAGCCTACATGTCTATGGGTCGGATTCCCACCGCACGTTGACATTCGACAAGGGTGCCCTGCAGTCCGCCACCAGCAATCATCCCGATGATCGTCTGAACAAGGTTCTGGTCAGGATGGGCGTCATGACCGCCGCGAGTGTCGAGTCGGTCATGAGGTCCCTCAAACCACCGTCACGGCTGGGAAAGCTGCTCGTGGAGCGCGGATACATCAGCCGGCAGCAGCTCTTCGACCTGCTCAACAAGCAGACCGAGGAGATCTTCTTTTCGGCGATTCTGGAAACTCGAGGAAGCTACGTGTTCATCGTCGGCGACGAAAGTGGTGTGCAGCCCAGCACCATCGCTCATATTCCTGTCCAGGAGCTTCTTTTGCGAGGAGCGGAGAGGTTGGACAGCCTCAAGCAGTTCGAAAGTCTGGTCCCGGACATAGAGCTCTGTCCAGAGATGCAGAAAGGTGTCGAAGTCACCCAGCTGGATCCCAAGACCAGACTCGTCCTGGCGATGAGCAACGGCGAACGGTCCCTGCGCGAGATTGCCAGCGAAACCTGGCTGGGGAAGTTCGAAACCATGAAGATCACGCGCGAGCTCGTCAAGAAAGGGCACGTGCTGCTGCGCCCGAGAACGCCCTCCACCCAGGAGGAGATCCGTAGGCTGGTGGGCTCCTTCAACGAGCTTCTGCGATACATCTTCTCGGTCGTAGAGCAGCACGGTAGCGTCAGGCAGACCCGCGAGGAGATCAACCGTTGGCTCGAGAGGAGCACCCGAGCCGGTCTGGTGCCCGGGGGAGTCGGTGAGGACGGCAGCATCGTGCTGGATCCTTCGGTGACCGCCGCCCGGCGCACCGACGATCTGCAGCTGGCGGGTCTGGTTCGCGAGACGCTTTACGCCCTCGCCTCCTTCGCGCTGTTCGCTGCCTCCTTGTCCCTGCCTTTGGATGAAGAGCGGAAGCTGGCGCAGGACGTCTATCGGCGTCTGCACGCCCTGGAATTCTGAAGTTCAGTCGGGGGCGGTGCCGGCTTCGGTCTTGCGGCGCAGGATCAGGTCCAGGAGCGAGCGAGTAAAGAGATCGGTGGCCGCCTTGAGACTGCCAAGGTGCTCGGATGCCAGGGGCTGTAGTCCCTGCGTCGGCGTAGAGGACGGCGACCAGACGGTCATTGAGGCGAATCGGGAAGAGGGCACATTCCTGATGCAGGCTGCCATTCCAGCATCGCAGCAGTTGCAAATGGGAGAACATGGCGGGCAATCTGCCGTAGAAGAAGCTGCCACCATGCCTGAGGTAGAGAAAGATGGAGGCCTGATCCAGGCGCAGACGAAGCTTTCTCAGCCGGTCGGGAATCAAGGTGGGACCGCGCCCCATCCAGGCGTGAATCTCCTCGCTCTTGATTCGGAAAAGCACCAGCTGCTCGAAATCGACCGTCAGAAGCTCCAGTAACAGTTCGGCCGATTCATCGGCAGATGTCCGATCGTTGCAGACGAGCGATCCTATCGGCGGTGAGTTGCTCCTCTTCCTCGATCGGTTCAGGGGCTGCCGTGGGGAGTCGAGCGAGCTCTTCCCGTGCCGCGGTCGGCGAGCGGTTCTGAATGCCGACAAAGGCGATTCCCGTTCGAAAGGTGAACTCGGGCCCGATCGGCTGTAGATCCGCCGGAGTCGGTGTCCGCTCAGACCAGCAGATCCTTCCTTCGATCATCAGGGATCGGCCGTCGTCGAGTAGCTCGAAGAGGTAGTTGCCGCCAACAGAGAAAGGATGGGGAGCCCGGATCGCCATCCCTCGTTGGCTCATGTCGAGGATTTCGAGGCAATCTCCGCCTGGTCGCGTTCGAACATCGGCTGCCGGCAGCCGATCGTTTCGACGGCGCTCGAAGGGCGGTGATTTCTTGCCAAAGGGCAGAACGTTGGCGGATACGGATTCACTCATGCGTTGTGCTCCCGACAGCACTGCCCTCATTGTATACCGCATTCACAGGGCATCTTCCGTGCAACGGTTCCAGACCTGGCGAGACTACTATTGGCATACAATGCTGCTTCTGGAATCATGATCGATACCCTGCAAGATCAGAGAAGCCTGCCCCATAGCGAAGAGTCGGAGCGCGCTGTGCTGGCCGGTGCCATGCTGGACCCGGCCCTTTTGCCGTCCGTCTCGGGACGGTTGACTGCCGACGATTTCTATGCGGAGCGACACCGGATCCTCTATCGCACCATGCTCAGTCTGCAGGAAAGCGGGACGGAGATCGATCTGCGGACCCTGCAGGCGAGCCTCGAGCAACAAGACAGACTCGACACAGTCGGCGGCATCGCCTACTTGGCCAGTCTCGATCTCGATCTGCCCGATCTCGGTCGTCTGGACGCCTATGTCGAGATCGTCAAGGAAAGATCGATTCGCCGGCGCTTGATCGAGGTCTGCGGTGAGGTCACTCGAAACTGTCTGGATGGCGGGCTTGAAGCCCAGGAAGCTCTGAGCCGAGCCGAGCAGGCCATTCTCGGATTGGGCGAGGAGGCCATCCAGAGAGGCTTTGTCCAGCTGGCGAAGATTTTTCACGACACCCTGGCTGACTTGGAGGAGCGGCCGGACAGGGGCTTTATCGGCATCCCGACCGGCTATGTGGACCTAGATGACATCACCCGTGGGCTGAATCCCGGGAATCTCGTGATCATCGCCGGCCGGCCGGGCATGGGTAAGACCAGTCTGGCCCTGAACATTGCGGAACACGTGGCCATTCGCGAAGAGAAGGCGGTGGGACTGTTCTCCCTGGAAATGAGTCAAGAAGAGCTGGCCCTGCGGATTCTCTCTTCTGAGGTGGACGTCCCTTTTGGTCCGCTCCGATCCGGACATCTGTCGCAGAAGCAGTGGAACCGGGTCATCCAGTCGGTCAAGTCGGTGTCTCGCGCACCGCTGTTCATCGATGACTCAGCCAATCCCACTCTTTTGGAGCTGGCCTCGAAATCCCGCCGACTCAAGGCCGAGCAGGGGCTGGACCTGGTGGTTCTTGACTACCTCCAGCTGATGCAGGCCGGCGGACGGTACGAGAGTCGCAATCTGGAGATCGCCGCCATCACCCGCGGTCTCAAGCAACTGGCCAAGGAGCTCAACGTGCCGGTGATTGCCCTGTCGCAGCTATCTCGACAACCCGAACGCCGGACCGGCGACCACCGTCCGCAGCTGGCCGATCTCAGGGAGTCCGGGTCGATCGAGCAGGACGCCGATGTCGTGATGTTCATTTATCGTGACGAGCTCTACAACGCCGACTCTCCCGACCGAGGAGTCGCCGAGTTGATCATCGCCAAACATCGAAATGGCCAGACCGGCACGATCAAGCTCGTTTTTCTTGCTGAGACCACAAAATTCTGTAATCTCGCTCGTCCCGACAGCAACACCCCGCCGTTCTGAGGCGGCGGAGTCGCGATGGGTCGTCGTCCCACAAGCCAGTTCGTTTGCCAGGAGTGTGGCGCCCGATCGCCGGGCTGGCTGGGCAGGTGCCCTGAATGTGGGGGCTGGGACTCCCTGATCGAAGAGATTCAGGCAACCGAAGCTTCGGCGAGGGGAAACAAGAGCGCGATGGCGGAGACGCTGGAGCTGAGCCGGATCCGCGAGGAGGACCTCCGGCGACTTCCTACCGGCATGGTGGTGCTCGATCGTGTACTGGGTGGGGGACTGGTGCCGGGGAGTGCTGTTTTGCTCTCGGGTGAACCGGGGATCGGGAAGTCGACCTTGTTGCTGCAGCTGGCGGACGGTCTGGGGAAGGCGGCGCGGAGGGTGCTCTATTTCAGTGCCGAGGAATCGGGCCGGCAGCTGCGATTGCGAGCCGATCGGCTGGGGTGTGAGCCCGAGGGCCTGGCAGTCGTGGCCGACACCACTTTGGAGCCGGTCTTGGAGATCTTGACCAGGGAAGCCTTCCAGGTTGTTCTGGTGGATTCGGTACAAGCTGTCAGGAGCCAGGGTCTTCAGAGTCCTCCCGGCTCCATCAGCCAGGTGCGCCATGTGGCCAATCAGCTGGTAGAACTCTGTAAGCGCGGCGATTCAGCTGTCGTCATGGTCGGGCATATCACCAAGGACGGTGCGATTGCCGGACCCAAGTCCCTGGAGCATCTGGTCGACACCGTGCTCTCGTTCGAGGGTGATGGAGCGGGTGAGTATCGAATTCTGCGCGCCACCAAGAATCGGTTCGGTCCGGCCGGGGAAGTCGCGATGTTTGAAATGCACGACGCGGGTCTGGCGCCGATCACCGATCCGTCTCGAGTGCTGTTGTCCCGGCGACGTGAGGGGGCGCCAGGTTCGGCAGTGACCGCGAGCCTCCAGGGGCTGCGGCCGCTGCTGGTCGAGGTCCAGGCTCTTGTTCACGCCACGACCTTCCCGGCGCCCAGGCGAATGGCGGTGGGATGTGATGCCAATCGACTGGTGTTGTTGGTCGCAGTCCTCGAACGGTTCGCGGGCGTCTCCTTTGCGGACAAGGACATCTTCGTCAACGTGGTCGGCGGCTTGACCTTGCGGGAGCCGGCGGCGGATCTGGCGATCACCGCCGCCCTCCTCTCAGCGCTTATGGACCGGCCTCTACCGCCGAACGCCATCTTTTTCGGTGAGGTGGGATTGCTCGGGGAAGTGAGACCGGTCTCCCGGGTGGAGGCACGCCTGTCCGAGGCAGCCAACCTCGGCTACGACACGGCCTGGGCGCCCGTTCTCGAGAGATCGGTGCGGAAGACCGAGCTCGAAGTGCACCAAATCGGCACCCTGGAGGGGTTGATCTCCGTCATCTCCGGCGCGTCGGTGAGCTAGAGTCGCGGCTCTTCGCCGGTGATCTTCTCGAAGGCCTCCCGGTATCGTCTCAGCGTGCCCTCTACCACTTCGGCTGGCAGCTCGGGAGGAGGTGAGCTGCGATCCCATCCGGAGTCGTCCAACCAGTTGCGGACGTACTGCTTGTCCAATGAGACGGGTTCTGTCCCTGGCTGCCAAAGAGCGGCGTCCCAGAATCGGGAGGAGTCGGGTGTGAGGACCTCATCGATGAGGATGATCTGATCGTCGCCGACCAGACCGAACTCGAACTTGGTGTCTGCCAGGATCAGACCGGTCTCCATGGCGAGACCTGCCCCTCGCGTGTAGATGTCGAGAGTCAAGGAGCGCAATCGGCTGGCCAGCTTCAGCCCGAGAGCGTCACTCATCACTTCAAAGGAGACGTTCTCATCATGACCTGACTCCGCCTTGGTGGCGGGTGTGAAGATAGGCTGAGGAAGCTTGTCGGCGCGAACAAGACCTGCTGGTAGCTCGACACCACAGACGGACTGGCTTTCGGTGTACTCACGGAAGCCACTACCGGCGAGATAGCCCCGGGCGACGCATTCAAAGGGGACCACCGAAGCTTTCTCCACCAGAACGGACCGACCCTCGAGGACTCCTGCGTGAGCGTCGAGCGGTGCCGGGAAGTCCGTCGCCTGGGTAGCTATGAGGTGATTGGGAATATCGGCCTGGAACAGATCGAACCAGTAGGTGCTGAGCTGAGTGAGAATCTTCCCCTTGCCAGGGATCCCCGGGCGCAGCACATGATCGTAGGCGGAGATGCGGTCGCAGGCGACGATCAATAGCTTGTCTCCGAGGTCATAGATGTCGCGGACCTTTCCCCGACGGGGTGCCGGGAGATTCTCGAGGTCGGTTTGCCAAACAGTTTGAGTCACGGTGTGGATGCCCTCCCAGATTGGATGACCAGCGATAGGTGAAGATCCTTCAATTCGAAGAAGTCGAGGTCTCTTGAGCGGCGGCGAAATCTCGGTCGAGGGTCACCAGGAGTCTTTCCGGTTCGACCGTCGGCAGGGACTGATCACGCCAGAGCTCTCCGTCCACCACCTCATAAATCGGTACGCGCTCGAGGCCTTTGAGACTGGCGAGACCCAACTTGCGAATCCCCACCAGGAACTGAGAGGTCGATTCTCCCAAGGAGAGCACCAAGTACTTGCGATGACCGTCCCGGCCAGCGGAGACCTTGGTGACAGCGCCTTCGCGGTCCAGTTGAGAGAGGAACTGGTGCGTCGCCACGATGCCCTCATTGACCAACGAGCCGTTGCGATTGATATAGCAGTAAAAACTCCTGGTCTCTTCCTCCTTGTCGATCAGGTCGACGTTCTGCCGCATCGCGGGTGCGAAGAAGCCCTCGACCTCGACGGGGGAATAGCCCAGACCGATCAGCAGGTTCTTGATTTCGTCGATTTCGCGCATGGTCTTGCCAGTGACAAGACGGCTGAGCTCGACGATACCGTGACCAAAGAACTCGTATCGGCGGGCGGTTCCGGAGCCACCTTCCTCGATGGGCAGGAGCCTGTATTCGCCGTAGTTGAGCGCGATTCGCATCCCGCGGTCGAAGGGAAAGCCCTCGGCCAGGGCTCGTTCATAGTAGCGCTGCAGCTCGATACCTAGATTGAGAAGCCGTCGAGGGGTGACGGCCAGAGTAGAGGGCGCCATCGCCCAGGTACTTCTCGAGCTGCAGCCGATGCGAGCCGGCATTTTGGTTGACCCAGCGCTGAAAGCGGAAAATGCTCCGGTAGGAGCTGTCCTGGTCTTCGCTGCCTGAACGCCCCAGGTACGAGACGATGGCGGAAAAGTCTGTGATGTCATAGATCAGGCCGCAGCGACGGACGAGCGGATCGATTACCCAGGTCGTGATGAAATCCATTGGGCGGGTGCTGGAAGAGAGGGCCACTGTCCGAGTGGCCGTACTTTTTCCCCGAACGAGAGGAGCTTGACAGATCAAGCTACCCATGCGGTCACGAATCGGAAGAACCAGTCGCCGCAAAGACAGGAGAACCTCGAACTCCTTGAGTTTGACCAGGAGGTTCTCCCATGTCTTGATCTGTTCATCGTCCAGCAGGTCTCGGCGATCGTATTGTCTTCTCTCCGCGAGCATCGGCAGGTACCCGGGACGGGTCAGGAGATCAGAGGCAGACAATTCGCCGCTACAGTTCAAGAGATGCCTGGTGGTGCCGCGCAGCTGCGCGTCTTTCTGCAGTTGCTCGTCGAGCCACTCGCGGAGTCTCGTGAGGCGCGTGCGGAGCACTCTGCCGTCCATCTGAAGATTGCCGCGAAAGTAGCCATCCAGCTCGCTGAGTTCGAGGCTGACGTGATCTTCGGTGAGGATCAGCACGTTGTCCCGCATCCGAGCGAGCAGAGCAGGGAAGAGATCCTGCTCTTTCTCCTCGGCTTCCTCCGCGACCCTGTGAACCACGTCGTAGGTGAGAGACAGGACTCTGTCGAGAAAACGGTCGTACACCTTGAAACGAATGGGATCGCCCAGTTCCCGGCCCACTGAGAGATCGAGTCTGCGAATTCGCTGGGGCATTTCCTTGAAGAGTCGAGAAACCGCGATGGAGTGGTAAAGCCAGAAGATGCTCGGCAGGCGGCGACCAAAGCTCGATCGCACGGCGTTCTCTGTGCAAGGCTCCAAGAGGCTTTTGTATTGTTGCCAGGCTGCCTCGTAGCTCTTGATATCCGCCGGCTCTCTCCTCGCGGCAGCCACCTGGCGACCGGCCTCGGCATCGAGATAACCCTCCAAGGAGTCTCGCAGGGCCGTACTGGTTTCGTTGATCAACACCGGAAAGCCCAACAATGGGGTGGCTTCTTCGGACTCGAGAAAGATCCGTTGGGGTTGTGGGAGAACAGCTTCTGCATCGGGTATGGCGAGCTCGAGGTCCTCAGGTGTGACGCGGAAGAAGTTGAAATTGCCGGGAAACAATCGTTGGACTGCGGTTATGTTCATCATGGATCTCGATCCACCAGACGCCAATGCTACCAGTCTGGAGGGTGGTTTCAGGCTACAATGATCGAGCTCCGAATCGCGCAAGAAAGGACAGGGATTTGGCACAACCATCGGTTTCACTGACCACTGGCGGGGCTCTCGAGGGGGAATCTGTCGCCCTGAGCTGTTTTGAGAAATCTTCGCCGGATGCGGGACGCTTGGGTCGTCGGCTGGCATCAGCCTTGACGCGGATTGCAGAACAGTCGGGTTGGAAGGCGAAGAGTCGGCAGATCGCCCGATCTGCCACTGGCGGGCGACGACCCGTGCAGGTAGAAGTTCACGGTCTGGGTCGACGTGCGAACTTCGATGAGCGACGACTGGCCAAGTGGCTGGCCGAGGTGCTGCAAGCGGCAGGGCGAGAAGGCAGGCGGGATCTGACGATCATCCTGCCCGATCACCTCGCGGCGAGAGGCCGGAGCTCCCTACGAGTCCTGACGCAGCTGTTGACATCTGGATATCGATTCGACCGCTTCCGGTCGAAAAACTCGAGTGCGACTCTGCGCAAGATTCATCTATTGCCTGCGATGGGGGAAGATGAGAACTATGGGAAAGCGCTGCGCCTCGCGAGGGCGACTTCTCGCGGTGTGAGGGTCAGTCGGGATCTGGGCAATACGCCACCGAATCAAGCCACGCCCGAGTGGATGGCCGAGCAAGCCGTGGGTCTGGCTGCAAAGAGGGGTCTGGATTGTCAGGTCCTGCTGCCAGAGGAGATGCAGGAGAAGGGGATGGGGGGAATCCTGGCGGTAGGCAGTGGGTCTACCCATCCTCCAAGGCTGGTCAGGCTCGAATGGGGTGAAGGAGAAGAAGTGATTTCCTTCGTGGGCAAGGGAGTCACGTTCGATACGGGTGGGATCTCGATAAAGCCTTCAGCGGCCATGGAGGAAATGAAGTTCGACAAGTGCGGAGCTTGCACCGTTCTGGGGATCGCCCAGACCTTGGCCGAGCTGGGACTGCCCGGTAGATATCGCGCCTACATCCCCTTGGTCGAGAACATGCCGGACGGCGGATCGTACCGCCCCAGCGACATCGTTCGCTGCCACAACGGCAAGACGGTCGAGATCCTCAATACGGATGCGGAGGGTCGCATGATTCTGGCCGACGCGTTGGCGTGGGCCGCGTCGGAGAAGCCGGCGACGCTGGTGGAGTTTTCCACCCTGACGGGCGCCACGGTCGTGGCCCTCGGGCATCAGGCGGCCGCCCTGTACACACCCGATCAACCGTTGGCGGGCGAGCTTCTGGAGGCTGGTGCAAGCTCAGGCGAACGCTTGTGGCGGATGCCGTTGTGGCCCGAGTTCGCGGAGGATATGAAGGGTACCCATGCAGATCTGCGAAACCTGGGAAGTCGTTGGGGGGGTGCCAACAACGCTGCCGCTTTTCTCGGCCATTTTGTGGGCCGTACCAAGCGATGGGCTCATCTCGACATTGCGGGGACTGCCTATCGAGATTCCGGAGAAGGACTGGCATCCGGTGCGACTGGATTCGGGGTGGCGTTGATCCTGGATTGGCTGCTGAGAAGAACCGGTCGATTCTGAGTCACACCAACATGCCTTTTCTTCTATCTGTAGAGGATCTCGCCGTCGCCTTTGTCGTCGATGGCGAATGGGTCCCGATGGTGCGCGGTGTCGATCTCACCGTGGCTGCAAGCGAGATCGTCGGGCTGGTAGGCGAATCGGGATCGGGCAAGACCTTGACCGCTCTCTCGATCGCTCGTCTGTTGCCGGCGGATGCTCGGATTCTCAGGGGTCGAGTCGATCTTGCCGGTGAGGATCTGCTGCAGGCCACGGGTGAGCGGCTGCGCCAGGTGCGTGGTAGAAGAGTAGCCATGGTGTTTCAAGAGCCGATCACGGCCCTCAATCCTGTACTGACGGTTGGGTTCCAGATTCGTGAGGCAATTCAGGTCGCCGGTATGAGCCGCCACGATCAGGAGAAGGAAGCCATGCGTCTCTTGGATCTTGTGGGCATTCCGGGCGCCGCGGGGCGGTTGGGGGATTACCCTCATCAGCTCTCGGGGGGACAGCGGCAGAGGGTGATGATCGCCATGGCGCTGGCCGCGGAACCGGAGCTTCTGATTGCCGATGAGCCAACTTCCGCCTTGGATGTGACCGTTCAGGCTGAGATTCTGGGGCTTCTCGAGGACTTGAGGTCGCGACTCGGCGTGGCCATCCTGCTGATCACCCACGATCTATCCGTGGTTGCGAGGACCTGCGATCGGGTGATGGTGATGTATGCGGGGCAGATCGTCGAGCGGGCGGCGACGCATCGCTTGTTCGATTCTCCGGCTCACCCCTATACACAGGGTCTGGTCGCGTCGATACCCAAGATCGGCGTCCGTCGGTCGGCTCGCGGAGTGCCGACGCTGCCAGGTCAGGTTCCGGATTCCAGAGACCTACCCCATGGCTGTTCCTTTCATCCTCGTTGTTCAGAGGTGCTTGCGGAATGCAGCGAACGGGAACCCGTGCTCCTGCCCGTCGTCGCCGATCAGGAAGCTCGGTGCATCCTGCACGAGACAGCTGTCGAGCTGCAGGAGGGGTCGTGACCGATCTGGTTCAGATCCAAGAGCTCAGCAAGCACTATCCTGTCCGCCGGGGTCTGATGCAGTCAACGACGAGTGTGGTCCGAGCCCTGGATGGGGTCAGCTTGGGCATTCGTGAAGGTGAGTGCCTGGCGTTGGTTGGGGAATCTGGCAGTGGGAAAAGCACCCTCGGTCGATGTGTCCTGGCACTGGTCGACCCTTCGGCGGGTGAAGTCCATTTCGACAGCGAGGATCTGTTCGCCATGACATCCTCGGCTCGGCGGAAGAAACGCCGCGACTTTCAGATGATCTTCCAGGATCCGATCGGCTCGCTGAACCCCCGCCTGACAGTCGGCAGTATTCTGGCGGAGCCTCTCGAGATTCACGACATGGTGCCACCCTCCGAACGCCACAGTCGGGTTCTGGAGCTTTTACACATGGTGGGAGTGCCAGAGAGTGCCAAGGCTGCCTATCCGCACGAACTCTCCGGCGGGCAGAGGCAGAGAGTGGCTATTGCCCGCGCTCTGGCATCGGCACCTCGCTTCCTGGTCGCGGACGAGCCTGTCTCCGCCCTGGATGTCTCGCTTCGGGGCCAGATCATCAATCTTCTCCTCGATCTGCGAGAACGGTTGCAGCTGACGGTCCTGTTTATTGCTCATGATCTGGCCGTCGTCGAACAGATCGCGGACCGGGTGGCGGTGATGTACGCCGGCCAGATCGTCGAGCTGGCGTCCACTGACAGGGTGTATCGAGTCCCGCAACACCCCTATACGGTCAGTCTGCTTTCTGCTGTGCCCCGTGCTGAAAGGCACTCTGGCCGCGCTCGAGTCGTTTTGTCGGGTGAGCCGCCGAACCCTGCGGAGTTTCCGGAAGGCTGCCGGTTTCACCCCCGTTGTCCGATCGCGCGGGAACGATGCCGCAGGGAAGAGCCCGTATTGGTCGATGTCGAATCCGAACACGAGGTATCCTGTCACTTTCAGGGAGAGCTCGAGTGGTAGGGGGAACCCGGGCCAGGATGGAACTTTCTGAGTGCAAAAACGTACGAACCAACAACGGCGGTCGAACCGCTGTCCACGAAGCCTTTGGAAACGAGTTCGATGGAGAACCGCAATCTGTGGTGAGGATGAGAGTGATGAGAAATAGAAGACACACGCAGCGGACCCTGTCTGGGGTCCTATTCTCGGTGATCAGTCTGTTCGCGGTTCAGACCGTGGGGGCGGCCCCGATCCAGGTCAGCACGGAGCAACCGGATCTGACGTTGACTGCCCACATTTCAGATCCAAGACGGTGAGCTGCTCCTGTCGCTGGACGAGGCCATCCAGGTCGCCCTCGAGCGCAACCTGAGCCTGGTTCTCGAAAGGTATACCGCCGAGACGGCTGCAGCTGAACATCACGCAGAATGTCGGAATCTACGATGTGTTTCGCCGAATTCGATCTGGCGACCTTGGAAGACACATCTCCCGCCGCGTCCAACCTGGACGGCGCCTTGGTGCAGCAGTTCGAGCAATCGAACGCCGACCTGCGGGTCAGCCAGCTCGTGCCCACCGGCGGCACCGTTCGCTTCGACTGGGTCAACCGTCGGCAGGAGACAAACTCGCTCTTTGCAACGGTGAATCCGAACTATCGTGTGGATATGGATCTTCATTACGTCCAGCCACTGTTGCGCAATATGGGCCGACTGGTCACGGACCGCAATATTCGCATCGCCCGCACCAATCAGGACATCAGCTTGGAGAACTTCGAGCTTCAGGTCACTGCGGTGATCGTTCAGGTGGAGAATGCCTACTGGAACCTCGCCGAGTCCATCGCCCAGCTTGAGGTCGCAGAGCAAAGCCTGGCGTTGGCGAAACAACTCCATGAACAAAACGAGATTCGCGTGGAAGTCGGTACATTGGCTCCCTTGGAGTTGGTCCAGAGTGAAGCCGGTGTAGCGCAGCGAGACGTGGACATCATTCGGGCGCGAGCTGCTGTCGGCGATCGAGGGGATGTTCTTCGGGAGCTCCTGAACATCGAGCGGGATGCGCGATCTCTGGCAGGTACCCATCGACCCGACCAGCGATCCATTCGCGGAGCACTTCGAGGTCGACATGGAGAAAGCTATCGCCACCGCTTTGGCCAATCGACCAGAGCTCAAACGGCAGCAGCTCGATATGTCCAATCGCGAGCTCGACGTGCGGTACTTCAAGAACCAGAAGAAGCCCCGACTCGATTTTGTCGGTTCCTACGGCTACAACGGACTGGGCGGCCCCGTCGATGTCCGAGACGACGAACGGTGAACATCATCGATACCATTGACGGTGGCTACAGCGATGCCCTCGACCAGATCTTCGACACCGATTTCGAAGGCTGGCGCACGGCGTTGAACTTCGCGTTTCCCATCCAGAATCGCACGGCCAAGGCGCAGAGTGCCATCGCCGAGGTGAACTTCGAGCGGAGTCAGATGGAGCTCCAAAACCTGGAGCTGGCCATCGTCACCGAGGTTCGACAGGGTCGCTCGGGCGCTGGAAGCGGCCGCTGAATCCGTCGACTCGGCGGAGGTGAATCGACGACTCGCAGGAGAGGAACTACGAGGCCGAGCAGAAGCGTTACGACAACGGTATGTCCACCAGCTTTCAGGTGTTGAGGGTGCAGGACGATCTGATTCTGGCCAGCAGCCAGTATGTGGATGCGGTGGCCGGGCATCGGCGGGCGCTGGCGCTGCACTACCAATCACTCGGCACCCTGATTTCCCAGAGCGGTGTCGAGATCGCCGGGGATCAGGAGGAGTAGACGCTACGAGTCGGGCCGATTCCCACCGAGGCGATCAGGTAACCGTGGCGATGGAGCCGCGGAAACCGTCTCGCGAGCCTGCCAAAGAAGGCCGACAGGGCACCGGTGACTCGACTCGCCGGTCGCCACCAGGTGTGGCAAGCCAGATCGAGAATCCGTAGCCAGCCCGGGATGAAGAGAATGCCGTCCTCGGCCACGACCTCGAATCCAGCCCTCTCCAGCATTCTCGCGCAGACCCCTCCTGGAATACGACTTCTCGAAACCGTAGCCATAGAGACCCACTCTGTACATGATGGCCACCATCAGGGGGCGGAGAAAAGGATCCCAACGATTGGGCACACCGATGACGGCGCGACCGCCGGGCCGCAGCACTCGAAAGATCTCTCCGATGGCTTGCTCCGTCTCGTCGAAATGCTCGACGGTTCCCATCGAGTAGATGGCGTCGAAGGATCCATCGCGAAAAGGCAGCTGACGGATGTCGGCGATCGGTGCGCGAAGATCTCGATCTCGCGAAACCCGCGTGGGCCTGGCGCACGATCGGTAGCGAGATGTCGACCCGTAGCATCGCGAGCCCTGATCGGCGGCCCATCGCAGGATTCGGGTGTTCTTCACCTCGTCCCACAGGTCGGTCTTGAAGATCCGGGTGCCCTCGAGAGGCGCCAGGTGATCGCGAAACAGACGCTGTTCATCGAGCCTGTAATCGGCGGTCGATCGGGCCTGGCCCAGGTCGGGGAACTGATCGCCCACGCCGTCCCAGAAGCTCTTGTATCGGGTGCGCTCTGCCGCCTTTGCCGAGCGGTTCCCGGGTCTCGAGTGTCCGCACCGGGTAGCGTCATGGGATCAGCCATGCTGAGGCTCCGTAGGCGACAAAGTGCGCCGGGCAACGGTGCTGCGAGGACGTCTGACGATCCAGGCACCGATAAGCAGAACGCCGATCACGGACCAGGCTCTGATGGCTGCCACGTGGGGCTCGATTGTGCGTGTGATAACCCATTCTCGAACCAGGATAACAACCAGAGGCTGTGTCATCAGCAAGATGGCGAGGCCTACCAGACCTCGGCGCCAAGGTATCTGCCCGCGCCACGCAGCCCAGAGTCCAACGAAGAGGCCCAAGCTGGTAGGGAGCCATGATCAGCAAAGCTCCTTGCGGGTCCTGATATGAATGGTCGGAGTGGAGCAGACCTGCCTGCAACCGATCGACAAGCCAAAACAACAAGCGGTTGTAGGTCAGGCCCACAAGGTACGCCGTCAAACCGCCCGCGACCAAGGCTGTAGCCACAGGCTTCAGTAGCGCTCTCACAGATCGGCGGTGGCTGGCCGAAAATGTAGCGGCCATGCCCACCAGGAAGGCGGCGAGGAGGAACTGGTAGAAACCGTGAATCGCCACCAGGTGGGAACCAACTACACGAGTCGGAAACGCCAGCACGAGCAGTCGAGCTGCACCCAGGACAAAGAAAACCGGAAAGGCGAGCAGGAGGGACACTGCCCGCTGTCTCCAGGTCAGAGAGAGGGCAAAGACGGCGGCGAAGTAGGCGGGTATCAGGGGAGTCATAATGCACTCCTGGGTGACGACAAAGCCACCGCTCGCCGTGCGCAGGATATTTCCCGAGACCTTGGCCTCACCGCCGAAGAGCCGGATCACGAAGGCTCCTGCCGCGGCGACCCAATTGGCGACCGCCAGGACCATCTTGCTGTGCATCCACCAACTCGAAGTCCCGACAAAGAGAGCGACGAAGAGCAGCGTCAAGAGGACAAATCGAACCTCTACCCGGGAGAGGATCGGTCCCCGAGCGGAGTCTGTTTGTCCGGCGAGTCGCCGCGCAAAGAGATCGACATCCAAAGAAATACGAAGAGTGACACCACGACCAGAAGCACCCCCGGCCAGATGTACACATGGAGCATTTCGAACCAGCGGCGACTCTCGATGGCATGGGAGAGAGTCGCGATCCGGACCGTATTGACCGCCGCGATGAAGATCAGGCCCAGGACCGCACCGACAAGACGTTTGCGCCAGGCCACCGGAAATGCCAAGACGAATCCGAGACACAGAGCGATGACATCGGAGGCTGAACAGCTCAAGCCGACGGATATCGGGGCATCCGGATTGCCACCGATTCGACAGGCGAGACCGTGCTGAGCCTTGGTGAACGGCAGGAGAAGATACTGCTCGACGACCGGAATTCTCAGAATTCCAAAAAGTGACACGCTGAAGATCGCAGCGGTGATCACGAAACGCAATCCCGGTCTCGAACCTTGGCTGGCGCTATTTCTATTCATGGACGGAGAGGGTCACGCCTCGAGTCGGCGGAGAAAGGACCAGACGCGTCGAGCGAGCCGCTGAAACTCGTGCCCGGCGACGGTGCCGGGTCGGACCAGGCGTCCGGAGTTCGCGGCTGCCGCCACTTCCACTCTCTGCCCCACG
This sequence comes from uncultured Acidobacteriota bacterium, assembly GCA_963719055.1. GTDB lineage: Bacteria > Acidobacteriota > Thermoanaerobaculia > Multivoradales > JAHEKO01 > CAXMQZ01. Next base: position 400,771 of record CAVRAU010000027.1, on the reverse strand, counting down.
GCCGGCGCTATGGGGATCTTCAGTTCTTTGAAACGCTGGTCGAAATCCTTGGCCAGGCGCGTTCTGCCGTCCTGCCGGGAAGGCACGACCATGATCCGGGGCAGATCGCCATCACGCCCGTGTCGCGCGTTCTTGGCGGCATGGATGGCTTCTTGCGTTGCTTCCTGGTCCAGAGCGGAGGCCCCCGTTGGGACGAGTGCCAGATCCGCTACCTGCAGAGCCAGCCTAATCGCCGGACCCATGGATGGAGGAGTGTCAATGATCAAGAGATCGACTTCGTGGGTCGCTTGGCGAATGGCGCTGCGAAAGGCGGCCGCGCCCCGAGTGGCGTCGAAGGTGAAGATGGGGAAGGGAAGACCGTGGCCCGCCCGAGACCATTTCTCCACCCCGTGCCTGGGATCCAGGTCCATGAGACCTACCTTCCTACGGCGTGTTGTCAGATATCCCGCCAGCATTACGGCGACACTGGTCTTGCCCGTACCGCCCTTCGGGGAGATCAGGGCAACGATCCGAGACGTTCGCGAGCCCGCCGATCCGCCAGAGTCGTCGCTCAGAGGCGTCGTCGTTTTCGAGAAAGAGACTGTCGATCTCGTCGAGATCATCGGGATTGACCCGACGTGTTTCGTCGAGGGAATCGGGATGGGCATCAATCCAGAATGACAATTTGTTCTCCTACTCGGCTCGAAATGGGCCCCTTCAGACCGGGGATTGTGACACAGAAGGCCTGCTCGACGGAGGCGAGGGAGCTGCGGGCCCGGAGCACCGCGAGGTCCTTCTGGACTCGGCCGCTTGCGCTGGCTGGCGACGGGGGCTCAAACGGGAGCCGGGCACCCTGTGACCGTTACGCGCGATAGTCGAGCTGGTGCCGGAGGGGGGATTCGAACCCCCACGAGGGGTAAACCTCGGCGGATTTTGAGTCCGCTGCGTCTTCCATTCCGCCACTCCGGCAGTGTGAATGGCAAGTCAGCCGACTTTGGATCCTAAGGTCGGAAGGCGCCAGGAGTCAATGCGAATGGCTTCGAAATCGACGCATGTGTTACGTTCCTACCCATAGTTGAGGCTTGGACACCGGAATCGCCCCATTTAGGGTCTTGACTAAAGAGCACCTTTCGTGTACTATAAATAACTCCTAAGTAAATGCAAATCAAGCACTTACAGAATCCAGACAGCACTGGTTTTGCGCAAGGGAGGCAGTTCATTGGCTTTTAAAATTGGTCAAAAGGTGGTGTACCCCAATCACGGCGTTACGGTCGTGGAAAAGATCGAAAAGGGCGCGATCGCTGGGGTAGAGCAGACCTACTATCATTTGCGACTTCTATCCAACAACTCGAAGGTGATGGTGCCGCGGGAGAATCTGGACCTGGTCGGGTTGCGCCCGCTTTGCCCGACATCACAGATTCGGAACCTTTTTTCCGATTCTGCGAGACGGCAATATCGATACCTACAAGGATTGGAAAGGCCGCTACAAGCAGAATCTCGACAAGATGAAGACCGGAGAACTGAACGAGGTTGCCAAGGTCTTGAAGAATCTCCGTCTTGTCAGCACCAAGAAGAGTCTGTCTTTCCGCGAGAAGAAGATGTACGAGCGCGCCAAGTACTTCATCGTCAGCGAGGTGGCTCACGTGCGGAAGATCGACGAGAACGAAGCCGAGAAGCAGGTCGAGAGAGCGTTGGTCTCCGCCATGGAGAAGCGCCAGGGAGCTCAGGAAGCCGCTGTGTGATCGGGACTTCGCAGAGATAATGTGAATTTCGGCCGCCCTTCTGGATGGGCGGCCGTTTCCTTTTCTGGTTCGAGATGCCGAAGTTTGTCGAAGTCGCTGTTCCGCTGCCGCTCAGCGGACCCTTGACCTACGCTGTCCCGCCGGTCTTCGAGGACCTGGCTCAGGCGGGATCTCGAGTCAGGGTGCCGGTGGGCCGGCGGACGCTCATCGGCCTGATCACCGCGGTGACGGACATGCCGCCAGGCGGGATCAAGATCAAACCCCTTCAATCGGTCCTGGACCACGAGCCTCTGCTGCCGCAGGAGCTTCTGATCCTGGCGCGCGAGACCTCTGACTACTACCTGGCCCCGATTGGCGAGATTCTCCAAGCGATGATGCCGTCGAACCTGCCGCCCTGGGGGGATCGACGGATCTGGCTTTCGAATGCCGGTGCGCTCGGGTTGGCCCGGTCGGCGGAGGAACAAGCGGTTCTCTCGGTCCTGCAAGAGAAGGGGCGCCTGCGGATCTCCGAGCTGGTCGAGGCCGTAGGTGGTGCGGATCTTCAGCGAACGGTCCGACAGCTCGAGGTCGAGGGGCGGGTCGTGGTCTCGGAGGGAAAGAGGACAGGGGGGAGATATCACGCCGCTGTCGAGTTGGCTCCGGGTAACCTCCAGGATCTCGAGGAGCGATGCGGGCGATCCGCGCCTGGCCGCCAAGTCGTCTCGCTCCTGGCGGCCCTTGGCAGACCAGCCACCGTCGAGGAGGTCACGCATACCGTGGGCTGCACGGCAGCCGTAGTCCGGCGACTCGTGTCTCTCGGCGTGCTGCGGCGGTTCACCCAGATCGGCAGGCTGGGACTGGAACATCACCGACTCGCGCCCCGGGACGCGGAGCCAATCGTGCTGCGCGAAGATCAGAAGTCGGCTGTCAAGACTCTGGAAGCCGCTCTCGAGACAAGGGACTACGCCGCCTTTCTTCTGGCAGGTGTCACCGGCTCGGGCAAGACCGAGGTGTATCTGGGAGCGGTAGACCGGGCGTTGGAGGCCGGAGGGTCGGCCGTGATCCTGGTGCCGGAGATCGCCTTGGTACCGGCCATCGCCGGCACCACGAGAATTCGGTATGGAGACCAGACAGCGATCTTCCATTCGGGACTCTCTTCGCAGGAGCGGCAGCAGGAGTGGGAGCGGATTCGGCACGGTGAAGCTCGGGTCGTCGTCGGTCCGCGATCGGCGGTGTTCACTCCGGTGCGGGATCTGAGGCTCATCGTCGTGGACGAGGAGCAGGATTCAGCCTACAAGCAGGACTCGGTGCCCCGCTATCACGGGCGGGATCTGGCGCTGCTCCGGGCCCATCGATCGTCGGCGATCGCCGTTCTGGCTTCTGCGACCCCCAGCCTGGAGACGAGATTCAATGTCGAGGTCGGCAAGATGCAGCGGCTCGACTTGCTTCACCGGGTCGGACACGGCCTGCTCCCCGAAGGCATTCTGGTCGACCTTCGGCAGGAGAACGCACCCCGTCGTCCAGGGGAAATTCACTTCTCCAACCGCTTGCAGGAAGAGATCGGGCAGGTTCTGGATCAAGGAGATCAGATCATCCTGCTACGCAATCGCCGCGGCTATTCGCCGATGCTTCTGTGTCGGGCTTGTGGAGACGATTTTCGCTGCGACGAATGCGGATTGCCACGCACCTATCACCGTCGAGAGGAACGTCTTCGGTGTCACTACTGCGGTTCCACCACCTCCGTACCGATGAGTGTGCCCAGTCTGTTCTGAGGAAGCTCTGGAAGCCATCGGATCGGGAACCGAAAGGGTGGAGGAGAGAGTGCGTGAGTCTGTGGCCTCAGGCCTCGGTGGAAGTCCTGGATCGCGATACCGCCCGGCGCGGCGAAGCTGCGGCGGTGCTCGAACGATTCTCGCGGGGTGAGAGCCAGGTCATGGTCGGTACCCAGATGGTCTCCAAGGGGCACCACTTCACCGGCGTGGTGCTGACAGCGGTCCTGCTGGCAGACACCTACTTGGGTTTTCCAGATTTTCGGGCGGTGGAACGCACCTACAACCTGCTGACTCAGGTGGCGGGTAGGGCTGGGAGAGGTGAACGACCCGGTCGAGTGATCATTCAGACGTATCATCCCGATCACTATGCGATCCAAGCGGCGCTCAGACACGATGACGCCGAGTTTGCCGCTGAAGAGATGCGATTCAGAAGGGTCTTTCACTACCCCCCCTATACAAGGATGGTCCAGCTGCTCCTCCGCGACACCAACCGCGCCAGGGCGGAGCGAAGCATCGGCGAGATAGGTCAGGCGCTTGTCGATCACCCCCGCGCGCGGGAGATTCGTATCTCTGGGCCCGCACCGGCTCCCTTCGAGCGCCTCCGAGGCAAGTGGCGATACCAAATCCTGTTACGGCATCGGTCCGGTCGTCTGGTGCGAGAAGTGGTAGAGGAGGTCCTGCGAGATACCCCTCACCGCGACCTGATCATTGACGTGGATCCCCAGGAGCTTCTCTAGAAAAGAGCCGCAGTTGGGCTTCGTTGACTCCCTCAGATCCCTCTGCTAGCGTGCCGGCTCATGCCAGCTATTGAAGCTCCTTTCGAGGAGCCCATCGTCGATCTCAGGCGTCGGTTGGAGGAGTTGGAGGGTTATCCGGAGGGCAGCGGCCGTCGCCGCGAGCTCGAGACTCTGCGCCGCGAGTTGGAAAAGACCACCCGCGACATCTACTCGAAGTTGTCGCGCTGGGAGAAGACTCTCGTCGCTCGCCATTCCAATCGGCCCTATACGCTGGACTACGTCGGCTATCTGATGGAGGACTGGGTCGAGGTTCACGGCGATCGGTGCTTTGCCGATGACCCGGCAATCGTGGCCGGCTTCGCGACCTTTCGCGGGCGATCCATCGCCGTGGTAGGACATGAGAAGGGGCGGGGTACCAAGGAACGGATTCACCGGAATTTTGGCCAGCCGAGGCCCGAGGGGTATCGCAAGGCCTTGCGGGTGATGCGAATCGCGGAGAAATTTCGCATGCCGGTCGTCACACTGGTGGATACCCCTGGCGCCTATCCAGGGATCGGAGCCGAGGAGCGGGGGCAGGCCGAGGCGATTGCTCGCAACCTGATCGAGATGGCCTCCCTGGAGGTCCCTATCGTGGTGACGATCACCGGCGAGGGAGGCAGTGGAGGGGCTCTCGCGATGGGCGTGGGTGACAGGGTCTACATGCTCGAGTATGCCACCTATTCGGTTATCTCACCCGAAGGATGCGCGGCCATTCTCTGGAAGGATCAGCAGAAGAGAAAAGAGGCGGCCGAGGCTCTCCGTCTGACCGCACCCGACCTGCTGGAATTGAAGCTTGTCGATGCCGTCATCGCCGAGCCGCTTGGGGCGGCGCATGCAAATGCCAAGGAGGCTTGTGAGCGCGTCGGAGATGTGATTGCGCACGCCCTGGATGAGCTGACGCGCCAGCAGCCAGAAGAGCTGATCCGTTCTCGCTACGAGCGATTCAGGGCCCTCGGAGCCTTCGAGGAGCGCTGATCGAATCCCCACCCCCATGACGGCTGAAGCTACTCAACCGGCGCCCGTGTGGGTGCAGGCTCCAATCCCGGAAGAGACTGCAGGGCTGATTGAAAATGGGCTGTCTTCACGCCTGGCCAGCCTTCTCGCCCGGCGCGGCGTTCAGACCGCGGCCGCGGCGGCCGAGTTTCTCGAACCGAGCCTCGCGGGTCTGCACGACCCCCACCTGATGCCGGGTCTGTCGGCCGCAGTGGAAAGGTTGCTGAAGGCAGGCCACCGGCGAGAGAAGGTGGCGATTGTTGGTGACTACGATGTGGATGGAGTCTCGGCCACCGCCCTGCTGGTGGCGGTGCTGCGAGCGAGCCATCTGGAGGTGGAGGCCATCCTTCCCGAGCGCTTGCAGGAGGGCTACGGATTTCAACCCGTTCACGTCGAAACCGCCGTGCGGCTCGGGTGCAGCCTTGTGGTGACGGCGGACTGCGGCAGCACAGCTCCGGATGCCGCGGTCAGCGCGCTGGCAGCGGGTCTGGATGTCATCGTGACGGATCACCACCTGGGTGCGGAAGTAGAGCTGCCGGAAGAGGTGATCGAAATCAATCCACACCGCCCCGGTTCGAGCTACCCGTTTCCCGATCTATCGGGGGCCGGAGTGGCATACAAACTGGCGGTGGGACTTCTCGCCGCTGTCCCGCGCAAGGTGGACGACGACGCACTCCTCCGGATGACCTGTCTGGGCACGATCTGTGACCTTGTACCGCTGCTGGGTGAGAACAGGATCATCGCGGCCGAGAGGCCTGGCCTCCCTGGCCGACACGCGGTCTGTCGGCTTGCGCACTCTCATGCGGAATGCCTCTGTCAAGGCACCCGTGACGGCCGCGGATGTGGGATTTCGAATCGGTCCCAGAATCAACGCGGCGGGTCGGTTGGCTAGCCCGCGCCCCGCCCTCGATCTGCTCCTGACCACCGATCAGGGCGAAGCGACAAGGCTGGCAAGTGATCTCGAATCCTGGAACAAAGAGAGACAGGCTACAGAGCGACAGGTCGTCGAAGAGGCGGAGAAACGGTTCGTCGATCTCAGCCCAGTGCCGCCGATCCTGATCGGCTGGAGCGCCGACTGGCATCCGGGAGTTCTCGGAATTGCGGCGGGCAGAATCGCGCGGACCTTTTATCGACCCACGATTCTCTTCAGTGTCGACGGTGATTCGGCGAGAGGGTCCGGGCGCAGCGTCTCAGGGGTTCACCTGTTCGATTTCCTCGATCATTGGCGACAGGACTACGCGCGATTTGGCGGCCACGCACAAGCCATCGGGATGTCGGTGCCGGCAAGAGAGCTCGAGGGTCTGGCTGCAAGGTTGCAGGTCGAGGCTGGTGAGCGGTGGGATCCTGCCGTGCTCACCCGAAAGTATGAATACGAGCTGACAGTGTTGTCGCAGGAGATCGACAACTCCCTTCTCGAGGAGCTGTCCGCCTTGGAGCCTTTTGGGATGGCCAATCGTCAACCCGTGCTCCGTGTGGAGGACTTGAGCCTGGACGGACCTCCTCGCCACTTCGGGCGCGGACACCTATCTGGGAAGGCTGTCGGAGCGGATGGCGGTCGAGTCGATCTCCTGGGCTGGGGCTGGGGGGCTCGGGAAGCCGATCTGGCCGGCACCTTCGAGATCCTCGGTGCCCTCGAGAGAGATCGGTACCACGGTAGACCGGTCCTGCGTTTGCTGGACGCCCGCTCCAGCGAACGAGCCGCGTCTGTCCGTTGAAATTCGGCCTCCGCGCTCGTGACGACTAGAATGGTCGGTGATGGGCAGAAGCAATCGCGGCAATTCGATCGATAACTTGCGCAGAGGCCTGCTCCTGATGCTGGTGGTCTTCGTCGGTGTGGTCATTGGGCTCTATGTCCTCGGTCGCATGGGCAGACCCGATCAGGGCCCCCGCGCCGGTGACCTTGAACAGGAAAAGCGCGGCGAGCTGGTGCTGTCGGGCAAGGGTTTCGAGTATGGTCTGACACAAGGTGATCGCGAGGTCTTTCGCATCAAGGCCGAGAGGATCCTGTCGGACAAACAGAACAACTATGAGCTGGAGGGTGTGGATCTCCGCATCGAGCGCGAAGATGGCTCCCTCTACTATCTCTCCAGTGACAGCGCCTTATACAACCTCGACACTCAGGCGGCCTCGTTTAGCGGCAATGTTCGCTTTCGTGGACCCAATCGTGTCGAGCTGACTGCGGCTGGTTTAGAACTGCGTGAGAAGGGCGATCTGCTGGTCAGTTCGTCGCCGGTGGACTTCCTCTTCCTGGACCGATTCAAGGGGCGGGCGGATCGCTTGCGAATCAATCCCAAGCGCAACGTCTTCGTTCTCGCCGGTCATGTGGAAGTGGACACTCTTCCTGGCGACGCGTCCCCGACCTCCTTGCGATGTCGCAGATTCAGTTTCCAACGCGAGGAGCACTTGCTGCGGGCGGATGGCGACGCTGTTCTGACCCGCGGTGACGACTCCTTGCGAGCCCGCCGCCTCTCCGTTGTTCTGACACCCGATGAAGAGCAGGTGGAATTCATCCTGGCCCGATGGGGAGTGGAGGGTTGGTTTCGCCAGGTCGGAAACGACGGACAGACCAGCACGGTGCGACTTGCCGGTCGCGAGCTCTCCGTACAGTTCGAGATCGGTACGGAGGAGCCCCAGACCGCCGATCTGCTGGCCAGTGACGACGGAACTGTATCGTTGGGTGTCACGGATGAGTCGGGTCTGGCCCGCGTGATTCGGGGGCGACATCTGATCGGGGACTTTCAAGCGGGTGCCCTACGCCGCGCCCAGGCATTCGAGGAGGTGGAGATTTCCGAGTTCCTGTCCTTCTCACCGACGACCATATTGCGCACCGCTTGTGCAGACGAGGCAGTAGCCACGATCGGCGACAACGGCGAGATGGACGAGATTCACCTCGACGGGACGGTGATGTTGCAGGAGGAAGGTGTGGTGGCGTTTGGCGACCAGGCTCAGGCGGATTTCAAGACCGGACTGATGGATCTGACCGGAACACCTTCACTTCTTCTCAAGGGTAGCGACCAGATGGAGGCTCCTCGAATCGTCTACAACCAGAACACCGAAGAGATCGTGGCCGAGGAACGGGTCCGGGCGGTTTTGAGCAGCGGGGACGATATCAATCTGGCCACCGACGCAGCCTCTCGGGCGCAGCCGATTCGCATCGAGGGCCAGCGAGCAGAGTGGGGCGGTTCGCCACCGGCCGTCACCTTTTTCGGACAGGTACGCGCCTGGCAGGGGGAGAACTTTCTGGTCAGCGATGAATTGCGAGGCGAGCCCGAGACCTCCAGGGTAAGTGCCTCGGGCCGGGTCAAGACCGTTTGGCGACCGGCACCGGAGGAAGGTGCTGAATCGGGAGCGCTGCCGCCGGTGCCTCTGGAGGTGACTGCCGATGAGATGCTCTTCGATCGGCCCGAGAATCTGCTTCTCTACACCGGCAACGCGCGCGCTGTGCAGCTGCAAAAATCTCTCAGGTGCCAAGAGATCCAGCTGTATCTGGGCGAGGAGGGTGGTTTCGACAAGATGATCTGTGAAGGTTCCGTCTATATGCAGGATGGTGAGAGTGGCAATAGTGTGTCGGGAGAAAGGGCCACCTATCGTCCAGGTGAAGAGACGGTCGAGGTGGATGGGAGTCCGGTCGTGCTCCGAGATTCGGACGGCACGAGGATCGAGGGCAAGACCCTGATCTATGATTTCGAAACCGCAACGGCGCAGATCAAGAGCGCGCCGCCGGAGCCGCTGTTGTCCAACGGCGAGGGTTCATGACGCGAAAACAGATGCTCACCACCCGTTCCCTCAAGAAGGTCTACCGGGGCAGGGCCGTGGTCAACGACGTCTCGATTCAGGTCGAACCGGGTGAGATCGTCGGGCTTCTCGGGCCCAACGGCGCCGGCAAGACCACCACTTTCTACATGGTCGTGGGCTTGACCCAGCCAGATGAGGGAGATGTGTTCCTCGGCGAGCAGAACATCACGGAGCTTCCCATGTATCTGCGTGCGAAGCGGGGCATCAGTTACCTGCCCCAGGAGCCCTCGGTGTTTCGCAAGATGAATGTCGAGGAGAATCTCCGCTCGATCTTCGAGACCCTCGATCTGCCGCAGAAGATCCAGGAACAGCGGATCGATGAGCTGATTCGACGGTTCGGTCTGGACACGGTGCGCAAGAGCCCTGGCTACGCCTTGTCGGGGGGCGAGCGCCGTCGAGTCGAGATTGCCAGAGCTCTGGTGTTGGATCCGTCCTTCATTCTGCTGGACGAGCCTTTCGCTGGCATCGACCCGATTGCGGTGATCGATATTCAGAGGATCGTGGAGCACCTCAAATCAGCCGGTATAGGCGTATTGATAACCGACCATAACGTGCGAGAAACATTGAAAATAACCGACCGCGCCTATATCATCAACAACGGTGAAATCCTCCGATTCGGCGCTCCCGAAGAGTTGTCTTCCGACCCCCAGGTGCGAAAAATCTATCTCGGTGAGGAATTCTCTTTGTAGAGTCAATTAAGCGATGGCGCTCGAGCAAAAACTCTCACTGAAGCTCGCCCAAAAGCTTGTGATGACGCCGTCGCTGCAGCAGGCGATCAAGCTGCTGCAGATGACTCGGATGGAGCTGCAAACCGTCGTTTCACAGGAGTTGGTCGAGAATCCAGTTCTCGAAGAAGGGGACGAGACCTTCGAGGAGGAAGATGAGGAAGAAACCCCTGAAGCCAGCCCCGAGGACGAAAAGACCGACGACGGAGAGCTCGATCACGAGGAGTCGATGAATGACATCGACCTGGATGCCTATTTCAACGAGTATCTCGAGGGCTCGGTGGGCCCTTCGATCTTCGAGGCCCGGGAGGGCCCGCCTCTCGAGAACACCCTCACCCGCGAGCCAGATCTCTACGATCATCTCCTTTGGCAGCTCCATTTGACCGAGCTCGACGCCCGTCAGCGAGAGATCGCCGAGCTGATCATCGGCAATCTCGACCCTGAGGGCTTTCTGGTGGCGACGCTGGAAGAGATCCGGGAAATGGGTCAGCAGGAGCTGGCAGATGAGGAATACACGGAGGACGAGGTGCGAGAGGCTCTCCGTCTGGTGCAGAGTTTCGATCCACCTGGAATCGCCTGTCAGGATCTTCAAGAGAGCTTGCTCCATCAGTTGAATTCTCTCGGCGAGCCGGAAGACTCTTTGACCCGGCGCGTCATCACCGAAGCATGGGATCTATTCTTGCGTCGCCAGTTTCAAGCGATCGCTCGTGAGTTCGGCGTCAAGCTGTCGCGACTGGAGCCGGTGGTCGAGCGGATTCGGACTCTGGAGCTGCGGCCCGGTCGAAAATTCAGCACTGAGCGGACCCACTACGTGGAGCCCGACGTCTACATCACCAAGGTCAGTGACAAATACGTCATCGTCCTCAATGACGATGGTATGCCGCGGTTGCGGATCAGCAATGCCTATCGCAACATGCTGCGCAAGATGGCCAAGAACCGGGGCCATTCCGAAGCCCGTCAGTTCATCAAGGAGAAGCTACGCTCCGCGGTCTGGTTGATCAAGAGCCTCGACCAACGCCAGCGCACCATCTACAAGGTCTCCGATTCCATCGTCCGACAGCAGCGAGGCTTTCTCGAAAAGGGGATCGACTACCTGCGTCCCATGGTCCTGCGCGATGTGGCTGATGACATCGGCATGCACGAGTCGACAGTCAGTCGCGTGGTCTCCAACAAGTACATGCATACACCTCGTGGGTTGTACCCCATGAAATTCTTCTTTCACAGCGGTATCGATCGCGAGTTTGGCGCCGACATCTCGTCGTTGACCGTCAAGCGAAAGATCCAACAACAAATCCAAGAGGAGGACCCGAGACGACCCCTATCGGACAGTGAGCTGACGCGAATTCTGCAACGAGAGGGAATCAACATCGCCCGCCGGACTGTTGCTAAGTACCGTGACGAGTTGGGAGTTCCCTCATCGACCAATCGCAAACAGATCTTCTGAGTCCACCAACTGTCGCCTCTTTGTGGAGGTGGCGAGTCAAGAATCGAGGAGATAGATGAACATCGACTTTGTGGCCCACAGCGTTCAACTCGATGACAACATTCGCGACTATGCGGAAACCAAGCTGAGCAAGCTGACCAAGTTTCTCGACGAGCCCATAGAAATCCGCGTCTCGCTGGCTCAAGAGCGGCACCGATATCTTGCAGAGCTGCGCGTCGCCCATCGCTTTGGTCTCATACAAGCCACAGAGGAAACGGACGATGTTTTGGACGCCATCAACCTGGCAGTCGACAAGGCCGGCAAGCAGGCCCGTCGTTCACGCAAGAAGTTCATGGACAAGCGTCGTAAGGCGGACCGCAACAACGGTAACCATTGGCCAGTCGACGTGCTGGAGAAGACGTCGTTGAACGCTGGCGCGAAGCCGCGCATCGTCAAATCAAGTGTTCTGAGTATCAAACCCATGGGTCTCGATGAGGCAGCCCTGCACCTGGAAGAGTCCAAGAATGACTTCTTCGTCTTTCGAGATGCCACCAACGATCAGGTCAGCGTCTTGTACAAACGCAAAGACAGCAACTACGGCTTGATCTCACCGGAGTAGCGGATACCCATGCACCTCGGAGCTCTCATCAAGCCCGATCTTGTCTTCGTCGGGCTGCCGGGCTCTGACAGGCCCACCGTGCTGAAAGCGATGGCCGATGGGCTGGCGGCCAGATCGGTCCTAGCGGACGCAGAGCTGCTCTACGAGCGGCTTCTGGAGCGCGAAGACCTGGGCTCTACCGGTATTGGTGGGGGAGTGGCGATTCCCCATTGCAAGATGAAGGATCTGGACGGAGTGATCGTAGCCATTGGTATCAGCCATAGGGGTGTGGATTTCGCGGCCGATGACCAACAAGCGGTTCGCCTCTTGTTCCTGGTCGTGTCGCCGGAAGACAAGCCCGCAGAACACCTGCAATCGCTGTCGGCGATTTCCAAGTGGGTCCAGAGTCGGCGAACGGGTCGAGGAGATCCTGGAGATGGAGGATCCCGAGGCGATCTTTCAGCTGCTGAAGACGGAGGAGGTTTAGGTGGCCGGAAAGCAGGCCGGGGTCGTTCTGGTGCGTGAGCTCCTCGGTCAGGAACTGGTCGAGCTGCAACTCTCCGTGCTTTCGGGTGAGTCGAGTCTGGATCGGGAGATTACCCACCCCCGGGTGCAGAAGCCCGGTTTGGCTTTTGCCGGACATTACGAGTACATCAAGCCCGGGCGCGTCCAGATTATCGGTGCCAGTGAGACGGAGTTCCTGCGGACCCTGACACCCGAACGGCGTTCGGAGAGGTTCGAGTCCATCGCGGCGTTGCCGATTCCCGCGTTCATCATCACCAAGGGTCTCGAGCCCCTGCCGGAGCTGCTACCGATCTACCGTCGCCGAGGCTTGCCTGTCTTGAGATCGCCAGCGCTGTCTTCGACCATCATCAAGAGGCTCAGCTACTTTCTGGAGGAGCATTTGGTCCCCTCCACGGTCCTCCACGGCGTGCTGATGGATGTCTACGGTTTGGGTGTCTTGCTGATTGGTGACAGTGGCGTGGGCAAGAGCGAGTGCGCCTTGGATCTGATCACCAGAGGACACAGTCTGGTGGCGGATGATCGGGTGACCGTCAAGCAGTATCCGCACGGCGATCTTTTGGGCTACTGCGAAGAGCCGCTGCGCCATCATATGGAGCTCCGGGGGTTGGGGATCATCAACGTCCAGGATCTCTTCGGTCTGGCAGCGGTTCGGGAACGCAAACCGGTCGATCTGGTGGTGGAGCTCGAGTCCTGGGACGAATCCAGGGCCTACGATCGGTTGGGGCTCGATGAGACGGTTTACAAGATCCTGGATACTCCATGCCCCTACATTCGGATGCCGGTGGCCCTGGGACGGAATCTTTCCATCCTGGTGGAGATTGCGGCACGGAATCATGTCCTCAAGCTGCAAGGCCACCATTCGGCACGCGAGTTCGCTCGCAAGCTCGAACATCAGCTGTCACTGGGCTCGGCGGCGAAGCGCAAGACCGGAGTCGAGCCTTCATGATGCCTTCGCAGCTCGTGCTGATCACCGGTCTGTCCGGCTCGGGTAAGAGCTCGGTCGCCAAGTGTTTCGAGGACCTCGGTTTCTATTGTGTGGACAATCTGCCTCTGCCGATGCTCCGGGCGCTGCTCCAGGATCCACAGAAATATGTGGAAGAGCACCAACGCATCGCTGTGGTGACGGATGTCAGGGCCGCCGGCTTTGCCGAGGAGTTTCCACGTCTGGTCGGGGAGATGGCCGGAAGCGAGGTCCAGCCAACGCTGCTGTTTCTCGAAGCTGATGAGCAGACATTGGTGCGCAGGTTCTCAGAGACCCGGCGGACTCATCCCTTGGCGGGGGATCGTCATCTCCTGGAGGGAATCCGGCAGGAGAAGGATCTCATGGCTCAGGTGAGAGGAGCCGCTGACCGGGTTTTCGATACGAGTCGTTGGACCATTCATGACGCTCGCAACCATGTTTTCCAGGATTTCGCGTCTACCTCCACGGAGCAGCAGGGTCCCGTCGTCTCGGTGGTGAGCTTTGGGTTCAAGCACGGTATTCCGGCGGGTACGGATCTACTTTTCGATGTTCGATTCCTGCCGAATCCGTACTTCGTGCCGGACTTGAAACCGTTGTCGGGCAAGGATGCCGCAGTGCGGCAATATCTGGAAAAGCAGCCCGACTTCGACGAGCTGATGGAGCATCTCGAAGGATTCCTGCAGTTTGCTTTGCCGAGGTACAAGAGAGAGAACCGTTCCTATGTCTCGGTGGCCATCGGCTGTACGGGTGGCAGACATCGATCGGTCGCCGTGGCGGAGGAATTGGCTCGCCGCCTCGCTGATGAAGAATGGGCGTCCCGAGTGCTGCACCGGGACATCGAACTCTGAAAGCGCAGGGCCGTCGTTACGCAAGCCGTCGGCAGTCGGAGGATTTCACGCTATGGTGACCACATTGATCGTGACGCATGGGGGGTTGGCTCAAGAGCTCCTGTCGGCTGCCGAGACCATCGTTGGCGACCTCCGGAATTTCGAGATCGTGACACTCGATTGGTCCGATAGCTTTGACGAGGCGCATCGAAAGATCCGCACAGTCTTGGACGATCTCGACCGTCGACAGGAAGTCCTGATTCTCACTGACATGTACGGCGGCACTCCTTACAATGTGGCCTCGAGCCTGATCGAGCCGGGCCGAGTCGAAGTCGTGACTGGGGTCAATCTACCCATGGTCGTGCGGCTCGGCTGTCCAGATACCAGGGACAAGGGTGTCAGCGAGCTCGCCGAGTGGATTGAGGGCAAAGCGCGTTCCAGTATCTGTCGCGCCGGCAAGGGAAACGGGACGGCAAAGGGCGGTCCAGACGGTGGGCAAGTGAGTTGCGATGATTGAGCGCCAGGTCGAGATCGTCAACCGACTGGGTCTGCATGCGCGAGCTGCTGCCAAGCTCGTTCATCTCACCAGCGGGTACAAGAGTCATGTATGGCTGGCCAAGGACGGCGAAGAGGTCGACGCCAAGAGCATCCTGGGTATCTTGTTGCTGGCCGCCGCACAGGGCTCGTCGGTGAACATCAAGTGTGAAGGCGAAGATGAGCAGCAGGCAATCGAGGCCATCGAACAGTTGTTTGCCGACCGATTCGACGAGGATTCCTAGTGTCCGAAATCAGATCTCCACAGACGCTTCAGGGTCTCGGGGTTTCCCCGGGGGTGGCGATAGGTCGAGCCGTGTGCATCGAGAATCAACCCGTCGAGGTCTACAGGTTTCCTCTGCCGCCAGAATCCGTCGATGCCGAGGTCGAGCGATTTGGCAGTGCCATCCGTCAGGCCGAGGAGGAGCTGGCGGTAACGCGGGGCAAAGCCTCACGGGAGTTGGGCGACGAACTGGCCGCCATCTTCGATGCCCAGTCGCTGCTGTTGGCGGATCCCACGTTTCTCTCGAATGTCGAGAACCGGATCCGCGGCGAACGAGTCAATGCTGAATGGGCGATCCACAAGGTCGCCGAGGAGCTCACGGCCCGTTTCGAGAGCCTCGATGACAAACGCTTTCGGGAGCGCGGTGACGATCTGCGCGATGTCACGCGTTACCTCCTCCGGGCCTTGCAGGGTGTAGCGCATCACGACCTGTCCGAGTTGGGATCCGACGTGATCATCGTCGCCCATGACCTGACTCCCTCCGAGGCGGTAAGGCTGGGAAGGCAACACGTCGTGGCGTTCGCAGTGGAGACCGGAGGGCAGACTTCCCACACCGCGATCATCGCCCGTGATTTGAATATCCCGCTGGTCACCGGAATAGAAGGTGTCAGCCATCAGGTCACCGACGACGACCCGGTCATTGTCGATGGTACCGAGGGTAAGGTCATCCTCCATCCCTCAGAGTCCCAGCTCGGTGAATATCGCGAGATTCAGAAGCAACTGACCGATCACGAGCAGGAATTGCTCTCCACGGAACCCTTGCCCTGTGTGACTCGCGACAATGTCGAGGTGCGCCTGATGGCGAATGTAGATCTGCCGGAAGAGGTCCTCGACGCCAAGAAGTTCGGGGCGCAGGGCATCGGCCTCTACAGAAGCGAGTTCCTGTACATCGAGAGCTCTCCTGATCTGCCCTCGGAGCAGGAACATCTTGATCTGTACTGCCGGCTTCTGGAAGCTGTCCATCCTGAGCCGGTGGTGATCCGAACCTTCGATCTCGGGGGTAGAAAGCTGGCGCGGGAGGTCATGGAAACCGAGGAAGACAACCCGGTACTCGGACTGCGAGGAATCCGCTTGACCCTGGCCCGGCCGCAGATCTTTCGCACGCAACTGCGGGCCCTCTATCGAGCCGCCGTGGGTCGAAATCTCTGGATCCTCCTGCCGATGGTGTCGAATGTGGAGGAGGTGGCCCAGTTCAAGACCTTTGCTCACAAGATCCAGGATGAGCTCGACCGAGAGGGGCTGGAATACAATCCGGACTGCAAACTCGGCATCATGATCGAAGTGCCTTCCGCGGCTCTGGTGGCCGACATTCTGGCCAAGGAAGTGGATTTCTTTTCCATCGGTACCAACGATCTGATCCAGTACGCTCTGGCCGTTGATCGCAACAATGAGCACGTGTCCTATCTGTATCGGCCGCTACATCCCGCCATTCTTCGGATGCTGCGCTTCGTCATCGACAGCGCCAAGACAGAAGGCGTCGACGTCGCCATGTGTGGCGAGATGGCCGGAGACCGTCACTACGCGCCTCTCCTGCTGGGGATGGGACTGCGGCGGCTTTCCATTTCGCCGCGAGCCATCCCGGAGGTCAAGACCCAGATACGGCAGCTTTCCCTAGGAGACCTCGAAGGAGTGGTCGGCAAGTGCCTCACGATGTCGAGCGCTGATGAGGTCGAGACGTGTTTGGATGCCTTTCTATCTGCACAACGGTCGTGAGCCAGACGTGGATCTGGGCTAGAATCCGCCCAGAAACCCGTCGAGGAGATTTCGAGATGAGATCCGAAGTTCGGAAGGTGGACAAGCCTTGGGGCCACGAGCTGATCTTTGCGCACACCGACAAGTACGCGGGCAAGATCCTGCACGTTGACGCCGGTCAGGCCCTATCCCTCCAATACCATGAGTCCAAGGATGAGACGCTCTACCTGCTCAAAGGCGAGTATGAATTGACCTTGGAACAAGAGGGTGAGCTTCGGAAGCACATCGTGCGTGAGGGACAGGTTTTTCACGTCCCGCCGGGAACCCGGCATCGAATGGTCGGCGGACCTGAAGGGTGCGACATCGTCGAGGTCTCCACTCCGGAGCTCGACGATGTGGTGCGCTTGGAAGATCGATATGGCAGGGCTTGACCGATCCGCCTGGGGATCGTCTGGCATCGTCCTCCTGTCGACGCTGATCGTGGGTGGCTGCAGCACGAACGTTCAGAAACCCCTAGAGGCGCCGGCTGGCACATCGGTCTCGGCGCCTCAGTCCGTGCCAGAAGAAACGCCCGTTGCGGAGACCTGAGGAGACGGTCCCGCTGACGCCCGAAGCACCCGTTCAAGAGACCCCGCCAGAGACTTCGGAGCCAGAAGACGATTCTCTGGTCGTGATCGATACCGGCGTCATCGATGTCACCGAACGTCCGCAGACGCTGGCGGACGCGGCCCGAGCCGAGCGGGAGCGACGGCACGTCGCGACACCGACCGACATTGTGATTACCGACAAGACGCTCGAGGAGTTTGCTACCGGAGATCTGACAGTCGCGAGCCCATCGACTGCTGACCAGGAAAAGGAATCAGAGGCGTCCGAGCTCCAGCGAGAGATGGCCGAGAAGGAGGCCTTCTGGCGTGCCAGCGCTCGCGAGATTCGACAGGCTTGGCGCGATGCCTACGACCAGATTCCGGTGTTGGAGGAAAAGGTCTTCCAGCTCAGACAGGCCTTTTTTCGCGAAGACGATGGCTTCTATCGGGATGCGGAGATCAAACCTGCCTGGGATCGAGCCATCGAGCAGCTCGAACAGGCGCATCTCGAAGTGGAAGCCCGTCAGGAAGAGCTCGCTTGTCTTCTTGGAGGAGGGCCACGGCGCCGGCGCACTGCCCGGCTGGCTGCGTGAGGGCATCGACCTGGAGCCCGACCCGCAGGTCGTGGAGGAGCCGACTGCCGAGCCCGGCGAACCGGTGATCTATCAGCCAGAGGCCACGGATCCGCCATGAGCCGGAGCAACAGGTTCTACATCGAGACCTGGGGCTGCCAGATGAATGAGCTGGACAGCCAACGTCTGGCGGGTCAGCTGATGCGTCAAGGAATGACGCCTACCCGCAGTGTCCAGGAAGCCGATATCGTGCTTCTGAACTCGTGCAGCGTGCGCGAAAAAGCCGAGCACAAGGTCTTTTCGCGCTTGGGGAGATATCGCCTGTTCAAGAAGGCCAACCCCGACTTGATCATCGGTCTCTGCGGCTGTGTGGCTCAACAGGTGGGGGAGCGCGCGCTCGCCAGAGTACCCGATCTGGACTTTGTTCTAGGCCCTGCGCGGGTGGGCGAACTCGGGGATGTCCTGGCCCGTCGGCAACAGGGTGAGCGAGTCGTGGCCGTGGGATTTCCGGAGCGAGCCGATTTCGATTACGACTCCATTTCCCGTGACGGTACCTACAAGGGCATGGTCACCGTCATCGAAGGATGTAACAAGAACTGCACCTTCTGCATCGTGCCTCAGACCCGGGGCCCCGAGCGCTGCCGCCCGATCGCGCAGATCCTGCGCGAGGTCGAGCAATTGGTCGAGCAAGGATTTCTAGAGATCGAGTTGCTGGGGCAGACAGTCAACCACTGGCGGGAGCCCGGCGGTGAGCAGGATTTTGCCCACCTCTTGGATCGAGTGGCTTCGATCCCCGGTGTCGAGAGGCTGCGATTTGTCACATCCTATCCGCGCGACTTCACTCCGCCGATGGTGAAACAGTTCGCCCGCCATCCCAACATCTGCCCCTATCTCCATTTGCCGGTGCAGTCGGGATCCGATCGCATTCTCCGGTTGATGGGCCGTGGCTACACCCACGGCGAGTACCGAGAATTGGTCGGTCAGCTGCGCGACGCCCGGCCCGATATCGCCCTTTCGACCGACATCATTGTCGGATTTCCGGGCGAGACGGAAGACGATTTTCTCGCGACGCTCGAACTGGTCGGGGATCTGCGCTTCTCGTCGGTCTTTGCCTTCAAGTTCTCGGCACGGCCCGGCACGGCGGCGCCTCGGCTGGATTCTCCAGTGAACGAGGAAACGGGGTCTCGACGACTCCAGGAATTGCTCGCATTGCAGGAATCCATCCAGCGGGAGATCAACGAGAATCTCGTCGGCACAGAGATGCCGGTGCTGGTCACGGGCCGCGGGAGCGAGCCCGGAGCCCTGGCCGGACGGACGACCTGTCACCGGATTGTCCATTTCCATGCGCACAACGGGGACACACCTTTGGGCAGCATTACACCTGTGCGGATCGAGAAGGCCAATCCACACAGCCTGCTCGGGAGTCGGTTGCGAAGCTCAACATCTTCTTGACGGATTCGAGAGACTGGGAGCACAATACATATCCATGGACCCAGCTCTCAAGACTGTGCAGATGGAAATCAAGGGGCTCATGTTGGACCCCTCCTCCAAGACTCCCATCGTTCTGCTCCATGATCCCCTGGGCAACACGTTTCTACCGATCTGGATCGGTGTGTTCGAGGCGAATGCCATTGCCCTGTGTATCGAAGGGGTCGAACCTCCGCGGCCCATGACCCACGATCTGCTGATGACCTCTTTGGAGCTCATGGGGGCTGAGGTTCTGAGAGTCACGATCTCTGAGCTGAAGGAAAATACCTTTCATGCCGTGATCTCTCTGCACGGACCTGATGGGGACTATCTCATCGACTCGCGGCCCAGCGATGCGATCGCCTTGGCCTTGCGGGCGGACGCGCCAATCTTTGCCCACCGCAGCGTGTTGGAAAGCGCCCAGGCAACGGATTTCAGCAGCAGGCTTTCGAATGAGGAAAAGCTCAAGAAGTGGCTGGAGGACGCCGCGGAGGATGACTTTGGCGAGTACGAGATGTAGATTGCAGCCGTAAATCGCTTGTAATCTTGAGTTTAGGCAGATTGTCGGCGCGCCGACAGCAAGAGGCTTGCGAGGACAGGAGCGCTTGACCCCGCCACAGGGCTCCCATACACTCCCGGTACCGCATGATCATCGCGATTGCCAATCAGAAGGGCGGGGTGGGGAAGACCACGACTGCGATCAACCTCGCAGCGGCTTTCGCCTCCAAGGGTCTTCGAACCCTGCTGATCGATCTCGACCCCCAAGCCAACAGCTCTCTGTCCTTCGTCAATGTCCATGAACTGGACCAGACGGTGTATGAGGCTCTAGTGGAGCCGGACGTTAGCCTCTCGGATGTGATCCGCAAGGCAGAGCTGGTGGAGAACCTGGAGGTTGCTCCGTCTTCGATCGCCCTGGCGAAGATCGAAGCCAAGCTGCTTGGGGAGTTGGACAGCTACTATCGGCTCAAGGACGAGGTCAAGAAGATTCGACGCCGTTACGAGTTCATCGTTATCGACACGCCTCCGGCGCTGGGCATCATCACGGTCAACGCCATGGTCACGGCCTCGCATGTCTTGATCCCCATTCAATCCAGCTACTTTGCCCTCGAGGGCACGGACGATCTTCTCGAGACCATCGACAAGATCAAGTTGCGAGCGAACCCGCGTTTGCAGATTCTCGGAGCACTCTTGACGCTCTTTGACAATCGGACGCGGCTCTCCAAGGATATTCGGGAGCAAGTGCGACAGGTCTTCGGGGACAAGCTCTTCGACACCGTGATCTCCAAGAGTGTTCGACTGGAGGAGAGCCCGGCCTACCGAGAATCGATCTTCTCGTTTGCGCCCAAGTCCAGTGGCGCCTTTCAGTACTACAAGCTGTCCGAGGAGATTCTCGGCCGTGTCTGATGCCTCCAGCGGCAAGCGAGGCCTGCCCGAGCAGGTCAAGATGAGGCACTCGACTCATTTTGTCGAGGATCTCACGGTTCGCAGCGAGGCGCCTGTGGGTCGCATGGTCTCCGTAGACGAAGTCGGCGTCGATCCCGCCCAGCCGCGATATGCCCTGGGTGATCTGACGGAGCTGGCGGCGTCCATCGAGGAAAAGGGAGTGCTCGAGCCGATTCTGGTGCGCCCGAATCCCGACAGGGACGATACGGGTCGAGCCTACCGAATCATCTCAGGGGAGCGCCGTTATCAGGCCGCCTTGGAGGCTGGGTTGATCCAGGTGCCGGTGATCGAGATGCAGGTAGGGGAGCAGGAGGCTCTGGAGATCGCGCTGGTGGAGAACCTCCAGCGCAAGGATCTGACCCCTTTCGAAGAGGGGGAGGGGTATCGTCGTTTGGCTGAGACTCACGACTATACCCACGAGCAGATCGCTCGAGCGGTGGGCAAGTCGCGAACGGTGATCACCGAAGGACTCGCCCTGCTGGAAATGTCCGCAGAGGTTCGAGATGCTGCGACGGCACTGGGTATCGGCTCCAAGTCGGTGCTTCTCGAGATTGTCAAGCTCACGAGCGATTCAGAAGAGATGCTGATCTTGCTCGAGCGTGTCGCTTCACAGGGTCTCAGTCGAGACGATCTGCGTGCTGCGAGCCGAAAAGGCAAGAGCGGCGTTCCAGGCAAGTCACAACGGCAAAAGCCCTACACCTTCAAGTTCCGGGCACCCGACAAGACCTTCAATCTTCAGATGAGCTTTCGGCGGAGTACGGTCGATCGTGACGATTTGATCACTGCCTTGGAAGAGATCCTGCAGCAGCTCCGTTCCACAGACGAATAGACCCAGAGCAGTCCTGGTGCTTGCGATCGAGGGTGGGGATGGCTGGTTCGCGTATGCAAGTTTACATAATATATCTTATCGGACTCTGATTGACCTCAAGAAACTCCGGGCTGAATCGGCCCTGCTTGCCAAGGTGTTTCCCCGTATAATCCGAGCGACGTGAAACGCCTCGATCGGTATGTCTTCATGGAAGTCCTGGGTCCGGTCACCCTGGGCTTCCTGGTCTATACCTTCTTGTTGTTGATGCAGTTTCTCTTCCGCTCGGCGGAGATGATCGTGCGCCGTGATGTGCCGGCGGACATCGTCGGCAAGCTGCTGCTGCTTGACGATGCCCAACATCGTCGTCTTGACGATCCCGATGGCCCTCTTGTTCGGCGTCCTTGTCGGAATGGGCCGACTTTCTTCCGATAGCGAGCTCGTGGCGTTACGCTCTTGCGGCGTCAGTCTCTTTCAACTCTACCGTCCAGTTCTTGCTCTATCCCTGCTCCTCACTGCGGTCAATGTCTTTCTCATGGTCTGGACGTTGCCCAGGGCCAACCATTCCCTGCAGCAGCTTCGCGTCGACATTGTCACTGGTTCCAGCAGCAAACACGTCGAGCCCCGGGTCTTCTATGAGGATTGGCAGGGACTCGTGTTGTATATCTTCGATGCGCCTCCCGAGGCCTCGCATTGGGAGGGCGTCTTCGTGGCCGAAGATCCAGAAGGAACCGTCGGCAAAACCACGGTTGCTGAGCGCGGTTCGGTGCGTTTCGACGAGGTCAATGACCGATTGGTGCTGCATCTGGAAAACGCCCTCGTCCACGAGGTCGATCTGGAAGATCCGGATCGTTACAACATTACCCAATTCGAGAGTCTCGAACAGGTGTTGGTCGATCGATTCGCCTCGGATCAGAAGATCAACATCACCAAGGGTGTGCGGGAGTTGACCGTGCCCGAACTGCGAGAGCGCCTGAAAAGCCCCGGCTTGAGCGAAGAGTTGAGGAACATCACCGAGGTGGAGATCCACAAGAAGTTCTCCATCCCAGTGGCGACCGCGGTGTTCGGGTTGCTGGCGCTACCTCTCGGCGTCAGCGGCAACCGCAGCAGCAGCAAGTCGTCGGGCTTTGCCATGTCCATCGGCGTGATCATGCTCTACTACATCATCCTCAACAACGGCGAGGAGATGGCCCGGGTCGGCAAGATGTCCGCGCCGCTGGCCATGTGGCTGCCCAACCTGATCTTCACGATCGTCGGGATCTTTCTGATCATCCGCCGCAACAGCGATCGCTCGCTTCTGCTCGGGCGCCTGGATCGTTGGTTTCGCAAGTTCTCTCTTTTGAGGCTGGATTTCTTCAAGAAGAGGTTCGCTCGGCCTGCGAGGCAGCCATCTGTCGGGTGCCAACTCTACAAACGGCTCTGCGGGCCGAGCGGATGTGGTGCTGCGTCTGCCTCGTTTGCGACTGAGATTTCCCAATCTGCTCGATCGCTATGTCATGCGCATGTTCGGTGCCGTGGCGGTGTTGGTTCTGCTTTCCGGAGTCGCCATCTCGGTCGTCGCCGATCTCTCGGACCGCATCGATGAGATCTTTCGCAACGACGTGCCTCTCAGCGTCATCCTCGACTACTACCGGTATCTCTCGTTGGGACTGCTGTATGAGATCTCACCCATGGCGGTTCTGGTCACGACTCTGGTGATCTTCGGTCTGCTCTCGAAGACCAACGAGGTCACGGCAGCGAAGTCGTTGGGAATCAGTCTGTATCGCTTGGCGATACCCGCGATCATCGCGGCGGTTTTCATCGCGGTGCTCGGAGGTTTCTTGCAGACCACGATCTTGCCCGCTACCAATGAACGCGCGGCTCAGCTCAAGGACAGAATCCGGGGTCGTACCGCAGCTCGATCGTATCGCCGCGCCGACCGGCAGTGGTTGTTCGGCCAGGGGCGATACATCTACAACTATCAGGACTACGATGATGAGGAAAAGCAACTGCGAAGCCTGCAGGTCTTCGAGTTCGATGACCGGGGCGGGCTGACCCGGCGTCTCTATTCCGATACGGCCCGCTATCTCGGCGAAGCCTGGCTTTTCAACGAGGGTTGGGTGCGAGCGTTCGAATCGAGCGAGGTGCTCGAATATCGGAACTTCAACCAGCCGGTGATCGATTACTACCCGGAAACGCCGGACTATTTCGAGTCGGAGTACAAGCTCCCCGATGCCATGACGTATGGGGAATTGCGGGAACACATCGAAGAGATCCAGGGCAGTGGGCAAGCCGTGCCCGATCTGGAAGTGGAGCTGCACAAGAAGATCTCTCTCCCCTTCGCATCCATCGTCATGTCGCTCGTGGCGCTCCCCTTCTCCTTTCGCCTGGGACGCCGGGGGACGCTCTACGGGGTGGGTATCGGTATAGTCCTGGGGATGGTCTTCTACGCCATGCTGGCTTTTACCTCTACCCTGGGAGAGACCGGTGCCCTGCCGCCTCTGGTGGCGGTCTGGAGCCCGAATATCGCTTTCATGATTCTGTCGCTCTATCTGCTTCTCGGGGTCAAGAGCTGAGGGGACGATGAGCGTTTTCATCCTCTTTCTGCTGGCGCTGATTGCCGGCACACTGTCGACGCTTTTCTGGATTCCCGAGAAGGATCTGGGGCGTGGCTACTTCCAGCTCAACGCTCTCATCGTTCTCGGGCTGCTGGCCTTGGTGGTGGCAGTGGTCCTGCTCTCCCCTATCCAGCCCTTCGGACCCCAAGACAACCTGGGCATGGTGATGCTCTGGATCTCTGTTGGAGCTGTGCTTCTCTATTACGGAGCGGTGTGGGTCGAGCGCTGGCAATGGGTTCGGATACCGGCCGCCTTGGCCCTGATCGCCGTGACCTGGGCGCTGCTGTTGAGCGGAACCACCTTGATCGAGGGCCGGACTCCCCTCCCCTTTCGCCAGATTCTCCTGATCTCGAGTCTGTCGAGCTCGGCTATCCTCCTCGGTTGGTCGCTGGTGACCATGCTTCTGGGCCACTGGTACCTGATCTCGCCCAAGCTCAGCTTCCGTCACCTGGTTACATTCTGTCGGGTCCTGACGGCGGCGGTTGTTCTGCGTGCCGTTGTCGTCGGCGCAAGTCTGATCGCGGCTCGATCGGTCGATCCCTTCGTGCTGCCCCACCCCTGGAGTCTCTTGGTGGATCTCGGCGGGCAGGGCATGTTCTTTTGGTTCCGGGTCCTATGGGGCCTGGCCATCCCGCTGTTGCTGGCGCTGATGTCTCTGCACTGTGCGCGGAATCGATCCAACCAATCCGCGACCGGCATTCTCTACGTTCTACTCATGGGCAGCTTGATCGGCGAGATCACCGCTCTGTATCTATCCGTGACCACTGGAGTGCCGGTGTAGCTGGAGACGACACCGTTGAGAATCCGCACCCAGTGCAAGGCCTGTGGAATGCCATTCAAGTCTCGTCTCGAGAGGCAGCAGAAGGAGCTCCCGTGTCCCAGCTGCTCTGAGATCGTCGAGATCGATATTGACGGCTGGTCGCCGGAAGACGAGACCTCCATCGACAGGTGCGTGATCTGTGACTGCCGCCACCTCTATCGTCAACGAGACTTCAACCGTGCCCTGGGTTGCTCACTGGTCGCCGTCGGCGCGGCCCTGGTGCCCTGGACCTACGGCCTGTCGCTGGTGCTGCTCTCGCTGGTCGACTTGATTCTCTACTACCGCTTGCCTGAATCGGTCGTGTGCTATCGGTGCGACACCGTGTACCGCGACGCTCGCCCCATGCAGCGCCAGAACGAATTCGATCTGCTCAAGCACGACGTGCTCAAGTACGGCAAGAGCTGGCAGGAGTTGGAAGATCAGTGACGCCGGAGGGGGTGGCTCTCAATGATGCCGTACAAAACCGACGAGACCGCGTGAAACGTAGCCACGGCGACCGCGTTGCGTCGCGTTTCCAGACCGCCGGTCAATGAGCTGGTCATCCCGCCCTTGCGGCGGGTACCGGGTATCGCGAACGGAATCTGCTGGTCGTCGAGACCCTCGATAAGCCGAGAAGGGATCTCTACCGAGCCGCTGGCACCCCAGGCCTCGCCCGCCAAGCCGATGATCACTGTCCAGGCGCGCACAAAATAATGTATCCGTCCCGCCATCTCCAGGGAATGAAGTCCGCCTTCGGCAGCGGCATAGAAATGATAGGCCTGGCCGAGCTCTTCCCGCACGGCAGCTGCCTTGCTGCGAGCCAGTTCGATGGTCTCTTCATCGCTCAAAGGAAGCCCCAAGGGTTCCTCACCCGCTTGCTGGGGAACCACGGCGATGGGGATCGGTCGCCCCAGTCCTTGGTGGAAGTAGCGCACGAAGCCATCTCGAATGCCGAGCAGCTTGTCGGCAGCGGAGCTGGCCACAGCGATCTCGATTCCGCCTTGGAAGCGTCGCCAGAAGGCTCTAAGATCTTTATCCATGATCGTCAGTCGTCAGAACCAGAAGGTAAAGGATATTCGTCGGCTTCGACGCTGTAAAGGCGACCGGGCTGTTCTCGAGGGACCCCATTTGGTCGGCGAGGCCCTGCGGGCCGGTCTGGCTCTCGAGTCGATCTTGGCAACCGATGAATTCCTCGGCAGCGATGAAGGCAGGGATCTGCTTTCGGAGCCCGGCTTGTCCGTCACCGAGGTAGCCCCCCATCTCATCGAGTATCTGTGCGATGCCGATTCCCCTCGTGGAGTCCTGGCCGTGTGTTCTCTGCCCCGTCAAGGACTGAGCTCGATGATGCCGGTGGACAACGGCGTCTATCTCTATGTCGATGGCCTGCAGGACCCGGGGAATCTTGGCGCCCTGGCCCGGGTGGCAGAGGCCTTCGCCGTGACCGCAGTGGCTCTCGCCCCCGGGTCGGTTCATCCGAATCATCCAAGATCCTTGCGGGCTTCGGCGGGCAGCCTGTTGCGAATGGAGGTGATCATCGGCACCAAGGCGGCCGATCTCGCCAGCCACCTCGCTGCGGTGAATCCAACATGGCTGGCGTTGGCTCCGAGAGACGGTGTCCCACTTGGTGCAGTGAAGCTCGGTGGCGCCATGGTTCTCGTGGTGGGTGCGGAAGGACCAGGACTGTCGGAGGAGATCCTGAGCCGGAACCCCCTGAGAGTCACGATCCCCCTGGCGGGCCAGGTCGAGTCTCTCAACTCGACCGTGGCTGCCGCCATCGCACTGCATGCGATTCGGGCTGCGAGTCGGAGTGATTAGTCGCCCTTTGCCTCGCGCACCGCTGCCGCGAGCGCCGGCACGACTTCGTGCAGATCCCCGACGATGCCGTAGTGGGCCACGTTGAAGATAGGGGCACCCCGATCCTTGTTGATGGCCACGATCACCTGCGCACCCTTCATGCCCACCAGATGCTGGATCGCTCCCGAGATTCCGGCGGCAAGATACAGCTTCGGTGCCACGGTCTGGCCGCTCGAGCCGACCTGTCTTTCGCGGGGTAGCCAGCCATTGTCGATGACGGGGCGACTGGCGCCCAGTTCGGCCCCCAGAGCCTTGGCGAGATCCTCGAGCGGACCGATCTTGTCGGCATCTCCCACACCGCGCCCCACGGCGACGATGTACTCGCTCTGCGTCAGATCGACCTCGCCGGCGGCCGCTTCCTCGACACCGAGGATCTGGCGATCACTCTCCAGGTCCGTCGCCTCGATCGACAGGCTCTCGACCGGGGCCTGACCTGTGGCGACCTCGTCCGCGGGGAAAGCCGCAGACTGGACGCTGACGATGACGGGCCCGTCGCCTCGAGCTCGAACCCGAGCTTCCAGCTTGCCGTTCATCACCGGCCGTCGCCAGACCAGCCCGGCATCTCCCTCTTCGATCCCGGTCACTTCAGGGACGAGGATACCGCCCAGCGCCTGAGCCAGTCGCGGTGCATAGTCCACGGTCTGATAGGTGTGAGGAAAGACCAAATAGGCGGGCTGCTCTTGGTTGAAGGCCGCTTGCAGGGCTCCGATATAGGCCCCAGGCGTGTAGTCGGCGAGTTTCTCGTTGTCGAGGGTGCGCACGGCTCCCAGGTCATAACCCGCCAACTGCTGAGCGGCATCGCCAATCTGTGATCCCAGGATCACGGCCTCTGCCCGACCGCCGATCATCGAAGCGATCAGTTGTCCGGCGCGCACCGCCTCGAGGGACATCTTGTGCAGCTTGCCCTCGCGCTGTTGAACGACTACCCACACGGTGTTCGACATCACAGGACCCTCGCTTCCTTTTGCAGTTTCTCGACCAGAATCCGGGCCGCTTCCGCCGGATCGCCCTCGATGATCTGGGCCGCCTCACCGCCCTCTGGCAGTGCTACGCTGAGTACCTCGATCCCCGAGCCACTCTCCCCCACTTCGTCGGCAGCCAACCCCAGGTCGGCAGGTGACTTCGGTGCGATCTCTTTCCGCTTGGCTTGCATGATCCCTTTGAGAGAGGCATAGCGTGGCTTGTTGATCCCCGCCTGGATCTCCAGGACGGCGGGCATCTGGAGATGAAAGATCTCGTTCAT
The DNA here is from genome assembly GCA_963719055.1 of uncultured Acidobacteriota bacterium. GTDB lineage: Bacteria > Acidobacteriota > Thermoanaerobaculia > Multivoradales > JAHEKO01 > CAXMQZ01. The sequence continues at coordinate 372,803 of CAVRAU010000027.1, read as the reverse complement.
GCCAGCTTCCATTTCACGGGTCACCTTGGCGCCGCGCGCATCGTCGTCCATCTCCACGCCCATCACCAGCCAGGCATGGGGCCAGCCCAGATGGCCGGCGATGACCGATCCGGTCGAGCCGAAGCCAACATCGTCAGACTGCGATCCGGTCAAGACCAGATCGAACTCCTCGTTGCCGATCGCCGCCGCCAGTGCCTTGCCCGTGGCCAGGCTGTCGCCGCCAGCGAAGGCTTCGTCGTTCAAATGAACGGCTCGCGCGGCGCCGAGCGCGAGGGCTTTTCGCAGAGCTTCGCGCACCCGGTCCGGCCCGAGACTGAAGACCACGACCTCGCCGCCGGTCTTCTCGGCCAGAGTCAAACCCTCTTCCAGGGCGTACTCGTCGCTTTCATTGATAACGAACTGCACTTCGTCTTCTTCGATCCACTTGCCGTCGCCAGCGATGCGCAACCGCGCTTCGCTGTCGGGCACCTGTTTGATACAGACCGCGATTTTCATCTAGGTTGGTCCTCCTTGCTTTGCCGATGTGGATTCGAGCCGGAAGAGCGAGCCGGGAACGGTAGCGGACCCGCCACCGCGCGCCCGGAAAGGCTCTAGTCGGAGTTTACCACGGAGGTTCATCGGGGTGAGTGGGGCCTGCATCGACGTTTACAGGCTGGAACGGGCATGCTACCTTGTGCCCCGCTGATAGGGAGAACCCATGATTCGCATGTTTGAGGTTTCCGTCCTTCTGGCTCAGATCGGTGAGCCGGCCGCGCCGGGACTGATCCAGATGTTCCTTCATACCGGGCCCGTTGCCTGGTTTGTGGCGGGACTCCTGATCGCCATGTCTCTGGCCTCCTGGGCGATCATCATCGCCAAGGCCCTGCATCTGCGTCGGGCCACAGCACAGACGGACGCCTTCCTGGAGGTCTTCCGACGGAGCCAGCGATTCAGCGAGGTCGCAGCGCAGGCCGAACACATGCAGGCCTCACCTCTAGTGGGTCTTTTTCGAGCGGGATATGTGGAGATCGACGCTCAAGTCAAAGCACAGGGTAGAGACAGTGGCGGTGGCCAGAAGAGCTATCAGATCACCTCTCTTCCGGCGCTCGAGCGCAGTTTGCGAAGGGCGGCCAACCTCGAGACGAATCATCTGACCCGGGGCACTGGTTTTCTGGCGACGACGGCGGCCGCCGGCCCCTTTATCGGTCTGTTCGGAACCGTCTGGGGAATCATGGTGGCCTTCCAGAACATCGGTGTCACCGGATCGACCTCACTGGTCGCCGTGGCCCCGGGGATTGCGGAAGCCCTGATCAACACCGCTCTGGGATTGATCGCGGCCATCCCGGCTCTGATGGGCTACAACTTCTTTGCCAATCGGTTGCGAGAGCTGCGATCACAGATGACAGATTTCATCCTCGAGTTCATCAACCTGGCCGAGCGTAACTTTACTTGAGGCTCGCGCGTACAGACGGGGGGTTGGAAACATGGCGATGATCACCACTTCCGCCGATGGCGATCACCGAGACGATACGGTTCTCGCCGATATCAACATCACCCCTTTGGTCGACGTGATGTTGGTTCTGTTGATCATCTTCATGATCACGGCACCCATGTTGCACCAGGGTATCGAGGTCGCCCTGCCGCAGGCCGACGCGGAGCCCTTGCCCATGCGGGTTGATGATCCCTTGGTGCTGTCGGTCAATCGAGACGGGTTGGTCTACATCCAGGACGAACCGATCCACCCCAGCCAGCTCATCGAGCGGCTGCAGCCCCTGATCGAGGCCCGCGGAGACGATACCGTGTTTCTCAAGGGCGATCGGGAGCTGGCCTACGGGGTCGTCATGGAAGTCCTGGATATCCTGCACGACGGTGGCATCCAGCACGTCGGCATGGTCACCGAGCGCAAGCGGTAGGCGAGAGAGAATCCATCAGTGGAACTGGCACTCGAATCTGTCCTGCAGCAGCGATCGCGCCAACTCGCGAGTCGGCTCGACCGCAAACGCAGCGTCATGCTGTCCGCAGCGCTCCACGTGTTTCTGATGTCGAGCTTGATTCTGGTCCCGATTCTGATGCAAAAAGATCCCGAGCCCATCGAGTTCACACCCATCACAATCGTGCCGGTTCAGGCGCTGGGTGTCGAGAACGCGGTGTCTCCACCCGCGCGCAACCAGGCTCCGCCAAAGCCCGAGCCCGAATCGACCCCACCGCCCGAGAGCTGGCGCCAGAGCCTGAGCAGCCGGTTCTGCCCTCACCAGAAGCGACAACCCACCAGGAAGCCCACCGCTCCGACCGACACCGGCCCCTGAGAGGGATGCGGGCAGCCGGACCGGAGCCCAGCAAGAAGCTCTGGGGCAACGACAAGGCTCCGCGACGGGGAGCTCTCTGGGAACCTCTGTCTTCGGGGCTGCGGTCGGAGGCTTGGACAACCCGGACTTTGTGTATGGCTACTATGTGGATCAGATGTTGGCCATGATCGGTGCTCAATGGCGGCGACCGCCTCTGGGAGCGGAGATCGAGGCCGTGATTCACTTTCGAATCCACAGCGATGGTCACATCTCGGATGTTCGTGTCCTCCAGTCTTCCGGCTACAACTCGTATGATTTGGCGGGATTGCGGGCTATCCAAACGGCGGCACCCTTCCCGAAGCTGCCCCAGAGCTACCGACACAGTTCCCTCGGGGTGAATCTGATTCTTCGCTAACGGCAAACGGAACCCACAACATGATTCGATACCTACGGAAACTCAACATGATTCTCGTTCTTCTGGGATTGCTGACCGGCTTGGCGGCCCCAGTGGCCATCAGCGCCCAGGACGTGCCTGATCCTTCCGGTCTGAACGATCCCGAAGTGACTCTGACGCTCGAAGGGCGGATGCGACCACGGATGCGTCTGGCGATGCCGGCCATGGATGGCATCGACTCCCTGTCACCCGATCTGGCTCAGGCGGCACGAGAGCTGGAGCAGACCCTGCGCTCGGATCTCGAGGCCAGCGGTGTGTTCCTCGTGCAGGGACCCGTCGAGTTGTCGGTCTTGACTCTGACGGGTGACCCGCAAAGAGACTTCGAGATGTACCGGTCGCTCCGCAATGAACTGCTTCTGACAACCGAGGTCAAGCAGGAACCGGGAAAGATCGTCTTGGAAGGTCGGGTGTTCGATCTCCAGAGTGGTGAGGTCGCGCTTGGCAAAAGGTATCGTGGTGTGCCCGAGGTGGCCCGCCGCATCGGGCACACCTTCGCCGATGAGATCGTCTTCCTCTTTAGCGGCAGGCGAGGCATTGCCTTGACCAGTATTGCCTTCTACTCTGACCGGAACGATTTCAAGGAGATCTACTTGATGGACGCAGACGGGTCCAACCAGCGAGCCATCACCGGACATCAGTCCATCTCCCTGTCTCCTGCATGGAGCCCTGGCCGGCAAGAAATCGCCTACGTCTCCTACTTCTCGGGGGTGCCAGGTATTTACCTGGTCGATGTGGAGACCGGACGTAAGACACCCGTCCTGATTTCAGGGAACTTGAACATATCCCCCGCGTTTTCACCAGATGGAAGCAAGATCGTCTTTGCCCGCTCTGTCGGTGGCGGCAATACCGAGATCTTCGTCTGTGATCGAGATGGCGACAATATGCGGCAGCTGACCCATTCCTCGGGCATCGACACGAATCCAGATTGGAGTCCGAGTGGACAACGCATCGCCTTTACTTCCAGCCGAACCGGATCACCCCAGATTTATGTCATGGACTCCGAGGGAGCCAACCTGCGCCGCGTGTCCTTCGATGGTGACTACAATGATGGGGCTTCCTGGAGTCCTGACGGCACACGCCTGGTATACGCTTCCCGTCGACGCGGATCGTTCGACGTCGCGATTTCCGACATCGTCACCCTCGAGAGCCGACTTCTGACGAATGGCGGCGGTAGCCATGAGACACCCTCGTTTTCACCAGACGGCAAGAGAATCGTCTTCACCAGCAAGCGGGCGACGGGCCGTGAGAACCGGACTCAGATCTACATCATGGACGCAGATGGGGGGAATCTTCGACAAGTTACCCGGGAAGGAAACAACTTTGGGCCGGCCTGGTCCGGATTCTTCAATTGACATGCATAGTTAGCGCCGAAAAGATCTGTTGATGATCGGCGATTCGTTCTGTTACAGTAGCGGGAAGGCCGCAAGGCCTGAGTGAATCGATTTAATCTGAATTCCGGACGAAGGAGACCCTCATGAACCGCAAGTCCCTGCTAATGGTGTGGATCGGTGCCCTGGCGCTGTCGATGCTCTTTGTTGGCTGTCCCAAGAAGAAGCCGGCGCCCACACCCGAGGTCGAAGCACCGGCCCCCGCACCCGCCGAGGAGGTTGTCGCTCCCACTCCCCCGAAACCGGTGGACAAGACTCCCGACCCCTTCAGCGAGGACATCGAAACCGCCAATCGTGCGGCCTACGAGCAGGGTCTCCTCGGTGATGTCTATTTCGATTTCGACCGCTTCGAACTCAAGTCGGAAGCTCGTGAGCGCCTGGCCAAGAACGCCGAGTTCATGAAGGCTCATCCCGAGTTCATGTTCAACATCCAAGGGCATTGTGACGAGCGGGGCACCGCCGAGTACAACCTCGCTTTGGGTGAGCGTCGAGCCAACACCGCCAAGGACTATCTGATGTCGCTCGGGATTCCCGCGTCTCGCATCAAGACCATCAGCTATGGCGAAGAGCGGCCGCAGTGCACCGAGTCCGGTGAGAGTTGCTGGTGGCGGAATCGTCGGGACCATTTCCTCATCGTCGGTCGCAGCGGCGGCTGAGCAGGAAGAGCCCAGAAGTGAAGTATTCTCGTCTTCTTGGCAGTGTCTTGCTGTCGATCAGCCTCGGTGCCTGCGTCTCGGGTAGCGATATCGATTCGCTGCAGAGCCAGCTCTCCGACATTCAACGCCAGGTGCTGCAGCTGCAGAAACAGGTCTCCAGCAAAGAGGAGGTCGGTGAGCTGCAGATTGAGATCTCGACCCAGACCGAGCGGTTGACCAAGTCCGCTGCAGATATGCAGGTCGCGGTGCAAAACGTCTCTCTGCAGATCGACCAGTTGGAAGCCAATCTAGAGGATTCCAACTACCGATTGGCGCAGTTGTCGCAACAGATCGCGGCCACCAATCAGGAATTGAAGTCGGTGCGCGCGGCTCTCGGTGCCACAGGGGGGCCCACCAGCACCACCCAAGGCCCGATGACGACCCCCACCGACCCACAGGCCCTGTATCAGACCGCGTACAACGACTATCTACGTGGCAACTACGATCTGGCCATTCTCGGTTTTCGACAGTATCTGGACGATTTTCCAGAAACCGAACTGGCTGACAACGCGGCCTATTGGACCGGCGAGTGCTACTTCAGTCAGGCCAAGTACGAGCAGGCCATTCGCGAGTTCGACGACATCCTTCGCCGTTACCCCCGCAGCGACAAACTGGCAAGCGCTCTGTTGAAGAAGGGCTATGCCTATCTCGAGGTAGGGCAACGCGAACAGGGCGTGGTGCAACTCCAGCACGTGATCCGGGAGTACCCGGGTACGGACGAGGCGAATCTCGCTCGACAGAGATTGAGTGCACTGGGAGTTGACGCGGGGTAGTTTCCCGGCTACACTCCGGCGCCGTCGCACATTGGGTGTGCGACTCGAGTTTTCTCAAGGAAGAGGTAGATCGATGGCAAATATCAAGTCGGCCGAAAAACGAATCGACCTGTCGGCCAAGCAGCGTGCCCGCAACCGAGCCCAACGCTCGCACATGCGCGGCGCCGTGAGGGAAGTCCGTCAGGCGGTCGCCGACGGCGACCAGGCGAAGGCAGAGAAGCTTCTTGCCGGCACCCTGACTCTCGTCGATGTCACGGCGCGCAAGAAGGTCGTGCACGCGAACGCCGCTGCCAGGACCAAGTCCCGACTCACTCGTGCTGTGGCCCAGATGAAAGACTGACGCCTCTTAAAAGAGCTCAACATCGAATCGCCCTGCAGCCTGATGGCCGCAGGGCGATTTTTGATGAGGGCTCGTGAGTGGCGCTAGAAGCCCTCGAGCATATCGATGACCAGCGTCTGGGCGAATTCCCTGGAAACGAGCTGAATGGTCGGGTCCTCGTGTCGATGACCGTCCCCTGCCCCTCGTCCAGCTCGAGCTCGAAATCCCCGCGGTACACATAGGAATCCTGTGCCCACAGCACTTCGTCTCCACCTTGACGCTTGAACTGCATGTTGGTGCGGATGGTGAACTCGTAGCGCGTCGCTCTGCCATTGGCGCCAAACTCCACCGGCCGAACGATGTAAGCCGTCAGAACACCACCCAGAACTGCGTCGGCGGTGCTGGCGCTGCTCGAGATGACGAATCGGCGCCGGGTGACGAACTCCTGCACGATGGCATCCGTCAGAAACAGATTGATCTGCTGCCTGGTGGTCTGGTTCTCCAGGGTCTGCACAAAGATGCTGTTGATATCGGACGGCAGATTGCTCGTACGGCCGATCAAGCCGTAGCCACAACCCAGGATTGAAATCCCTATCAGCACAAGACAGAGAATCAAGACGTTGCGTGTCAAATCAGATCTCCAATCGGTCTCTCATGTCAGGGTACCAGGAAGTGACTGGGTCTTGAGAATCCCGTCCAGGACTCCGTTGACAAAGCGCCCGGACTGCTCTGTCCCGAATTCCTTCGCCAATTCGATCGCCTCGTCGAGGATCACGAGTTTGGGGACGTCGGTTTCGTACAAGAATTCGAAAACTGCCAGGCGCAGGATGTTTCGATCCACGGCTGGCATCCGTTCCAGGCGCCAGTGCTCGGCCTGACGTCGAATCAGCTCGTCGATTTCTTCTTGGTGGCTCAAAGTTCCCTCGACCAGGGTCTGGGCGTAGCGAAAGGCCTCTTTGGACTCGTCTTTGTGTCTGGTCGCGGGCTTGGCGGATTCGTCCTCGTGCAGGTACTCCTGCGGCTGAAAATCGGCGAATACCGATCTCATGGGGACATTTCCCAGATCGCTCTGATAGAGCATCTGGATGGCCATTTCGCGGGCTCGACGACGTTTGCTCAAGGTTGTAGGTACCCAGTCAAAGAACTCGTGGCGTCGAAGCTTGGGCCTCGTCGCCTTGCAACGCAGAAGCTATCGGCTCGATCTGTCGCTGTCAATCGGCTCGCCAGGAGCGGTGGCGAGACGCAGGAGCTCCTCGGCCGCCATCGTCGGGGTGATAGATCCGGCCAGGACCCGGCCTTCCAGCTCGGGCAGTCGTTGCCGGATCCGGCTATCGGTCAGAAACCTCTCCTTGAGCCTCTCCTCGATCAAGGACCACATCCATTGGCGATTCTGCTCTCGTCGGCGAGTCTCCAACTGGCCACTTGACGCCAACATCGATCGATGCTCTTGGACTTGTCGCCAAACCTCTTCCAGCCCATCTCCCGTCAAGCCGCTGACGACCAAAACAGGAGCCTGCCAAGGCGACGAGCGAGAAGGCAGATACCGCAGAGCGGCTCGGTACTCCTGCTGGGCTGTGAGAGCCCGCTGATGATTCTCTCCGTCGGCCTTGTTGACAGCCAGTAGATCAGCCAACTCGAGGATCCCCTTCTTGATGCCCTGGAGCTCATCTCCGCCCCCGGCCAGAAGCAGCACCATGAAGAAATCGACCATCTCGGCCACCATGGTCTCTGATTGGCCCACGCCTACGGTCTCGATGATGACGACATCGAACCCAGCCGCCTCGCATAACAGCATGGTTTCGCGCGTCCGCCGTCCGACGCCGCCGGTAGTCAGGGCGTTGGGCGACGGACGAATGAATGCGGCAGGGCTGGCGGCCAGGTGGGGCATCCGGCTCTTGTCTCCCAGAATGCTGCCCCCGGAAACGGCACTGGAGGGATCGACCGCGAGGACCGCGACCTGATGTCCCTGGCGGGTCAGCATCATCCCCAGGGATTCGATGAAGGTGCTCTTGCCAACTCCAGGCACACCCGATATGCCGACTCGAACGGCTTGCCCAGTGGCCGGCAAGATCTTCGTGAGGACCTCCTGCGCCAAGTGCCGGTCTGCTGGACGTAGACTCTCAAACAGGGTGATCGCCCGGGCCAGAATCGTGCGATCCCCATCCCGTACACCCGTGACGTACTGTTCGACGGTGAAGGGATTCTTCCCCGGCCTGCTGGCGGACTCGCTCATTCGTCGTTCTGACCTTCGGGTGCCGAGTGGCCTGCTTCCAGCCGATCCAGGAGATCCGCAGCGGCCTCAGGGATCACCGTGCCCGGACCAAAGATCGCCGCGACACCGATATCGAAGAGGGCCTGATGATCCTGCGGCGGCACGACTCCGCCCACCACAACCAGGATGTCCTCTCTACCCAATCGGTCGAGCTCTTGGCGTAGAGCCGGCACCAGTGTCCTGTGTCCGGCCGCCAAAGTGCTCACACCCACGATATGGACATCGTTCTCGATGGCTTGCTTGGCGGTCTCTTGAGGCGTTTGGAAGAGCGGGCCGATGTCCACATCGAACCCGAGATCCGAGAAAGCGGTGGCAATGACCTTTTGCCCTCGATCGTGTCCGTCTTGGCCGATCTTGGCGACCAGGAGCCGCGGTCGACGGCCCTCGACTGCGAGGAAACGCTCGACACGCCGACGCAGCCCTTCGATGACTCCACGAGTTTCACCCATCTCCCTACTGTATACCCCACTCAAGGCTTGAACAGTGGCCTGGTGGCGGCCGAACACCCCTTCCAGAGCGGTGGAGATCTCTCCCACGGTGCAGCGGGCTCGAGCTGCCACTACCGAGCACTCCAGCAGGTTTCCTTCCCCGGATTCGGCGCACGCCACGAGAGATTCCAGAGCGGTCCTCACCCGGTGCGGGTCCCGGTCCCGCTTCAAGGACCCGATCCTGGCAATCTGAGCCTCACGAACCGTGGTGTTGTCGATGTTGAGAAGCTCCACGGCTTCCCGATCCGTGTGGGGGTAACGATTGACTCCGATCACCGCCTGCTTGCCGGCAGTCGATCCGGGCCTGGGTGCGGGCTGCGGCCTCCTCGATGCGAAGCTTCGGTAGACCCTTTTCGATCGCCCGCACCATGCCTCCCAGATCTTCGACTTCCTGAATATGCGCTCGAGCCTTCGTCATGAGCTCATGGGTCAGGGTCTCGACAAAATGACTGCCCCCCCAGGGATCGATGATTGCCGAGCTTCCCGACTCGAGCAGCAGATGAAACTGGGTGTTGCGGGCGATTCGGGCCGAGAAATCGGTGGGCAGAGCCAGAGCTTCGTCAAACGAGTTGGTGTGCAGGGATTGAGTATGTCCGTGGACGGCAGCCATCGCCTCGATACAGGTTCGGGACACGTTGTTGAACATGTCCTGCTCCGACAAGGACCACCCCGAGGTCTGGCAGTGGGTCCGCAGCATCAGCGACTTGGGATTTTGGGGCCGAAACTGGCTCATCAGCTTCGCCCACAACAGTCGAGCGGCACGAAGCTTCGCGACCTCCATGAAGTAGTTCATGCCAATGCTGAAGAAGAAGGACAGCCGCGGTGCGAAATCGTCGACCGCCAGACCTGCTGCCAGACCAGTGCGCACGTACTCCAAACCGTCCGCCAGGGTGTAGGCCAGCTCGATATCCGCCGTCGCCCCTGCCTCCTGCATGTGGTAGCCGGAGATCGAGACGCTGTTGAATCGGGGCATGTGGCGGGCGGTATAGCCGATGATGTCCGACACGATCCGCATCGAGGGCTGGGGCGGATAGATATAGGTGTTGCGGACCATGAACTCTTTGAGGATGTCGTTCTGAATGGTCCCCGCCAACTGCTGCGGCGAGACGCCCTGCTCTTCTCCGGCCATGATGTAGAGCGCCATGATCGGCAGGACGGCGCCATTCATGGTCATGGAAACGCTCATCTCTGCCAGTGGGATGTTCTTGAAGAGGATGCGCATATCGAGAATCGAGTCAATGGCCACACCGGCCATCCCGACATCGCCCGCGACCCGGGGATGATCCGAGTCGTATCCCCGATGGGTGGGCAGATCGAACGCGATCGAGAGCCCTTTCTGGCCGGCGGCGAGATTCCGGCGGTAGAAGGCATTGGAGGCCTCCGCTGTCGAGAAGCCCGCGTACTGGCGAATGGTCCACGGCCGCTTTGTGTACATGGTCGTGTAGGGACCGCGCACGAAGGGTGGAAAGCCGGGCATCGAGTCTTGATCGCCGAGATCCTCGACGTCGGCACTGCCGTACTGGCGAGCGATTCGAATGCCTTCGGGGGAATCCCAGGCTCTCTGAGTCTCTACTGAGTCCCGCTGGCAGGCAGGCAGATCCCGCAGGTCGACCCGAGTGAAATCCGGAATCCGACTCATGACTCCACCGACTCCTCCTCGTAGGGCTCGCTGTCTAGATGCGGCTTCAAGGGTCGAACAGAGGGGCCGGCTTCTCCACCGTAGAGAACAGCTCTCATCTCCCCGAGGGATCGATTCTCGGCTGCCGAGTCGAGACACCACTGCCACCGGTTCTGGGATGCCTCTGGGATGGAGATCGGGTCAGGATCCAGGCCCCTCTCTTGTCTCGCGAATCGCTGGCGGATCAACTCTTGAACCCGACGGGTCTCGGCGTCAGAGGTCGGATGAAACGTGCGGTCCGGATTCACATGACAATTGATACCCGTCAAAGGGATACCGCCATTTTCCAGTTCTTTGCGGCGCTCATCCCAGCGATCCGCAATCGCGTTTTGGATCCAGCCGGATGAGAGGCTCTCCAAAAGGCCTCCCTGGCTCTCGATCTCTTGAAAAAGGGCCCAACTCCTGCTGATGAGCTCCTGGGTTACCGTCTCCAGAAAGTATGAACCACCCCCAGGATCGGCGACCCGGCCGAGCTCGGCCTCGAGACCGAGAATGGACTGGGTGTTGCGGGCCAGACGACGCCCTCTGCTGGTCTCAGGGGTCTTGTTGTACCAATCGTATGGCGGCGTCTCGAGGCTGTCGGCTCCTCCCATGATGGCAGCCCAGCCGGCGGTGGTGACTCGCAAGAGGTTGAAGGAGGGATCACGCGATGGCAGGCCGCGGCGCAAGACTGCAGCGTGAATCCATGGCTGAGGGGTCGATTTCACTTCGCAGGCCCTCACCATCTGGTCCCAGAGGGCTCGCAGGGCCCGCAGCTTGGCGATCTCCAGAAAGATCTGCTGACCGATGCTGGTGACAAGGGTCAGCTCGGCGGCGGTGGTCTCCGGCTCGACACCACGCTTCTCCATCCAGCGCAGATACTCGGCCCCTGTCGACAGACAAATTGCCAGCTCCTGATCGATCTCTGCGCCAGCTTCCCGGTAGGGCTGGCTGGAAATTGCCAGAGCTCGGCTTGCAGGCCAGTCTTTCCTGGCTCTGCCGAACGAGAGTTGCCATGTCGTCGGCTAAGCTGATCGAGAGACGTTGGTAGCTCCCCGTCGCGGGCCAGGGTCCCTAGAGGGTCTGCACCCAGGAGCAAGGCCCTCTTTTCAGTTTCCAGTCCTGCACTTTGCATCCAGCCGACAAGCATGGCGGCGGCCGGTAGAAAACTGGCTCCTGCATCCAACAATATGGATCGCCAGCTCACCGGAGCTCCATCGAAAGCCGCGGCAAGATCGGCCAACCGGTAGAGAGCGGCGCCGCCCATGCTCGCAGATCCTGAAGACAGGGGGTCATCGCCTTGCCTGGCGGCCCGATCCAGACGCAGCCAAATGCCGTGAACACCGTTTTCCAGATCGGACTTCAAGTGATGGTTTAGCTTTTCGGGATCTGGTTCTCCGAACTCCTGGCAGGGAATCCAGTCGAGCTCGCCTGGTGAAGAGGTGGCCGTCCCCCATCCTCCCGGAATCGCCGCGTCGGGAGAGCGCTCCGGATGGCGAGCTGTGCAAAGGGCTTCAAAGTCGACACCGTCTGCACGATGGACCATCGCCTCCTCAAAACCGAGCTCCCCCAGTTGAGTCTCCACCTGGCGACGCCAATCGGCGTAGTCGATCTGGGGAAAAGTCTGTCTCTTCACGGAGGTTATATCCGTCGAGTGGCCCTACATGTTGCGCCGATACTGGCCACCCACATCGTAGAGGGCGTTGGAGATCTGCCCCAGCGTGCAGATCTTGCCGGCCTCCATCAAGGCCGCAAAGACGTTGTCGTGTCCAACTGCGACCGCTTGTAGGTGTTCTAGTGATTCCTCAGCCCGATCCCGATTGCGTTCCACAAACGCATCGCGCGAGCCGATCGCGTACTCTTTCTCCTCGGTCGTCGATCGCCGCACCTCGTGCGGCACCAGGGTCGGCGATCCCTCGGAATCCAGGAAAGTGTTGACACCCACGATCGGCAGCTGACCGGAGTGCTTGAGAGACTCGTAGTACAGCGACTCCTCTTGGATCTTGGTGCGCTGGTACATCCTCTCCATCGCCCCGAGCACCCCGCCCCTCTCCGAGAGACTGCGAAACTCCGCTAGCACCGCCTGCTCCACCAGATCCGTCAACTCGTCGACGATGAAAGATCCCTGGAGAACGTTCTCATTCTTGGCCAGACCCAATTCCTTGTTGATGATCAGCTGGATCGCCACGGCCCGACGGACGCTCTCCTCGGTGGGGGTGGTGATGGCCTCGTCGTAGGCATTGGTGTGCAGGGAGTTGCAGTTGTCGTAGATCGCGTAAAGGGCCTGCAGGGTGGTGCGGATATCGTTGAAGGCAATCTCCTGGGCGTGCAGACTGCGGCCAGAGGTCTGGATGTGGTACTTGAGCTTCTGAGAGCGCTGATTGCCGCCGTACTTGAGCTTCACGGCTTTCGCCCAGATGCGTCTTGCCACCCTGCCGATGACGGCAGTACTCCGGGTCCATACCGTTGGAGAAGAAGAACGAGAGATTGGGCGCGAAATCATCGATGTCCATCCCCCGCGACAGGTAATACTCCACCAACGTGAAGCCGTTGGCCAGAGTGAAAGCCAGCTGCGTGATGGGATTCGCACCCGCTTCCGCGATGTGGTAGCCGGAGATGGAGACCGAATAGAAATTTCTCACCTTCTGTTCGATGAAGTACTGCTGAATATCGCCCATCATGCGCAGGGCGAACTCGGACGAGAAGATGCAGGTATTCTGGGCCTGGTCTTCCTTCAAGATGTCGGCCTGAACGGTCCCCCGCACCTTGGACAAGGTCTCCTGCTTGACGCGCTCGTAGGTTTCGAGGGGCAGGACGTCGTCCCCACTGACTCCCAGGAGCATCAGACCGAGACCGTCACTCCCCGCGGGCAGCTCTCCCTGGTAGCTCGGTCGGGGTAGGCCTCGCTTCTGGTAGAGGGCCTCGATCTTCTCTTCGACCTCGGCCTCCAGACCGGACTCACGAATATAGAGCTCACATTGTTGATCGATCGCCGCGTTCATGAAGAACGACAACACCATCGGGGCTGGACCATTGATGGTCATGGAGACGGAGGTGGTCGGATCCGCCAGATTGAAGCCCGAATAGAGCTTCTTGGCGTCATCGACAGTCGCCACGCTGACACCGGAATTGCCGACCTTGCCGTAGATATCGGGTCGGTGATCGGGATCCTCACCGTAGAGTGTGACCGAATCGAAGGCCGTCGACAGGCGCTTGGCCGGCATGTTGTGCGACAGGTAGTGAAAGCGTCGGTTCGTGTTCTCCGGTCCGCCCTCGCCGGCGAACATTCGAGTCGGGTCCTCGGTCTGCCTCTTGAGAGGGAAGACTCCCCCGGCGAAGGGGAACATCCCCGGTGTGTTCTCGGTGAGCAACCACTGCAGGATGTCTCCCCAATCCCGGTATCGTGGCAGGGAAACTTTGGGTATCCGCAGGTGAGAGAGCGACTCGGAGTAGAGATCCTGCTCGAGGGTGCGGCCCCGCACCTGGAATCGATACCGATCGGCCTGGTAGCGCTCTTGCGTAGCAGGCCAGTCGCGGAGCTGTTGTTTGCACTCTGGGTCGAGGCTGGAATCGAGCTTGTCGTAGTGGTCGATGAGATCCCGGAGATACTCGGGCTCCTCCGCCTCGTGCTCGATGGCCTCGACAACCCCATCGGCTCCAGGCTCGACGATCTCGATCGTCTTCGTGCCGACCTCCGAGCGCAGCTGGGCGATCGTCCCTTTGATCTGATACATCCGACGCGCAATATCGACCTGCTGTCGGACAAACTCGTCGTACTGCTCACTGTTCTCCACGATCTCTGCCAGATAGCGGACCCTATCCGGGGGGATCACCAGGTGGCGCTCGGGTGCCTCCGGCAGCTGTAAGGACGAAGAGAAGGGCGCTTGGGTCTTGGCTACGAGAACCTCCACGAGTCGCCGATAGAGCTCGTTGACACCGAGATCATGGAACTGGGACGCCACCGTCCCGAATATGGGCAGATCTTCGTCGCTGCCGTCGAACACCTCGTGGTTGCGGCGATACTGTTTGCGGACGTCTCGCAAAGCGTCCAGGGATCCACCCTTGTCGAACTTGTTGATGGCGATGACATCGGCGAAGTCCAGCATGTCGATCTTTTCGAGCTGTGTTGCGGCCCCATATTCTGCCGTCATGACATAAAGCGAGACATCGGAGTGCTCGACGATCTCGGTATCTGACTGGCCGATCCCAGAGGTCTCCACAACGATCAGATCGAAACCCGCGGCCTTGCAGATCTCGATGGCCTTCTGCACGTATCGACTCAAGGCCAGGTTCGACTGCCGGGTGGCGAGAGATCGCATATAGACCCGGGGATCGTGGATGGCATTCATGCGAATCCGATCCCCTAGAAGCGCTCCCCCACTCCGTCTCCGAGAAGGATCCACCGAGATCACCGCCAGGGTCTTGTCCGGGAAGTCGAACAGGAACCTGCGGACCAGTTCATCCACCAGCGATGATTTCCCCGACCCTCCGGTGCCGGTGATTCCCAGGATGGGAGTGATGCGGTCACTGGCGAAGCGAGCCAAGGCCTTGTCCAGAGCGATCGCCTCATCAGGGTAGTTTTCCGCCAGGCTGATCATTTGTCCGATCGCTTTGGGATTGCGCTCGGACAAACCCTCGAGGTGCCCGTCGAGGGGTGGGGTGATCGTCGGAAAATCGCATTTCTCCAGCACATCGTTGATCATTCCCTGAAGACCCAGAGCCCGCCCGTCGTCGGGAGAATAGATGCGATCCACACCGTAGGCGTGGAGCTCCTCGATCTCCGCGGGCAGAATGGTCCCCCCTCCCCCGGCAAAGATCCGGATATTGGCCCCGGCCTCGGTAAGTAGATCGCGCATGTACTTCAGAAACTCGACATGACCTCCTTGATACGAAGTCACCGCGATGCCCTGCGCGTCTTCCTGAATGGCACAATCGACAATCTCGGCGACCGACCGATTGTGTCCCAGATGGATGACCTCGGCGCCCGATCGCTGCAGAATGCGCCGCATGATGTTGATGGCCGCGTCGTGTCCATCGAACAACGAGCCCGCCGTGACAATGCGGACGTGATGCTGGGGTCTGTAGATGGATCCGGTCGAAGAATCTTCAGCGCCGCTCATGGCCTGGATTCTACCGCGCTCTGACCGCCCGGAGTGATCTACTGTGATGCGCACTCTGGGCAGGGTGGGCAACCCGAGTCGAAGATGATCTTCCATCCTCCATCGTCCTGCCGCTCCCAGATGGAGATGAATTGACCCTGCTGCACGGATTCACTCCCGTCCGTGCTCTTGATGGTCAGAGTGTAGGGCCCCTTGGAGATTCCCAACTTGCCGCCGGTTTGCACCACGACCGTCTCGGGATGCCACTCCATCTTGGGCGCACCCTCCGCAAAGAAGCCGGACCAGGCCTGCAAGATGGCCGGCTTGCCGTTCAGAACCGATCCCGCCGCGAAGATCGCCTGCTCATCGATGTGCGCCGCAAAGCTCTCGAAGATCCTTCGCCGCGACGCTGGCCGCGAAGGACAGCTCCGCTGCCTCCAGTGATTGGGTCAGATCTTCCATCTCCTCAGCCGCGGCGTGCGGCAGCAGGGAACCGAAGGCCAAAGCTACGCCTGCAACAGTCGAGATTGTTCTCAAGGTTCGCAATGGAGTCTCCCTTCTCTTTCCGGCAGCCTATCGTGAATAGCCTGGCTTGGAGGAGGTATGAGGCTGTGCTATGAATCCGAGGGAATAGACCCAGGAGGTGTCTCGAATGAGGATTCTGCCTTTGCTGCTTGTGAGCCTTTGCGCGGGCTGCACGAGTGAGTCGGATACCCCGAAGAGCCCGGATACGAGCCAGGATGAGCTCGGGCCCACCGTCTCCTTCCTCGGCGAACGCCTGGTGCCGGTCGACCTGCCCGAGGAAGTCAGGACCGATTTTCAAGCCAAGCTGAACGTCGCCCAGACCGTGTTCGACGCTAATCCGGGAGACGTCGAAGCCACCATCTGGCTCGGGCGGCGACAGGCCTATCTGGGCCGCTACCAGGAGGCCATCGAGACCTTTACCCGGGGCATCGCTCGACATCCCGATGAACCTCGCTTGTATCGTCATCGGGGGCACCGCTACATCACGACACGTCACCTGGATCGCGCCATCGCCGACCTGGAGAAAGCGGCGGAGTTGATTGCGGGCACCCCGGATGAGATCGAGCCAGACGGTCTGCCCAACGCCGCTGGCATCCCCACCGGCACACTACAGTCGAACATCTGGTACCACTTGGGCCTGGCGCGTTATCTCGAGGGGGACTTCCTCGGGGCCCAGAGCGCCTACGAGGAGTGCCTGGAGGTCTCCAAGAACCCGGACATGCTTGTGGCGACCTCTCATTGGCTCTATATGACTCTGCGGCGGCTGGGTCTCGAGAGCCAAGCGGCGGAGCTCCTCGAGCCCATCACGGTGGACATGGAGATCCTCGAGAACCGCGAGTATCACCAGCTGCTGTTGATGTATCAAGAAGAGATGGCCCTGGAAGAGATCTGGCCTCCGGCTGATAACGGCATCACCTCTGCGACACTGGGCTACGGTGTAGGTAACTGGTACCTCTACCGCGGACAGCCGACGAAAGCGGAAGAGATGTTTCAGCAGATTGTCGAGGGAGACCAATGGGCGGCGTTCGGCTTTCTGGCTGCCGAAGCCGAGATCGCGCGTTCCCAACAACTCCAACAGCCGTGACGGAGGCTCTGGAGCGTTACCGACGCTTCTTGGGCCAGTCGAAGAGCTCCCCGCCAACCTGGATCTCATCGGGTCGGCAACCGAGCATCCAGGCCGCTTCGGTGCGAGCCGCCTCGACATCCTCGAGCTCGGCTTGCCACAAAGGCAAACGATCGAGCTTTTCATTGGAGTAGAACTGCACGTACCAGCCGGGACGCAGCACATCGTCTTGTGCGTAGTAGATCCTGGCCCGTGGCTCGCCGACGGCACGGACCTTCTCGAGTCGCAATCGGGCTTCTGGTCCTCGTTCGTCCGCATCGGAGTCGCTGAGAGGCTCATCGCCAACCTGGATGTTCTCCGGGCGGCACTCGAGAAAATCAGCGGCATCTGCTATCGCCGCCATGACCGCCTCAGGGGACCCGATACCGAGATCGATCGTATACAGCCGACCCGATTCGTAGTACTGCAGCAGCCAGCTGGGGCTGTCGTCTCTCCCTTCGGCAAAGGAAATCAAGCCCAAGATCTTCTTCCCCGGCTGGTGGGCGTTCGATATTCTCATTTCATTCTTCTTGGCAAGACGCCTCGTCGGATTCTAGGTCCATATCCTCGACCGATCGCAGCGACCGGTTCCACAGGATGAGGTTCGCTGGTGCCATTTGACCCGTACCGCGACCTCGGCAAAAGGCGAGAAGGGTCCCGTCTATAGAGCCGGAGTCCCCCTTCTTGCCCGGTAACGGTTCTTCGGGGGCCCGAATGCTCGCATGTACATAAGTCAGATGCGAGCCCACCGGCCGTGTGGGACAGTAGAACGTGCTGAACCTGAGCTGAACCACAGGAGGTCACATGAAGTTCGACACGGACATCACCCCGTTTGCGCGCGTAGTCCTCTTGGGCACCGAGACCATCTACCCGGGATGGTACATCCGGTACTACTTTGAAGGCCGGCTGCTGACGGAGCGCCTCGAGATCAGCGATGCCGCCGACGCTTTCGAAGCGGTAGCCGAAGCAGCCGGATACCTCGGCTGCGCCCGGGACCAGGTCCACATCGAAGCTCCCACAGGCCAAGAGCTCCCCTTCTCCGCCTGACCCACCCCGCCGGGTGGTGTGGATGCGGCCGATGCGGCCTATTCTAGTGCTGTAGACACCCAGAATAGCTGGCTAGCCTTGCGGCTGGCGGGTATCTGGAGGCGCTGATGGGACGATCCTTCCTACATCGCTGGTTTGTCGCGAACACGCTTCTTGCCGGCTTCTTGGCGCTGTGCTGGCTTGTGTTGCGGAGTGGTTCGAGACCGAGCCGCCTGGTCTACCCCTGCCAACGCGCCGCGATCTCCACTGCGACCCTGGCCTTTGGTGCGCCGTTCGTGGCGTCTCTTCTCGCACTTCGACGGAAAGTGGCCGGGCTGCAGTCCACCCTCCCAATCACCACCGCGGTGTTTGGCCTGGTCGCCTCCTTGGGTCTCTGGGGATATTTGTCTCGAGTGGAGGCCGCGAAGGGACCCCAGCTGTCTGTGTTCCAGGCTCCCGCCGACTATCGCGCCGAGGTCTTCCATGTGTCCTCGTGTCCACAGGATCCGATTGGCGATCGGTTCCCCTGCTTCGAAGCCTTACTGACACTCCTGGGCAGCCACGGCCTGAAGTTCCACAAGGGATCCGAAACGACTCCGACCTCCGGCCCCGACGGCGTCCTGGCCCGGGATGATGTGATTGTCGTCAAGATCAACTACCAATGGCCCGAGCGAGGTGGCACGAACACCGATCTCTTGCGCGGAGTGATCCGCGGTGTTGTCGATCATCCGGAGGGCTTCATGGGAGAGATCGTGGTCGCTGAAAACACCCAGTTCAGATCCGCGGATGGCTTCGATCGCATCGACAACAATGCCCAGGATCACCAGCTGTCTCCCCACGACGTGGTGACCCATTTTCAGGATCTCGGCTACGACGTCTCTTTGTACGATTGGTCCTCGATTCGTTTCATGGAAGTCGGTGAGTACTCCGCGGGTGATCTCGACCGACGGATACGTGGTCTATCCGTGGGACCCCGATCTCGACGGGGCCGTTTCGTACCCGAAGTTCCAGACGATGCTGGGCACCTATATCAGCCTTCGCGACGGTATCTGGAACCCGATGACCGAGACCTACGACCGGGGGCATCTGAAATTCATCAACATGCCGGTGCTCAAGTCGCACTCCACCTACGGCGTGACGGCCAACGTCAAGGATTACATGGGCGTCGTGACCCGGGAGCTGGGAACCGCTTCTCACAGCGCGATCCGAAACGGCCTTCTCGGGAGCCACCTCGGAGAAGTCGGTCTGGCGGACTTCAACATCCTGGATGCCATCTGGATCAACGCTCACCCAGCCAACGGCCCGCAGACAAGCTACGGCGAAGCCAGCCGTAGGGACGATCTCGTGATGAGCGTCGATCCGGTCGCAGCAGATCGCTGGGCGACCGAGAACATCCTCGTCCCTGCTTTCGAGGACAATGGCTATACCTCCTGGCCAAAAGCCGATCCATCCGACCCCGACAGTGATTTTCGGGAGTATCTCGACAATTCGGCCTACTTCGATTCTGGCTGCGGGGATTCCGTCACCCAAGATCCGACGCAGATCGACGCCTTCAGCGTGCCGATGCCGCTATTCCTCGACGGATTCGAGTCCGGCAACACTCTGGCATGGTCTAGTTCCGAACCTTGATCCACCACCCACGTGACTCTTGCGTGGAATCAGTCTTGTAGAGAGAGCTCTTCGTCGATTCGGCCGAAGACGCCACAGCGAAAATGGGCGGATGGGTGTAGAGTCTTGCTCGATTTGGGGGTCCGCATGAGCCATCTATCCGTCCTGTTGTCATCCGCTGGTCTTCTTGGCGGCATCTCTGCCTGCGTCGATGGAGGCCGCCACTGCGGCATCCTGCGCCGTGGTCGACATTCACGAGGTTGGCTGGAGTCGCCTGGCAGAGATCAAGAGCACCGAAGGGGCAGCATGGTGGATCGAGCTCGGTGGCGAGCTCGTCTTTTGCGGCAGCGACACGGCAGTCGCTACCGTCGCCGCCAGCCACCAGCTGTTGGCCACCCTTGAATCCCTGGATCTCGAGGAGCTGAGGGTCGCTCGCGGGTTTCACCAATCTGAACTGGGCCGTCTCGGCCTCGAGGTCATCGCGGAGGCAGCCGGGGTGGCCTTGGTGAGGGGCGAGGCAGCCACGATCGAGCTGGGACAGAGGCTTCTCCTGCCTGCAGTTGCCGATTCGGTAGAGGTCCGTCAGGCTGCCAACAAGACACCGCGCGGTCGAGTGGTCTTCGCACCGGAAGTGCAAGGTCTGGTGGACATGGTGGACGGCGATCGGTGGTTCGCCGATGTCGAGACGCTGGCTTCCTACAACCGGTACACCCACAACTCCGGTATCGACGATGCCCGGACATGGCTCGTTGCCGAATTGCAGGCACTACCAGGTCTGCAGGTGACAACGTCCAGCTTCCAGGTGGGAGGCACCACCGCCTACAACGTGATCGCGACCTTGATCGGTCGAACGCGTCCGGAGGAGTGGTACATCATCGGGGCGCACTACGATTCGATCTCGGAAGATCCCCAGGTGGCTGCCCCCGGCGCCGAAGACAATGGTAGTGGCTGCGCCGGCGTGCTCGAGATGGCGCGGATCTTTGCCGCCAATCCACCGGATGCCACGACGCTTGTTTATTTGCTACTCGGCAGAAGAATTGGGCTCTGCTCGGTTCCTATGACCACGTGGACGATCTGATCGCCGCCGGCAACCTGGACAATGTCCAAACCATGCTGGATCTGGACATGATCGGCTTCACCTCTGACGCCGACCTCGACTGCAAGCTGGAGACCGACCCTTTCGCCAGCTTCCTGTTCGACGTCTTCGAAGATGCCGCTCTGCAATTCACCACATTGAGGTTGTTGACAGACCTCAACGCCTGTTGTTCGGATCACCAACCCTACCTCGAGGCGGGTGTGCCGGCTCTCCTGACCATCGAGGCCGACTGGTTCCAATACCAGTCTACCACACGGTCAACGACCTGCCTGAGCACCTGACGATCGACATGGCCCGGGAGATCCTCAAGATGAACGTTGCGGCCATGGCACAGATGATCGGTGTACCCGATCCGCCGTTCTTCACCGACGGCTTCGAGTCCGGCGACACCGCGATGTGGTCCGAGATCGTGCCCTGATCGGGCCTGCGCGCCTGCGGCTCAAACATCGCTACAGCCCCACCCTACCCAACCGGGTGGTGCGCCCAACGCTCAGCGGGTGTATGTAGGTAGATGCCTAGACAAAGGTAAGCCAGCCGAAAGGCTGAGCACACAAAGCTACGGGTCCTCGCCTGACCCAGACAAGACTGCCGGGCTGCCTAGGGCTGACCACTCGATGGATGACACGAGAGGAGGGTTCCATGAAGCCGACATTGTTGATTTCAGTATTCATGTTCTTGATCCTGGGAGGCAACCTCAGCGCCCAGGCTCCGGTGCCGCAGACGGGCCAGCAGGATTGCTGGGATGCCAGCGGTACATTGATCTCATGCGCCGACACCGGGCAAGACGGTGAGAGCCAGGCCGGTGTACCTTGGCCCGACCCACGCTTCCTCGACGCGGGTAACGGCACGATCGTCGATCTACTCACCGGGCTTGCCTGGCTGAAGGATGCCGGATGCTTCAGCGGGCAGACATGGGAAAACGCCCTGCTCGAGGTGGGAGCCCTGAACTCGGGCTCGAGGTCATGTTCCGGTTACGCGGCCGGAACCTACAGCGACTGGCGTCTTCCGAACGTTCGAGAGTATGCGAGCCTATGGGACTACGGCGAACACGGTCCCGCCCTTCCTGACGGCCATCCATTCGTCAATGGGCCCTCCACGGAGTACTGGTCCTCGACGACCACTGTCAAGTTCTCGACCCGGGCCTGGACCGGACACGCCGGTATCGGAGAGGTCTTCGACGAGGACGAGAACAAGACCGAGATCAAGGCCGTCTGGGCGGTGCGTGGGCCGGTCACCAGCGGGCCAGCACCGGTGCCGAAGACCGGACAGCAGGAGTGTTGGAATGCCGCCGGCAGCTCGCATCAACTGTGGCGGCACGGGTCAGGATGGTGAGACGCTGGCCGGCGTGGCCTGGCCGAGCCCTCGATTCACGGACCTGGGCAACGGCTCGGTGGCCGACAATCTGACCGGGTTGGTCTGGCTACAGGATTCGGAGTGCTTCGACTGGCAACAGTGGACCTCGGCCTTGGCGGAGGTGGCGTCCCTCAACAACGGCACGCGGACCTGTGTCAACTACACGCCTGGCACTTTCGACGACTGGCGACTGGCCAACGTCAGAGAGTTGCTCAGTCTCTGGGACTACGGGCGGGACGACCCAGCGCTTCCCGAGTTCCATCCATTCGTCAATGTGCAAACACCCGGAACCAGCTACTGGACCTCGTCGACGGTGGACTCGTCGACGGGCGACGCGTGGAAAGCCAAGACCTATACGGGCAGTACGTTTACGGATCCGAAGAATATTTCCTGGAAGGTATGGCCGGTTCGTGGGGGCACCCTCGCGACCAACGAGGTCTTCACCGATGGCTTCGAGTCGGGGGATACCTCGGCCTGGTCTGTCTCAGTGCCCTAGGTCCCGGCACTCCCCTACCCCGCCTTGATAGCGAGGGTATCACCCACGGCCAGGCAGTAGTTATCGCCATCTGCATTGGATCCTAGATCGAGGTGACACGCGGGGGTCGGCTTTCCGGACCTACTCCTGTAGTAGTGGAGGCAACGGTCCATTTCTCTTATGGCACTACGACTCTATGGTGGCACGAGAAGGGCCTTCTCGTGTATAGTCCGTCGACGTTTCGATAAAGGCAAAACGGCCGGAAAAGGGAGCTCTAAACAAATGAAAATGAATTTCTCAGTAGCAGTGGCGCTCTTTGCAGTCACCCTCGCAATGACTCCGTTGTGGGCCGACGAGGGTCCAACAATGGTGTATGGATCATCGATCTACAACGACACCTCGCCGCCGATGCGCGACATCGCGATCCGAACGGCACCTCCTACAGGTTTGTCTCTCGAGGTACCTATCCGAGTGCGGCCTGGTACCCTGGATCGCCTGCCGGTCGATCAAGGACCCGATCCTCTCCGCCAGGTGGACGCCCGCCCGTTCCTGGAAGCTGCCACGACGCCGGATCCGACCCTTGTCCGTAGAGGGCCTTGACGAAGACGACAACCAGAATGTGCTCGGTATCGCCATCGTACCGCCCGACACCAACGGCGACGTGGGCATCGACTATTACGTGCAATGGATCAACCTGGTCTGGGGTGTGTTCGACAAGGACACGGGCGCCCTCGCAGCCGGTCCCTTCGCAGGCAATAGCTTCTGGACCGGCTTTGGCGGCTTCTGCGAGACCAACAACAACGGGGACCCATCGTCCAGTTCGACGACAACGCCGGCCGATGGATGGTCAGCCAGTTCTCGATCAATCAGGGTGTCCAGTGCGTGGCTGTCTCGATCACCAGTGATCCGATGGGCAGCTACCATCGGTATGCCTTTACAGTGACACCAGGTGGCCAGAACGACTATCCGAAGATGGGTGTCTGGGATGACGGCACCACGGGCAGCACCGGTCAGAGCGCTTACACCTTCACCATGCGTGACTTTCGGTGTCGGCGGCTTCTCGCCGAGGGCGTGATGGAGCGCGACGCGATGCTGATCGGCGATCCAGCACAATTCATCAAGTTCCAGATCGACCTGCACCGGCCTCGACTGTCGCGAGGGCACACTGATGGCGCATCTTGATGGTGCACCCGTAGCGCCGGGCACGTGTCCGACGTTCTTTACCTACTTCGATGCTCAGTACGATGACGGTCCATCGGCGGTGGACGGCGTTCGCAACGACAGGCTCTGCGTCGACTGGGGACACCCTCGGCAACTCGACCTGGACTGAGACCACCTTTGCCGCGGGCGCGACCTTCGACCGCTTCCTGGGCAATGGCTTCAGTGACTGCATCAGCCCGGTCTTTGGTGGCGAAGCCCTCGACTGTCTGGCCGCTCTTCACCATGCATCCGGCACAGGTTCGCCAGCAGGACGGTTACTGCTCGGTGGTGCTGAACACCACGGTCGACGTGGGCGGTGACGTGGGCGGTATTCGCTGGGGTGAGCTGCGCAGCGCCGACTGCGAGACCGGCTGGGCTTTCCACCAGGAAGGCACCTACTCACCCGACGGCAACGACCGCTGGATGGGCTCGATTGCCATGGACGGTTCTGGCAACATCGCTCTTGGATACAGCGAGAGCAACGGTAGCGACCTGTTCCCCTCGGTGAGCTACACCTCGCGGGCGGCCGGCGATCCGTTGGGGATGATGCCCGGCGGTGAGGCCAGCTGTCATGTCGGTACCGGCGCCCAGGTCAGCTCGAGTGGTCGCTGGGGTGACTATTCGCGGATGTCTGTCGATCCGGTCAACGACTGCACGTTCTGGTACACCCAGGAGTACTACGAGACCACGAGCTCGTTCAACTTCAAGACCCGGATCTGCAGCTTCACCTCGCCGGACTGTGCGGTAGACGGCATCTTCGATGACGGTTTCGAGTCCGGCGACACTACGGCCTGGTCCAATACCACTCCGTAACTCGCCAACAGCGTGACCTATCGAGAGCCGGGCCTCGTGCCCGGCTCTTTCCTTTGCCATCTCGACCGGGAACGGCAAACGGCCACCAGGAGTCCCTGCGGGGCTCGGTGAGGAAGGAATGCCAATGTCTCATAGCTCATAGCCAATCCCTCATTCCATTGACAGATTCCCGCAGACGGCGCTAATCATAGGCAGAGCGCGAGGGACACACCTGCCGAAGGAGAACGACGATGACGCAACTCGGACCTGTCGCAATCGATCCTGCTCTGAGCGATCGCTATGACCGAGCCCGCTGCCACCCTCGCCGCAAGGTCGATCAGGGTCGGCTTGGAAGGGCCCATCAAGGGCCAGATCGTCGATCTCAGTGAGGGGGGCCTCGGCGTTGAAAGTAGCCAACCCCTCGAGGTTCTCAAACGCTACGTCTTTCGGCTGAAAAGCGGCAGGGCACGTCCTGAGTTTCTGGGCGAAGTCCGTTGGTGCAGGCTCGAATCGGTTGGCTCGGGGGACGGCAAGAAGGCTCCTGTCTATCGGGCCGGCATCGTGATACTCGAGAGGTAGTGGACCTACGGCGTCGTCGCCGACCAACTCGATGTGTCCCCGGACTCGAAGCCGTCTGAGAAAATCCCCGTCAGGCCGATGCGCCAGATGCCTCGCCCCTGGCTGCCGACGATGAGCTTGGTGGGCTCTCCCGGCTCGGTGTCGAAGTAGCCGTATCGAGGTCGCGGAATGTGGGGCTTCCCGGAGATGTTCGATGTCAAAGGATCCGAAAGCAGGGTCCAGTTCGCACCGTCATCGGTGCTGAGGAAAATGCCGGAGTCCTGCCCCCCCGCCGCCACCATGCTGCTCGCTGGATCGAAGGCCACCATGCTGGGCTGCCAATAACCACTGAAGCCGGTGAAGTCCGTGGGTCCGCGCTGGTTCTGGAACGCGAAGGCCCCGTTGCCGGTCATCATGGAGTCGAGGGCGGGCATGGGGTCCCAAGTCGTGCCCCCGTCGGTGGACGAGTACATGGCACCGTCACTCGAGGTGAGCCCCGAGGCGATGAGACGGTTCGGGTTGGCGGGGTTGACGGCAACGACGCCAAAACCTCCTGCAGGGAGGGGAACCTCTGTCCACGCCCCCAGCGGATTGGTACCGGTGAAGCGGAACAACCGATCTGCCGTGTTCGTGCTGTTGCAGCTCCCGGTCTGGACGTAGAACGTCGGCGTGGAGCCGCTGACGCCGGCATAGATGCCACAGAGAATCGTCGGAAGCGGTTCTGTAGCGGCTCCGAGCTCGGTCCAGACAATGGGAGTCGCGTCGATGTTGGAGGTGATGAAGGTCCCGCCGGTAGAGCCGCGGGTGATCATGACGTAATTCTGGTCGCCAAAGTTGACGACGGAATCTGGATACTTGAATCCTGGGAGCGAGGCGCTCGAGGGATAGTTGATCTCCGAGGGGCTGAAAAAACCGGGATCGGTGCGAAACGCACGGGTGGCCCGACCACCGCCGAAGCAGCAGACGGTGTAGATCCCGCCAACCGGGTCGCCAGCGGTGTCGAATCCATCACAGCAGATGTCATTGTGCCAGGTGGGGGCGGCACTGCCGCCGTCGAGCGAGCCGAAGAGCCCGTTGTCCTGGTTGCCAAAGTAGAGGTCCTCGTCGATCAGGCCGCTGCGATCGACGGCCGACATCGACCAGGGCCACAGACCGTGAGGAGTGACATCCGGCTGATCCCAGTTTGGATTGTGGCAGTCGGCAGTCGTGTCCGTATTGTGGTAGACGCCGCCATCGGACGACATCAGCACCGGGCAGGCGTCGACCGCCAGCTCGGCGTCGAAGAGGATGTCGCCAGTATCGTCATGGGCGCCCGCGTTGCGGGTGAAACCGGGAGACCAAGCAGGACTGTTTCCTGAGCCACAGCGCGGGCTACCGCCCTGCGAGCACCTGAGAGGTGCATTGGACTCGGTACAGGGAGACGTCACCAAACCAGAGATCGAAAACATTGTCGGAACCCGAGTCGCTCCGTTGATTGGTCGCCACGAAGGGGATTCTTCCCTGGGGGCTCGGATTCGAGCGGGTCTGAGTCCATGTAGGGGTAACTGAGTCGGCGTTGTCGGTCTCATAGATGGTGGTGCCGACAACCGCCAGCATCACATACGATTCGTCTGGCGACACCGCCAGGGAACACCGCCCCGATGGTAGGCCCGAGCCGGCCACCCATGTCGTGCCACCGTCGTCGGAGCGCAGGTGTCCGTCGTCACCGCAGACATGGACGACTCCACCACCGAGGGCGACCACGTCCCAAATTCGGCTGGCCCGGTCCCGCCGGGCCCGTGGGATCACGGTAGGTCCAGGTGGCGCCGGAATCGATGCTCGACGCCAGGCCGCACTTCGTGCCGATGAAGACGTTTGCGTTGTTGCCGGATCGATCGAGATACCAAATGCCGAAGGCTCGGTCTTCATCAGCGGTGACGTTGCAGAAACCCGGCGGCGGCGTAGCGCTCGCCGGGTTGGTCCACGTAGCTCCAGCGTCGGTGCTGATGTTGATGCCTGAGCTCGGCGCTACTTTGCCATCGAAGAACGAGGTGGCGTAGACCCGGTTCGCGTTGCTCGGATCGACCTCCACATCCCAGGTGACCGTGGGTAGATGACCATCGAGCCGGCTCCAGGTGAGACCGGCGTCGGTGCTCTTGTAGATGCCACCCCACTCACTCGCCGCGTACATGACGTCCGTGTTCCCAGACTCGACGGCGAGTTGGTTCACACGCCCGCCTGTGGCGCCATCGGGATCGTTGTTGTGGGTATCTGAGAAGTCGGGATTGATGTCCTCGAAGAGCTGACCGAAAGCCGGTTGAAGCGTCATGACGAGGACGAGGGCCGTTGCGGCCAGAAAAGATCGGCGAGAAACGGAAGCAAGTGTGGAAACGGTTGGCTAGAGTGGTTTTCATGGCGCTCCTCTCTCTCCGAATCGACTCGGATCTACCGCGTCGAAGGGACAGACCGGCACTTCGAGGCGCTCGATAGAGCTCGACACCCAGCCCGCGGGTGTCAAGGTGAGAACGCGCCAGTAGTAGTTGATGCCAGGCTCCGGACCGTTGATGCCAACTGCGGTGGTGGCGCTTGGGAGAATCCGGGTCACGGCAAAGCGATCGGTGGCGAAACCGTCGCGCAGCTTGCTGATGTCCACCCGTTGGGTTTCTCCCGCCTCGCTACCCGCCGGTTTCCAGCGGAGCGCGGCAAGGGCCGTCCGCGGTTGGGTCTCATGACAGCTTGCCGAGGCGCTGAGATCACTGGCGCCACCGGGGGTTTCGAGAGGTAGAACTCCGAGCTCCGCCTCGTTCGGTACGTACGGGACGAAGGGTTCGATGGGTGGTGCCGATTGCGCTGCGATCGTACAGCAAAGCACAGGCACGACAAGCAAGCCAGTGAAGACAGATCGGTAGAACATGCGGATCTCCCCTTTGGTCTGAAGGTCCCGATTCGTGTAGCGGCCATGAGCAGCAACATGAGGCCACGGGTTGAGCGAACTTTCCGAGATCCTACCTCACGCGGCTCCTCCTCCAGGTGATCTATCGACCCCTGGTGGGACTCCAGAGATCGATTCTGGAGGCGTCCCATCCTACGAAGCGTCGACGGAACGACGCGGAACGGGTGTGCTAGCCTCGGCAAAGTTGGCATCCCGGCACAGGTGGCTTGAAGGAGAAATTCATGCAGATCCAATACCTCGAGATCGTGACCCCTGACGTCGACGCCGTCTGCGCGACCTACGCGCAACTGCACGGAGTGACCTTCAGCGACCCGGACGCGGGACTGGGCAACGCCCGCACCGCCTCGCTAGGCGACGGCGGGAAGATCGGCGTGCGCGCGCCGATGCACGACGCGGAGGAGCCGGTGGTCCGTCCTTACCTGCTTGTCGACGACATCGACGCCGCGGCGAAGGCGGCCGAAGCGGCCGGCGGCGAAATCGCTCACCCACCGATGGAGATCCCCGGCCACGGCAAGTTCGCGATCTTCATCCAGGGCGGCGTTCACCACGGCCTCTGGCAGGTCTGAGCCCCGACCCCTCCCACCACCGGAACTTTGACTTCTAGCCAGCCCGCTCACGCTCGTTGGCGCAGTCTCGTCGTCGCAATGCTGAGCCTACTTCTGTTGTCTGCACCGAGCCAAACTGGGCGAAGCGTTTTCTCACCTCGACAAAGGTAAGCCAGGGGAAACCCTGATCCTCCTTCGATGGGGTCGTTCAGCGGCGAAACAGGATCACGTCCTGGCTACGGCTCCAGGAGAAATGGTGCTGCGGCTCGAAGCCGTGTTCATCCAAGATCTTCTGAAGGTGGGAGTTGGCGACCAGGTCGTCGCCAAGCAGACCCACCCAGTCAGCGCCCTCTATGGACCTCAACAGTTCGGGTCCGGTTACCGGCGAGACGATGGCGCGCACCTCGACACGATTGCCCAGGAACAGCTTTCCTCCCCAGCCCCAGGCCTGGGACAGCACCGCCGTGCCCACTGGCAACTCCTTGGCCAACTCCTGCGCCGCCATGACTGCAGGTACCGACTTGCGATGTTGCCAACGAACCCCACCTCGCAGTCCCAGGAGAGCGGTAGCAAGCATGAGCATCACGACCGTCTTGCGGGCACCACGGCGCCAAAGAGTCACGGTGCCCGCCGCGGCGAGGACGCAAACGAAGGGGACGATTCCTTGCAGATAACGAAGGCTCTTGTGGTACACGAAGGTCAGGCAAGCCAAAGGAGCCAGCACCGAGATCCACCCGGCGATCGTAGGTCTCCTTCGGGGCGTGAAGAAGAGGACCGGGATCAAGGTCAACGGCAGCCAGTGTGCGATTCGACGCAGATACCAATTCCATGGCTGAGTCGCAATGGCCGTCGAGGCGCGTTTCTCGACCAGCGTGTACCTAGAGAACTCCCTCAGACTGGCGAAAGGCTCCCCCCAGCTGTGCAGGTCCGCCCAGCCAACGGTCGCCAGTGTGGCAACCATGAACCCTCCCAACAAGGCTGAAGCTCGAACCCACCAATCGCGGGTCTCATCGGTGAACGCCCAAGCGACGAAGAGCAGCGGCACCAGGAAGATCACTTCGCTGTAGCGCATTGAGAATGCTAGGGAGAGCAGAGCTCCCGCCACCAGCCCTCGCACTCCGTTGCGACCGGTCGCGCTCAATAACACCGCGGCCGCGAGAATAGCTGTGGTCGAGGCGTTTCGAGGCAGCGAGGTGCTGCCGTAGCCGAGCAGCAGCGGGTGAATGGAGAACAGCCCCGCCGCCAGCAGTGCCGTCCCCTCATCCTCGAACCAGAGTTTCGCCAACCGAAACACCAGCCAGACGCTGATCGTCCCCAGAACCACGAAGGGGAGCACACCGAGACGCACCAGCCAAACAGTGGAGCCCACACCCATCGCCTCGGCCCCGGCCAATATGGGCGCCACCAGGAGCTCGGGCAGCATCAGATTGCGGATTTCGAAGGGTTGGTACTGGAGGTCGAAGGCACTGCGAAAGGCAGTTTCCAATATCTCCACGTCATCGCCGCTGAGAAACCCCAAGAAACGCCAAGAGAAAAGGAGTCGAACTCCGGTCGAGAGAGCCAGGATCGCGCTCAGGAGATATCGTTCTCTGAGCAGACCGGGAGGCACGGCACGAGTCTATCGGATCTCTGGACAGCACTCTTGGGCAGGAGTAGTGTGGATGAAGGGAGCAATGCTTAGAGCTTTGGGTCTGCTGGGCCTGTCGCTGAGCCTATCTGCATGTGCCGGGGTCAGAGATGTCTATGTCAGCGTGCCCCATATCGAGGGGCACAGCGAAAACACTGTTCAAGATGGCTCAATCCACCTTGAGGGTCTCACTCTCGTCCTACTACCCCGATCACAATCCCTCGACGTTCTATTTGGAGGTCGCATTCATCTCTGAGACCGGAGGCTACACATTCGATTCGCACGGCACCGCATTGGTGCTCCATGACGGCCGCCGAGTCAGTCCCCAGTCCTGCTATGGACCCTTCATCGCCTACAAGTGGAAGAAGCGAATCCCCGAGCTTTTGTGTAGGCGATGGCCCGAGAACCGTGTGCTCCAAGATCCACTGGAGGTGAACCGCGGCGTGCGGACGTGCGTGGCTCTGAGTTTCGATGTTCCACCGCCCCTTCCTGGCGAGCCCTTCTCAATCCAACTAGGCCAGCTTTCCCACGCGGGGACCGTGGTGGCCTTGCCCATCGTCGAGTACAGAGACTCCAAAAAGGAGAGTTGGGCGTATCAGTGAGTCCTGGGCTTGAGGCTGGATGGCAGGTTCGGACTCACTGAGACAAAGCTAGAATCGACTCTGTCCATGTATAGGCGGTACAGATGGGGGGCCGAAGTGAGTGACCAGCAAAAACTCGATGACGGACTACGCGGTACCGCCGCAGTATCGGTCTCAGTTCGAGACGAGGGCGACGGAAGGTTTCGGGTCATCATTGATGATCTGAAGCGAGGTGACGACCAGAAGTATCCAAGGTGGGAAACCCACTGTTTCGTGACCTGGGCCACGATGAGCCGAGAGGAACTGTGTGAGTTCAAGTTCACTGACGAGCAGGCCCTCGGCCTGGGCCAGACGGTGATCGCCAGGCTTGGAGCCTTGATGAGTGGGCAGGAGAGTGAGTCGGTCTAGCTCTCAGGATCGCCCTACTGCTACAAACTCCGGGAACTCTGGTAGCTCGGTGGTAGCTTTAGGAGGGATCAGCCCCAGTCCCGATACCGGGCCACTCTCGTAAGTGTTTGATTTTCCTGGGTTTACAATGGTCGGGACGGCGAGATTTGAACTCGCGATCCCCTGAACCCAATTCAGGCTCATTGCAGGCAAAACATCAATCAAGACAAGCACTTACCTGCCAGGTACTCAGGGATGTCACCATGATGTCACCGGGCAGCCAGAAAAAGCACCCGCGCCGAACCTGAGTGACTCACTCGACGACCAGCCTTCCTTCAGCTGCTGATTGTCCTCAATCGGTTGGAGAACCGTGAGGAGGAATTGAGTTCCGTTTCATCCTCTCCCCTCCCCCACCCCCCAACCGAGGGACCCTAGGGGGCTTAACTCTGGCGGCTGGACGTATCCCCTCCTCCCTCGCTCCTGATTCACGTCCCACCCTTACGGATGGTGTTCTTCACGTGAGAGAGGCGTAGGATCGGAGTATCGCGGGAGAAGAGATGATTGGCCAGACGTTAGGCCACTACAAGATCCTAGAGCTGCTGGGAAAGGGCGGCATGGGTGAGGTGTATCGGGCGGAGGACATGACTCTGGACCGAGAGGTGGCGCTCAAGGTTCTACCCGCCGAGCTCGCTTCGGATCAGGAGCGTCTGGAGCGTTTCCAAAGAGAGGCCAAGACCCTAGCGGCCCTCGACCATCCAAACATCGTCACCATTCACACTGTGGAGGAAGCAGAGGGGGTCCGCTTTCTGACCATGCAGTTGGTGGACGGGAAGCGGCTGTCCGATCTGATCCCTAATGAGGGTCTCGCACTAGATCGCATTCTCGAGATTGCGGTGCCGCTTGCAGCCGCCCTCGCCGCGGCACACGAGAAGGGCGTTGTTCACCGCGATCTCAAGCCCGCCAACATCATGGTTACTGATGATGATCGGGTGAAGGTGCTGGATTTTGGGCTGGCCAAGCTGCGCCTCGACTCAGAATCAGGGGTTGCCACAGAGCTGCCTACTGAACCCCTGACCGAAGAGGGGCGACTTCTCGGCACGGCTCCCTATATGTCACCCGAGCAGGTCGAGGGCAAGAGTCTTGACTCCAGGTCGGACACGTTCTCCATGGGAGTCGTGCTTTACGAGATGGCATCCGGCACCAGGCCGTTCCAGGGGGAATCATCCACCTCTACAATGGCGCGGATTCTGGAGTCGGAGCCTGAGCAGCTAGGTGAACTGAGACCTGATCTGCCGCCAGAGTTCCTACGCATCGTGCGACGTTGCCTGCGAAAGAAGCCTGAAGATCGTTACAACGACACTCGCGACCTGCTAGTGGCCCTCAAGGATCTGAGGCAAGACAGTTCATCTCAATTTTCAGGTCAGATCTCTCGAACCGGAGCTTTCTCAGAGACCTCCTTCCACAGAAAAAGCCGGCTAAGTCTTGCTCTTGTGGCTGCTGTACTAGCAGTCTCGGTGATTGCAGTAGCCTTCATTCTTCCCAGACTGACCAGGCGAGCACCAACACCGACCCTGGCACGTCACCAACAGATTACCTTTACGGGAGACGCGAGGTCACCCGAGATCTCTGCAGATGGGACATTGCTTGCCTTCCTTACACGAAAGGGCGTTACGGTCCACGACTTGGAAGGCGGGGGTGCTATAGAGTTGCTTGAGTTCGATTATCCACCAGACTACCCACCCTACTTGCGTTGGTCTAACGACGGCGTTCTATTACTGGTTTCTGGCGTCCTCGATGGCGAGCACGCGAGCCTAGTAGTGCCGCGCCTCGGGGGCAGCGAAAAACTCCTAACCTACGCGGGTGGTCATGTGTGTTGGTCGCCGGATGATTCTCAAATCGCCCGTGCGTTCACGAACCAGAAGGAGATCCACCTCGTGGATCTCGAAAGCGGGGAGATCTCCGAGACGATCCCAATCAGTGGCGAGTACCGATGGACGTTGGGCATTGATTGGTCGGCCCAACTGAATCGTCTTCTGGTCTTCACGATGAGCGATGATGACAGCTCTGCAATTCGGACCCTGACCCCGGACGGCCTAAGTCAGACATTGGTCTTTGAGGGAGACCAGGAAATTCGGTCAGCCAAGTGGTCCTTGACGGAACCTGCAATCTACTTTCTCCAGTCCTCAGGTCAGGATTCCGAACTTTGGAAGATCAATGTCTCAGCTCGATCAGGAGAGGCAACCGGATCGGCCAGCCCCATACAGACTGGTCTTCAGGCTGGTCACCGGCTGTCGTTGTCTCAGGTGGGGCCGAAACTAGCGTACGCACGCACAGTTCAGTACTCAACTCTGTGGAAACTGGACGCTGACGTCGCCCGAGATGGGCAAAGAGTACCCAGAACACAGCTCTTGGGAGGCACTAGCCCATCGGTTGGTTTCAGCCTTTCACCTGATGGCAGCCAGCTTGCTATTGCACGGGGTCAAGGGGACAGCGACATATTCACTCTATCGCTCGTGGACGGCAGTATGAGTCAGCTTACCTCCCTGGATGGGAGGAACGTTTCCCCAGTATGGTCCCCTGATGGCGGTCGAATCGCCTTCTCCTCCACCCACGAGAATCGTCCGAGAGTTTGGATTACTCGAGCCGGTGGTGGCGTTCCCGAAGTTCTCCCCACCGGAGAAGTGAGCACGGGCGGAGAGTTGGCTTGGTCACCCGGAGAGCGCCTTCTCTATCAGAAACCCGGCAATAACATGTTTCATGTTTTCGACACCGCTAGGAACTCCGAGGAGCCCCTACTGAGCGAGTATCTCCAAGATGCTGGCTGGTATTTCGTTCCGGTGTACTCCTCAGACGGATCTCGGGTCGCACTCCATGCGAATCTTGGCGGTTCCACCTTGCTCACAATACCTGCTCATGAACAAGGCCACCCTCCCAGGATTCTCGCTCGACAAGGCGAGCGGTTCCTTGGGCATTTCTACCAACAGCTCGACGCAGACGATTATCAAGGTCGAGACATCAAGCTCCAAGCAAGGGTCAAGTTCTCAGGGGGAGGGCAAGGTCGTCTCTTCTTGTATGCCCGTCTTGAGGACGGCGGTTTTGGCAGCCACGACTACACGGGGAATCGAACCACCACCAATTCGGAGTGGACCGACCTGGAGTTCACAAGAAAGATCGACGTTAATGCTGCGAGAGTTTTCTTCGGTGGATCTCTGGAGGGCTCCGGCGCTATGTGGGCAGACGAGTTTCGGCTGAGCCTAGGCGGGACCAATGGTGAATGGGAAAGCCTGCCCATCAAAGACCCAAGCTTTGAGGAGTCCGAACCGTCTGGAGACTTGGTGGGCTGGGTTGCGATCTCGTCGAATCTCGTCTCATACTCTGTTTCCTCGGAAGATTCCACCGACGGACAAAGGGCGATGGTAGGTAGGGAGCTGGCCAAGCCTGCCGAGGGAGACTTCTACCCAATCGGATGGTCACCGGATGATGAATTCATCTATCTGATCAGCGGGGCTGGTGAGCCGATAATCTACCGGATTCCATCCGACGGTGGTGAAGTCGAGCCCTACGTTGATCTTGAGATCAGTGACCCCATCGAATGGGCAAGCATCTCCAAGGATGGGGCAACGATCGTTGTGGAGACGGTGAACGAACAGACAGACGTCTGGGTCACCGAGGGATTCGACCCTGATCTGAACTAACCCCTTCGCGATCACCCCCGCTTCCAGGCGCTGCTGGAGAAGTACGGGCAAGACAAGTGCCCCCCACCCCCTCACTCTGGGGCCCCGAGGCCCTTTAGCCTTCGCAGTGGAACGTATCCCCCCACCTCTCGCGCTTACCGGTAAATGGCTTGATCGTCAGGGCCTGAGGTGGCCTCATAAGACCCCTCTATTTACGCCGTATTTACGCCTCTGAGGGCCTAAAATCGTTTACAGGTACCTCGGGTAGGGTTTGAGGAGTTAGGGCCTCAAATCGACCTGTACCGTTAGGTCCCTCCTACCCGGGAGGGTGGTGTGCAGGTGCATTCTCCGTGATAACCATGTAGTCACCACGACAAAGGTAAAGCTGGCGAAAGTCAGCGACACAAAGCCACGGACCCTCGTCTGCTTACTGACAAGGTCGCCGGGCTGCCGAGATTGGGACCATCGAGTCTGGTTGGGTCCAGACAGGTCATGCCGTTTCTCATTCAGGAGGGATCTCATGTCTAGGATCAAGTTTTCTGTGGGGTGCTTTGTACTGATGTCCATCGCTTCAGTAGGGCCGAGCCGTGCGATCTTGCTGCAACAGTGGGTGATCACCATCTCTGATCCTTGGATTGACGTCTCTTCCCTAGTCACCTATGAAGACGCCATCTATGTCGCTGGAGTGGAAATCCCATCTACATCGATCGTTGTATTGAAATACGACTCGGACGGGACAGAACTCGAAAGAGCCACGTACGTTCCAGATGAGTACTGCACAACGTTCGATCGATCGATGGAGATCGATGAATCCAATGGGGAAATCTTCGTCCTCTGTCGGGGTGGTGGCTTCGGAGATTACTTCGGCATCCTCGTAAAATACGACGAAGACCTGAACCGGAAGTGGGCTGTCCCATTCCCAGGCAGGCCAACCGACTTAGCCCTTGATTTCTTCGGCGATGCTCATATCTCCGGTAGTGGGAGTCGCCACAACACACTGATGTATACCTCAGTGAGCAACTCCGGAGAGTTCTCTCACACAGAGTACTGGTCAGCCACCGATCCGGCGACGCTTGAGGTAAACGCCAGCACTATTGGTGTCGCTGTCGTTCCCTTCGCGTTCGGGGGCGCATTCGTCGCCGGTTTGACGACTAGTCGTTACACGAGATCCGACTGGGTGTTCTTCTCTCTCCCTGGAGAGTGTGGACCGAGTGAGGATTGCTTCAATCACGGCGTCTACGACCTTGCACAGGGCGCCTCGGCATGGTGCCCTCACTGGCCGCTTCCGGTGGAGTATGGGGAGGAACAACCTCTTATCGCGATATCGGACGATGCCGACTGGCCTCCCATATTTGTCGGCGAGACCCATGCCGGGCGGTGCACGGACGTGCGCTGCACCGAATGGAGCCTCGACGACTGCATCGAGTACGAGTGTTTCGCCAGGGAGCGAGACCCATCCAGCACGATCGTTGCACCCACTTACTACGCTCCAGCCCAGCCGCTCTGTCCTCTGGAAGGTCAAGCGGATCAGTGCTGCGGAAACGAGGGGGCCGTCACGACTCCTGGTCGCGACATAGTCCTCAAGGATGCGACGAAAGGAAGTCTCAGGCCACTGGCCATCGGCTACGATCCATACCACGACCCCGTAGATTCGTTCATCGCCGATTTCAGTGGCTTCGGCGAGGTGAACTGGATCGCTACACAGAACAACGACTGGCTGAATGATTTGGACGTCGACCGAGAACGCTGGGTTGCGTATGCATGTGGCACAACAGATCCGCCAACTCCCGGCAACGACACAAAGATGCTGCTCCTGGTCTGGAGTCTCCAGTTCGGAACGGAAGTCCCATTGTGGCGGGAGGTGGGCGATCTGGGCGACTTTGACAGTGGTGGAGAGTTTGTTTCGATTGGAGATAACGGAGAGATCTACGTTATAGGCCCCGCATACGGGACTGGGCAGTTCCTAGTGAAGTATTTGCTTCAGGAGGGCGATATCGACCTCGATGGCGACGGGTATGTAGGCCGTGACGACTGCAACGACCTGGATGCATCCATCAACCCGGGCGCGACTGAGATCTGTGACGGAAAAGACAACAACTGCGTCGGCGGTACTGACGAGGGCTTCGACGACACGGATAGTGACACGGTGGCGGACTGTGTCGACAACTGCCCACTGGACTTCAACCCCGATCAGCTTGACTCCGATCGAGACGGGTTTGGAGATGCCTGCGATCCCATCGTCTCGGGTCAGATGTGCTTTTCCTTCGACAATTTCTGCGATGGCATCGAGACCACAACGGTATTCCCAGACAAGACGGTGGTCGCCACTTGGCGTGCTTGGGATTGCGCCGGAGCCGCAGCACCCATGCTAGGCGGGTACTCGGGCAAGGACGCCACCCCGCGCCTCTCGTGGCTCGGGAGTGACCCCTTGGGCACCTTGGGTGTTTACAGCTTCAACCTGAATGTTGACGCCAGGACATTTGATCTTTTCCGGCATGACAGAGAGTCCAATCTGATCGAACTCCAGACTGATCAGCCCTACACGGTGAACACGGGTCCCTGTCCGTTCTCGCCAGAAAAGGCTGGACTTCGTTCCTCGGCGGGCGTCGGCCAGTAGGGTGCACCCCCCAACCGGGGGACCCAGGGATCTTCGGTAGAGCGAGTGGAGATACGCATTCCCCTCTCGCCCAGTCTGACCCTGTACCAGGCCCCTCTGACTCCTTACTTGACGTCTAGGTCGCGATGCGGGCGATAGGCTCTCAGTACAGCCCTGGACAGGCTGGGACAGAGTGCAAGTTCCAACTTCCTGGACACCTATTCTCGACAGGAGTAGCGTTTAAGAGACCTCGACAAGGGTAAGCCAGGGGAAACCCTGAGCACACAAAGCTACGGGTCCTCATCTCCTGCCGGGACCTAAGGACTGCCGGGCTGCCGAAGGGCAAGAAGAGCTCAAAGGGTCAAGCTGTGCAAGGGAGGGTCAGGAGATGAGACTTCAAACGACTGGTGGGTTTCGTGTGTTCGCTGCGGTGGTAACGATACTTCTTGGCGTTAGCGTCTCATCGGCGAGCGCCGAGGAGGAGACCCTGATCAAACGGTCGAAAGCCCCTGAAGCCGTTGGCACCCATGAGCTTGCCTTGATCGGGGAGTGGGGAACCGGGGCGTACGAGGACATCCATGTCGAGGGCAACTACGCCTTCTGTGCCGCGCTCCGGGCAGGTCTCGACGTGGTGGACATCAGCGATCCGAGCGACCTCCAGATCGTCGCGAACGCGCCCACCGAGTACGACGCCATGGGCGTCTACGTCTCGGCCTCGCATGCTTTCGTGGCCACCTATCGGGACAACGTGGGCAGCCGGCTGGAGGTCTACGACGTTTCCGACCCCCTTGCGCCGTCGCTTGTCGGGACGCTCGAGCCACCCACGGGGTATGCCTATCCCGGGGTCATCTTCGTCGTCGGAGACCACGCCTATCTGGGCTACTCCAGCGGTGGGCCTGTGGCGGACCTCGGTATGGACATCCTGGACGTCTCGGATCCCACTGAACCCTCTCTCGCTGCGGGATTTCGAGGGGTTTCGGGCGTCAATGACATCTTCGTCCTCGATGACCTGGCCTATCTCGCAGCCAGTGGAAACGGCCTGTGGATCGTCAACGTCTCCGCCCCCCAGTCACCGTTTCCCGTCGGCGTATTCAACGCTGCGCAAGCGCAGGGTGTCTACGTGGTCGGCAACTACGCTTTTCTGGCGGCCTCCACCGCCGGGCTGATCGTTGTGAATGTGTCGGACCCGACCCTTCCGATCGAAGCGGGTAGGGCCGATCCGGGAAGGGTGGCAATCGGAGATCTCGGTGTCCGGCGGCTACGCCTACCTGGACGGCGGCGCGCTCCACGTCGTGGACGTGTCGTCCCCGACCGCACCGCTGCTGGTCGGTTCCTACACCGCCGGTATCTACGGCCACCTGGAGATTTTCGTCGTCGGAACCACGGCGTACTTGGCGGAAACAGTCTACGCGTCGTTCCAGATCGTGGACGCCTCGGACCCTTCCGCGCCTGCCAGAGTCGGCGGTTTTCAGATTTCCGAGGTGGCATATGAGGCAGCGGTGTCGGGGGGATACGCATACATCGGGACGAAGCACGGCCTGGCCATCGTCGATCTGTCCGACCCCTACGAGCCGAGTCTGGTCGCCTTCTATCCGAGCGGTGGAGGTGGAGAGGCCGAGGATGGGGATGTCGGTGAATGGCACAACGCCGAGCCGGGATCCGACTCGTCCCCGGAGTTTGTCTTCCCTGAAGACGTGCAGGCGGTCGAAGTCGAGGGGCAGTATGCCTACCTGGATTCTTCCTCGCCGCAAGGAATCCACATCTTGGACATCACCGACCCATCGAATCCCGTTCTGCAGGGGACCTACGATGATCGACCCGCTGCTGACAACATGGATCTCTTCCTGCAGGGCAGCTACTTGTACGCGACTCAAGGTAATAGGGGGGAGGTTCCCCCGACGGTCTGTTGATTCTCGACGTATCGAATCCGTTGTTTCCGTGGTTGGCCGGCTCCTACGGCTCCGGTCACGACGGCTGGAACGTCGATGTTCAGGGCGAGAACGCCTATGTCACTCTCCCGACGCTGAAAGTCCTCGATGTCGACCCTCCCTGGGACGTCACCGAAGTGAGCTCTCCGGGAGGTAACGGACCCACCTTCCTGGAAAGCTCGTACGTGTACCAGTGCAAGTCGTCCGGATCCAGGGAGTTCAGGATCCTCGATGTGTCGGATCCGTTCGCCCCCGGTGTGGTCGGCAGCTTTCCACTCGACTGCACGGGGGACTCGCCTGTCAGCGTGTCGAACGGCTATGCCTACCTCTATGCGGAGTGGTTGGACCCTCACTATGCCCTGTACGTGTTCGACGTCTCGGACCCGACGGCTCCGGTACCCGTCGGCACCTACCCTCAGAAGGGGTGGGGTGGGCAGGTGACGACGGACGGCGACTATGTGTACCTCGCCGACGGTATCACCGGCAAGCTCCTCATCTACCGCATCGTCTCGGCCGATTTGGCCGTCACGAAGACCGACTCGCAAGATCCGATACCTCCGGGTGGCAACCTCTCCTACACCCTCACGGTTTCCAACAGCGGCTGGACGGAGGCCACCGATGTCGTGTTGACCGACACGCTGCCTGACGACGTCTCGTTCCTCTCCTCCGTCCCCGGTGCACCCACCTGCACCGAGACCGCCGGGGTCGTCACCTGCAACCTGGGCAGTCTCGCGTTCGAGGCCTCATCTGAGGTGATCGTCCACACCCGGGTCAGCACCTCGGCCTCCGGGACTCTCAGCAACACGGCGACCGCCTTCGCCACCCAGCTCGATTGGAGCCCGGCCAACAACTCTGCAGCTGAGTTGACGACCGTCGGTCCCCCCATCTGCGATCTGGCGGTCCGCAAGATCGATTCGGCAGATCCCGTCGATCCCGGAGACCCGTTCACCTACACAGTCTCGGTGGGCAACTACGGACCGTCGCTCGCCGGTAGCGTCACACTGACCGACCCTCTGCCCGAGGATGTCGTCTTCGTGAGCGTGGACCCAGGCGCTCCGACGTGCACGGAGTCGGGCGGCACGGTGACCTGCAACCTGGGTCCCCTCGATGCCAGGTCGGCCAAAGACGTGACGATCGACGTAGTCACGAACGCCGACTTCATGGGGAGTGTCACCAACATCGCGAGCGTCACGGGTCCGGACCTTGACCCGGTACAGAGCAACAACGAAGCCATTGAGGCCACACAATCGATGGTCGTCTTCGCCGACGGCTTCGAATCCGGCGATGTGTCGGCCTGGTCCGACTCCACCGTCTGTCCAGGATGCCCTGTCGCTGATTTCTCCTTCTTCACCAATGGTCTGACGGTGGATTTCCTGAATCAGAGTTCGGGTGATCCACCTCTCTCTTATCACTGGGACTTCGGTGATGGGACTCAGCCGCCAAACAGGTTTGATGAGAATCCGGTCCACACGTACTCAACTCCGGGCATCTACAATGTCACTCTGACGGTGTCCAACTCGATGGGCACCGACTCGATAATGAAACCAGTTACCGTTTCACAGTGATAGCTCGGTGGCCGGGCCTAGGGGTCCAGCCCGTTGTCTCGCTGGCAAGAGGCCTCGGTTGGTAAGGGCACCCCCCAGCCGGGGGACCCAGGGATCTTCACGTTTTCGAGTGGAGGTATCCGTCCCCCTCTCGCCCAGTCTGACCCTGTACCAGACTCCTATTCCTTCTCACGTGACGTCTAGGTCCTGAGGCTGGAGAAAGGCTCTCCATACAGCTTGAGACAGGCTGGGACAGGGTCTCACTCTGGACACCCGCTCTCAACAGGAGTAGCGTTATCTGTACCTCGACAAAGGTAAGCCAGGGGAAACCCTGAGCACACAAAGCCACGGACCCTCGTCTACTACTAGACAAGGCCGCCGGGTTGCCGATGGGGCGTGAACCCGGAACGGACCGGGTCACTCCAACACCTCAAGAGGGAGGGTATTCAAAATGAAGAATCTCATCCTGGTCCTTCTTTGTGCGGCCCTCTGGGCCTCTCCATGCCTGGCGGGTGGGGTCGGAAATCAGTGCGGCCTGGCTGGCACCTGGTGGGGTCAGAACTTTGAGTTTCAGCAAGAGTACCTGGTGACTATCCTGTCGATTGGCGGTGGGAGGTTTTCAGCGGTGGTGGACGGAGTAAACGACTTTCCACCCTATGAGAAGTTCACTAGCTGGCGGGGTGAGGCGATCAAGACCGGAAGTGACACCTTTGACTGGAGTCAGATTCTGTTCGGCTCTCTTCCCGGAGCCGAGGTCCCAGATATTTTCGCAGTCCGCGGCGAGATCATGCTCGTCGACTGTGATCATTTCGACGCCTCGTTTGACTTCGGTGCCATCTACGCGTGGGGACAGGTGCCATTTGGCGACGATCCGCTCCTAGAATTCCCGCCGTCGTCCGCCTCCTACACTCGGATGCCGACCGACTGACGCTCAGCGAACTAGACCCGGTCGCTCAGCTGCGCCCCTCCAACTCCTCACGTGAGGTTCAGGTCCCTTCTCAGGAGAAGTTGCCTCAATACAGCCTGAGACAGGCTGGGACAGGGTCAGGGCCAAAGGGCTTGCGGTGGAAGACCTAGGTGCCGTGACCGGTTCGCAGCGCCCGAACGGCATCGCTAACTGAGTTGAAAGGCCCGCCTCCCATTCTCGGAAACGGGGAAACGATCATCCTGTCAAGAGCTCTTTGGGCGGCCTTCGAGATCCTAGCAACGACTACCGTGCCACCGTTTTTCGCAGCTATTATGCAGGCGGCAACTATCTCTCCCATACCTGAACCATCCAGTTTCGTCACCTCTCCCAGGTCTAGAACAACATGGTGCTTTCCGGCCTCACGCAGGCTGTGTGCGGTGTCTCGCAGTCTATGAAGATTGGAGCTTCGCTCCGTCATTCGGCCATGGATCTCGACGACTATTACTCCCTCGGTCTCGTAGGTCCGAATCCTGTTCATTTGCGGTGTGTCGATTCTCACTAGTCTCGTTGTCGGACAGCCCTCAACGCATCCTCTCGGTTGTCATAGATCTCGGGCAGTGAAGTTGGAAAGTACTCGGTACGTGGTCGGCGTACCACAGTAGCCACCTTGGCCAATCTACTGGAGCATTCGGTCCAAGCCTTCAACCAGTCACCTACGCCTTCGGTGGTCAGGAGCGCTTTGGTCAGGTCGATGACCACGAGACGGTAACCCGCATTCAGGACTGTGCCCATCGACTGCTCAAGATTGTCAGGTAGTTCGCCCTTTAGCCGACCAGAGGCGTTGATGATCGCAACGTCGTCAAGATACTCGAGTTGGAGACTGGGCGATTCGAGGTTGCCCATGAGATACCTCCCACATCAAGTGTAACGCTCCGCCCCCTCCCGAGACTAAACAGGTATGGGAGATCTAGACATCCGCCTCCTGCTCCGTCACCTCCGCCTCGGCCCGGACAGGCAGCGCACACGGAGTCTTAGTCGTCGGGCTTCGCGTGGGACGTGATGAGCGCCACTTTTGGATAGCATTGCCCTGAGACCTGGTTCGAGAAGGACAAGGCAGCGAAGGAGCGTCGGACCGAGAGAGATGAACGCCGGACTTCGACGACTAATCGCAGACTATCGACGGGCGGTTGCTGAAGCTGTTCGGCTGCTCGAGGCCGCAGGTGTTCCCCGCCCTGCCAGCAACATGGAGTGGACGGTAATGGACTTCCCGCAGTCGGGTTGGCTCCCGGACGGGAGGAGGTACATGAAGCATGGGTTTGGCTGTCTTGTCACGGGCCCGCAAAGCTCAGTCGACTTCGATTTCGGAGACAGGGGCGAAATTGATGGGATTGAACCCTGCTTTCTGGCAGATTTCGCCGAGGGTCGGCTGTCCGAGTATGGGTTTGAGTCGAGGGATGCTGTCTTGACGCTCTTCAGGCGTGCTTGCACTGATGGAGAACTCCGCAAGTCTGGTGGTCTCGGGGGGCTCTACTTCTTGAGCGACGCTGTTGACAAGAGCTGACCGGTCGATTCGGGCGAGGCATTGCAGCTACCGTGCTGGAGAGTGGCTAACTCCCGCAACAACTGCATAAATCTGGTTCCAGGCCGGAACAGAGGGGGCTACCACCTTCATGTCCGCATCCAGGGAAGCAGGCTCAGATTCTCCCGGTGGCGGAAGAGGCATTGAGGTCCGGGCAGCGCGGCTTATCTGACGTCCCTGCCCTGACGACCCAGAAATAAGCTCCGGGGAACGAGCCGGTTCGGGGCGCACACCCCCCGCAAGGGCCCCGGAGCCTCGCGGGTGAACGTATCCCCTCGCCCCTGCCCTTGGCTCGCTCAGGCTCAAGCGACGATCCGTTCCTCGATGACCCTCTGATCCTGTTCCCGGAGAAAGCGTCCCCAGCCGGGCGTGGCCAGGGCTGGGACTGGGTCTGAATCCCTGGACACCTGTCCTGAACAGGAGTAGCGTTTTAGATACCTCGACAAAGGTAAGCCAGCCGAAAGGCTGAGCGCACAAAGCTACGGGTCCTCGCTTCCTCCGCATTCAGCGAAGGTCCCCAAGACCGCCGGGCTGCCGAAAGGTATTGGGCGAGTCTCATGGAGGGACTCGGCCTCACACTCGAGGAGGAGTGCAAGATGAGGAAGTTTCTGGTTGTCACGTTTCTGGTCTTTGTGGGCGCCGCTCTAGCCACTGCTGCTGTAGCTCAGGACTGTAGATTCCATAATGCCAAGCTCGACTTCAGGTTCGGTACCTTTGTCGAGAATCCTGAGCCTTTCGATTTCTGCTTCGAGGGGATCAAGGTTTCTGGCACACTCAACGGACACTACAAGGTGTGCTTCTTTGAGGACGATCTCATACCCAGCGACCAGATTTACCTCCTGGATGGCTATCCCCAGATCGAGGCGGAGAAGCTCTACTCGTGGATCTTTACTGACAAAGGAGACGTGGAGTTCATCGAATGGGCTTGGTACGATGGGGACTTTGGCCTCGAAACCGGCTTTTCGAAGGTAATCGATGGCACTGGGGACTACGAAAGTGCATTCGGAACACTCTCCTGGACTCCTCGATTTCCGAACTTGGGTCCAGTTAATCGGCTCAAGGGTTACATCTGCACTCCCTAGGGCTGCGGACCGCTCTCGACAAACAGAGTAGCAGCCGCCCGATCGCCCGTTCTGTCCGGGCAGCTCTCTTTTTGCATCGCCGGG
Source organism: uncultured Acidobacteriota bacterium (assembly GCA_963719055.1). Taxonomy (GTDB): domain Bacteria; phylum Acidobacteriota; class Thermoanaerobaculia; order Multivoradales; family JAHEKO01; genus CAXMQZ01. Next base: position 328,193 of record CAVRAU010000027.1, on the reverse strand, counting down.
CCTCGCGCCCGGCCTTTCTCTACCCGGCACGGACCATGACGAGCTGGGCGCACCCCCCACCAGGGGACCCGTGGGCATGATCTCGGAGGTATGGATGTTGCCCTCGCCCCAAGCCTCTGAAATGGGTGGTCAGTAGGGAAGTCTCGTCCTTGTGAGTCAGGTGGCACAGACACGCGACCTTGATGCCAAGTGGTACGGAACAGAGGACCAAGTTTTCTTTGTTCGCTTGCACTATGGTGATCCTGGCCGAGGCCGGCTTGAGGGTCTCTTCGGAAGATGTCGGCGAACCCTATGCCCCTCGCCAAACAGCCTAGAAAGGTGCAGTAGGGTTCATTGGTCTCATTCCATTGGCTAGATCCATCTTGCCCCCAGTCACCCATTCCCCACTTTGACATCCACTCTGTGAGGGATTCGAGTTCTTCATCCTCCTCAGGGAAACCGGAGCCAAATGTCTCCCACAAGCTCTCCCCCACCTCCGGTGCGACGTCGTCAAGAGTGTCCATAAACATCGCCAGTGCTGCCTGTCGGGGGGTCGGTTCTAGCTCGGGGTGAGATAGTGATCCGTCGGAGCCGAGGTGTACGGGATCGTCCACTCTACCCAATCCCCCCAAGAACGATCCCCGATACCATCGACAGCGCCTCTCGTGCATCGCCAAGGTTTGCGTCGGCGTAGTGCTTGAGCGTGGTAGTCAGATCTGCGTGCCCGAGCGCCTCCTTAGCTGATCTCGGATCGAGATTCTGAAGGATGATGTAGCTGACCGTCCTTCGCAGGTCATGAACCCGCAAGTCGGGGCAGCCCGCCTCTGCCCGGATGCGTGCCCACTGCTTCTTTGGGCTGCTCATCGGCTTGTCATGCGCACCCGCCAGTGATGGGAACAAGTAAGGGTTCCCCACTCGGCGGGGTGTCTTTCTAATGACCTCGACGGCCTCAGTTGAGAGTGGCACCGTCCTCGGCTTGCCGGTCTTGGTGTCAGCTAGGTGCAAGGTCTTGGCTTTGAGGTCCAGGTCAGAATGCTTCGCGTTCAGCAACTCGGAGCGACGGAGGCCTGTCAGCAGAAGCAGCATGAATAGGTTCTTTACGTAGACGTTCTCTTCGGCCCTGATAGCGCCGAGTAGCTTGGGCATCTCATCGGTGTGCACAACTCGCTGACGCGCAGTCTCCCGGTTGCGTTCCTTCTTCTTGCGCTTTGCCGGGTTCTTGAAGTTTAGAGGCAGGTGCCCCTTGTCAATCGCCCAGGCGTAGACGGTCGCCAGGAGTACGACAACCCGATTGGCTTCCACAGGGGCTTGCTTGCTGATCTCGAGGAAGAGGTCCTGTACGCGGCTCTCTGACAATCTGTCAGTTGAGGCATGCCCCAGGTTGGGCTTGATGTGCTTCTCGATGCGCCGCTGATCTTCGGGCCAACTCTTCTTGGTACGCTTCGCGTGCTTGTTCAGCCAGGCGTCGCACAAAGCGCCTACGGTGGCGGGATCATCGCCCGCCAGCCTCGCTTGCTGTGCTTCCTCCAGCGGGTCAATCTGTTCCTCAGCCTGTCCTAGCAGAGTCCGGGCCCGGCGTTTGGCACGGTCTAGGGTCATCTTCCCGTACCGGCCTACCTTCATGAGTCGTTTCCGACCGTTGACCCGGTAAGAGACTACGAACGTCTTCACGCCCGTTGGGGTGATCCGCAGACCGAATCCGGGCAACTCCTCATCCCAGAGGACAAACCTGCTGAACTTCGTCTTCCCGTCCTTCCCCTGGTACTCAGAGCCATCGTACTCTGCGTTGTCGATCGCAGTCTTGGTGAGCTTCATCATCGCCTCCTACTCACGATGTCACCGTAATGTCACCACTAGCATACCAACTCCATCGCCATCTGTCCAACTAGATCGCTGACAATCGTAGAGCTGTACTTGTTGTAAGTGCTTGATTCGATTGAGCTACTGGGTGGTAATGCAGGAAATCTAATGGTCGGGACGGCGAGATTTGAACTCGCGACCCCCTGAACCCCATTCAGGTGCGCTACCAGGCTGCGCCACGTCCCGACCGGAAGAGGGACTTTAGCTGCTTTTTTTCTCGGAGTCCAGATACTCCAGAAGGCCCTTGGCCTCTGCGAGCGCCTTCTTCACTCCCTTGCGGACGGACTCGAGCTCCTTGACACTGGCTTCGTCCACGACGGGTGCCGGTGATTCCTCGGCCGCGGTCCCGACCGCCGCTTCGTCCGCAGTCGGTCCTTCTCCATCGCTGCCGTGCAAGGGCTTGAGACCGGTCTTGAGCTCGCCATCCAACTTCTTCTTGGCTCCGGCGATGGTGAACCCTTCCTCGTACAGGAGCTCCTTGATGCGACCGATGACCTGCAGATCCTTGGTGGTGTAGACCCGCTGTCCGGACTTGCTCTTGTCGGGGCTCAAAGCCGAGAACTCGGTCTCCCAGTACCGCAGGACATACGGTTGGATATCGAGTTTCTTGCAGGCCTCACCGATCTTGAAGTAGAGCTTCTTCGTCGCCACCGTGCTGTTCCTCCGGGCCCCTGATGCGTGGTTTCAATCGACTTCAGGCGTCATCCCGCCGTGGATCCGATACCAGGCGTTTGACCTTGGATGACGGACGAAAACTCAGTCCCTTCTTGGGAGGGATGTAGATGCGCTCTCCACTGATGGGGTCGACACCGGCACGACCCTGACGGTCGGTGACTTCGAAGACACCGAAGTTCTGGATCTTGACGGGGCGTCCTTCGAGCAGAGTGTCCTTGACCGAGTGCAGGATGGTCTGCACCACTTCCGCAGCCTCGTGTTTGGTCAGACCCCCGTGGATCTCGTAGACGAGCTTGGTGAGATCGGCCTTGGTCAGGCCGCCGCGCTTGAGATCTTTGGACTTGTTGTTAGCCACTTCACTGAAACCGAGTTGCTTCGAGCGTAGAACCTAAGGTTTTACCTCAAAGAATCTACATGAAGTATATGACGCTAACCCGCGCTCAGCAAGTACATTACAGGTTGTCTATCGGTGCCGAACCACCAAGCGAATAGGAATCCCCTGGAGACCCTAGCTCCCGCCTCAGACTGTTCTCCAGATAGCGGCGATAGTCCGACTGGCGAGGCAACTTACGGTTGGCAAAAAGCATGAAGGTAGGAGGGGCCGGTCTTGACCTGGGTCGCGTACAAGACCTTCCACTCCTTGCCATCCATCGCCGGCGGACGATGTCGATGCAGGATCTCCTGGAAGAGCCGATTGATATCGGCTGTGCCGAGCTGCAGATGATATCTTTCGAGAATCTCGCCGACTGCCGGGAAGCACCCTTTGAACTCCCCGGCCGGTCAGTGCAGAGATATTCGCCCGAACGGGGTCGGACAAGGTCTCGTCGAGGCGCAGCCAGGTCTCCTCGAGCTTCTCTCGTTTGTCCTCGTCCACAAGATCCCACTTGTTGGCCAGGACCAGGCACGCCTTGCCCAACTCCCATGCGGTTCCGGCAATCGTCAGATCCCCACTGGTGATGCCCTGCGAGGCATCCACAACCAGGAGTGCAAGGTCCGATTGGTCGAGTTGCCGGCGGGCCATCATGATGGCCACCTCTTCCGGAGCGTCGGCAGCACGGCCGCGGCGGCGGATACCCGCTGTATCCACAAGGACAAAGGGCTTTTCATCCCAGTAGACAACGGTATCGATGGGATCGCGTGTCGTGCCGGGCACTTCAGAGACCAGAGCGCGCTCCTGCCCCAGCAGACGATTCAGAAGAGAGGACTTGCCCACATTGGGTCGGCCGACTATGGCCAGTCGGGGCCCCACGGGCTCTTCGACTTCTTCGGGCTCGGGAAGCAGTCGGACAACCTGCTCGCGAAGCTCCCCTACTCCCACGTTGTGCTCGGCGGAAAGGAGGATCAGCGGCTCGATTCCCAGCTGGTAGAACTCGTATTGAGACTCTTTCGCCGCCCGGGTGTCTGCCTTGTTGACGACCAGGATGGTCGGCTTGCCGAATCGACGAATCTCGTGCCAGACCTTTTCATCGGCGGCCGCCAGGCCATCCTTGCCATCGACTACCAACAAGACCAGATCGCTCTCCTCCACCGCCAGGAGTACCTGCTGGTTGAGTCCCAAGGGATCGTCACCGGGAACCAGACCCCCGGTATCGATCAGCAAGACATGAAACTCGTCCTCGATCTCCACCAGATCGGTAATCCGGTCTCGGGTGACCCCGGGCTTGTTGTGCACGATCGCCTTGCGGCGGCCGAGGAGCCGATTGAAGAGCGTGGACTTTCCCACGTTGGGACGGCCCACAATGGCCACCACAGGTGTGACCCCCATCGTCTCTACTCTTGGATCTCGCGGAAGAGGATGCGCCAGGAATCATCCTCGCGCTTCAACTGATACTTGACCCGGTTGGGCTGCTCATACTCCTTGGCCAGGATCTGGTCGCTGCCCGTCGCGTAGACGACCAGGTCCCAGACCTCGTGAGTGGTCACGTAGGCGTTGGAGTAGTTCCAGACCTTGACATCTTCGATCGTCACCGATCGCAGCGTGGCTTCGAGTGTGCGGCCCTGCATGGCCAGGTCCTCGACCCGCTTGCGGATGCTGGAGACCTCCTTCTGTGCCGCATAGGGGTCCAGTGGACTCAAATCACCCGTGGAATAAGCCTGGCCCAGTAACGGCAAGTAGGCCTCTAGAGTTGCCTGGATGCGCTCTCGTTCCGCTGCCTCATCCGACTCAGACGAGGCTCCGCCGCAGGAAATGGCGAAAATGGCCACGACGACGGCAACCGAGATCAGCGCTCCTCTTCCCATGGTTCGAGTCTAGCAGTTAGGTCTCGAGGTCGAGCTTCAGGTTCAGACCGCGACGACGCTCATCCACACTCTCGAGAATCACCTGAACTTCATCCGCCAGCCGGTACTGACGGCCGGAATCTCGACCCACGAGTCGATGATTCTCAGGCTCGAAGACGTAGTAGTCATCCGACATCGATCGAACAGGCACGAGACCGTCCACGTAGTACTCCGTCAACTGCACGAACAGGCCAAACGGCTGCACCCCGGTGATCCGCCCACGGAAACCATCGCCCAGCCGTCCGGCCAGGAACCGTACCAGCTTCCACTGCAGCAACAGACGCTCCGATCTCTCGGCTCGGCGTTCTGTATCGGAACAGTGATCTGCGATACCGGGTAAGGCGAGGGCAAACTCATCGAGCTTGCTCTGCTCTTCGCTTTCGATGGTTCAACAGCGCCTTGAGTTGGCGATGGACCAGGAGATCCGGATACCGGCGAATCGGGAGACGTGAAATGCAGGTAGTGATCCGAGCTCAGAGCGTAGTGTCCCTTGGACTCGGGGTGGTAGACGGCTCTTTGCATGGAACGCAGGACCAGGGACGACACGAACGACTCCTCGGGGCGACCTTCGACCCGTAGAAGAAGATTTTGCAGGACGCGTGGATGTAGAGCTTCCAGATCGCCTTCGAGATCGATTCCCATCTCCGCCAGCACTTCGCGAAGCTCTTCGAGGTCGCGGGGATCGGGCGCGGTGTGAATACGATGCAAGGTCGCCCGATCATGCCCAGTGAGCTCCATCGCCACGGCCTCGTTGGCGGCGATCATGAACTCTTCGATGATCCGGTGGGCCGCCGTGCGTTTCTCGGGTCGGACGCCCGACGGTATACCCTTCGCTATCCAGCACCACATCCCCTTCCGGCAGGTCGAAGTCGATGGAGCCCCGATCGAGTCGCCGCTCCAGCCTTCTCTTCATCAGACTGCGGGCATCCTTGATTAGTTCCAGGACCGACGGCTCTACGCCTTCCCTGGCCGCCTGGTTCCCATCCAGAATCTGTTGCACCTCTTTGTAGGTCATTCGCCGCGTACTCCGGATGACAGTCTCGGCGAATCGTCGCTTGTCGAGCACCCCCTGGGAATCGAAGCTCAAGAAGGCCGAAAGAGCCAGGCGCGGTACCTCCGGTCGCAAGGAGCAGAGACCGTTCGAGAGCCCCTCTGGCAGCATGGGTATGGCACGATCTGGGTAGTAGACGCTGGTACCGCGCCGGTAGGCCTCGCGATCGAGAGCGGACCCTTCCTGGACGTAGGTCGAGACATCGGCGATGTGGACCCCCAACTCGAAGCCGCCGCCGGCCTTGCGGTGTAGCGAGATCGCATCATCGAAGTCCCGCGCCGTTTCGCCATCGACTGTAATGAGGGTTGCGTCACGGAGATCCTCTCGACCTTTGAAGCTGGCGGGCTCCGGATCGGTGGGAAACGCCGCCGCTTCCTCGAGTGTCTGGCGAGGAAAGACCTCAGGGATCCCGAAGTGCCGCAGCACCACCATGACGTCGACACCCGGGGTCTCCAACGATCCCAGGATCTCGACAATCCGACCTTGGGCGGCCCCTTTACCCGTGGCTGCCGCGGTCATGGCCACCACAACGTAGTCGTCACCCTTCACTTCGGCGCTACCCTCGATCTCGATCTCCAGGTTCAGCTTGGGGTCGAAGGGGACCAGCCACCGACGAGACTCCCGTACTTCGACGGTGCCGACGAGGTGCTCGTGACTGCGACTCAAGACCCGCGTCACCGTGGCTTCAGGGAGCCGACTCGAGGAGCTCTTCTTGCCCTTGCGCTGGGTCCGTTTCAGGAGAACGAGATCGCCGTTCAGAGCACCCTTGAGATGCCGCCGGCGAACAAAAAGGCCCGGCTCACCCGCCGCCCCCGTGCGAATCACTGCGTCCCCACGCTCCAACACCTTGACGGTGCCGACCTCGAAATCGATGTATCGCAGCGCGTACCATCGACGGTTCCACTCGACGGCTTCCCCCGATCTCGCGAGTCTCTGGAGGGCTTGCGAGAGTTCCTCTTCTGTCCCGCTCGCCAGAGAGATCCCGAATCAGCGCATCGCGAGTCGCACCCTTTCTCTTACGATTTTCGAGAAAATCCAGGACCTTTGCCTGCAGAATCGGATCGATCCAATCGGGCCGATCATTTGACACCTTGGTATCCCCTTCCTAGAATGCCACTCCGGAGCGAAAGTGGCGGAATTGGTAGACGCGCAAGATTCAGGTTCTTGTCCGGGCAACCGGGTGGGGGTTCGAGTCCCCCCTTTCGCACCACACCTTCTCTAGTCCCACATACCCAAACGACAATCTCTCTTGTCTCCGGCAACTGCTTGTGAAAATATTCACGAGCGGCCTTCAGCGATGCGACGCGCAAGCCATTCGCCGCCGACTCTTGGATTGGTCCCTACTCTATAGCTTTCAGAGCTGCCATGAGCTCGCCACCGACGGAAGTCTCACCCCTTTGCCTCAACAGGCTGTCTCTCTATCTGCGCAGTCTTCGGCAACTGCAGGAACAAGGCGTCGAAAGAATCTCCTCCAAAGAGCTGGCCGAGCAGTACCATTTGTCCGCTGCCCTGATCCGTAAGGATCTGGCCCAATTCGGCGAATTCGGAATTCGAGGCATCGGCTATGAAATCGACAAGCTGATCGCGAGGCTGCGATCCATCCTGGGATTGGATCTCGAGCATCGAGTCGCCGTTGTCGGAATCGGCAGACTGGGAGGCGCCCTGGCGCGATACCTGGAGCTCAACAAGGGGGCGTTCCAGATCGTCGCAGCCTTCGATACCGATCGGCGAAAGGTCGGGAGTAGGGTCGGCAGCATCCGGGTGCATCACATCAGTGACGTGCCGAAGGTCGTCCCTGCTACCGGGGCGAAGATTGCCTTGCTGACCGTCCCACCGAAATCGGCACAGGAGACCTGTGACACGTTGACGGCCGCGGGTGTCCGCGCTGTGCTGAATTTCGCTCCGGTGGCGCTCAAGGTGGACCCCGAAATCACGGCCAAGAGTGTCGACGTCCGGGTGCACCTGGAAGAGCTGGCCTTCTTCCTTCAGTCCTGAGTCTCCGGTTCTCTCTGATAGAAGCTGAGACTGCTGTCGCCGTATCTTCGCTGGTCCACTCGGAGGAGACCACGGCAGAGTTCAGGTACCTGCCTCCTGCTTTCGTGTTCGACAACGATCTCTCCGGTGGGGGCTAGCCAACCGGCAGCGGCCTCCAGCAGCTCGCCGTACTCGTCGAATGCATAGGGCGGATCGGCAAAGATCAGATCGAACTCGCCGCTCAGGTTCGGCAGGGATCTCGAGAGATCACCAGGAAGACGTGCGGCCTGTACCTGCGCTTCCTGCAGATCCAGGGCTCGGCAAGTCTCGTTCAGCTGCCGAATGACGTGAGCTTCGGCATCCACCAGAACTAGAGAAGCGGCTCCCCGACTGACCGCTTCGATTCCCACGGCGCCACTGCCAGCGAAGAGATCGAGAAAGCGCGCGCCACCGAGGCGAGGCGACCAGATGTCCATGAGAGATTCGCGAACGCGACTGGCACTGGGACGGACTCCAGCCGGTGCAATGAGAACGCGACGTCGCAGCCGACCCGCGATGATCCGGATACCAGTCTTCAAGGAAAGTCTCGGCGCTCGACCAGAGCCACGAACTGCTGCCGTAGCGAATCCAAGGCTACAAAGATCGTCAGCGGGTCATCCAACCCCGAGAGCTCGACACCCCGGCGGTCACTGGTCAATGCCACGACTTCGAATCTGTGCCCATCCGTGCGCTCCAGAATGTCGCCGGGCTCTGGGAAGTAGTTGCGCGGCAACCCCCCCTCAGGAGCGAGATCCACGGCTTCCTGGTACATGTCATCGATAATCGCGTTCAGTCGAGAAAGCCCCAACGGCAGGCTGTCAAAGCGTCCGAAATAGAATCGTCTCATCTCCCGATCTGGAAGCTCGAGATAGATGGCGCATCTCTCGATCATCGCACCCAGAATATCCTCCCGGCCTTCGGGGACCTCGGACAGATCTTCTCCTTCCAGACGACGGATATAGGCCTGGACCTGCTCTGGATCCAGCTCCGCCAGACGCATCTCGTCTTTGTCCTCGGAGCGCAGGCGCAAGCGCATGGTGCCGCTGCCAAACAGCGTCACCTCCTGGCGACTCATGGAGGTCCGACAATCGCGCCGCACGATCTCCCAGGTTCGCAGACTCTTGGGTTCTTCTTGGCCTGACACCCCACCCCCATTCAGGGCCAGGATCAGGAAACCTGCCATCAGCCTGGGCAATGTTTCACTCCTTTTCGCCCTTCATCTGGCGCAGGGCAAACTCCAGCTCCTCGGTCGCCTCGATACTTCCGTCCAGCCGGGCGTCGAGAGTGCTCTGTAAAGCTCTTCCGATATCCGGACCCTCGGCAAACCCCTCCTCTTTCAGGTCGGTTCCGTCGATCGTCAGACGGACGTCTCGCAGCTCTCTCGACCAGCGATCGATCTCCTCCACAATGCTGTCCGGTCCGGTCGCCCATAGCAGCGCCAATTCCTCTGGACGCAGCCCGTCGAGAATGCGCCAAACATCATGGGGAGAGAGGTCTGGATTCTCCAGATGCCTACTCGCCCGCTGGAGGACCGCAGGGTACTCGGCCAAAATCTCGCTGAGCGGCTCATCCAACCCCAGGCGTTGAGCCAACAAGGCTCGATGTGCCTCGTCTTCCGCCGCTGAAAAGCTCATCAAATTCACCAACCACCACCGGGGATCCAGATCCCGGAATCGATCGGCATCCCAGTTCCGCTGCACTTTCAACGCACCTCGCAGCGATAGCCAATCTTGCTCACTCAGGGCAGTCGTGCGCCCGAGTACCGGGAAGAAATCCAGCTCTTCAAGACGGTGGAGACTGAGCTCGACTTGCTGGTCCTCGAGCAGCAAGACCATCTCGTGCCGAAGGCGGCTTGGGGATAGCGGACCGAAAGCATCGGCATCGACAGCGGCTCTGGCCAGATCGGTCGTCTGCGGTTCGAAGTCCAGATCGCGACGAGCGCCGATGCGCACCCCCCGGAGAATGCGGGTTGGATCATCGAAGAAAGATCGGTCGTGCAGCACCCGCAACCGGCGCTGCTCGAGGTCGGATCTGCCCTCCCATGGATCGACGAGGCCGCCGGATCCTACCGGCCACAGGGGCAGGGCCATGGCATTGACGGAAAAGTCTCGCCTTGCGAGATCAGCCTCGAGATCTGCGGGCGACACCACCGGGAGACTCGCAGGTTCGTCATATCGCTCTTTCCGGGCTGTCACGATATCGATATGGGTATCGTCCACCACGATCTCTGCGGTAAGAAACCTCTCGTGCGTTCTGAGGTCACCGCCGAGCTGGTGAGCCACTTCCCCAGCAAGATCCATTGCGTTGCCCTCGGCGACCAGATCGAGATCGAGATCGAGAAATTCTCCGGTCAGCAGCCAGTCCCGGATGGCGCCCCCGACCAGATAGAGCGGCGTGTCGAAGCGCGAAGCCGTCTCGACACACACCTCCAGGTAGCGCCTCTGCTCGGTAGAGGCCAGCCGCTGAATCCGGGCCGCAGGGGAAGGTTCGGCCATCATGGGCTCTTCAACGATTCAATGAATGGCCTGAGAGATGGGAGCCGTGTGGTGTTTCTCGACCGTACCCGGACCGAGAATACGTTCGATGGAGTCGATAAGCGTATCGTCCAACTGCACTCGAAACCGATCCTCCGGCGTCAGGCTGATCCGTCGATTCTCCAACCTCAGAGTCATTCGTACCGGCAGATCACCCGAGTTCTCGATGAGGAGATCCCGCAACTGCAGCATCTTGCTGGTGGACAGCCGGGTCGAGATGTCGAGCCGCAGCTCGTCGACGAGCTCATCTTCGGCTTGCTCCAATGAGACCAGATCCTCCAAGGTCAGCTCGACTTCGGCTCCGCGATCTCTGGCCGCACCCTTGACCACCACGATCGCCTCTTCCTGGATCAGATGGCTGTGCTCCTGCAACTTGTCGGCAAAGACAGCCACGGGCACGGTGCCTTGGAGATCTTCCAGGACAAACCGGGCCATCAGGCGACCCGCATTGGGACCGCTCTTGATCTTGTTCTGCCGAATGCGAGTGATGAGCCCACCCACAGCAACGCTGCCCTCGATGCCTTCGCCCAGACTCCCTGTATCGTGGGTGGTCAGACGCTGCAACCTATCGGTGAATTCGGAAAGGGGATTGCCCGTCAAATAGAATCCGAGAGCATCTTTCTCATAGCGTAGACGGTCTCTTTCCGGCCAGGGAGTCGCATGAGGATCCGGAGAGGGGCCGGCCGCTGAGCCACCCTCTCCAAAGAGACTCCCCTGCCCCTCTTCTTTCTCTCGACGTTTCTTCTGCGCAAAGCCCAGGACACGGTCCAGGACTTCCAGATTGGCCCAGCGTTCGGCGCCGAGCTCGTCGAAACATCCGCCCTTGATCAGGCACTCGAACGCCTTGTGGTTGAGGGACCTCGGATCCACTCGCGAAGCGAAATCCACCAGGTTCTCGAATCTCCCCGACTCCCGCCTGGCTTCGAGGATGGACTCCACGGCCGAGGCACCGATTCCCTTGACCGCTCCCAGACCAAAGCGAATCGACTCACCCACGGCGGTGAAGGACCAGGAGCTCTCATTGACGTCGGGCGGCAGCACCGCGATTCCCATGCCCCGGCACTCCTGGAAGTACTTGGCCACATTGTCTTTCGAGGACATCTCCGAGGTCAGCATGGCGCTCATGAAAGCCACCGGGTGATGCGCCTTCAGGTAGGCGGTCTTGTAGGCCAACATGGCGTAGGCCACGCTGTGGCTCTTGTTGAATCCGTAGCCGGCGAAGGGCTCGATGTACTCCCAGAGCTCTCGAGCCTTTCTGGGGTCGACGTTTCTCTTGGCTGCACCCTCGACGAACTTCTCCTTCTGCTCGGCCATCACCTCGGGCTTCTTCTTGCCCATGGCCTTGCGCAGAATGTCGGCTTCACCCATCGTGAAGCCCGCGACAACCACGGCGATCTGCATCACCTGCTCCTGGTAGGCAATGACGCCGTAGGTCTCTTCGAGGAGGGGCTGGGTCTCGGGCAGGATGTAACGAACCTTCTTCTGTCCCCGTTTTCGCTTGATGTACTCCTCCACCATGCCGACGGATAACGCTCCCGGCCGATACAAGGCGTTGAAAGCCGCCAGATCTGCGAACTGTGAGGGTCTCCCTCGCCGCAGCAGATCGCGCATGCCAGAGGACTCGAACTGGAAGATGCCGCTGGTGCGCCCATCGCAAAAGAGCCGATAGGTCTCGGAATCATCCAGAGGAACGCTGTCCAAATCGAGCTCTTGTCCCTGCTGCTGAAGAATCTGCAGAGTGTCGTCGATGACCGTCAGCGTCCGCAGACCCAGAAAATCCATCTTCAGGAGACCGAGGTCCTCGATGACGTCTTTGTCCCACTGGGTGACGACCTCGTCCTTGTTGGTCTTGTAGAGCGGCACCAACTCGGCGATGGGTCGTGGTGTGATGACCACTCCTGCGGCATGGAGCGAGGCATGACGGGTCAAACCCTCGAGCCTGGTCCCGACCTCCACGATCTTGCGGACCTCCGGATCGCTCTCGAGCTCGCTGGAGAAAGCGTCGACAGATTTGGCTGCTTCGCTCAGCGAACGGGTCATATCTGGGATGAGCTTGGCGATCCGATCGATCTTGGCATAGGGAACTCCCATGACCCGGCCCACATCTCTGAGCACGGCTTTGGCAGCGAGCGTCCCGAAGGTGATGATCTGGGCGACTCGATCGCGTCCGTACTTCTCGCTGACGTACTGGATCACCTCGCCCCGTCGCCGCATGCAGAAATCGATATCGATATCCGGCAAACTGACCCGATCGGGATTCAAGAATCGCTCGAAGAGCAGGTCGTAGCGCAAGGGATCGATGTCGGTGATGCGTAGGCAATAGGCGACCAGTGAACCCGCCGCGGAGCCGCGTCCGGGGCCGACGGGGATCTGATTGTCGCGAGCGTGTCGGATGAAGTCCCAGACGATCAAGAAATAGCCCGAGAATCCCATCCTCTGGATGACCTGGAGCTCGCTGCGCAGACGCTCCATATAGAGCTCTTGAGAAATCTGCCGGCCATATTGGCTGCCACGCTTGCGCAGCTCGGCGAGCCGCTCTTCGAATCCCTCGAGAACCACCTTTTCAAAGAAGCTGTCCAGGTCATAACCGGACGGAACGGGGAACTCTGGTAGATGGAACTCCCCGGTCGGAATTTCCAGAGCGCAACGCTCGGCAATGGCGAGGGTGTTCTCGATCGCCTGAGCGTCCTCGGGGAACCGACTGAAGAGCTCATCAGCCGTCTTGAGGTAGAACTCATCCGACGCATACTTCAACCGATCGGTGTCTGCCAGATTCCGCTGGGTACCGATGCAGAGCAGCACGTCGTGGGCAAAGGCATCGGACTTGCGCAGGTAGTGACAGTCGTTGGTGACCACGGTTTGGATCCCGGTCTTTCTGGAGATCCGCCGCAGGACTTCATTGGCCAGGCGTTGCTCTTCGATACCGTGATCCTGCAGCTCGAGAAAGAAGTTCTCTTCACCGAAGATATCGAGGAATTCCTTGGCCGTGCCCAGCGCTGCGGATTCCTGGTTCCCGAGGATCTGCTGGTTGATCTTGCCCTTGAGACAAGCCGAGAGGCAGATGAGTCCGTCGCTGTGCTGGCGCAAGAGCTCGGTGTCGATTCGCGGCTTGTAGTAGAAGCCCTCCAGGTAGGACTGGGAGGTCAATTTGATGAGGTTTCGATATCCGATCTCGTTCCGAGCCAGAAGCACCAGATGGTTGCTGCTGCTGCGGCTCGGGGTTCGATCGGTGCGGCTCCCTTGAGCGACATAGGCCTCCATCCCGATGATTGGTTTGATGCCAGCCGCATTGGCTTTGTTGTAGAAGTCGATGGCACCGAACATGTTGCCGTGATCGGTCAGCGCCATGGCCGGCATATCCGCGGCACGCGCGGCCTCCATCAGGTCATCGATGCGGTTGGCACCATCGAGGAGGCTGTACTGGCTGTGCAGGTGGAGATGAACGAACGATGCCATGGGACTACGGCGCGAATGCTATCACGCCCCTAAGCGCCCCCCTTGTTGCTACTGAACGCCCAGAAGCTCCTGGGTCAGCCGACAAAGCTCCAGTGCCTCTTGGCCACCGACCGGTGCCGTGGGAAGACAATCTGTCTCCTCCTCGATGAGCCCACAAGCCGTCGCGGTGGCACAGATGGCTTGCATCGATCCAGGGACGGGCGCGCCACCCAGGCAAGCGAAAGGCGGCTCCTTGCGAGCCAGGAGTCGGAGCATCGCGGCCAGCGCTTGCTGGCGTCGAATCGAGCGATAGGGCTCGAAGCGATGCAAACTCGGATCGACTTCAAGGATGCGGGAATTGATCACCCGGACGATCTGCTCGCGTTGGGGATGCTCGAGAACATCGTTGGCGATGCGGGCGCTGCCCGCCGCACCGTAGCGAATCTCGGGAAAGAGCCAGTAGAGCAGGACAGCAAAGTCTCCTCGCGTCAGCTCGGCAGCGGTGGCTTGACTCCTCACATCGGGGGGCAAGAGCTGAAAACGCCAGAGGAATCTAGCCCGAACAAGATTCTCGGCTACCCCCGGATCGTCGGGATATCGCTCTGCCAGATCCTCGAACACTCGCATTCCAGCGGCCGGGTCACCGATCTCCAACTCGAGCTCGGCTCGACGTGCCTCCAGGGCGAGGTCGTCCGGGCGGCGAACGCCGAGACTACGCAGTGCCTGCAGCTCGGCTTGGGTGTCCCCAATGGCTCGGGCCACATCAGCCGCGACCTCCAGAGTGCGCTCCTCGTGTGGCGCCCAGGCCTGCAACTCGCTCAGCTCCTCTTGAGCGGCGGCGGTGTGACCGCGGGCCAGGGCGTCTTCGATTCGCAATGCCATGATCTCCACGGATCGAGGTGCCAGGTCTGCAACCCGGCTTCTGGCCAGTTCATTGGTCTCGGCAATGCTCTTGTAGGCTGCCAGTCCCTCGACGAGATTGCCGAGCTTCTCGGAGCTACGGCCGAACAGCAGCTGCGCGGCAACGTATTCGGGATATTCCTTGACGACCGGCTCGAGTCCAGCCAGAACAACCTCGTGATGGCCACCGATGAAGTCGGATTGGGCTCTCAGGACCTTGGCCGGAGCCAGCTCGGGATTGCGATCGAGAAGTTCAACCGCCAGCTCCTCAGCCTGTTGCCGGTGCCCATCCGAGAGCAGTTGCGAGTAAGCCTCTTCGATGCGGCGTCGGGTCGTAGAGCCGATCGATCTCTGAAACCCGGTCAGCGGCGACACCAGGAAGTATCGGTCCTCCCTGGGAACCACCTCCTGAGGCATGGGACCCGTGCTGGCACACGAGATGGCCAGGAGAACCGTCGCGATCAGGAAGCTGAAGCGTCGCAAGATCATGTCTGGGGTTCGGTTACCGGCGGCTCGGGTTCGGCTCCCGCAGGTCCCTCGATCGAGACGATTCCATGTTTGTACACCATGACCTCGAGACCGCTGAGATCCAAAATGATCGCGAATCGATCGAACCGTTTCAGTGTCCCCTCGAGCCTTTCTCCGGTGATCAACTGCACAGCAATCACGACACCGGATCTCAGACTGTGAAAGAGAAACCCGTCTTGAATGTTGATGCTAGGTTTGGCCATTCCCTCCTCCAATCCCCTGCTTCCCCAGGAAGTCCATTACTTCCTCGTGGCAGTCATGGGGGTCCTCCATCGAAAACCAGGTGACCGCCCGCTCCTTGCGAAACCAGGTCATCTGGCGCTTGGCGTAGCGGCGCGTCGCCCGCACTATAGCGGTTACCGCCTCCTCCAGAGATGTTTCACCACCGATGTATGTCGTCAGCTCTCGGTAGCCGATCGCTTGAAATGGGGGGAGCTCTGGGCTGAACCCCCGACCCAGCAGGTCTTTCACTTCCTCGACCCACCCAGCCTCGATCATTCTTCGAACCCGTTCAGCGATTCGATCGTACAAGACGGTTCTTGGCAAGGTCAAACCGATTCGGATGGCGTCGAGAGGACCCTGACCCGTCGGATCATCGGCCAACCAGGAGGAGAGGGGACGACCCGTGGAGAGGACCACCTCCAGGGCTCTCAGGATGCGCTGGGTATCGCCCTTGCGAAGACGTCCAGCACTCGCAGCGTCGAGCTCTGACAGATCAGCTTGCAGAGCGTCGAGCCCCTCGATCTCGAGTCTTTGACGCAGCTCGGAGCGAATCTCCTTCGACGTGGGGGGTATGGGGCTGATTCCCTCGAGAAGAGCCCTCAGATACAGACCACTTCCACCCACGACCAGAGGCTGTCGGTGACGGCCGAGTATCTCCTCAACGGCTACCCGTGCCAAACGCGCAAATTCCCCTGCCGAGAAGGACTCGGAGGCCCCGAGGATATCGATCAGATGATGAGGGACTCGACGCTGATCCTCCAGAGAGGGCTTGGCGGTGCCCACATCGAACCCTCGGTACGCCTGGAGCGCATCGGCACTGACGATCTCGCCCGTCAGGTCGGCAGCCAACCTCATGCCCAAAGAGCTCTTTCCTACCGCCGTTGGACCGAGAATCGCGATCGTGAGGGGCATGGCAGCATCAGTCTACCTCGGTCCAATCGTCCCGAGGCTGGCCGGGGAACTTCAGATGCAACGCGTCTCCGGGACCGAAGGAGATGTGGACCGCTCCAAGCGTATCCGTTCGCAAAACGGCGATACGGCGGTCGTCCAGTCGCTCGAGTACCCTGGGGCTGGGATGCCCATACCTGTTGGCCACGCCGCAAGAAATCAGCGCGATGCGGGGTCGCAGCCGGTCCAGCCACTCCGACGTGGTCGAGGTATCGCTGCCATGGTGACCAACCTTGAGAATCTCCACGCCCCGCAGGTCATCCGGCTCGATCATGTCCAGAATCTCCCGCTCTCCACGCGCCTCCAGGTCACCGGTCAGGAGGACCTTGCTGCCCTCTGTCTCGGCGAGGAGAACCAGAGACCGGTTGTTGCGACCCGATCGGCTCCCCGATTTCGGATGGAGTACACGCAGATGCCAACGGGCGAGCTCCAACCTCTCGCCCCTCCACAGGGTTCGAACCTCCAAGCCGGGACGCGTCCTGAGCTGGGAGACACAAGGATCATCGAACCATCCCGGAGAACTGTAGAACCGCTTCACGGACATGTAGGAGGTCAGAACCAGAAGCCCCCCACAATGATCGGTATCCGGATGGCTCAAGATGACTCCGGCCAGCCTCTGAATCCCGAGTCTGGTGAGCGCCGGCAGAAGGATTCGCTGAGCGATGTCAGCCCTGCGCCAGCCGCCACCGTCCACCAGGAAGGCCTCGGCTCCGTCGCGCAAGAGGATCGCTTCACCCTGTCCCACGTCCAGGAGGATGAGCTCGGGAGTCTGGGACTCTGTTTTCGGAATCAGGCTGAGGAGAATCACCGCTACCGCCCCCGTCGCCAATCTGGGCCACCCTTTGAACAGAAGAAAGAGGGTCAGACTGCCGGCAACACCGGCCGCCAGCCACCACGGATAGTGGACCGGTACGGCGCCCAGGGCGGCCGGCGGCAAAGACCCGAAGACCTCGAGCGGCGCAGCCAGAAGCGACAGCAAGCTGCCGAGTACGTAACCCAGAGGTGGCATCACGATCGAGCTCAACACCCAGGAAAAGCCACGGTGAGCGCCAAGGCTGCCCACGGAACCGCCAGCAGATTCCAAAGCGGAGACAGGGGGGTCCCCAGATGAAACACGCTCAGAGCCCAGGGAAGCACAGCGAGATGAGCTGCGACACTCACACTCAAGGGCTTGCGAAGAAACCCTGGAAGACCAATCCAACGACGCTCCAGCCGGGGTGCCACGATCAGAATTCCAGCGGTGGCCGCGACCGTGAGTTGGAATCCGAGATTGCGTACCAGAAGAGGATTGACGATGACCATCCCGGCAGCGACCCAAGACAGGACATTGAGCGACAGCGGTGGGCGACGCAGCAACCAGGAAACCATGAACGGCCACCATCATGAGAGTGGCCCGCAACAGGCTCGGCCGAGAGCCCGCCAGCAAGACATACAACAGGGCCGTAGATACGGCCACGACGAATCGGAGTCTAGTGGGGGCTCCAGAAGTCGCGATCAGGACAGCACCGACCAGGAGGCCGACGTGGAGCCCGGACAAGGCCACCAGATGAGCGAGTCCAGCGGCGCGCATTCCCCTGGCGATAGGCCCTGGCAGTCCGTTTGACTGACCGAGAACCAGAACCCTGACGAGGGCTGCTGCAAGCCCGCCCACTCTCTTTTCGAGGGTCGCCACTCGCTCCTCGATCGGGCGACGTAGGCTAGTGCCCGTCCTCCTGCCAGAGGTCCAGCAACGGTTTGGCCGCGGCAGGGTCAGATTGCACGAAGTACCCGGACTTGACCCGCAGAATCCAAGTCCCGGGCTTCGCTGGAAACCCGTTGGCAGCCGGCACCGGCCGCCGCAGGTATCCCCTGACCCTGAGACGGGAGACGTCTGGCGGGGAGGCACCGCGTGGCAGGACAAGAAGCAGACTCCGATCCCAGTGATCGACGCGTCGCCCCTGGCGAATCCAGAGGCCTCGCGCTGGGGCGCGGACACCGTCTTCTTCGGCGCGCCAGCCTCCGGTAACCTCGACCCCCATCCATACGGGTTGGTGGGCAACCGGCAAGAGACGCGGCCCACCCTGTAGAATGCCGGTCAGCAGCCCCAAGGCCAGAAAACTGAACACACGACCGTAACTTCCCCGCAGCGCCAAGCCCAGAGCCAGAAGCAGCGTTGCGTACCGAGGCGGACACCAGCCGCCTGCGAGCCCCACAAAGCACCCCGCGATCAACGCCACTGAGCCGGGCACGGCACCCGGGAGAGATCTCCTCACACGAACTCAAGACGGAATCCGCTCTCGGGACCTCGCGTCGGGCCCGGGAGCCTCCTTCAGCCGGGATGGGTGGCAAACAAGGACAGAACCGGCAGGTTGCGTCGTCGTCGGATGGCTTCCCGCAGCAGTCTTTCGCGCATTCGCGCGGCCTCTGCTTCATCGAGCCTCGAGTCGAGCTTCGCCAACGACTCCTCGATCGCCTCCCGGATTGTCGTCAGGCTTGCGTCGCTGAGATCGGCCGTGGCCTGGTGAATCATCTCTCGATCGAGATCCGCCAACGCGGCTTCTACCTCTTCCGGTGCTCCGTCGAGAGCCGCGACTCGGTCGGCCAGGTCCTTCGGGACGCTCCTTCGTCTCCATCAGGGTCTTGGCGAGCCCGTGAAGTCTTTCGGTGAGGTCGAGCTTGGGTGGTGCCTGCCTCTCACCGGTAGCCATGAGCTCCTGACGAGCCGACCAGGCCTTCTCGACCGCCGGCGCACAATACCGAAGTCCCTGGACTCTGCCTTTGGCACCCCTGGCCTGGCGCGTGACGAAAACCTGCTCCAAGGTCTCCAGGACGAGTTCCAACGGAATCCCCTGCCTGTGCCACTGCCTGGCCAACTGCCAGTCTGACGGAGACAGCAGAAGAGGTGCCCCTCGCCAGCGGATGAAGCTGCTTTCGATGGCCTGAAAATAGGCGTGATCGTCGGCGGAGCTATCGGTTGAGCTCATGAATCATCTTCAGACCCAGTAGGGTGAGACTCTGGTTCACCTCCTGAATGTACCTCGAGCCGCCGGCGATCAAGTCGGCCTGCCCCCCGGTGGCAACAACCCTTTTCACATCGGGAATCTCCGCCATGAGCCGTTCGAGAATGCCATCGACCAGGCCCACATAGCCGAAGAACAGTCCGGACTGCATGGCGGTGCCTGTGTTGCTTCCGATGAGCTTCTCGGGGCGTTTGACGTCAACCTGGTAAAGACGGGAAGCATGAGAAAAGAGAGCTTCCGCCGAGATCACCAGGCCTGGGGCGATCACACCCCCTGCATAGTCTCCCGAGCTGTTGACAATGTCGAAGGTCGTGGCGGTACCGAAGTCCACCACCACCACCGGCGCCCCGTAGAGCTCTCTAGCGGCCAGAGCATTGACGATTCGATCCGCACCGACTTCGGTCGGGTTGTCATAGCGGATGGCCAAGCTGGTCCGGACCCCGGGTTCGACAAAGAACGCGTCCTGGTGGAAATACCGCTGCGACAGCTGCTGAAAGCAGGGAGTCAACGGTGGAACCACCGAGCAGATGACGACTCCAATCGCCGCGGCCGGATCGATCTCGGATTTGGCAAGCAGGGGCAGCAGCAGTGCCGCGTATTCGTCGGCGGTCCGATCCACATCGGTCGACAATCGATAG
The DNA here is from genome assembly GCA_963719055.1 of uncultured Acidobacteriota bacterium. Lineage (GTDB taxonomy): Bacteria > Acidobacteriota > Thermoanaerobaculia > Multivoradales > JAHEKO01 > CAXMQZ01. Next base: position 308,131 of record CAVRAU010000027.1, on the reverse strand, counting down.
TCGGCGATGAACTCGTCGCCTTGAAACACACCACAGACCGTATTGGTGTTCCCCACATCGACTACGATCAGAAGTTCCTCACGACTCATGATGTCTGGACTCCTCGTCCTCGATGATCTCACCAGCGGAAATCAGCTGCTCGCCAGTTGCAGTCAGAACGCGGAGAAAGCCGCGCTCGTCAAAACCCATAAACCTTCCCGTGTGGCTGCCCCTCGTCGTTCTACAGCGGATGTCTTGGCCGAGTTCGTGCAGGCTCCAGCGAGAGTACTCTTGAACAATTTCGGCTGTACTGGCGCGAGTCGAGATATCGGTCTCCAACATCCGGATCAACCTCCCAGCTGCTTCCGCGAGTGACGGTATATTGGCTCCCTCCTTGGCCACCGCAGTGGCCGTGGAAGCCAACTCAGGCAGATCCGCCAAGTAGTTTATGCCGAACCCTACGACCGCCACGAGACTCTCGCGGCTCCCTACGGTTTCGATCAGAATGCCGCCCAGTTTCTTGCCCTCGACCATCAGATCATTGGGCCACTTCAGACGACAGGGAGCGTCCAGGATGGTGTCGAGCTCACGGCACAAACTCGTCGCCACCCGCATGGGGAGGGTCGAGAGTGTCTCGCGGTCTCGGATCGGCCGCACGATCGAGATGTAGATCCCACCCGCTGGACTCAGCCATCGGCTGCCGAACCGGCCCTTTCCCGATGTCTGCTCCATCGCCACGACCACGGTGGGTGGCAAAGCATCACCACGGCGGTGATAGAACGAAGCGATTCTTTTGCCCACGCCATTGGTGGAATCGATGGACGAGAACAGGATACGGTTCGGGGTGCGCAGCTCGGCCTTGGCGGTGAGCTGCGAATCGAAGTCTCTGAGGTGCATGAACACCGAAGCAGGTCCCTGGCCTAGCCGAGATCAGCTGCGATCCGTTCTAGCCGAACTCGCATCTCCTCGAGGCGACGACGGTTCTGGTCGACAACGCGATCAGGCGCCTTGCTGACGAACTGCTCGTTGGCCAGCAGGTCGCGAATCCGTGCGATCTGGTCTTCCAGGCTCTCCTTCTCCTTGACCAGCCGAAGGCGATTCTCCTCACTCAGCTCTGCTTCGGGAACGACCAGACCGACCTGCACACCGCCGACGATGTCTCGATGGGCTCCTGGCGGCGGTTGGGTGTAGTTCACCGTCGAAAGCCGGATCAGCGGACGGGCCAGGACCTCCATGCTCTGGAGAAAACCGTGGAGATCCTCATTCTCTGTCTTCATGAAGAGCTCGACCTCTGTCCGGGGCTCGACCTTGAGCTCAGAGCGCACGTTCCGGGCCCAGCCAACCAGCTCGAAGAAAAGGTCCATCTGCTTTTCAATCGCCGCATCTTCCCAACCTTCCACCCGCTCGGGATACGGCGCCAGGCATATCGTCTCGGGATGGATCTCTTCGTGGCCAGGGAGCTTCTGCCAAAGCTCCTCGGTCAGGAACGGCATGACCGGATGCAGGAGCCTCAGACTGCGATCCAGAACCGTGAGCAGGACCGCGCCGACCTGGGGTCGAGGGGCTTCTCCGAACAGCGCCGGTTTGGAGAGCTCGATATACCAGTCGCAAAGCTCACCCCAGAAGAAATGATAGAGCCGACGACAGGCCTCGTCGAAACGGTAGCTGGCGAATTTCTCGATTCACTTCCGCCGATGCCTTGGAGAGTCTCGAGAGGATCCATCGTTCCGGGGCCTCGAGCCGGGTCAGGTCGAGGGTTGTCTGAACCTCGCGCCTCACCGACCCTGGACAGCGAGAACCGAGTCGCGTTCCAGATCTTGTTGCCAAAGGCTCTGTAGCCGGCCATGCGCTCGGGATCCAGAGGAATATCGCGGCCCGGGCTGTCGAGGATGGCGAGGGTGAATCGCACCGCATCGGCTCCGTACTCATCCACCAAATCCAGGGGATCGACTGTATTGCCCCGGGTCTTGGACATCTTCTGGCCCTCGGCGTCTCGCACCAGACCGGTGAGATGGACGGTGTCGAAGGGCACCTCATCCATGAAGTGCAGGCCCGTCATGGCCATGCGCGCGACCCAAAAGAAGATGATGTCGAAGCCCGTCACCAGGACGTCGGTGGGATAGAACGTCTCGAGATCGGGTGTCTCGGCCGGCCAGCCCAGGGTCGAGAAGGGCCACAGGGCGGAGGAAAACCAGGTATCCAGAACATCGGTATCCTGGGTAAGGTCCTGGGTCCCCGCCAGCTCTTCCGCTTCCTCCCGGCTCATGGCAACGTAAAGTTCGCCTTCCGGTCCGTACCAGGCCGGGATCTGATGGCCCCACCACAGCTGGCGTGAGATGCACCAGGGCTTGATATTGGCGAGCCAGTGCTCCCAGGTCTTGGCCCAGGTGTTCGGAACCAGCGCCAGATCACCCTCCTCCACCGCGCTCAGGGCTCTGGCAGCCATCCCCGAAACATCGAGGAACCACTGGGTCGAGACCATGGGCTCGATGGGGACTCCACTTCTCTGGCAATGGCCCACGTTGTGGGTGTAGTCCTCTACTTCGACGAGATACCCTTGATCGCTCAGCTTCTGCAAGACGAGCTCACGTGCCGCGAATCGATCGAGTCCCGCAAAGTCTTCCCCCGCGGCCTCTGTCATTCGGCCCTGGTGATCGATGACCTGGATACGCTCCAGATCGTGCCTCTGACCCATCTCGAAGTCGGCGGGGTCGTGAGCCGGGGTCACCTTGACCAGACCGGTGCCAAAGTCCTGCTCCACCACGGCATCGGCAATGAATCGCAGCTTCCTGCCGACAAGAGGCAGAATCGCCACCTTCTGCAGGAGGTGCAGGTAACGCTCGTCTTCCGGATGCATGGCGACGCCGGAATCTCCGAGCATGGTCTCGGGGCGCGTGGTGGCGACGACGATGCGTTCAGCGCTGCCCTCGATGGGGTAGGCAATGTGATAGAGCTTCCCCTGCACCGTCTTCATCTCGACTTCGAGGTCGGAGATCGCGGTGTGGAGACCCGGCGACCAATTGACGATGTACTCGCCACGGGAAATCAGCCCGGCTGAGTAGAGTCGCACAAAGGCGGCGCGGACAGCTTCGGAGAGGCCGTCGTCGAGTGTGAACCGCTCGCGACTCCAATCGCAGCTGGCGCCGAGACGATCGAGTTGGGAGCGAATGTGACCACTATGCTGCCGCGTCCATTCCCAGGCCCGTTCCAGAAACCCCTCTCGACCGAGGGAAACCCGATCGGTTCCCTCTTCGATGAGTTGGCGCTCGACCATCAGCTGTGTGGCAATACCGGCGTGATCGGTCCCTGGCAGCCACAGTGCATTGAACCCCAACATGCGTTTCCAACGAGTCAGAAGATCTTGGATCGTCGATTGCAGCGCATGCCCGGCGTGCAGGTTGCCCGTCACGTTTGGCGGCGGGATCATGATGCAGAACCCTGGTTTCTCCGACGGCGCTTCGGCCACGAAGAAGCCCTTTTCCATCCACCACTTCTGCCATTTGGCCTCATAGGCCGACGGTTGAAAGCGTTTATCCATGCTCAATGCCACACCATCCAATCAGGAATCGAGTTTGCCGGTCAGCCGCAGAGACAGGCTGGGTCGGCCTCGACTGAACCGACTCGGACGAGTGGGCCCGGGTAAGGCCTGCCATCAGAGGACCGAGGGGTACCGGCGGGTCTCAGTCGACCTGGCTTTCCAACTCGCGGATTCGATCTTTGATGACGATTTCAGCGAGATCGGGAATCACGTCCCACGAAATCTCTCGAATCGTCTGATCACCGATCAACTCGACGACTCGTCGCGCGATGCGATCCACATCCTCGTCGGAGAGTCCGGCCGGCGTGGCCTCCAATCGATCCTCCACGGCTACCTCCTCGGTGAAGGCCAGGCTGGTATCCTCGCCCTCCATGTCATCAGGTGGCTGGACGTCCACGAGCAGGTCGGGCTCGGAGAGAGTCTCTGCAAAGGAAGTATCCTCGAACACCTCGTTCTCGAACTCGGACTCTCGAGCGATCTCCGCTGCCGGTTCCTCGCCACGAGCGGCCCGCTGAGCCAGTAGTTCTTCTACCAGACGCAGGAGCTCCTGGGAGTCGAAGGGCTTCTTCAAGTGCGCATCGGCCCCGCAGGCCGCTGCCGAGCTCTCTTCGAAGGGCTCGAAGGTCCCCACCAACAGAAGGACCGGAACGGTCGGATGACTCTCCTTCGTGGCGCGACATATTTGAAACCCGTCGGCGCCGGGCATATGAACATCCGCGATGACCACATCCGGACTCATCTCAGCCAGCTGGGTGAGGGCGTCGTCACCGTTGCTCACCGCAGTGACCTCGAAGTCGCCCTCCATAAAGGTCAACTCCACCACCTTCTGGATGGTCAGGCTGTCGTCGGCCAGTAGGATTTTCCTGCTCATTGGACCCATTTCTCCCCGCGTTCTGTTTGGTGCGAAGGTCATTGTAGCAGGTGGCGGGCGATGACCCGACGCTGCATCTCGCTTGTCCCTTCGTAGATGGTCGTGACTCGCACGTCTCTGTAGAGGCGGGCGATCTCATACTCCTCGCTGAAGCCGTTGCCGCCATGAATCTGCAGGCTGTCCCAGCAGGCGCGATTGGCGGCCTCGGCAGCAAAGAGCTTGGCCTCGGCAGCGAGACGACCGGCGTCCGGGGAGCTCTCGCCAGCGGCCGCAGCACGACATAGACTGCGCGCCGCCTCGAGGCGTGTCGCCATATCGGCAATCGTGAAGCGTACAGCCTGGAATTCGGCGATCGGGCGGCCGAACTGTACCCGCTGCTGCGCATAGTCCACGGCCAGCTCCAAAGCTCGCTGATGGATGCCAACGGCTTGCGCAGCGATACCGAGGCGCGAATGATCGAGTGTTGCCAGCGCGATCTTGAAGCCCTGGCCCTCGTCACCGAGGAGATGGCCCGCCGGAATGCGACAGTCTTCGAAGAGGACTGGCGCGGTCAAACTGGCGCGCAATCCCAACTTCTCCTCGGGGGAGCCGATAGACAATCCAGGGGAGTCCGCCGGCACTACGAAGGCGCTGATCCCCCGATGACCGGCCTGCGGATCCGTGCGGGCGAAGGCGACGTAGAATTCCGCGACTCCAGCGTTGGTAATCCAGGCCTTTTCGCCATTCAGGATCCACTCGTCCGCGTCCCGAACCGCTGCGGTCTGCATCGCGCCGGCATCACTTCCCGAGCCAGGCTCAGTCAAGGCAAACCCGCCGAGCGAGGCTCCTGAGGCCAGAACCGGCAGGACCCGCTCCTTCAGGCCGTCTCTGCCAAACTTGTTGATGGGCCAGCAACAGACAGAGTTGGAGACACTCAGACTCACCGCCACCGAGGGACAGACCCGCGCGATCTCCTCGATGACGATGACCAGTTCCAGCCCGCTCAGACCACTGCCGCCATACTCTTCGTCCACGGTCATCCCGAGAAGGCCCATTTCACCGAGCTCGGCCAGGATATCCCTCGGAAAGGTGTGCGAGCGATCACGCTCCGCGACACCCGGTCGGATCCGTTCCTCACAGAATCTGCGGACCTCGTCCCGCAAAAGCTTTTGACCCTCGCTGAGGCCGGGATCGCCAGATGTGGTCATAGAACCGTCTCTAGGCGCGGTCGAGTATCCAGTTGGCAATCACCATCTTCTGGATCTCGCTGGTGCCCTCGTAGATTTCAGTGATCCGTGCGTCTCGAAAGTACCTCTCCACGTTGTACTCACGGATGTACCCGTAGCCGCCGTGAATCTGCAGAGCCAGAGTGGTGACCTTCTGCGCCATCTCGGATGCAAACAGCTTCGCCTGGCAGGCCTCCAGACTGTAGCGTTTTTGATGATCCTTGGCCCAGGCCGCCTTCCAGGTCAGCAGTCGGGCGGCGTCCAACTCGGTGGACATATCAGCCAGATAGAACTGAATCGCCTGGAAATCGGAGATCGGTTTGCCGAACTGCTGTCGCTCCTGACTATAGGCCAAGGCCTCCTCGAAGGCCCCTTGGGCGATTCCCACCGCCTGCGCAGCAATCCCGACCCGTCCCGCATCCAGGGTCTGCATGGCGATCTTGAAACCTTCACCTTCTTCCCCCAGGCGATGACTCGCCGGCACCTTCAGATCTTCGAATGCCAGCTCTGTCGTACCGGAAGCGTTGACTCCGAGCTTGTACTCGTGGGCGCCCCGAGTGTAGCCCGATGAGTCGGCGGGCACGATGAAGGCCGTGATGCCCTTGTGTCGGAGCTCGGGATTCACCGTCGCAAAGACGATAGCGATGTCCGCATGGGTTCCGTTGGTGATGAACAACTTGTTCCCGTTGAGGACGTAGGCATCACCATCACGGGTCGCCGAGGTTCGGATCGCCGCTGGATCGCTACCCGCCTCCGGTTCTGTCAGAGCGAAACACCCCAGCTTCGATCCACCGGCGAGAGGCCTGAGGAATTCCTGCTTCTGCTCTTCCGTACCGAACTTCAACAGCGGGTCGCAGACGAGGGAGTTGTTCACCGACAAGATCACACCGCTGCTGCCGCAAATGCGGCTGATCTCCTCGATCACCAGGGTGTAGGCCAGGGTATCCATTCCAGCGCCGCCATATTCCTCGGGGATCGCGACTCCCGCCAGGCCGAGCTCTCCTGCCTGGTGAAAGAAGTCCTCTGGGAACTCGCCGCTGGTATCGATTTCCTTGGCGTTGGGTCGCACCTCTTCCTCCGCGAACTCGCGGACGGAATCGCGCAGGAGCTTCTGCTCTTCATTCAGTTCGATTCGCATGATTTCACCGGGAATGTTGTCCCTGATCCGTGGTTGGATCAGCGCAAACGGCCGCTCGCGATGCTAACAACGAGCGCACTAAAGGGTCAAGGAACAGGTCGACTGCCCGGCTTGTCGATTTCCTCTCCGGCCAGACATAGAGGACAGTCCTCTGGGGCGAAAGTTGGCAGAACCAAGTCCAGCAGACTGAAGAAGGGCACTTCGAAGGGGTCCTTGCCCTCCGTGCGATCGAGGATCGAAGCGACGGCACCGATCACGGCACCCTGTTCCTCGGCCACCGCGATGGCTTCGAGTGTGGACTTTCCCGTTGTCACCACATCCTCCACGATCACGAGTCGCTCCCCCTGCCGCAAGGAGAATCCCCTTCGCAATGTCATCTTCCCAGCCACTCTCTCGACAAATCGAAAAGGTCCGCCCAGAGCTGCCGCCACGGTGTAGCCGATGATCAGTCCACCCATCGCCGGCGACAGAACCGACTGCGCCTGCACCCCGGCCACTCGCCGCGCCAGCTCTGCCCCGATTCGACTCGCCCTGTCCGGGTGCTCCAAGAGCAAGGCGCACTGGACATAGGCGGGCGAGTGCAGTCCGGACGACAGTTGAAAATGTCCCCTTTTCAGGGCACCGGTCTCTGCCAACCAGCGTTCGAGGTCCATGAGCTCAGCTGTCATCGCCGACGACCTGTCGTTGGATCCCGTACTGCTCCATCTTCTTGTACAGGTTGCTACGGGGAGTGCCGATCGACTCGTGCGGTACGCGTCACATTCCACTCGTGGCGATCCAGTTGCTCGATCAAGAAGAAGCGCTCCGCTACCTCTCGAAACTCCTTGAGGGTCTGAGCCGTGGCGACGACAGAGGTCAGATCTCGGCGTCCGCCACCGACACTCTGTTCCAGCTCCTTCTCGGTAATCTCCGACTCCGAGCTGAGGATCAACACCCTCTCGATCACATTCTTCAATTCCCGAACATTGCCTTTCCAAGGCAGACCTTTCAGGAAAGCGATCGCTCCTGTCCGAAAACTCCTTCTGCCGGCAGTTGTTGATAGTCGCATAGCGCCGGACGAAATAGTCCACCAGCTCGGGGATATCCTCGAGATGCTCCCGCAAGGCCGGTGTCTGAATGGGAATCACATTCAAACGGTAGAAGAGGTCCTCGCGGAATCTGCCCTCGGCCATCTCTTCATCGAGGAGCCGATTGGTAGCGGCGATCACCCGCACGTCCACCTCGGCGATCTGCTGGGCCCCGACGGGTTCCACTTCGCCGCTCTGCAGGACTCGCAGGACCTTGGCCTGGGTGCGAGCTGACATGTCTCCAATCTCATCGAGAAAGATTGTGCCGGTGTCCGCCAGGACGAATTTCCCCGCCTGTTTTCTGACCGCCCCGGTAAAGCTACCTTTCTCATGCCCAAACAGCTCGGACTCGATCAGCTCCTCTGGGATCGCGGCGCAATTCACCTGGATCAGGGGTTGCTGGGACCGGGCACTTTGACGGTGAAGAGCGCGAGCGACCAATTCCTTTCCCGTGCCGCTTTCGCCAACGATCAGCACCGTCGCGTTCGCCGGGGCGGCTTTGGCAATCGTCTCCCTCAGTCTCCGCAAGGCCCTGGAGGAGCCAATCAGCTCATCGGGTCGATTGCGCAGCGCACCGCTCTCCTGCTGCAAGCGATAGCTTTCCAGCGCGTTGCGCAGACTCAACAGCACCCGGTCTCGCTGCAGGGGCTTCTCGAAGAAATCGAAGGCCCCCTTCTTGGTGGCCTCGATGGCCGTATCGATGTCACCGTGACCGGTCACCACGATCACCGGCATCTCATAGCCGCGCTCACGCAGGGATCCCAGCACCTCCAGACCATCCATCTCAGGCATCTTGATGTCCAACAGGATGGCATGAGGTGAGGACCGCCGAGCCGCTGCCAAGGCTTCGTCACCACTGGCAGCCTCCAGGACGCGATATCCTTCGTACTCCAGAACCATTCGCAGACTGTCCCGGATCGCCTTCTCATCGTCCACCACCAGGACGGTTCCTTGGGTGTTCCTGTCGCTCTTCTTGGCCATCGTCTGAGGAGTCTATCCCGGACCCTGCCGTGGTGTGTCTTCCGGCTACACGAAAAAGCGGACCGCCCGAGAGGGGCGGTCCGCTCGTTGAAAACTCGAGAGTCGACTCAGGGCACAGCCGGGAACACAAAGAGGGGCTGAGCCTCCTGCCCGCGTGCGAATCGTCGAATGTAGATCCGCAGACGCGAGCCGGATTCGGCCTGCCGAACGAGGTTCTCGAACTCCTCCACGTCTTCCACATCCACGCCGTTGACTTCGGTGATCAAGCTGATGATCTCCCCCGCTCGGACCCCCTCTTCATAGAGCGGGCTACGCGGTGAGACCTCGGTAATCCACACCCCGACGGCATCCTCGGGCAGACCATGAGTCTGGCGCAGGCCTGGGGTGATGTTCTGATAGCGCAGACCCAACCATTCGATTCCGCGCTCCGTCGGGCTCCTCGGACTCCGGTTCCGTCCCCGCAGCGGAAGGGCGCTCTGCCAATTCCACAGATTTCTTGATCCGCTTGCCGTCACGAAGGATCTCCACCTCGACGGTGGCCTCGGGATTCTGCTTGGAGACGTAGTCGATGAGCTCGCGGGTATTGGATACCCCCTGGCCATCGACCTCGAGAATCACATCACCGTGCACGAGACCGGCCTTTTCCGCCGGCTGACCCGGTTGCACCTGGTTCACCATGGCTCCATCGGTGGAATCCAGCCCGAAGGCCTCGGCGGCACGGGGGGTCAGATCCGAGACCGAGACACCTAGATATCCCCGACGCACTCGCCCCTCGTCACGAAGTTGCGGCAGGACCTGTCGCAGAACATTCACCGGGACGGCAAAGCCGATATTCTCCGAACCCCAGTTAATGGCGGTGTTGATACCCACGACCTGACCGGAGAGGCTGACGAGTGGCCCCCCCGAGTTACCGAAATTGATCGCGGCATCGGTTTGGATGAAGCTTTCGAAGGAGCTCGTCTCCTGACTGATGCCGATACGTCGCCCTTTGGCGCTGACGACGCCAACAGTGACGGTATTGGCGAGATCGAGGGGGCTGCCGATGGCCATCACCCAATCCCCGGCACGCAGCTGGTCGCTGTCTCCTAGAAGAAGATAAGGCAGATCCTTGCCGGCATCGATCTTCAGCACTGCGAGATCGGTGGCCGCGTCGGCGCCCTTCAGCTTCGCGTCATAGAGCTGGTCGCCCATCCGCACGCGGACCTCCTCGGCGCCCCGGATCACGTGATTGTTGGTCACGACGTATCCATCCGCGCTGACCAGGAACCCACTGCCGCCGGATTCCTGTCGGAACTCCTCGTCATCATCGCGCTGTGGCTCATCCCGTCGCCGCGGGCCAAAGAAGAACTCGAAGGGATCCACGGCGCCCCGCCGACCCGAGGTCTCGAACGTCGACGCTTCGATCGTCACAACGGCAGGCGAAACCAGCTCGGCCAGATCGGCGAAGCTGGGAAGGGCTCCGGCAGCTGGTGGGCTGAACAGGCTACCGGTTGTGGATCAGGATCGTCGGGTGCGCTGATACTCACGGGTGTGAGATCCAAGCCGCCGGCGATGACCATGCCAAACACCATGGCTCCAAATATCACCGCCAGGGTCAGGAATTTTCGTTTCAGATTGTGGGTCATATCAGGTACATAGCTCCTTTCGAAGGCCAATCGTGTGCGCCTTGCACCCGCTTGTCAAGCAAACCTCTTGCCAGCATCGCAGGCGTGTCAGCACTTGCTGGAGTCTCCATCGTATTCCCCCTGCAGTGCCAATATGGCGGTCCTCATGCACCCCATCAGTCACTTCTGGCGATTGGCTTGCAACCAGGGTTGACCTTGCACTATACTGCCCACGCTGGCTTCGAAGGGCGACGAAGTGAGTGGGTGTTTCACTCACTTTTTTTGTTGCCCAAAAAGCGGTTTGAAGCCTCGAACCTCATGAGCCAGGCCGAGCTGAGCGAGAAGATCCGACAGGAGTGTGCGGCGATTGCCGAAGACACCGGTTGCGAACTGCTCGAATCTCAGTTCATAGGTGGTGTGTTGCGTCTGGTCATCGATCGACCGCAAGGTGTGACGTTGGAAGATTGCCAGATGGTGTCGAGGCAGGTTTCGGCACTGCTCGACGTAGAGGACTTCGGTCCCGGCCGGTATGTTCTGGAGGTCTCTTCTCCCGGCCTGGATCGGAAATTCTATAGCGAGCAGGACTATGAGAAGTTCAATGGTAGTAGCGTTCGGGTGACTTGGAAGGACCCAGAGATGACACACAAGAAGACGGTGGTTGGCTTGCTTTCGGAGTACTCGCCGGAGCTGCATGAGATCGTCTTGGTGGCATCCCAGGGACTCGACACCTATAGAATCAATTTGAAGAACATCCTGTTGGCTCGTCTCGAGCCTGAGATTTAGGAAGCAACCGTCATGGCACAAGCACGTCCGGTAGAAAACAACCTCGGTGAAGTCCTCAAGCAGGTCGCCCGGGAGAAGGACATCGATTTCGAGCGCTGGATCAGTGCGCTGGAAGACGCAATGGCCTCGGCAGCCAAGAAACAGCACCGGATCAAGGCACCGGTCCGTTCGACCTTCGACGCTGAAACGGGAACGTTCGACGCCTTTATCGTCAAGACCGTGGCCGAGGAGATTGAAGATCCCCTCGCTCAGTGGACCCTGGAGGAGGCTCAGGACCATCAAGCCGATGCTCAGATCGGGGATGAGATCCATATCCCCATCTCCACCGAGGGTCTGGGTCGAATCGCTGCGCAGTCCGCGAAACAGGTTCTTTACCAACGAATCCGAGAAGCCGAGCGCGAAAAGGTCTACAACGAGTTCATCGATCGCGTGGGTGAGGTGCTGAACGGCACGGTCAAAAGGTTCGAGCGTGGTGACATCATCGTGGATCTCGGTCGAACAGAAGCGGCGGTACCGCGTGGCGAACAGGCCCGCCACGAACGCTACAGCCAGGGCGAGAGAATCCGTGCCGTCATCATCGAGGTCCACCAGCAGCCAAAGGGCCCGCAGGTCGTTCTCTCCCGCACTGATCCCCGTTTGCTGGTCAAGCTCTTTGAGATGGAGGTTCCCGAGATCTATGACGGGACCGTTCAGATCAAGGCCGCTGTCCGTGCCCCGGGGGAACGGGCCAAGGTGGCGGTCATCAGTCGCGAACGCGATGTCGATCCCGTCGGCGCCTGCGTCGGGATGAAGGGTTCGCGGGTCCAATCCATCATTCGCGAGCTCCGCGGTGAGAAGATCGACATCATCGAGTACAGCGAAGATCTGGTGACGTTTGCACAGAGCGCCCTGGCGCCGGCGAGGATTACCCGGGTCTCGGTGACTCACCACGGTGAGCACCCGCATCTCGATGTGATCGTGGAGGATGAGCAGCTGTCGCTAGCCATCGGCAAACGGGGTCAGAATGTTCGCCTGGCGTCCGAGCTTCTCAACTCTCGGATCGACATCAAGAGCGAGACGGACGTCAAGGACGAGGTCTCCGGTGCTCTGGCGCGGATGCTGCAGGACGCGATCAGCGACGAGCCGGCGATGCTCGAGACCGCCGGTTTCGACATCACCCTCGCGCCCGGAGTGGGGGCCAAGACCGGCAATCAAACTCCAAGAAGCAGGATTCACGTCCCCCGAGGCTGTCGTGGAGGCCGGGCCGAAGGCGTTGGAGGCTGTCGAGGGAGTAGGGCCCAAGACCGCCAGAGCCATTGTCGCCTGGGCCGAGAAGATTCAGCAGACACCCCTCACTGAGAGCCAGCCCGAGGTCGCCTCGGATGACGCGGCCGAGGGTGATCTCGCCTCGACATTGGCCCACGAGGGTGACGACTTCATGGCGGCGCTGAGCCGTGCTCTGGAAGAGGCGGAAGCACGGGACACGCCCGAAGAGGCGGAGCAAGGCGAAGCCACCGAGCTGGTAGAGAGCGCCGCGGCGGAGCTCCCAGCTCAGGACAAGGAATAGGGTCGAACGAGGATACCTGAGGAGCGCGGGATTTCATGGGGAAGATTCGAGTCAAGGATCTGGCACAGAAGATGGGAGTGCCCGAACAGGATCTCCTGTTCAAGCTCAAGTCTATTGGTGTCCGTGTCGACGATGAGGAAAACGCCCAGATCGACACCAGCGTCATCCAGGCCATCCTGGAGGGCAAACGACTACCGCAGCCGCGCGAGGTCATCCTCCGTGACGAGGAGGCCAAGGCCACCGCGCCATCTGCTCGGCGTCGCCCTCCGCATCGACGGATGCCGCCCAACCCGCTACGTCCACAGCGACGGCGCCCTTTGATCCAGAAGGTAGAGCCGCGGATCAAGACGATCCCCACCACCGAGCCACCCAAACCGGCGACCGTCGACGAGCCATCGGTGGCACCCCCGACCGAGGCCGCGGCGCAGACCACAGCTCCCGTCGAGGCGCCGCCCACCACGAAAACCCAGGCAAGTGGCCGCTGGGGCCAAAGACGCGGCGCAGCTGGACACCGCGGCGGTCGACACCAAGCAGGCCAAGACCGACTTGATCCCTGAGGAGATCGGTCCCAGCCGCAGTGAACGCCGCGCCGAGCGGAAGAAACTGAAAACCATCGATACCGGCCGCGTGCTCCCCTTCAAGGTCGCGGCCCCCGAAGCTCCCATCACGCTCTCAGAGGGCATGACCGTTCGGGAATTCGCCGACAAGCTCGGAGTCAAGGCCAAAGACCTCATCAAGGTGCTGCTCAAACAAGGCATCATGGCAACGATCAACCACGTGATCGAAGCCGATCTGGCCTTGGAAGTGGCTGAATCGCTCGGTCTGGAAGCCACGATCGTGACTTTCGAAGAAGAGGTGCAGCTCCAGCAGGAGCAGGAACGCGACAGCAAGGAGGGCGCCGGCAACGAACTGCGCGCCCCGGTGGTCACCATCATGGGGCATGTAGACCATGGCAAGACGACTCTTCTCGATGCCATTCGCTCCTCGAAGATCACCGAAAGCGAGTTCGGCGGCATCACTCAGCACATCGGCGCCTATCAGGTCGAAGTGAACAGACAAGCAGATCACCTTTGTGGATACACCCGGGCACGAAGCCTTTACTACGATGCGTGCCCGCGGCGCCAAGGTGACGGACATCGTGGTGCTGGTCGTGGCAGCCGATGACGGCGTCATGCCGCAGACCATCGAAGCTCTCAATCACGCCCGGGCTGCAGGCGTTCCCATCCTCGTCGCCATCAACAAGATCGACAAGAACGACGCCAACCCGGATCGCGTCAAGAAGGAGCTCGCCGAGCAGGAACTCACCGTCGAGGACTGGGGTGGGGACACCGTTTCGGTAGCGCTCTCCGCTCTCAAAGGAGAAGGCATCTCCGAGCTTCTCGAGATGATTCTTCTGACCGCGGAGATCCTCGATCTGAAGGCCACACCCGATTTGCCGGCCCAAGGCGTCGTTCTCGAAGCCCGTAAGGAACCCGGCCGCGGGATTGTCGGCACCGTATTGGTCCAAGACGGCACTATCGGAATCGGAGATATCTTTGTCTCCGGTGCTACGTGGGGTCGAGTTCGTTCCATGATCGACGACCTCGGCGAGAAGATCGCGACCGCCGGCCCGGCAACCCCCATCGAGGTCGCCGGTTTCGGCGAGGTTCCCGACGCTGGAGACCTTTTTCAGGTGGTGGGCGATGAGTCCAAGGCGCGCGGCATCGCCGAGTTTCGCCACGAAGAGCAACGTCAGAAAGACCTGGCTCCGACGGTCGGCAGAGTGTCCCTGGAACAGCTTTTCGATCAGATCAAGGAAGGCGAGATCAAAGAGCTGCCGATCGTTCTCAAGGGAGACGTCCAAGGTTCTGTGGAGGTGCTCAAAGATACCCTCGGCAAGCTCTCTACCGACCAGGTGAAACTCCAGGTCATTCTCTCTGGTGTCGGCGCCATCACCACCAACGACGTGATTCTGGCTTCTGCATCCGGCGCCATAGTCGTGGGCTTCAACGTTCGCCCCGAACGCATGGCCGTCGAGCTCGCAGACAAGGAAGAGGTGGACATCCGCCTGCACACGGTCATCTATGAGCTCAGCGACGAGATCAGGAAGGCCATGACCGGTCTTCTCGAGCCTGAATTCGTGGAAGTCGCCAAGGGCCGTGCCGAGGTCCGCGAGATCTTCGGTGTACCCAAAATCGGCACGGTCGCCGGTTGCCACGTCATCGAGGGAGTCATCCCACGCAGCGCTTCGGTGAGGCTGCTGCGTGACAATATCGTCGTATTCGAAGGCAAGATCGCCTCGCTTCGGCGTTTCAAGGACGATGCGAGCGAGGTCCGAGCGGGATTCGATTGTGGAATTCGTCTCGAGCGTTATCAGGACGTCAAACCTGGAGATACCATCGAGGCCTTCGCCCAAGAAGAGGTAGCTCCGACCTTATAGCCGGTTCTGCGCAACTCTTGGCAGGGTCCGGGATACCGCAAGCCTGAGGGAGTCTCCTCCTGTGGATGTTTCGTTCGAGACCGAACACGGAACACTCGAGTAGGACAGCAAATGGTCGTCGCAGTTTCGGTATTCGAGCTCCACATACCCGCCGGGCGCAGCCTCAAGGAAAAGCGTCGCGTGATCAAATCTCTCACCGAAAGGCTCCATCAGCGCTATCGGGTATCCGTTGCCGAGACCGATTATCACGATCTCCACCAGCGGGCTCAGATCGCGGTCGCCGCGGTACATCGATCCCGC
Organism: uncultured Acidobacteriota bacterium; assembly: GCA_963719055.1. Classification (GTDB taxonomy): domain Bacteria; phylum Acidobacteriota; class Thermoanaerobaculia; order Multivoradales; family JAHEKO01; genus CAXMQZ01. The sequence continues at coordinate 292,700 of CAVRAU010000027.1, read as the reverse complement.
CACGAGATGGAACGTCTTTTGAGCGGTATCCGAGAGCACGTCGAAGAGGTCCCCGGTGCAATGCTGACGTCCTGGGAACCCTACTATGTGGAGGACCAACCATGACTCGTCGAACTCAGCGGGTCGGAGACGTTCTGAGAACGGAGCTCTCCTCCATCATCAGTCGCCGAGTTCGAGATCCTCGTGTAGCTATGACCACGGTGAGTGCTGTGGACATGAGTCCCGATCTCAAGCATGCACGCGTCTACGTATCGGTAGTCGGTGATGAGGAGGAGCGCCAGGCCAGTCTCGCGGCGCTCCGTCATGCCGCCGGCTATATTCGCGGTCAGCTGGCCAAGGAGCTGAACCGATTGAGGAGCGTTCCGGAGCTGCGTTTCGAGCTCGATCGTGGAGCCGAGTACAGTCAAAGAATTAGCGAACTACTGGAGAATCCAGATGAGCACAACCAAAGCACCTGAAGATCTACTCAAACATCTGCGCGCGGGACATCGTTTCCTCCTGATCAGCCACATGAACCCTGATGGCGACGCTATCGGTTCGTCCTTGGGCCTGGCCCGCATTCTCCGCTTGTTGGGAAAAGGCGCTGTGGTCTGGAACCACGACGAGGTCCCCAAGCTCTACGGACCTCTGGCAGGAAGCGAGCGAGTCCACACCGGCAAAGCGCCGCCATCCGGCTATCCCGAGACTTTCGACGCCATCATCACTCTCGAGTGCCCCTCTCTCGATCGCACCGGAGTCGAATCGGCCATCGAAGACTTGCCCATCATCAATATCGACCATCACCTCGGCAACGAGCACTATGGGCAGGTCAACTGGGTCGACACGGCGGCGCCATCTCTGGGCGAGATGATCTACCGGATCTCCCGCGGACTGATGGTGGAACTGGACCAGGATACCGCCACCGCCCTCTACCTCACCATCATCACCGACACCGGTGGCTTTCGTTTCTCCAACGCCACACCCGCCGCTTTCGAAGCGGCCGGTGCTTTGGTGACCGAGGGGGCCCGCCCCGCACAGGTGGCTCAGTGGCTCTATGAGAGTCAGCCAGAGTCGGCGATACGACTTCTCGCTGAGATGCTGCCGACCCTGGTCGTCCACGATACGCGTATCGCCACAGCGATCATCACGACCGAGATGTTCGATCGTGCAGGTGCCACTTCCGGAGACACGGAGGGCCTCATCGACTATCCACGATCCATCGCGGGTGTCGAGGCCGCTGCACTTCTCCGCCAGGTTGGCGACGATCAGTTCAAGGTCTCTCTGCGCAGCCGAGGCGAGGTAGACGTGGAGAAGATCGCTCGTCGCAATGGTGGTGGCGGTCATCGCAATGCTGCCGGTTATCTGCTGGACGGAGCTCTCGAGGATGTCCGCAGTCAGGTCGTAGAGGAGCTCCAACAGGCCCTGGTGTAGAGCATGCTCGACGGATTGTTTCTCATCGACAAGGAACCCGACTGCACTTCGCACGATGTCGTGCAAGAGGTGCGGCGGATCACGCGCCAAAAGAAGATCGGCCATTGCGGCACACTCGACCCCGGTGCCACGGGCCTACTGGTCGCTACAGCGGGCAAAGCGACCCGTCTGACTCGCTTCTTGATCCGGGCGCCCAAGGTCTATTCTGGCCAGATCCGTTTCGGCGTGACCACGGATACCTACGACCGACACGGCAAGGTGGTCGCTGAATCACCTGTGGAGAATCTCGACCCAGAGGTCGTCCTGCAATCCATGCAGAAACTGGTCGGGACTTTTCCCCAGATAGCACCGCCCTATAGCGCCAAGAAGCACCAGGGTGTCAAGTACTACGAACTCGCTCGCCGTGGCGAGGAGGTGCCCCAGGCCTCGAAGGAGATCACGGTCTTCGAGTTCGAACCGCAAGGTGACATTCGAGATCATTCCCTGGCGTTCCGTCTGAGCTGCGCTTCCGGTACCTATGTGCGCAGCCTGGCGCACGATCTTGGACAGGACCTCGGGGTCGGCGCTCATCTGGCCGAGCTACGGCGTTTGCAGGTCGGCCCTTTCAAGGTCGAGGATGCCGTCACACTCGACAGGCTCCGCGGCTCTTCTGATCCCGCAGCAGCTTCGGACGGAGGCTGGATTCCTCTCGACCAGATTCCCCTGCCTTTCGCCGAGGCGACTGCCGACGCTCAACAGGAGCAGCGCATCATCCACGGACAGTCGGTTCTGTTTCGAACCCTCGGCGGCGAAGCCGGCGATTGGATCAAGTTGGTCAATCGCCGGGGACAGCTCGTCGCGGTGGGCGTCGTCGCAGAGAGAATAGGAAGCGGCGCCGTAGGAGTGGTGCAGCCCCGCATCGTCTTCTCGTGAGTCGAGAGGACGCCCCTGTGGTACCATTCGATGTTTGCTGAATAGATGGAGGAATAGGAAGTTGGTACAGACCAAGGAGGTCAAAGACAAAATCATCGGGGAGGCGCGCCTGCACGAGCACGATACGGGCTCACCCGAGGTGCAGGTCGCCCTGCTCACGCAACGGATCACCGAGCTGACCGAGCATTTCAAGGTCCATAAGAAGGACCACCACAGTCGACGGGGCTTGTTGAAGCTCGTTGGCCGACGTCGCCGATTGCTCGACTACCTCAAAACACAGGATTTCGAGCGCTATCGAGTGACGATTGAGCGGCTCGGTATTCGGAAGTAGACAACCCTCTCGAAAGGATGGGCGGAGAAGATCTCCGCGACCATCCTCAAGCCCCCCAGATCGAAATCGAAGCGTCGGCACCGCTCGGCGACATGGTTCGATCTGCCCACGGGGGCGCTAAAGCGAAGACGTGAAGAAAGAGAAAATTTGATGAAACAAACACACGAAATCACCATCGGAACCGAAACCATGCGGATCGAGAGCGGCAAGATCGCTCGTCAGGCAGACGGCTCATGCGTCATCCGGTATGGGGACACTGTTGTCCTGACCACCGCCTGCGCTCTCTCCCACGCAAGCGGCAGGGATTTCTTGCCCCTGACCGTGGATTACAGAGAATTCACCTACGCCGGGGGACGAATTCCGGGTGGCTTCTTCAAGCGCGAAGGTCGACCCTCTGAAAAGGAGATTCTCACCTGTCGGATGACCGATCGACCGCTGCGCCCGCTATTCCCGGAGGGCTACCGCCGCGAAACCCAGGTCGTCTCCGAGGTCCTGTCTGCGGATGGTGAGAACGATCCCGATATTCTGGCTATCAACGGTGCTTCGATCGCCCTGATTCTGTCCAAGATTCCCTTCTATGTACCGATCGGTGCTGTCCGCGTGGGTCTGATCGAGGGCGAGATGGTCTTCAATCCCACCAACAGTCAGCGCGATGTCTCCGACCTCGACTTGATCGTCGTCGGCACGGCGGAAGCGGTTGTGATGGTGGAAGCTGGTGCCAATCAACTACCCGAGGACGTGATCCTCGACTGCATTTTTCAGGGCCATCAGGAACTGCAGAAAGTCATCCAAGCCCAACTCCAGATGCAGTCGGAGGCCGGCATCGTCAAGCCCGACTGGGAAGGTCCCCAGCCCTTCGACGAGGCCCTCGTTTTGCAGGTCCAGAACGATCTGAAGGAGTCGCTCCGGGGCGCTCTGCATACCGCCGGAAAGTTCGAGCGGCGCGATGCGGTCGCGGCGGTCGTCGAGCCCTATGTCGAAGCTCTCGGAGAGGATGAAGAGGACAAGCAGCAGCAGGTCAAACAGATCATCAAGCGCTTCGAGGAAGAGATCCTGCGAGAAGAGATTCTCGACACCGGCATCCGCTTCGACAGCCGCAAATCGGACGAGATTCGGCCCATCGACATCGAGGTCCGTCTTCTCCCACGGACTCATGGTTCCGCCCTTTTCACCCGCGGCGAGACCCAAGCGCTCGTCACCGCGACACTGGGCACCAGCCGTGATGCTCAGATCATCGAGGAATACGAGGGAGAGAGCCGACAGAAGTTCATCCTGCACTACAGCTTTCCTCCGTTCTCCGTTGGTGAGGTCAAGTTCTTGCGCGGTCCCAGTCGCCGGGAAATCGGTCATGGAGTCCTGGCCCGTCGGGCTCTGACTCCCCTGCTCCCGCACGAAGAGGACTTTCCTTACACGGTTCGTGTGGTGTCCGACATCATGGAGTCCAACGGCTCGTCATCAATGGCGTCGGTCTGTGGAGGCTCGCTGGCCCTTTTCGATGCCGGTGTGCCGATGCTGGCGCCGGTCGCCGGGGTTGCCATGGGTCTGATCAAGGGTGAGGACAAATTCGCGGTCCTCTCCGATATCGCCGGGCAGGAAGACCACTATGGCGACATGGACTTCAAGGTCGCCGGTACCCGCGAAGGAATCACTGCCTTGCAGATGGACATCAAGATCACCGGCGTGACCCGAGAGATCATGCAGCAGGCCTTGCAGCAGGCCCACGGCGGTCGGATGCACATCCTCGACAACATGGAGCGCGCGATTGCTGCGCCGCGAGACGAGATGTCTCCGTACGCCCCGCGACTCCACACCATCTTGATCTCCAAGGATAAGATCCGCGACGTCATCGGCCCCGGTGGCAAGACCATCCGCTCCATCATCGATGAGACCGGATGCGAGGTCGATATCGACAACGATGGCAAGGTGACCATCGCCTCACCTGACGAAGTCGCCGCCACCCGCGCCCGTGAGATCATCGAGAGACTCACCGAGGTGCCCGAGATCGGCAAGGTCTATGAGGGCATCGTCCGCCGAGTCGAGCCCTACGGGTGCTTTGTCGAGATCCTGCCGGGATCCGATGGCCTCGTTCACATCAGTGAGTTGGCTCCCTATCGCGTGCGCGAAGTCTCAGACATCGTCCAAGAAGGGGATTCGCTGGAGGTCAAGGTCATCAACATCGACGAACAGAACAAGGTTCGTCTCTCCCGCAAGGCCGTTATCATGGAGGCACCGGACTACAATCCGGCCGACTATGAGGGCAAGGACTACGAGGGTCCACCCAGCTCCGGCGGTCGTGGTGATCGCGATGGCGGGTCGGGACGCGGCCGGGATCGTCGTCCTGGGGGGAACCGAGGCGGCCGAGGGCGACCGGGTCGCGACCGGCGCTAGTTCATCTTCATGGCCTCCCCAGCTCCAACCCGGGAAGTCGATCGAGACACCTTGGTCCGATACCTGGATCAATATCTCGAGATAGATCGGGGCACTGACTACTGCCCCAATGGGTTACAGGTCGAGGGTCGGTCACGAATCTCCAAGATCGTGACCGGTGTCTCGGCCTGTCTGGAGCTCTTCCAGATCGCGCGTCGGAGCGAGGCGAACGCCGTCCTGGTGCACCACGGCATCTTCTGGCGAGGTGACCCCACGCCGCTGACCGGCATCCAGTATCAACGAGTCGCTGAGCTGGTTCGAGGTGAGATGAGTCTTCTCGCCTATCACCTGCCTCTCGACCGGCATCTCGAGGTCGGCAACAACGCCGTAGCCGCGAGAGATCTGGGCCTATCGGACATCCTCCCATTTTGCGACCACGAGGGACTCCCTCTCGGGGTCCATGGCCGATTCGCCAAGCCCTTGGCCCGGGACCGGGTGCTCACGTCCCTGGCCGAGATGTTCGGTCAAGACCCGCAGGTCTTCGCCCACGGGCCCGAGCAGATTCAATCCATCGGGTTCGTCAGCGGTGCCGGTGGGCGCTGTTTTCAAGCGGCCATCGCCGCCGAGCTCGATCTCTTCGTCACCGGCGAGGCTGAAGAGTGGACCATGAACCTCGCCAAAGAGTCCCAGGCCAACTTCGCCGCGGCGGGTCACTACGCGACCGAGCGTCTCGGAGTTCAGGCTCTCGGAGACAAGCTCCACGCGGAGTTCGGTATCGACGTCGAATTCGTCGATTTGCCGAATCCCATCTAGCCCGACTACTTCACGGCAGTTCCGTTGGGCACCTCTTCCCGGGGCTGCAGGAGAACGGGTTTGCCACTCACTGAGGCCGCCAGGACCATACCCTGGGACTCCACTCCCATCAGCTTGGCCGGCTGTAGATTGGTCACTACGATCACCTGCTTGCCCAGGAGCTCCTCCGAGGGGTACTCCTTGGCGATGCCCGCCACCAGAACACGGGTTTCGGTCCCGAGATCGACAGACATCTTGAGCAATTTGCTCGAGTTTGGAATCGGCTCGGCGGCGGTGATGGTGGCGACCTGCAGCTCAGTCTGGAAGAAGTCTTCTATCGTAATCATGGACATCGGCGCTCTCCTCACTCTATGCCGATGAGACTACCAGAGGTGCCCGACTCGAATCAGCCTACCCAATCGGGTAGGGGGTAGCTACCTTTTGGGTGGTTGTAGGATCTTCGAGCCCATGTTAAAGGTTACAGCGACCTCGGCAAGGGCACCCCCAGAACTACCAAGCTCCTCGCTGCCTCAGCGAGACCCACGAAGTTCCTGCGCCAAGGATCAGGTGGTCCACCAGCCGGACTCCCATGAGTTCCCCCGATTGAGCGATACGGCGCGTAAACGCCAGATCCTCCGCACTCGGCGAGGGGTCCCCGCTGGGATGGGTATGAAAGAGAACAAATCCAGCGGCGTCACGAAGAAGCGCTTCCTTCAGAACAGCTCGTGGCTCGACAGCCGCCCGATTGAGGGTGCCTCGGTAGACTTCTTGCTCGCCCAGGAGACGATTGCGCGTATCGAGGAAGAGTGCTCCCATGATCTCTTGTCCGGGGACAGCGAAATGGAGAGCGAGATAGCGCGCCACCGCACCCGGATTGCTCATCGGCTGGCGCTCCGGAACTTCGGCCTTGGCAATTCGTCGACCCAGCTCGAGACACGCCAAAAGGACCGCACTGCCGGTGTTGCCGAGCAATCGAACCGGGAGTGAATTGTGGGTGGAGCCGACGATTCCCGCCAGACCCTGGCACTGACGCAATAGATGTGACGCCAACTCCGACGCGCAGACGTCTCGGCGACCGTTGTGGAGGATCGCTGCCAGCAATTCCAAGTCTGTCAACCCTCTCGCGCCCTGTTGACGGATCCTTTCCAAACACCCCTCCTCAGTGGAAGATCTCTCAATCCGCTGTAGGGCTTTGTCTGGATCGATCATCACTTCCTTTTCCTCTTTCAGCCGAACGTGCCCTGTTAGACGGATTCCAGCCGCCTCTTCGCCTCCACTCCTGCCCTGCAAGTCCATCGCCTACCGTCAGGTAGGTCGATCCCGGGAAGATCCTTCAGCCGGCGAGGACACTGCCTCCATTGACGTTCAGGATCTCGCCGGTGATGTGGCGCGCCAGCGGCGACGCCAAGAACAGGATGGGACCCGCGATATCGGCAGTCGACGCCACCCGTCGCAAAGGGATGCCCGCCTCGATCGCCGCCTTGCCGCCGCCCGAAAAGGGTTCCGTGCACATCTCCGTATCGACCCATCCCGGAGCCACCGAGTTGACACGGATATCCGGGGCGAGCTCGGTGGACCAGGACTTCGTGACCGCGATCAGGGCGCCCTTGCTGGCGGCATAGGGACTATAGAAGGCTTCCCCGCGTTGGCCCGCGGTGGAGCTCACGTTGATGATGTTTCCATCCCTACCCTGGCGCAGGAAGGGTACTGCAAGTTGGGAGCACAGGAAGGGACCTCTCTCGTTGACCTTCCAGGTCTCTTCGAGCCGTCGTGAATCGAGCTCCTGCAGGGGATTGTGTACCCAGATACCCGCGTTGTTGACCAGACAGTCCAACCTTCCCCACTTCCGATCCAGGAAATCGAACAGCTCTTCGATCGCCGCGGGGTCTGCCAGATCGGCTCCAAACTTCAAATGTGGGACCTCCGAGAAGCCTGAAATCTCATCGATCAGGCCACGGGCCGTCTCGGCTGCCTGTCGATACTGAATCATGACCGTTGCCCCGGCTCTCGCGAACATCCGTGCACACTCCGCACCGATGCCGCGACTGCCGCCCGTGATCAAGACCCGCCGATCCTCGAGATCGATCATCCCGCACACTCCACGACCATGGCGATTCCCTGACCGCCACCGATGCAGGCCGATGCGACGCCGAGGCCACCGCCACGGCGCTGCAGCTCTTTGAGGAGAGTTAGCACAAGCCGACTCCCCGTAGCACCAAGCGGGTGCCCGAGAGCGATGGCACCTCCATTGACGTTGAGCTTCTCCAAATCCAGCTGCATTTCCCGCACAACGGCCAAGATTTGCCCGGCAAAGGCCTCGTTGATCTCCAGCAGGTCGATGTCGTCCAACGTCAGATCTGCCGCCGCCAGCGCTTTGGCGATCGCCGGCGCCGGCCCGATACCCATTCGGGAGGGTTCGACCCCAACCACAGCCCAGGACAGAATCTTCCCCAGGGGTGTGATTTCTTTGGATGCCGCGGATTCGGCTGTCGTCAGCACCAGCATAGCCGCACCGTCCACGATTCCAGAGGCGTTGCCGGCTGTCACGAAGCTCTCTTCACCAAAGACGGTGGGTAGACTCTCGAGGGTCTCCAGAGTGGTGTCCGGGCGCAAGTGCTCATCCCTTTCAATCCTGTCTCTTCCGCTTACCCTTGCCGACCTCGACGGGCACGATCTCTGGTGCCAGGCGACCGGCTTCCCAGGCCGCGGCGGCACGCTGCTGACTCATCAGCGCGAACTCATCCTGCTCACCCCGACTGATCTCGTAGTCGCGCGCCAGGTTGTTGCTCGTCTGCGCCATGTAGCAACCGCAGAAAGGATCGTAGAGCGATGCCATCAGGAGGTCCTCGAGCTTGCCCTGACCCAGCCGAAAGCCTTCTCTGGCACCCCAGATGCAGTGCGGAGCCTGCGACATATTCTCCATTCCACCTACCAGACAGATGGTGGATTCGCCGCTCAAGACGCTGTGGGCGCCAGAAATGATCGACTGGATACCCGAGCCACAGAGCCGATTGACCGTCAAAGCAGGTCTCTCGATCGGTACCCCGGCCTTGAGGGCCACATGGCGCGCCCCATAGATGGCGTCACGGGAGGTTTGCAGGGCGTTGCCCACGAATGTGGCGTCGATCTCCTCGGCTTCGACACCAGATCGCGATATGGCTTCCCGCGCCGCGTGCGCGCCCAGTTCCAGCGCCGACATACGGGAAAAGGATCCACCAAACTCCGCCATCGGAGTACGCGCTCCATCCAGCAGTACCAGATTCATCCTATTCATGCAGAAGACTCCTCTCTCGGGTTCAGATGTATGTCCTACTTCTCTATCGGTTCTCTCATCGATAGTTGGCCGGATGGCCGGTTTGGAAAATCAGTACTCTCTGCCCACTCTGGATGCGTCCATCGCCGGTCAAGATCTGGACCGCGAGCAACGCCGCAGCCCCCTCCGGCCCGACGAGCATCCCCTCCTCTCGGGCCGCTCTTTCCTGCATCGGAACAATGGACTCCTCCGGAATCGAGACCGCCGTGCCGTCGCTTTCCCGCAACGCCCGCAGAATCAGGAAATCTGCAATTGACTGGGGAACCCGCAGGCCCCAAACCTCCGTCTGCGGGTCTTCCCACGGAGTGACCACCTCGTCACCCCGATGGAAGGCCTCGACCACGGGTGCACATCCCTCCATCTGCACCACCGCAAAGCGACATTTCTCGGTACCAATCAGGCCCAGGGACCGCAATTCCTCGAAGGCCTTCGCCATGGCCACGATCCCGGTCCCACCACCGGTGGGATAGATGATCCAGTCCGGCAGATGCCAATCGAATTGTTCGGCCAACTCCAACCCCATGGTCTTCTTGCCTTCGACCCTGTAGGGCTCTTTGAAGGTCGATAGGTCCCAAAACCCCCGGTCTTCCGCCGCCAGAAGGGCCGCGGATTCGACCAGGGTTCGACCGCTCATCAGCACTTCGCTGCCGTACATTCGGCATCGAGACACCACCTCGGCCGGAGTATCCAGCGGCAAGGCGATTCGGCAGGGAAGCTCAGCCGCTGCGCAATAGGCAGCGGCCGCCAGAGCCGCGTTCCCGGCGCTGGGCAGCTGGACCCCAGGCGCTCCCAATTCCACGGCCCGGCTCACTGCCAGAGCGAGGCCACGAGCCTTGAAGGAACCTGTGGGATTGCCCCCTTCCTCTTTGAGCCAGGCCTCGCCATCCCTCGGTAAGAGTCGGTTCAGGCGCACCAGAGGAGTGCCTCCTTCCCCGAGATCGATCCGTCGCTGCCAATTCTCTACGGGGAGCAGTTCCCGGTATCGCCACAACGTCCAGGGACGGCTCGGCAGGTGTTCGGCCAGCCAGGCACCCCTCTCCGGATCGAGGTCGTACTCCACCATCCACGGTGCCTCGGACACTGGCAACGGAGGATGCTCGAGGGATGCCCTGGCACCCGATCGCGAAGAGACAAGTCCCCTGGCCCAGGTCTTGGATATATCACTCATTCCGTGACGGCAAAGCCGGCCAGGACCTCTGAATACGCCTGTCGATACCGGCTTGCCACTGACCTCCCAAGTCAACTCGGATGTTGCTTTCGCCCGCGAGGCAGCACCCATCCTTTGTCTGAGCTGCTCATCGAAGTAGATCCTGTCCAGGGCGGCCAGCGAGCTCCGGACGATTCTCCTCAGCCACCAGAATTCCCTCCCTCTCATGGCTGACCGCCAGAGGAATTCCGGAGATTCCCGAAGCCACGATGGGGAGACCCGAAGCCATCCCTTCCAGGATCACGTTGGGTAGTCCATCCACGTTGCCCTGACTGTCATGCACCGCGGGCAGGACAAAGAAATCCGCCGACCGATAGAGATCCGGGAGCGTGTCGCGGTAGATGACCCCTGGAAAGTGAACCCTGCCCAGCCACGGCGACATCTCCTTCTGGAACTCCTCGAGTCGGTCTCCGTCGCCACCGAAAACCATGTGGGCTTCTGGGATTCGCTCGAGTATCTGGGGCAATACCTCCAGAAGAACATGGAAGCCCTTCTTGGTCACCATTCTCCCAACCCCCAGTCCGACGATGGCCTGAGAAGGGATCGAGAGCCTCTCGCGCCAGATGAGACGCCGTTCCGCTGCCGGTGAAAACTGCTCCGTATCGACACCATAGGGGATGACGCGCGAGCGCTCTCGTGCGAATCCCAGTGCGCAGATACGATCCACCAGCTCAGGCGAGCAGCCGGTGAGGAGCTGGGTGCGCTTCATCGCCCAACGCACCAGGGATCGTACACCCGCTCTTTCGGCCAGAAAGACATCGCTCCCATGCAGGCCCACTGCCGTCGGTAGGCCGAGGCCGGCGGCGCTCACGATCAGTCCGTTGGGTACCACCCAATGGCCGTGTACGAGATCGAACTCCCGCTTCTCGACCAGAGACCGCAACGCCTGGCGGGCGGCCAGCGAATAGAGTGGGGTGACGGCACCTGCCCGCCATCGAATAGACTCGTCCTTGCTCAGACTGCGACCGTACCCGAGGACTTCGCTACCTTCTGGCGCGTATCGAAAGGAAATCGCTTCGACTCCCTCCTCTTCCCAACGATCGCGCACCTCGGGTGCATGAGGTGTCAGAACCGTCACCTCGTCTCCGCCGGCGACGAGTCCACGAGCCAGATCACGAATAAATGGCCCGGCCGTGTCCCCGTCGAAACGGGGATAGGTCTGAGTCAGGAAGAGGATTCTCAGGGCTGGCTACCTATCCCAGCCGTTCCTTCACCGAATAGGTGTCCGAGCGCTGGAAGTTCTTGAAGGTGATCATCTCGCCAATGAGCCCGGTGGTCAGAACCTGAATGCCCAACAGCATGAGCAGGATCCCGAGGAGCAGGAGGGGGCGATTCGACAGATACTCGCCCTGCACCCAGCGGACCACGAGATAGAGGTTGATGCCGAGACCCACTATCAGCGAGCCCAGTCCAATGACTCCAAACAGGTGCAGGGGACGCCGGGTATACCGCGTGATGAACAAGACCGTGATCAGATCCAGAAGTCCCTTGTAGAAACGGTCCCAGCCATACTTCGAGGTGCCGTGCTGTCGCCGATGGTGACGCACCGCGATCTCGCCGACAGCGAAGCCCTTGCGACCGGCCAGGACAGGGATGTAGCGGTGAAGCTCGCCGTACAGAGCGATTTCATCCAAGACCTCACGTCGGTAGACCTTGAAACCGCTGTTGAAATCATGCAACTCGATCCGCGCCAGCTTGCGGGTCACCCAATTGAACACCTTCGACGGCAGCCGTTTGGAGACCGGATCCTGTCGCTGCTGCTTCCAACCGGATACCAGGTCGAGATCCTCGGACTCCAACTTTTCCAACAGCTTTGGAATCTCGCCGGGATCGTCCTGCAGATCTCCGTCCATGGTCACAACGAGGCTGCCGCGGGAGACGTCGAAACCGGCGCAGAGAGCGGCAGCTTTGCCGAAATTCCGCCGAAAGCGCACGAGTCGAACTCTCGCATCGGCCTCATGAGCCCTGCGAATCCGCTCGACGGTGTCGTCTTGCGAACCATCATCGACGAACACGATCTCGCAGCTGCGCCCCAGATCATCCAGGACCGCGGTAATCTGATCGCTCAGGGGCTGGATCGTTTCGGCCTCATTGAGGACCGGGATGACGACACTGATATCGACCCCGTCGGGTCGATCGACGACTGCTGTGTCCATCGCTGAAACCGAGGGGATTGCCATGGTCAGTCCATTCTAGCCTGCTTCGCGCACCCGGCCGTGCTCAGCCCCGACTCAACTCGACAAGGCGATCTCGCACTGTCTGCATGTCTTCCCAGGTCGGTCTCTTGAACGACTGGTTGCGCAGCAGAGCGGCGGGATGATAGGTCACTCGGGTCTCGACTCCCCGGACCTTGTACCACTGTCCCCGCATCCGACCGAGGGTAAGATCATTACCGAGCAACGTCTGCGCCGCCACCTTACCCAGAAGAACGATGATCTTGGGCGCGATCAGATCGATCTGACGCTCCAAGTATCCGCGGCAGGCGGTCACTTCTTCCGGCAGCGGATCTCTGTTCCCCGGGGGGCGGCACTTGATGATATTGGCGATATAGACCTCTTCCCGTGAGAGGTCGATGGCCTGGATGATGCGGGTCAGCAGCTCTCCTGCTCGGCCGACAAACGGCAGACCCTGTCGGTCCTCTTCAGCCCCAGGAGCCTCACCGATAAACATGAGATTCGCCGTCGATGAACCGCTGCCAAAGACCACGGCATTGCGGCTCTCACTCAGTCCGCAGCGCCGGCATTCGAGCGCCTCCGCCTGGACATCGGCGAGATCACCGTTCAAAGTACCGCTGTCGCCAGCGCCTACCGCACCCTCTGGCGCCAGGTAGAGATCTCGAAAACCCAGATCCTGCAGATAGCCCAGGAGCTCACTGGTCGCTGGTGACAAGTCCCGCTTCACGCTCTCTCAATGCCTCGACAAAAAGGTCCAAAAGCCGCCGTGCGACCTGCCGCTTGCTTTGACGCGGGAGACGCAAGGGCTCTCGATTGCCGGAGAAGACAATCACCTCGTTCTCCTCGCTGCCAAATCCGATATCCGAGCGCGACACGTCGTTGGCGACGATGAAATGAGCCCCCTTGGACTCTAGCTTTCGCGGCCCTTCTGTCTCCAGATCCTGCGTTTCGGCGGCGAAGCCAACCCGCAGGGCGTCCGGAGCGACCGTCACCAGACCGGCGAGGATGTCGGGATTGGGCTCCAGTTGGAGTTCAGGACTTCCCAGTCGCTTCTTGAGCTTCTTCTGGCTGGGCGCGCCGGGGCGAAAATCCGAGACGGCGGCAGTCATGATCACCAGATCGGCTTGCGAAGCCAGGGCTGCGACCTCAGACTCCATCTCCAGAGCCGTCTGCACGTCAACCCTTTCCACACCGGGTGGTGTCGGCAGATGAACCGGTCCGGCTACCAGGACAGTGCGAGCTCCCCTGGCCGCGGCCTCCGCTGCCAGGCTAAAACCCATTTTGCCGGTGGATCGATTGGAAAGGAAGCGAACTGGATCCAGCGGTTCTCGGGTCGGTCCAGCCGTAATCAGAACCGTGCTGCCGGCGAGGTCCGGTTCGCAGTAGACCTCCTCCAACGCAGCTACGATCTCGGCCGGCTCGGCCATACGACCTTCGCCGATCTCACCATTGGCGAGGGCACCCAGCACCGGCCCCACCTGTCGCGCACCTCTGTCCTGCAGGGTCTCGAGATGCCCCTGAACCACTCTCTTGGACCACATCTCGGTGCTCATCGCGGGTGCGATGACCAGAGGGCCTTCGAAAACCAGGGCAGTGGTCGTCAGAAAGTCGTCAGCCAGACCCAGAGCCAGTCGCGCCAGCGTGTCGCAGGTCGCCGGTGCGACGCAAAAAACATCCGCCCAGCGTCCGGCCTCGATATGAAGCTCGCGGCCACTGTCGTTGGCTTGCAGGTACTCCTCCCTCAAGACGGGATTGCCGCTCAGGACTTCCAACGGCAAAGGCGCGACAAAAGACTGGGAATTTCGCGTTAGGAGGCAGCGCACCTCATGCCCGTTCTCGCGCAATCGCCGAACAATCTCAGGCGCTTTGATCGCCGCAATTCCGCCGCTGACACCCAAGAGGACTTTCAGTGACGCTCGCATCGATTAGCTCCTGAGGCTGGGCGGCAAGTGGCGGTCCCCTGGCCTACTCTTCGACCGTCTCGGCGGGGGCCGCCTCCTCGATCTGGGCTTCGACAACGGCATCAGGGGCCGGGCCGTAGTCCCACTCCACCAGATCGTTGGAGATCTCCATCATGGCGACGCGGGTCGACTTGAGCTCGCCCATATCGATCTTGGGCTTCGCACCGCGCAACATCTGCTCGGCTCGCTCGGCCGCCAGCAGCACAAATCGAAACTTGCTGTCGATCTTCTCGGGAATTCTTTCCAAACTTACACCTCTCTCCTGACTGGCCCATGCTGCAGGTCTCGTCGGCAGTCAGCGGTTAGTCGGTCTGTGTAGACGGTCTACTAAAATCCTCCAGAACCGCTTGCACGGCCTGTTCCTGCCGCGCCATACGATGGCGTTTTTCCAGGATGATCGCCGCCAAGACCTGGCTGGCGCGATCCAGATCATCGTTGATAATAGCATAGTGGAACAGACCGTAACGCTCTATTTCCCAGAGAGATAGCGCCAGGCGTTTGCGGACGGCCTCGGCATCGTCGAGACCGCGGTCCGTCAGCCGCCGCTCCAACGCTCCATAGCTGGGGGGCAATACAAAGATGGCATGCGCCTCCGGACAACGTTCCAACAGGTTGGCAGTGCCGACGATTTCGATATCCAACAGGACGTCGACCCCCCGATCCAGCCTGGGATCCACTTCTTCGACCGACGTGCCATAGAGATTGTTGTTGTATTCGGCCCATTCCAGGAAGGCATCCTGGGTGATCATCGCCTCGAAAGCCTTGCGACTGACGAAGTGGTAGTCCTGACCGTCGACCTCCCCGCGCCGGGCCCGACGGGTCGTGTGGCTGACCGAATGCTCGAGACCGTCGAGTGAGGACATCACTTCGCGGATCAGGGTGTCTTTGCCTGTACCGGAAGGCGCCGCAATGATGAACATCTCTCCACGTACCATCGACCCTCTCCCCTACTCGATGTTTTGGATCTGCTCGCGGATCTGTTCGCAAATGAGCTTGGCCTCCACGTTGCGCTGCATCACACCGGCCTGGCGACATTTCGCGCCCAGCGTGGTGAGCTCGCGGGAGATCTCCTGAGTGATGAAGTCGAGCTTCTTGCCGATGGCTCCAGTTTGCGCGATGGTGTCGAGAAAGTGCCCCATATGAGTCACCAATCGATCGAGCTCCTCGCGGACGTCGGAGCGTTCGGCGAGAAACGCGATCTCCTGCTCGATTCGCCGTTCATCCACGATCTCGGAATCACCCACCAGATCCTGAATACGCGAACGAAGCCTCTCCTCCTGGTTCCGACGAATCGTCTCCTGTGCAGCCGAGATCTGCTCGACCAGATCCGCAAGAGACGCCATCTGCGCCTCGAGCACACTCTTCAGCTTGGTCCCTTCCTTGACTCGGGACGATTCCAGATCATCCAGAGCCTCTTCCAGAACTGCGAAGATCGAAGCCGAGCTCTCGGCGTCGACTTCGCTGGTTGTGGCGGAGATTCGTACAGCGTCCGGGAATCTCAATAGATCCCCCAGACGGAATTTCGCCAAATCAAGGTGGGCTTCTTCCAACTCCTTTTGGGCCTGCAAGAGCGCCGAGATCCACGATTTGCTCACCTCGACAGTGACCGGACGGTCGCGCCTGTCCTCGATGTCCAAACGCAATTCGATGCGTCCCCGGTTGAGTCGATTGCCGATGCGTTCACGCACCTCGAGCTCGAGCGAACGGAAGTCCTCCGGCATCCGCAGGACCAGATCCAGGTACCGATGATTGACGCTCCGAATCCTCATCGAGACCTGGTGAGAGCCGGTGTCCTGGGCGTAGGAGCCATAGCCAGTCATACTCTGCATGATTCAGATCACCTCAGACTTGGAACTGTAGATCGTAGAGCCGCCTGTAAGTGCCGCCGTTCTGAAGCAACTCCTCGTGCGCCCCTTCCTCGACGATCCGGCCCTCCTCCATCACGACGATTCGATCGGCTTTGACGACTGTCGAGAGGCGGTGCGCGATGACCATCGTGGTGCGTCCAGCCGTCAAGTTGTAGAGCGCCTTCTGTACCAGCGCCTCCGATTCCGAATCGAGGTGAGAGGTGGCCTCGTCGAGAATCAAGATTGGGGCATTCTTGACCAGGGCCCTGGCAATCGCCAAACGCTGCCGCTCCCCTCCCGAGAGTCTCAATCCCGACTCGCCAATCAGCGTGTCGTACCCTTGCGGAGAGTCCATGATGAATTCGTCCGCGTAAGCTGCCGCGGCGGCTTCACGGATCCTCTCCAGGGGAAGATCGTGACGTCCATACGCGATGTTGTTGCGAATGGTGTCGTCGAACAGCACTGTATCCTGCGTCACCATGCCGATCAGCGCCCGCAGGCTCTCGAGGCTCAACTCCCGAATATCGGTCTGATCGATCCTGACGCAGCCGCTGTTCGGGTCGAAGAACCGCGGCAGCAGGTTGATCAGGGTCGATTTTCCGGCTCCGGACGGACCCACCAGGGCGACCATCTCCCCCTTCTCGATCGTCAGATCGACATCATGGAGTACCTGCTGGTCTTCGTAGGCAAAGGACACTTTGTCGAAGACGATCTTCTCCTCCATGGAACGGAGCGACCGCGGGTGCTCGATCTCCTGGATGTCATTCGGGACGAGCATCATGGAGTAGACCCTCTGAGCAGCGGCCAGGGACTGTTGTAGCACCAGATTCACCTTGTTCAGCTTGCGGATGGGCTCGTACATCCAAAACAGATTGATGAGAAACGCGATAAACAAAGGGGCCGACAAATCGCCCGCACGAATCTGCAGACCGGCATAGACAAGGAGCGCCGCAACCCCCAGGACGCCCATGGATTCGATCACGGGGCTCGACAACGTCGACAGCATCTGCGCCCAGAGATTGACCCGCAGATGACGACGTGTGGCGAGACGGAAACGCTCGAATTCGAACTCCTCCATACCGAAGGCCTTGACAACCCGATGGCCTCGGACTCCTTCACCCACGAGGTTGGCCAAATCTGCCATGCGCTCCTGACTGCGGTGACTGCTGCGCCGCATACCCGACCCGAAACGCACGATGGGAAAAACAAACACGGGGGTCAGCACAAGGCACACCAGAGCCAACTGCAAATGTGTGGACAAGAGCAGAGCCAGGAGAAAAGCCAGGGTCAACGATTGTTGCACCAGATCTACGACGCGGTACGAAACCACGTTCTGCATCATGCCGATGTCATTGACGATCCGGCTGATGAGCTCTCCTGAGGGGTGCTCGGCGTGAAAACGGCTGGACTGGGTCAAGACCTGTCGATAGAGATCGTTTCGCAGATCGTTGGTTACACCAAGTCCGATGCGCTGGAACGAGTAAGTGCTGACAAAGTTCGAAAGACTCCGCAACAGGAAGACGACCACCACGAGGATGGGGAGAAAGTACACAACATTGTCTGAATTGATATTGAAGCGGCGTTTGAGCCCTTCGTACCCCTGGTCCAACCGATCCTTGAGCTGGATACCGGATAAGACGCGCTTTCCGCGACTTGCCAGATCCTGTCCCTCGGCCGAAGTCTCCTCGTCCCCTTCCGAGCTGCCGCTGTCGCCCAAAGCGCCGAGCGCCGAAGGCGTCTGATCACCGGCCAGCAGGACTTCTCCGAACACGGGCTCGATCAAAGCCACGATCCCGGCCGTCAAACCCGCGTAAAGCAGCGCCGCGAAGCTGGCCAGAACGGCCCAGACCACATAGTGCCGAAAGTAGCGCAGTAGAAAGGAGATGAGCTTCATGATGCCTTGGGCCCTGCCTGTAGCTCTAGCCAGACCTGATTCGCCGCCCGATCGCTGGCTCCCGACTCTCCAAGACGCTCCCGGAGACCGGATAGTCTCTCTTGCATGGTGCGAATCCTATCTCGATCCGTCAGGATGTCCGCAGCGGTAGTGGCGATCCTCTCGGATGTCGCGTCGTGTTGGAGTAGCTCCGGCACCACACGTCGATCCAGAACCAGGTTGACCAGGGCAATATGAGGTAGCCGTACCAACAGACGACCCAGAAAATAGGTCCACGGACTGACTCGATAGACCATGACCATCGGTGTCCGCAGCAGGCCCACCTCCAACGTCGCGGTGCCTGACGCACAGATGGCCAGATGGGACTCGGCAATGGCCGCAAACCGATCGTCGCGCACGATTACCGGCTCCAGAGAACAGTTCGAGAGGGCTGCAGCCAGAACGGTTTCGTCTACCGTTGCCGCCTTGATCAATCGAAACTCACATGGAAACCTGGCCTGCAATTGCTCAGCCGCAGCCAGCATCACGGGCAGATTCGCCGCAATCTCGCTCTTGCGAGAGCCCGGCAACAGGGCAATCGTGAACGGCTCTCCCGCGCTCCGATCCCGATCCCACCTCTGCCCTATTTGTGGCACTTCATCGACGAGAGGATGTCCTACATGGATCGCCTCCACCCCGTGGCGGCGATAGAAATCGACTTCAAAGGGGAGAATCACCAGCATTCGATCGATCAATCTCGAAATCGTGCGCACACGGCCCCGGCGCCAGGCCCAGATCTGTGGGCTTATGTAGTACACCACCCTAACACCCCGCCGTTGGAGTGCTTTGGCCAGGCGGAGGTTGAAATCCGGGAAATCGACCAACAGGGCGGTTCGGGTCTGTCTCTTGTCCACCTCCTCCAGAATCTCATGAAAGATCTCCCGTGCGCGCGGCAAAACCCGGACCACTTCGGTGATCCCCACCACCGAGATATCGGAGCTGTGAGCGATCAATTCGGTACCCACAGCTTCGAGCTCCTGTCCCCCCAAACCGAAGGTGCGTACGCCTGGGGCTCGACGGCGCAAGTCCCTCAGGAGTCGCGCGCCATGGAGATCCCCCGACGCTTCACCCGCGACAACCAGGAGCTCGCCGTCGAACCGGTCGGCATGCATCAAGGAAAGGGCGTCGGTGGCCCGAACGGGAAGGGATACATCAACCAGGCGAGGAGCAGGGCCCCGCCGACCATCCCGATGAACAACTGCAAGAACAGCTTGAGCTGATGCTTGCGCTCCCGCTTCCACAACAGGGCAAAGAACACGCTCACCAGCAAAGCATAAAGACTCATCAGCAGCCCATGGCTCAGCAGCATCTGGACCTCCTCATGCCTTGCGGCCGCGCACGATGTCCCAGGCGTCGAGGATCAGAAGCAGGTTCATCAGCCCGGCGGTCAAGAGAAACGCGCTGCCATATTCGTATCCGGCCGCCACGATGTTGCCCTGGTAGCCGAAGATGAATCGCAGAATGAAGTAGGGTGTCCCCATCCCCATCGAACCCAGCGTCGCCAGGATGGTCAAGGGCTGGTTGGGCAGCACCCTGTAGAGGTTCCCTTCGAGAAGACAACCGACAGCGACGGCGGTCAGGACGACCAAGAAGAAAATCACTCCCCGTCGTAGCTTCCCGAGCATGAGATGGCCAGCGCCCGGGACCAGCCAGGCTGCCAGCAACGTCGCCATGGTGCGGGCACTGAGCTGTTGCGATTGCTCGCCCGGGCGTTCGGTTTGGGAGCCTGCCTCGGTCAACTCAACTCTCCTCGTCGGCAAACAAGGGACGCAGCTTT
The DNA here is from genome assembly GCA_963719055.1 of uncultured Acidobacteriota bacterium. GTDB lineage: Bacteria > Acidobacteriota > Thermoanaerobaculia > Multivoradales > JAHEKO01 > CAXMQZ01. The sequence goes on along the minus strand of CAVRAU010000027.1, from coordinate 272,676 downwards.
TCCAGAACCTGTTCGGGGTCCTCCGGGACCAACCGGACTTCTCCCAGAACCGTCATGAAATTCGTATCGCCGTCCCACCGCGGCACGATATGAAAATGGTAGTGGCCCGGCACCCCGGCGCCGGCTGCCCGGCCAAGATTCAGCCCCATATTGAAACCATCAGGGGAGTACGCACGCTGCAGGACCCTTTGGCATCGCAAGATCAGGGGCCAGAACTCGCTCTGGGCCACGGTCTCGCATCTGCTGAGGATCCGCGAAATGCTCCAACGGGGCGACCATCAGATGACCGTTTGTGTAAGGGTACCGGTTCAGCATCACCAGATAGTGGGGTTCTCGCCAGACGATCAGCCTTTCCTGATCATCTGGATCTGCCGCTGCCTGGCAAAAAAAGCAACCTTCCTGCTCGGCGCTCATGGAGACGTACTTGAACCTCCAGGGCGTAAAGATTGTCTGCATCGGGCCTCTAGGAGTCGCTGCTATTCAGCAGCTCCTTGAGCTCTTTGCCCGGCTTGAAGTAGGGAATCCGCTTGGAGGGCACCTCTACCTTGGCGCCGGTCTTGGGATTTCGTCCGGTGCGTGGACCTCTTTGGCGGATACGGAAGCTGCCGAATCCTCGCAACTCAATCTTCTCGCCTTCTTTGAGAGATTGCACGATGCTGTCGAAGACCGTGTTGACAATCAACTCGGCGTGCTTCTTGGTCAATTGGGTGGTTTCCGCCACCTTTTCGACCAACTCCGCTTTGGTCATACCGCCTTTGGACTCCACATTACCCCCCGGATTCTCTCGTCACGCCGTCATACGCTTGGCGAGCCAGGTCTATTCTACCTTCGGTTCCTCGCTCTCCTCTGTGGAATCCGACGTCGCGGTCTCGTCTGCGGACGCATCCTCCTCTGAGGCATCTTCCTCAGATTCTTCGACCGGTGTTTCCACCTCGGGCGCCGCTTCGGCAACCTGCTCTTCCTCGGCCTCGGCCGGCTCGGCGACCTCTTCTGCCGAAAGCTCCACTTCGACTTCCTCAGCTGGTTCTGGGGTGTCTGCCTCGCCGTCCTCTGCCGCGGCAGCCGCCAGCCTGGCGGCCTCGTACTCCTCCTCGGAAAGCGCCTGCTCCACTTCGGCCGCGGCGCGCAGCACCTCCTGATGAGCAGCCTCGAACCCATCGATCTCCTCTTGGGTTGGCTGCCCCACACCCCGCATGGTCAGACCCACCTTCTTGTCCTCGTCTTCAATGCGTAGAATTCGGGCACTGACCCAATCGCCGAGCTGGTACTGACCTTCGAGCCCGTCGCCGGAGGTCTCGATCTCGCTCACATGTGCCAACCCCTCCAGGCCTTCGTAGATGTCCACAAACAGCCCGAAGTCGGTCACATTGACAACTCGTCCGGTCACCGTATCGCCGACCGAGTTCCCGGAGACGAAACTGTCCCATTCGTTGGGCAAGAACTCCTTGATCGAGAGCGAAACCCTCTGGTTCTCGATGTCGATATTGGTGATGCGTGCACGGACGTCGTCGCCCTTCTTCAAAACGTCACCGGGATGCTTGACCCGCTTGGTCCAGCTCATATCGGAGACATGGATGAGGCCATCGATCTCGTCGGTGATCTGCACAAAGGCGCCGAATTCGGTGAGGTTGCGGACCTTGCCCTCGATGATGCTGCCGACCGGGTGGGATATGGCCAACTCCTCCCAGGGATTACGATCGGCCTGCCGCAGGGACAAGCTGATCCGGCGCTGCGCGAGATCGAGCTCCGAGACGATGGCGTCGACCTCTTGGTCCACCTCGAGAATCTTCGATGGGTTGACGACCTTCTTGGTCCAAGACATCTCGCTGACATGAATCAGTCCTTCGACACCCTCCTCGAGCTCGACAAAGGCACCGTAGTCCACCAGACTGACCACTTTGCCTCGCACTCTCGAGCCGAGCGGGTACTTCTTGTCCACGAGTGACCATGGGTCCTCGGATCTCTGCTTGTATCCCAGTGAGACTCGCTCGGTTTCCGGATCGAACTTGAGGACCACGACCTGTGTCTCGTCGCCGATGCTGAAGTGCTCGGACGGGTGATTCACCCGACCCCACGAGATATCGGTGATGTGCAGAAGACCGTCGATCCCTCCGAGATCCACGAAGACACCGTAATCGGTAATGTTCTTGACCACGCCGTCGAGCACGGCGCCTTCTTCGAGTTGATCCAGGGTCTCGGCCTTCTTGGCCGCAAACTCACGCTCCAGCACCGCCTTACGCGATAGAACCACGTTGTTGCGCCGGCGATCCATGCTGATCACCTTGAACTCGAGAGTCATGCCCTTGAGGGTTTCGAGGTTCTTCACCGGCTTGATATCCACCAGCGAGCCGGGCAGGAACGCGCGAATCCCGATATCGACGGTCAGACCCCCGCGAATCCGATCGATGACCCGGCCGTGGATGACATCGGAGGCCTTGTAGCTCTTCTCGATCTCCGACCAGACCTTCATGCGCTCTGCCTTGATCTTGGAGAGCAGCACATAACCCTCGGCGTCCTCGGTCTTTTCCAGCAGGACCTCGACCTCATCGCCCTCGTTGACGTTGAGATGCCCTTCGTGATCGGTGAACTCACCTACCGGGATCAGTCCTTCGGATTTGTAGCCCACATCGACAATGACGTGATTCCCGGTGATGGCGATCACACGTCCAGTGACGATCTGCCCTTCGTTGAGATGGCGCATCGACTCGTCGTAGAGCGACACCATCTCCTCGTATTCCAATTCCTCGTTGCCTTCGGCCCCTATGTCGCTCGTGGTGCCTCCCTCCTCGGCGGCCGCGACATCGGCTTGACGATCGTTCTCGTCCATGGACTCCATAAAGACATTTCCTCCTCGTGTGTATGGGATCAGGCTCGCGCCTGTCGTTCCCGCAAGCGGGAAGAGCCGGCATCTCTTAAGTATCTGAGAAGCCGGGACTTGGGAGTATAGGGACGTCCCGGGACAGTGTCAACCCGAGTCCTGAAGAGCCCTCCGTATCTCGACTCGAACCTCCTGGTCCGTTTCACGATCCAGCGCCTCGCGCAGGGCGGACCGGCCTTCAGGGCACCCGATTTGACCGAGGGCCCAGGCTGCGTGTCGACGCACGAGAGCGGCTCCTCGAGTCAGAGCACGAATCAAAGGCTGCGTATGCTTCTCTGCTCGGGAGTTCCCCATGGCCACCGCTGCGTTGCGCTGCAATCCGGTCAGCTTGGATCGTTTCATCGGGCTATGCCGGAACGCTTCCGTGTAGGACTCGCTATCCATGTCCAGCAGGTCCGCCAGATCCAAGTGGGCTCGACGAACCGGCACCCGGAACTCGACGTGATTCACTGGCTCGAGATCGAGGTTCACGGGACAGACCTCCTGACAGATGTCACAGCCGAAGACCCAGTTGCCCAACATTGGGCGGATATGGGACGGAATCACTCCTCGATGCTCGATGGTCCAGTAGCTGATGCAGAGACGGCTGTCGAGACGATAGGGCGCCGGCAGAGCTCCGGTCGGGCAGGCCTCGAGACAAAGAGAACAGGTACCGCACAAGTCGCTGGCCGGAAAATCGGGTTCAAGTTCCAGCGTCAGAAAGAGCTCTCCCAGGAGGAACCACGAGCCACTCTCCGGATCGAGAAGATTGGTGTTCTTACCCACGCTACCCAATCCTGCTCTGGCGGCCACCTCTCGTTCCAGGACCGGACCGGTGTCCACATAGACCTTGGTGCCCGCCTCGGGAAAGGCCTCCCGGACTCTCGATGCCAGCCGTTTCAACCTTCGCTCCATGAATCGATGGTAGTCCTCACCCCTGGCATACCTGGCGACCCCGGGCCAGAGATCTCCATCCGGGCCCTCCTCTGCCGCCACAGGGTGGTACTGCAGAGCCACGCAAAGCACGCTTCTGGCGCCCGACAAGATCTCTCTCGAGTCCAGCCGGACCTCCAGACGTCGCTCGAGATACTGCATCTCGGCATGATCGCCGCGACCCAACCAGTCAGTAAATGCCTGGGCATTCTCTGACGGAGCGAGTCGAGCCACTCCGGCGCGATCGAATCCCTCCTCGATTGCCCACGCACGCAGCTCAGCGGCTCGATTCTTGTCCATCATTCAGGCGAATTCTAGCTCGAAAGGGGATTGCTGGCGGTAGGGTCCCTCAAGTAAACTGGGCGTGGTTCCAGGCGCCCGCACCGGTACGAGAATCCCTGCCAAATCGGTCGCACGCTCGGGACTTGGCCGGCACGCAGATTGCCGGGTTCTGGTGGTTTACGTAGACGTCCTTGTCAATGTCAAAAGACTTGCTTTTGCCTTTCATGCCAAGGGTGGTAGGTAATTATTCGCACGCGCTCAGCGCACGCATAGAGGAGCGAGAGAAATGTTCCAGCAGATAGCTGAGATGGGCCACGAACGAATCCTGTTGTGCTCCAATCCGGAGGTTGGACTCAAAGCGATCATCGCTGTCCACTCCACTGTCCTGGGTCCTGGTTTGGGTGGATTGCGCATGTACCCCTTCAAGGACTTCGAAGAGGCGCTGACCGATGCACTGCGACTTTCTCGTGGGATGACCTACAAGGCGGCTGCGGCGGGTTTGAATCTCGGTGGCGGCAAGGCCGTCATCCTCGGCGATCCCAAAACCGACAAGAGTGAGGCTCTGTTTCGCGCCTTTGGGCGATATGTCGAGTCGCTCAATGGTCTCTACATCACGGCCGAGGATGTCGGCACCGATATGGAGGACATGGAAACGATTCTGACCGAGACCCGCTGGGTCACGGGTGTCTCCCCGGCTCACGGCGGCAGCGGCGACCCGTCACCGGTGACCGCTTACGGAGTTCTCCAAGGCATCAAGGCGGCCACCCATCTCGTCTTCGACGAGCCCGAGATCAAGGGTCGTTCGGTCGCCATTCAAGGACTCGGCAGTGTCGGCTACTATCTCGCCAAGTATCTGAAGCGAGAAGGTGCCGCGAAGATCTTTGGCGCCGACATCGACACGGAAGCGGCCGAGAAGGCCGCCGCCGATTTTGGTGTCGAGCTCGTCTCGACGGAAGATATCGTTCAGGCCGAGTGCGACATCCTGGCGCCCTGCGCGATGGGCGCCACGCTCAGCGATCGAACCATCCCCGAGTTGCGCTGCCGAATCGTGGCCGGCGCCGCCAACAATCAGCTAGCGGAGGAAGAGCGCGACGGAGCGGCTCTCCACGCCCGAGACATTCTCTACGCCCCCGACTTTGTCATCAATGCAGGGGGACTGATCAATGTCTACAACGAGCTCACGGGTGATTACAACCAGGATCGAGCTCTGCGCATGACTCGCGGGATCTATCTCAACCTGATGCGGGTCTTCGAGATCTCTAAGAACGAGAAACTTCCGACCTATGTGGCTGCCGATCGTATGGCGGAAGAGCGCATTGCGACGATCAAGCGCTTGGGTGTGCGGCATTGGGGGAGGTTCATCAGCAATCAGCCGCCGGAGTCTGTGTAAGCCGCTCGACTCTCGCCACGATGAAATCGACCGCCTCCTGTGCCGACAATTCGCCAGTGTCGATCACGGTATAGGAGGCGTCCAACGTCAAGGGTGACTCCTGGCGCTGAGTATCGCGGGCATCTCGCTCCGCGACCTCCGCTTCGATCGCCGCTACCGACAGGCCCGTCTTGCCCGCTCGCTCCAATTGCTCGATCCGCCGCTGGACTCGCACCTCGAGAGGGGCCGTCAAGAAGAACTTGTGAGGCGTCTCGGGGAAGACCTTGGTGCCGATGTCCCGCCCCTCCATCACGGCCCCCCGCCGCTCCGCGAAGCGACGCTGCAAAGAGACCATTTTCCGGCGCACCGCAGGGTACGACGAGGTCTGGGAGGTGATCTCGGACACTCTTGGCAGACGCACGCTCACGTCCAGCCGACGACCCGATAGCAGCACCTCCACACTACCGTCCGCCTGGGCTCGCAATTCGAGGTCTAGATCCTCAGCGGCCCTCTCGACTTGCGACCGATCTTGGGGATCGATCTTCCCCTCGTAGACCTCCCAGCCCAAAGCGCGGTACATAGCACCGGTCTCCAGAAACGGTAACCCCAATCGTCGGGCCACCGCTTCCGCCACGGTCGACTTGCCGACGCCCGAAGGGCCATCGATGGCCACGATGATCGTCTCGCTGGTCACTTCTTGGTCTCAGTCTCCTCACGTTCTCTCGCCTGCCCTCCACGAGGTCTTCTTGGCTGACGTTTCGTGCCCTCACCGAGCAGAATCGACACTTCCTTCGAATCCAGCCACCGGTAGCTTCCTACCGGGAGATCGGAATCGAACAGTCTGCCGATCACCGACTCGCTTGAGCCGCTGCACCGGATGCCCTAGCCGGAAGAACATCTCTCTGAGCTGACGCTTACGACCTTCGCCGATCTCGACGGTCCACCAGGAGTTCTTCTCACCCTTTCCTGGACGAGGTCTGTGCAGCAGTGTGGCTTTCGCGGGAGCGGTGCGTTTGCCGTCGATGACGATGCCGTCCCGAAATCGCCTCATCGTGGATTCGGACGGGATTCCCTTGACCTTCACCTCATAGGTCTTGACACAGCCAAAGCGTGGATGCGTGATCTTCAGCACCAGATCCCCGTCGCTGGTCAGCACAACCAATCCTTCACTGTCGAAATCCAGACGACCCGCCGGCACCACCCCTTTGCGATAGCGCGGAGGGATCAGATCCAAGACCGTCTGACGTCCTTGCGGGTCAGAGCGAGAGGTAACACATCCCCGGGGCTTGTTGAGCAGGAAATAGATGTGCTTTCCTGGAAGCTTGACTCGTTTGCCGTCTACCAGAATGGCATCGTGATCAGGGTCGGCCTGGGCTCCGAGCTTCGCCACCTGGCCGTTGACGGTCACTCTGCCTTGGCGTATCCAATCTTCCGCCCCACGGCGAGAAGCCAGACCGGCCCGCGCCATGATCTTCTGAAGTCGCTCTCTGGTCACGAGAGCCCGGCCTCGTCCTCGACCAGCCCGAAGGACTCCTCGAACTCCTCCAAAGGAGGCAGATCCTCGAGAGACTCGAGACCGAAGTGCATGAGGAACTCCCGTGTCGTTCGATAGAGAAAGGGTTTACCCACGACTTTCTTGCGACCTGCAATCTTCACCAACCGCCTCTCCAGCAGGGTCTTGAGAACCCCGGAGGAGCTGACGCCGCGGAGATCCTGGATTTCCGGGCCGGTGATGGGCTGTCGATACGCGATGATCGCCAGCGTCTCCAGAGCTGCCAGGGACAGGCGCGTGCGCCCGGTGACCTCGAAGAACTTCCGCAGGTAGCTGTTGAGCTCAGGGCGGGTAACCAGACGCAGACCGCCCGCCACTTGTTCGACGAAAATGCCGCGATCGTCCATCGATCCGTAACGCGCCAATACCTCCTGCAGCGCTTCCTCCGCTCTGCCTCGATCCCGATCGCTAAAGAGCTCTAGCAGTCGTTCCCTGGGAACAGGCTCCGAGGCCACAAAAAGCACCGCCTCGAGTGCTGCGCCGATTTCTGCCCGATCGGTCATCCTTGAATGGCCTCCAACTCGTGCTGCTTCAGCTCGCGGCTAGTGCGGTAGAGCAAGAGCTCGCCGGCTTTGGTCTGATGAAGTCTGACAAGACGAAGACGCGCCAGCTCGAGTACCGCCAGGAAAGTCGCGACGGCCTCGGCTCGACAACTGCGGGTGCGCAGATCAGCCAAAAGATCCACGGGTCGATCTGGCAGCAAACGGTCGATCAAACGCTCGAACTGGTCCCTCACCGAGAAGGTCTCTCGCAGCACATGCCAAGGTGGCGGATGCTCGTGCTCATGGCGCACCAGAACCTGGCGCAGAGCGCCCAGCAGATCGAAGAGCGAGACCTCTCCCAAATCGATGGTCTCCTCCTGATCCGGCCCAGGGAGACTTTGGGGCTGGCGGGTCCACAAACCCTGTCGAAGAACATCGACCTCGGCCAAGGTCTGGGCCGCATCCTTCATCTTCCGGTACTCCAAGAGACGCTGCACCAGCTCTTCCCGCGGATCCTGCCCTTCTTCTTCGGTCGAGCTGGGGCGGGGCAACAGCAGCCTGGACTTCAGGTGAATCAGTAGAGCCGCCTCGTAGATGTACTCGGCCGCGATGTCGAGGTTCAGCTCCTCCATCAACTGCAGGTACCCATGGAACTGATCACAGATCAATGCCACGGGGATATCCGTCAGCTCGACTTCATTGATCTTGACCAGGTGCAAGAGTAGATCCAGCGGGCCTTCGAAGGTCGGCAGCTCGACCCGCCACGCCTCCGGCAATGCATTGGAGCTGCTGCCATCCGGATTCAACCACCCGACTCCTGCAAGCTCTTCACATGGTTGATGGACAGCGCCGACCGAACGGACTCCATCGTCTCCTGTGCCCGCTCACGCGCTTCTCGCGAGCCCTGCAGCAGAATGTCCATCAGGGTGTCCCGGTCCTTCAGCAGCGCCTCACGCCTGGCCCGTATCGGCTCGAGAGCCTCGATGATCTGATCGGCGATGAGCGCCTTGTCATCGACACAGCCGATCTCCGCTCCGCGGCACTGCCGGGCGACCTGCTCCTGCAGCTGGGCTGAGGAAAACAACCGGTGAAACTCGAAAAGGTTACAGGTTTCCGGGTGCCCGACATCCTGTCGCCTGAGCCGTTGCGGGTCGGTAAACATCGATTTGCACTTGCGCCGGATCTCGTCGGCTGAGTCGGCGATATTGATCGTGTTCTCGTAGGACTTCGACATCTTTCGACCGTCCAAGCCCGGTACCTTTGGAGTCGGAGTAAACAACGCTTTGGGCTCGGGAAAGATGTCGCCGAAGTAGGTGTTGAACCGCCGGCAGATCTCACGACTCAGCTCCAGGTGACTGGCCTGGTCTTCCCCCACCGGCACCATCTGGGCTCGGTAGAGCAAGATGTCCGCCGTCTGTAGCACTGGATAACCCAGAAAACCGTAGGTCGAAAGATCTCGGTTCGATAGCTCCCGAATCTGTTCCTTGTAGGTGGGCACGCGTTCCAACCATCCCAAGGGGGTGATCATCGACAACACCAGGTGAAGCTCGGCATGCTCGGGCACCAGAGATTGGACAAAAAGGACCGAGCGCTCGGGATCGATCCCAGAGGCGAGCAGATCGGCCGCCATCTCGAGTGTCGCCGTGCCGAGCTGGGAGAGGTCACTATAATCGGTCGTCAGCGCATGCCAGTCGGCGATGAAGTAGAAACACCGGTAGCGATCCTGGAGATCCACCCAGTTCTTTACGGCGCCGAAGTAGTTCCCCAGATGGATCTGACCGGTTGGCCGCATACCCGACAGAACAATGGACTCTCGATTGGGTGTCTGATTCACTTCCGAACTCGCTTTGGATTGTCTATTGAGAGCGCCCAGGGTTCCTGGAGCCTGATTCGATAACCGCCGCGCGATTATAGGACACCCCGGTCCTATCCGGTGCCTACGGCTTGATCGACCTGGCGCATCAATCGGTCATTCGCCATCAAGACCTGTCCTTCGAGGACCACAGAACGGATCTGCACCAGCATGGCGGCACCGAACAACAGAGCATGGATCCATGACGGAATCACTCGCGTCGCCACACCACCGCCGATGATGAAGGTCACCATCACGACACCCATAGCCAACATCAGCGACGGATAGGTTCGATTCTTGAACTCGATTGTTTTGGCAGCGTACTCCGTGTCCAGATTGTGTTCCAAGACAGCCGTCTTGATGGCCTTCCCAGTGCCGATCAAGTAGAACATGATCCATGAATGAGAGAACAGAGCCAGGAGACTCGAAAAGAGCGCCACCAACAGGTGCAGTCCGACTCCGTTCTCAGGCGTGACCTGGAACCCGAGCCAACCGGTCGATAGCAGGCCAGCCGTGGCCAGCCAACCCAGAATAAGCAACGCGCGTCCCATCAGCTCACCCTTCCGGCCACGCAGGCCAGGATTGACGACGACCAGCGGCGGGCGGCCTCGGTCGGTGTCGCCAAGCTCTCGACCAGCGATCGACCCACTCGCCCACGGCGTCTGGCTTCCTCAGGATCCTCTAGTATCTCCTGCAGAGCCTCTGCCAGGGCACCTATGTCTTCTGGCGGCACCAGCCAGCCACTTTCACCGTCCTGGACAACCTCGGGGATGCCGCTGACTCGACTGGCCACGACGGGCAGCCCGGCAGCCATCGCCTCCAGGACCACAAGCGGCATCCCCTCATAGATAGAAGGCACCACCAGGGCTCTCGATCTGGCCATCAGCTCCGGAACTTTGTCGGGACTACAGGCGCCAAGAAACTCGACAAACGAGTCCAAGTCGAGATGTTGTGCGACCTTTTCGAGGTTTTCCCGATGCTCGCCAGAGCCAGCAATTCTCAAACGCAGATCCGGGTAGCGCTCGCGAAGCCGATGGATGGCGTGCAGAAGCACCTCCACACCCTTGCGAATCCTCAGACGGCCGACGAAAAGCAGGTACCCGTCTCCGGAGCTGGGCTCCAGAGTCTCCGCGGCGAAACGCCTGGCGCCAGTGACGTTCGGTAGAACCCCGACATTCGAAACCTGGTAGTCGTGCTCGATCTCACTCGCCGTCTGCCGACTCGGTGCCAGGACTCGATCCGCCAACCACGCCGTCATGAGGCCAAATACCACCTGGACTGGCGCCTTCAGCCAACGGAACCGTCGTTCTCTCGTCCCAGGTCTGCCCAGGACCCTACCTTCCGCTCTCAGCGCCCGAACTGCGCGAATTTCCTCCACATAGCTCACCTGCTGCAGGGCTACCAGGACAGGCGGCGGGTCGGAGACCGCCTGCATTGTTTTGACAACCAGAGACACCAGCGCACCATCCGACTCGTGCACCTGCACCACGTCCGGTCGAAACTCCCTGTAAACCCGTCGAAAGGCAGGTAGAACAGCGACAGGAAACAGCCACTTCGGTCCTCCCGCGCCACCGGAGCCCCGACCCAGGATCCGCACCTCATGACCCAGTCCTTCCAGACCTGCGGCCAACTGGATGACCTGTTCACCGACACCAGAGATATCGGTTGCAGGAAGGGTGTTGACTACAAAGAGAACTCTCAAATCAGCCTCCGCCATGAGCGTGATAACGGCTGCGGGCCCGCTCTCGAATTCGAGCCAGGAAGGCCTCGTCAGCCGGACGCCCGTCCAGATTCTCTCTCAACTCCTGGGCGTCTCTTCGGGCTCGTTCCAGCCAGTCGCGATCGCGAATGATATCTGCCAAGCGAAGAAAGGGGGCGCCACTCTGCCGAGTGCCCAGCAGATCGCCTGGGCCACGGATCTCGAGATCGGCCTCGGCGATTCGGAATCCGTCCTGGGTCTCGGCAAAGACCTCCAGTCGGCGACGTGCATCCTCGCTCAGAGAACCATGAATCACGATACACCTGGATTGTTGCTTCCCACGACCGACCCGGCCCCGGAGTTGATGGAGTTGCGACAACCCGAAGCGCTCGCCGCTTTCGATGAGCATGACGCTGGCATTGGGAACATCGACGCCAACCTCGATCACGGTGGTCGCGATCAGGACTCTGATCTCGCCATTGCGAAAACGTCTCATGATCGCCTCGCGCTCCGCCGCGCTGACGCGACCATGGAGGACCGCCGACTCAACACCTCCCAGATAGTCGACGAGCCGCTGTCCCAGCTTGTCGATGGATTCCGCCGAGAGTCGATCGCTCTCCTCGATCAGGGGAAACACCACATAGGCCTGTAGCCCCGCCGTTAGCTGCTCTTTCAACCATCGGTACAGTTCTCCTCGGTCCGCCGCCCCAGCCACCCTGGTTTCGATGGGCCGCCGGCCAGGGGGAAGCTCATCGATCACCGAGAGGGACAGATCCCCGTAGACAGTCAATGCCAGGGAGCGGGGTATCGGGGTGGCGGTCATGACCAGCAGATCGGGCTGAGCGCCCTTGCGCTGGAGGAGACGACGCTGCGCCACGCCGAATCGATGCTGCTCGTCCACCACAGCCAGCCCCAGACGGCGAAACTCGAGCCCTTCCTGGATGAGTGCGTGGGTACCGATGACCAGCTGTAGGCTGCCATCGGCCACCTGCGCCTTGATCCGTCGAGCATCACCCACCGAACTGGTCAGCATCGAGATCCGATACCGGTTCTGCAGGAGCTCCGAGATGGTGCGGAAATGTTGCTCGGCCAACAACTCGGTCGGTGCCATGAACGCACCCTGCAAGCCATTCTCCATGGCCATGACCAAGGCCAGGACCGCGACAATCGTCTTGCCGCTCCCCACATCCCCTTGCAAGAGCCGCAGCATGGGATGGGGATCGACCAGGTCGTCAGAGATTTCCTTCAGCACGCGCCGCTGGGACCCGGTCAGGCGAAACGGCAGGACATCCAGCAAGATGCGGCGCAGACGTCCATCCAATTGGTACCCATGTCCTTTGATCTGACGTGTCTCGTAGCCTCTCAAGAAGCTGAGCTCCAGTTGCAGCTCCAAGAACTCACCGTAACTCAGACGAGCGTGCGCCGCGGTGCCGCCGGCGTTGAGTAAGTCCACATCGGCATCCGGCTCGGGCTGGTGCAGGCTTCTCAGGGCCTGGCCCACTGCCGGCAAGGAGTAGCGATCGAGCAGGTGGGGTGGCAGGGGCTCTGGTAGGCCCTCCACGTCGCACCGCTCGTGAATCTGCCCCATCAATCGGCGCAACATGGGGCCGCTGACCCCACCGACAGACGAGTAGATGGGCACGATCCCCCGGTTCGACTGCCGCGCCTCCACCTTTTCGCAGACGGGGTTGACCAGTTCCCAGGTCGAGCCTTTCTCTCGGAAATCGCCGTAGAGGGAATACTCGACGCCCTCTTCGATCTGGTTCATCAGGTAGGGTTGGTTGAACCAGAGGATCGGCAAACGCTGGCTGCCATCGGCCACCCAGCCCCTGACAAGGGATAGGTTGCGGCGACGGATGCGGACTCTCTTGAGATCTTCGATCCGGCCGCGAACAAGATAGCGTCCTGGTCCCTCGATTTCCTCGAGGAGGTACAACCGCCGCCGATCCTCATAGCGTGAAGGCAGCTGGAGCAGGAGATCGGCAACGGTCCGGATTCCGGCGGCCGCGAGATCTCTGGATCTGGCGGGTCCGATCCCGCGTAGCTCGACGGCATCACTCGCTGAGGTGAGATCGGGCACCAGCCGGCCAGCCCCGATCACTCGATCAAGAAGTTGAGCTCGACCAGGCCGAACCGAACGGTGCCACCGTGCTCGATTTCCACGGGCACCCCCGTACGGATTCGTGAGTCGCCAACAAAGGTGCCATTGGTGGCGCCGATGTCCTCTACCACAAAGAACCTCTCGTTTTCGCAGTAGATCTTGGCATGGCGCCGGCTACTGGATCGCTCCGGATCGACGGTCGTCAGATCGACGTCGGGCTGGATGCCGGTGACCGGATCTCGCCGACCCACGGTGGTGGAACCCTCTTCGGTAACACCGAAATCGATTCCCGATTCGAGGTGTACCAGTCGAGCCACGACCGCTTGAATGGGTAGCGCCACCGAGGGATCTTCTACCAACTCGGGCTCTTCTCCCTGCAGGGCTTGCCGTAACAGAGTGTCGGCTTCGCGCACCCGGCGCGACAGCTTGCGCATGATTCGGATGCCGATCTCGGGGTTGGCACGCAACATCGAGTCGAAGGTCGCACCATCGATCAAGATGATCTTGACGTCCGTGACAGCTCTGGCTGCAGCGTTCCGAGGCAGCTCCTCGAGAATCGACATCTCGCCGAAGAAGTCGCCCCGATCGAGAATCGCGATCTGCCTCGGGCCGGCTGCGGTCTCCTGCAGGATCTCCACCTGCCCCTCGTGAATGATGTACATCTCCGTACCGAGATCTCCCTCGTGGAAGATGAATCGACCCGCTCCGAACTCCAAGGTGCGGTCTTCGGCGGCATCCTTGCTCGTGGCGACGTATTCTGGGCTCATGGTCTCCGCGTATCCTGTTGGGCTCAAGCCTACCATCCGGTCGAAACAGCACCGGAGTGCCTCGTAAGCCGGATTCTGTCCCCTCGAAGACTCGAGGGTGGCGATCATTCATCTGGGAACGACGTTACCGTCGCCCTCGTGCGACCTACCCGGGTGACGGTAGCCAGGAATTGCCTCACGGCATTACCTGGCCATACGGGACGGGCTACCCGTGTTCCGCACCCCTATTTGGTCTTGCTCCGCATGGGGTTTACCGTGCCCCCGCCGTCGCCGGCGGAGCGGTGCGCTCTTACCGCACCCTTTCACCCTTACCCGGTCGAACCGGGCGGTCTACTCTCTGCGGCACTTTCCCTCGCGTTGCCGCGGCCGGGCGTTACCCGGCATGCTGCCCGTAGGAGTCCGGACTTTCCTCCCCCCGACACGTTGTCAAGGAGCGATCGCCTTCAGCACTCCGGTGCCTTGTCGATTGTACCGCCTTCCGCCCAAATCTTCACCACCAGGGACGACCGCCGCGGAGCGAAGACAGGCTCAGACCCTGAAAACTCTGCGCAAACGCTCCATCAGAGTCGGCTTCTCGCCGCTAGGTGGGCCGCCGCCGACACGCCAGAGGCCAGCTCTGGCACTCTCCATCTCTGGGGCCACCTCCAAAGCCGCTTCATACGCCCGGCGGGCCTCCATCTTGGCTCCGCGTCGCTCGTGTACACGGCCCAGACGTGTGAACAAGGAAGGATCCTCAGGTCGTATCTCCAACGCCTTCTTGTAGCTCTGCGCGGCGCGATCCAACCACTGGGGGTTCTCGGCCTGACAGTCTCCCAGGAGAGTGAGGTACTCGATCTTGGGGTCAACGCTTACGGCTTGCTCCATCAGCTGGATCGCGGAATGAAAATCCTGTCGCTCGGCAAGGGCCAGCGAGCGCTCGTAGTGCGCTCGCGCCATATTCTGTTTCTCTTGATCTCGCACTTCGCCGGATGGGCCACTTGTCAGAACCTGAGACGATGGACCGATTTCCTGAATGTACTCCAGCTTTCTCGTCGGATCGTTCAAGGTCAGATAGGCATCCGTGGCAACCTCGAACAAAACCCGAAAAGCTCCTTCCTTGCCGGAGAGTCCGAGTCTTGTCGCATGGCTGGGATGAACCAGACGCCCCAACTCGAGATAGGCCTTGTGGATATCCTCCTCGCTACTCTGGGATGAGACTCTCAGCATCTCGAAGTAGGTCATCTCTCCCATCCGGCTCAGCAGGCTGCCCAACAGCTCGCGGTGGGCGTCGGCCTCGATTTCGAGCGGCTCTTGTTCCAGGCTGTCTGCCATGCTCTCTTCGAATCTGACCACCAACAGTTCTTTGGGTTGAGAGGGGTCCTCAGGCGACGGCTGATCGGGCAGCCTCTCCACCAACCCGACTGCCTGCAGACGACAGAGAGAACGCAAGACCTGCTCGTCGCCCAGATCGAGTTGATTCACCAATTCACCGATTCTTGCCGGTGGGTCGAGACGCGATAGAAGAAAAGCTTCCTGGGGTTCGATTTGGATACCGGCCATGGAATCCTCGAGGCCCAGGCCGGCGCGAAGTACCACCTGGTCTCCGCCCAATTGGCGCCAGAGGCCTTGTTCGTCCGTAGCCCAAACCGCACACTCCATGACGAGCTGATTGGTGGGCAGCGGGCCCACAAGATCGAGCCGGATTTGGCCGGCGCCCGGTACAAAGCTGCACTCGAGCTCATCGGCGCCGCCGCTCAAGCTGATGATAGGACCCGTGAGCTGTCGAAACGGCGGGATTGCAGCTTCCTCGCCGGCAGGCGCGGCCTCCTCTGATCCATCTTGGGAATCACCCGCCAAGACCCGTGTCTCTTCGACCCATGCCTTCGCTTCTTCGAAGGCGGGGTGGTCGGGCGCCAGGTAGAGGTCTCCCGCCAGGAAGTAGAGCTCGCGAATCTCGCCTTCCGAAGCGATCTGCAGCTTACCCGTCCGCCGATCCCTATAGATCTCACGAAACCACTCGCCCAACGAGCGACCGGGCACTTTCAGGGTAGCGGGCGACATGACCGAGAGAATTCTACAGGATGCACCCGGCTATTCTGAGTTAGGCACTTCACTGGCTGATTCCTCCTGGCGATGCAGTCGTGAATGTACCTGTTGACCAATCACCGGACCCAGAAGGCGTTGCAGATCTTCGCAACTGGCTTCTCGGATTGCGGCCAAGTTCCCAAAGTGCTGCAATAGCATGCGCCGTCGCCGCGGTCCGACTCCCTTGATCTCGTCGAGCATCCCACGAAGAGACCTGGTACTTCGACGCCGACGGTGGCGTGACAGGGCAAACCTGTGCGCCTCGTCCCGGACCTCCTGCAAGACTCGCAACCCTGGATCTCGCCGATCGAGACGCAGGGGCTCGGGCTGGTCCGGGGTATGGAGCTCCTCTTCGCGTTTGGCCAGAGCCACCACCGGAGTCTCTTCGACGCCGAGCTTGGCCAGTGACTCCATGGCAGCGTTGAGCTGACCCCGCCCGCCATCGATGAGGATGAGATCCGGCATCGTCCCTAGCTCCCGCAACCGCCGCCGGTATCGTCGTTCCACGGCCTGACGTATCGACTCGTAGTCGTCCGGAGAATCGAGACCACGGATATTGAAGGTCCGGTATTCACTCTTGCGCATCTTGCCCTCTTCCCACACCACCAGGGAGGCGACCGTCTCGGTTCCCTGGAGATTCGAGATGTCGAAACCCTCGATTCGCCGCGGTAGATCCGCCAGATTCAGTCTCTTCCGGAGCGCCTGCGCAGCGCTCTCCGACTCCTTCGCGGATCGAAACCTACGCCTGTGGGCCAACTCGGCATTGCGCATGGCAAGCGCCACCCTCTGAGCCTTTGGACCCCGCGAGGGCAACCGCAGATAAACTCGTTCTCCCCGTCGCTCGCTCAACCATTCCACCAGAGGCTCTTCGCCCTCGACAGGCGTCGGCAGATGAATCTCCCGAGGAGCAAAAGAGGTTCGATCGTAGATTTGCGGCAACAGCTCCGAAAGAACTGCCGCCGAGCTCACCTCACCCTGCCCCTCCCAGAACAGCTCGCGCCGATCGAGCACCTGGCCGCCTCTCATCACCAGAATACAGACCGCTGTGTGACCTCCCCGCACGTGAATGCCAAAGACATCCACGTCTTCGCCGTGTACCGAGGAGAGTTTTCGCCGTTCACTGACGTTCTCGATCTCGACGATCATGTCCCGGATCCGTGCTGCCTGCTCGTACTCGAGGTTCTTTGCGGCCTCGTTCATCTCGCGTCGAAGCTGCCTCAGCAGCTCGTCATTTCGCCCAGACAAGAACAGTCGTGCCGACTCCACTGAGCGCTCGTATTCCGAGTGGTTGGTGAGGCCCGCCACGCATGGACCGAGACACCGGCGCATGTCGTAGTACAGACAGGGTCGCGGCAAGGAGCCATCGATCTCGAGGCGACAGATTCGAATCTCGAAGAGCTTCTGCACCAATTTGATCGCTTTGCGCGCCAGGCCCCCCGGCAGATAGGGGCCGAAGTACTCGCTGCCGTTGTCCCGAATCCGCCGGGTGAGGCTCACTCGGGGGTACTCGTCCCGCATGGTCAGCTCTACATAGGGGTAGGTCTTGTCGTCGCGCAGAAGTATGTTGTACCGGGGCCGACCACGCTTGATCCAATTGTTCTCCAGCAGCAGAGCCTCGGCCTCGGTGTCCGTGACGATCGATTCGACATCCTCGGCTTCCGACAACATCGCGGCGATTCGGGGCTCGTGAATCGCACTCAGATAGGAGGAGCCTCGCTTCCGAAGGGACGCTGCTTTGCCCACGTATAGAGGCCTGTCGTCAGCCCCCTTGAAGATATAGATTCCCGGTCGATCGGGAAGGTTCTTGATCTGCTTGCGAACTCGAGGATTCAAACTCCTGCTCCCAGTCACAGATGACACCGTCAAGCCGGAGTAGATCTGCAGTTCTCGCAGCTCCCGGATCTTGTCTCGTAGAGCAGCGGCCTCTTCAAACTCCAGGCCCTTCGCGGCCTTGCGCATCCGTTTCTCCAGGCGGTCGATCTGGTCGTGAAGGGAGAGATCACTCCCTTCAGACAGCTCGGACAGAACCTGTTCACCGGTCAGGTGATAGTCGAGATTGCTCATCTGTACGAGAGGACTGAAGATATCTTTGAGAACCGTCTTGGGCTCGATCCCATGCTCCTCGTTATAGGCATGCTGAAGTTCACGACGGCGCGCCGTTTCGTCCAAGGCCTGACGCATCGCACCGGTGACTTTGTCACCATAGAAGAGTACTCGTCCTTCCAGGTTTCGCGCCGCCCTGCCCGCCGTCTGGATCAGGGCCGTAGCGCTGCGCAAGAATCCCTCCTTGTCCGCGTCGAGGACGGCTACCAGAGCCACCTCTGGCATGTCGAGACCCTCGCGAAGCAGGTTGATCCCCACCAGCACATCGAACAGGCCCTGTCGCAAACCTGTGACGATCTCCACCCGCTCCAGAGTGTCGATGTCGCTATGGAGATAGCGAACCCTGACGCCGAGCTCCAGTAGGTACTGCGTCAACTCCTCTGCCATACGTTTGGTGAGCGTTGTCACCAGCACCCGTCTATTGCCCTCGACCACCTGGCCGATTTCGGTGATCAAGTCATCGATTTGCGCTTTCGCCGGTCGGACGAAGATCTCCGGATCCAGAAGCCCCGTCGGTCTCACCACCTGCTCCACCACCACGCCCTGGACCTGGTTCAACTCCCAGGGGCCCGGAGTCGCGGAAATCAACAATCTCTGCCCGCTCCGCTCCTCGAACTCTTCGAAGGTCAAGGGGCGATTGTCCAGGGCGCTGGGAAGACGGAATCCGTAGTCGACCAAGGTCTCCTTGCGGGATCGGTCCCCGTGGTACATCCCACGAACCTGCGGGATCGTCTGATGACATTCGTCCACCACCAAGAGGTAGTCGGAAGGCAGATAGTCCAGCAAAGTGGGTGGTGGCTCTCCTGCGGCTCTTCCTGTCAGATGCCGTGAGTAGTTCTCGATACCGTGGCAGTAGCCGATCTCGCGCAACATTTCCAGGTCGAACCGAGTTCTCTGCTCTAGTCTCTGGCGCTCCAGGAGACGCTCGTTCGCCTCCAGGACATCCAGTCTCTCCTCGAGCTCCCGGCCGATACTCCCGATGGCTCTTTGGAGTTCCTCCTTTGGAGTCACATAGTGGGTCTTGGGATAGATGGAGATCCGCTCCAACTCCTCGACACTGTCTCCTCGCAGCAGGTCGAAGCGGCTGATCCTCTCGATCTCATCACCGAAGTACTCCACCCGAATTCCGAGATCTTCGTAGGCTGGAAAGATCTCCAAGACATCCCCACGCGCCCGAAAACTCCCTCTGAAGAGATCCAGTTGGGTGCGTTCGTACTGCATGTTCACCAGACTCCGGAGTCCCTCCTCGATACCGGAATCATCTCCGACCTCGAAGAACGTCAGCATCCCTGAGAACGCCTGCGGCGATCCCAGCCCGTAGATACAGGAGACCGAGGCCACGATGATCACATCGCGACGCTCGAAGAGGACCTTCGTCGCCCGCAGTCGCAGACGGTCGATGTCCTCGTTGATACTGGTCTCCTTCTCGATGTAGGTGTCGGACCGAGGAACATAGGCCTCGGGTTGGTAGTAGTCGTAGTAGGAGACAAAATACTCCACAGCATTCTGGGGGAAGAAATGTCTGAACTCCTGATAGAGCTGAGCTGCGAGAGTCTTGTTGTGCGACAGGATCAGTGTCGGCCGCTCCACCTCGTCGATGACTTTGGCAACGGTGAAGGTCTTGCCTGAACCGGTGACTCCGAGCAGCACCTGATCTCGCACGCCGGCCCGCACACCGGCTGTCAGCTGCTCGATGGCCTGGGGCTGGTCACCTTGGGGGCTGAAAGGCGACTTGAGCGTGAACAGACCCATGGATCGGAATCAACTGGCCGCAAGAGCGGCGATGGCTGGAGAAGGAGCCTCTTCCTCGACCGGAATCTCCTCTGGTGTCTGCCCAGCCACCTCTTCCAGGATCATCGTCAGCTCCAGAACCTGTTCCCGAGTCAGAGTCTGGTCTTCGTCGAGAAGCGATTCCCTCAGTTTCCCCTGCAAAATCTGCAGGGCTGATGGATCGAATTCCCCTGACCGTACCGCCTCGGCGGCGCCGGCAAAGGCCTCTCGCAGCCGCTGCCGTTCCGACTCTGTGCAGTCCTCGGGCAGGGCACGGGTGATCTCGGTCTCGAATTGGCTCAAGGCCCAGCCAAACAGATCCCCGGCCTTGAACAGAAAGACCACTGCAGCGACTCCCAGCAGGAGGATCGCCACTCCACACCCGATCAAGCCCAGTCGGCTGCACCCACCCGCCACCGGCTCTGTGGGGGCGGTCCCGAAAGGCACCGCAGGTTCCTGCGTCGACTGATGAATGGATCCCGGAGCGGTCATGATCGAGTAGTGCATTGTAGCCAGAGCCACGCGTCTCGTAAACCACGCTCGGGTTCTATAATGCCGCGAGTAGAGACGGAGAATTGTTTTCATGGTTGATCAATCCCCCATTCCAACACCCAGACGTGGCCAGCGTCGCCGGCGCCGGTTCTATCTCTTCGTCATTCCCATCACCATGGCCGTGATTCTGGGCGGCATCATGGGAGTTGGCGTCGCGGCGGTGATCAATATGCCACGTGTCGAATCCTTGTCCGATTTCACCCCAGGACAGATCACGCAGCTCTTCGACCGCCACGGCAAGGTGTTTGCCACGTATGCTCGTGAAAAGCGCGTCCTGCTCCGCGAGGGCGACGTGCCAGAGCTCCTCCAGCAGGCCATTCTGGCGGCCGAGGATCGGAACTTCTTCCAACATGGGGGGGTCGACGCCGAAGGGGTGCTCCGGGCCGCGTTGAAGAATCTGAGCCGCAAGCGGACCTCCCGTATCGGCGGCTCGACCATCACCATGCAACTGGCCCGAGAGCTCTATCTAACCAGGAAGAAGACCTGGCAACGCAAGATCGAGGAAGCTCTCTTGTCGGTCGAATTGGAGAAGAACTTCAGCAAGCAGCAGATCCTGACCCTTTACTGCAACCTCATCTTCCTCGGCCATGGCAACTACGGTTTCGAGGCCGCAGCGCAGTCCTACTTCAACAAGAGCGTCGCTGACCTCACCCTGCCCGAGGCAGCCATGCTGGCCGGGATTCCTCAGCGTCCCAGTGCCTACAGCGCCTACCGTCGTCCTGATCTCGTCATCGAACGTCGCGACTATGTGCTGCGACGGATGCAGGAAGAGGGATTTATCACTCAGGAGGAGTACCAGATCGCCACTGACGAGCCACTCCTGGTCGTGCCTCAACGCCAGGAGGATCTGCTGGCACCCTATTTCGCCGAGGAGGTCCGCCGGTATCTCGAGACAACTTACGGTAGCCAAGGACTGCTGGAGAGGGGTCTGCAAGTCGAAACGACACTCGACCCCGACATCCAGAGGGCGGCTGAGAAGGCCCTCCGTCAAGGTCTCCTCTCCCTCGATCACAGGAAAGGCTGGCGAGGGGCGCCCTTCAGGATCGAGGACGAGGACTTGGAGAGTTTCGAGCTGCCTTCCTGGAGCAATCTGGAGCTCCAAGCGGGCGACTGGGTAGAAGGCCTGGTCATCGAGGTCGATCGACGAAGCGCCAGGGTCAGGGTCGCCGACCGCGAATTCGAAGTCGGCCCCGCCGACATGGAGTGGGTGGGTAACAAAGAGCCTCACCGAAGTCTTTGAAAGTGGCGATGTGGCCTGGTTCGAAGCCCAGTCCAGCGAAGAAGGCGGCGACATCGACCTCCTGCTGCTGGAGCAGGAGCCCAAGCTCGAGGGGGCCGTGGTCGTTCTGGAGTCTGCCACCGGAGAGCTCCGCGCCATGGTCGGTGGCTGGGATTTTTCGCGTAGCAGCTTCAATCGGGCCACCCAGGCCCGGCGGCAAGTGGGCTCGGCCTTCAAAGCGTTTGTCTACGGGGCCGCCCTCGAGACGGGTTTCACTCCGGCCGACACTCTGTTCGACGCTCCAGCAGTCTTCCCTGGAGCTAATCTGCAGCTGACCTACAGCCCCCGAAACAACTCTCGCCGCTACTACGGGATCACCACCCTCAGACGAGGCCTCGAACATTCGATGAATGTCACGTCAACCAAGCTGGGGGACCTTGTGGGCATGGACAGGGTGGTGGATTTCGCCCGTCGGTGTGGGATCTCTTCTCCGCTGTCTCCGTATCCGAGCCTCGCCCTGGGCACGGCCGAGCTCATCCCGGTCGAGCTCACGGCAGCCTATGCCGCCATCGCCAACCAAGGTGTCTTTGTGGAGCCGTTTCTGATCGATCGTATCGCCGGACCCGATGGCGGTCTGGTCGAGGAGCACCAGCCCCAGGCCCACCAGGCCATGGAGCCCGAGATCGCCTCTGTCCTCGGACATATGCTGGCCGGGGTCGTCACTCGGGGCACGGCGATCAGCATGCGGGATCTAGATGTGGATCTGGCCGGCAAGACCGGCACGACCGATCGCTACGTCGATGCCTGGTTCGTGGGATTCAGCCCCAGTGGACGATTCTGTCTTGGGTTGGGCACGATCAGAACGAACCCATCGGCCGCCGCATGACCGGGGCCGCGGCCGCGCTGCCTATCTGGCGATCCATCGTCGAAACCGGCCTCGAAGAGGGCTGGGTCCTCGCCGGAGGAGAGTTCTCCACCCCACCCTCGGTTGTGCAGATGCCGGTCGAGTACTTCACCGGGCTGCTGCCCGGACCGGGAGCCAGTGCCATCGTCCAGGAGGCATTCATTGCCGGCACCGAGCCTACCCGACTCTATGATCCCGAGTGGCAACGGATCATGCGCCTGCCCTGGTACCAACAACGCCCCTTCTACCTCGCCAAGGCAGGCGAAAGGATGCCTGACAACGTCGAGGACTGGACGCTGATTCAAGAAATCTGGGCTGAAGACTGAGTGAGTCCGGAGCTAGGCGGGTTTCTTGCCCACGATGGCGTAGTCCTGGTATCCGTAGAGCAGCGCATCGAGGTGATCACGGATCTCGTTAACGCCCTCTGCCAGGATCTTCAGATCGGCGGGGACCTCCGAGAGATTCACCTCGGGTAGCTGCTCCTCCTCACCGAAGGGACGCATATCGAGTCGTTCGACGGATTCGAACCCTGCTTCGCCGAACAGGAAAGCCAGGGTATCGGGGTGAATCGGCCGGCGGTGGGTGGGATCGCGCCAGAAGTTTCGAGCCGCCACTACCAAGGAGAGTGGATTCGGCGTTTCCAGAATGAGCGCGCCGCCGGCGTCGAGGGCCCGCCAGGCCAGCCGGATCAGCTTGTCGACATCCGCGCCGTCCAGATGCTCGATGACATGTAGGGATAGGACTCCGGCGAGAGACCCCTCCCGACAATCTGCCAACGCCTCGAAAAGATCCCCACAGCTCGCAGTCAAACCGCGGCCGCGACACTCGTCCACCATTTCGGCACTGAGATCGACCCCCCGGACCTCCAATCCTCGCGCGCCCACGACCTCCAGCGCTTCCCCTCGTCCACAGCCGAGATCCAGCACCTCCCCGGCCGGCGGCAGGAACGGCAGATACGTGGCCACCCGTTTAGCGATGTCTTCCTGCGTGCCGCGAAAACGATCTTCCAGACTCCGATAGCCTTGCTCTCGCCAGCCTTCTTCGAGCTCCGCGGCCAGGCCCGGACTCTCTGTCCCTTCCACGCGCGCCAATAAACTTCCCAGCCGACTCCAGAGATCCTGACTCTGTCGGCGGTAACGATCCAGCTTCTGATCTACCACGGCATAGAGAGCATCCGAGTGCCGCATCACATCGCTGAAGCCTTCACGTTTGAAAGCCTCGAGATGTGAGATCCGTCGGTGGTTGTTCTGCACGTCCCGCAGCAGATCATTGCGCACCTCCTGCAGGTCCCCGCGAGTTCGGGCGGCAGCCTCCAAGTGGTTGATCACCGAGAGATTGAAAGCAGTCTGACGCTTCCACAGGGCAGTGACCAGCGGATCCAGGGCCCGCTTGAACAGAGCGCTCACCCGCCCCTTCAGACCCGTGGGTTGGCTCGGAACTGCAAAGGCCTTTTCGGCCTCCCACCGTTGGCGCCAGGTGGAAAGATCACGAAAAGCCTCGCCGAGGCCTTCCTGGTTCTCGACTCTCCCCGGATCCTCTGGCGCCGGGTGGGACATCCCGAGCTACTCTTCGGCGGTCACGGTGACGGTCACCTCGGCGACCACCTCGGGATGCAGCTCGACGCGCACCTGATGATCACCCAGGGTCTTGATTCCTCCCTCCAGATCGATGCGGCGTCGATCTACCGTGACGCCCTTCTGTTCCAGCATCTCGGCAACTTCAGTTGCCGAGACCGACCCGTAGAGCGTCTCACTCTCCCCCACCCTCTTGGCGATGCTCAGTCGAATTCCGGCCATGACCCCGGCGATCTGGGCTGCAGCCTCTCGCTCCTTCGCATGGCGGGCGTCGATCTTGCCTCTCTGCTGCTCGAAGAATTTAAGATTTCCTGGCGTCGCCTGGAGAGCCAGGCCCTGTGGAATCAGATAGTTCCTCGCATACCCGGGCTTGACATCAATGACCTCACCGCGCTTGCCGGTATGCAATACATCCTGCATCAAGATCACACGCATTCTCGGAATCCTCTATTCGCTCGTATAAGGCAGCAATGCCACGTGGCGGGCGCGCTTGATGGCCTGTTGAATGATCCGCTGATGCTTCGCACACGTGCCGGAGATTCGCCGCGGCAGAATCTTGGAGCGCTCGACGAGGTACTGTTGAAGAAACCTCGTGTCCTTGTAGTCGATCGTGGAGATCTTGTCTGCACACATCCGGCAGACCTTGCGACGACGAAAGAAGGTCTTCTTCTTTCCACCAGTTCCTCGGGCAGCCATCAGTTGGCCTCCTCTGCAACGGTCGCCGCCGATCCAGTCTCCGTGACCTCCGGAGTCGCCTCTTCCCTGGCTGCACGGTGGCGCAGCCGGCCAGCGTTGGTGCGAATCGTCAGATACCGCAATACCCTCTCGTTCTGTCGCATTCGCTGCTCGACCTCGTTGAAAACACCCCCATGGTCGCTGCGAATGTGAAAGAGCATGTAGCTCCCCTCACTCAGCTTGTTGATCTGGTAGGCAAGCTTGCGCTTGCCCCAGCTCTCTTCTCGCCAGACGTCTCCGCCGGCGGCCTGGATCATCTCTTTGTACTGATCACCCAGAGCGACGATCTCCTCGTCCGTCAGACGAGGGTCGATCACGAACATCAGCTCATACTCACGCATCAGATTTGAAACCTCCCTAAGGCCTCGTGCAGTCCCCGTCGACGGGAACAGAGAGGTAGATGAATCGGGCACGTTTTCATAGTCAACAACGCCCCGACGTCTTTGAACGGCAAATTGTAGCCGATCTCCAGAAAAACTCAAGGATCCGGCCGTGCTCTACAACAAAGGGGCGATCACCAGGGCCACCACCGACATGAGCTTGATCAGAATATTCAAGCTCGGCCCGGCGGTGTCCTTGAATGGATCTCCCACCGTATCGCCGACCACTGAAGCCTTGTGAGCATCCGAGTTCTTGCCGCCGTGAGCGCCACCCTCGATGTACTTCTTGGCATTGTCCCAAGCACCCCCGGCATTCGCCATGAAGATGGCCATCATCACACCCGACGCGGTCACTCCGGCCAGCAATCCGCCGAGGGCCGCGGTGTCATAGAAACCGACCACCACCGGAGCGATGATCGCCAGCAGACCCGGGGCCACCATCTCTTTGATGGCCGCCCTGGTCGAGATATCCACGCACTTCGCGAAATCCGCTTCCGCCTCGCCTTCCATCAGACCCGGGATCGAACGGAACTGGCGACGCACCTCCTCGATCATCTCGAAAGCCGCCCGGCCGACAGCTCTCATCGCCATGGAGGAGAACAAGAACGGCATCATGGCGCCGAGAAAAAGACCTCCCATTACCTTGGGGTCGGCAAGATCGATGCTGTCCAGACCCACGGTTGTCCTGAACGCAGAAAACAGCGCCAGGGCCGTCAGTGCCGCCGACCCGATCGCAAATCCCTTACCGATGGCTGCAGTGGTGTTACCAACGGCATCCAGCTTGTCCGTGCGCGCCCGAACCTCGGGTCCGAGCTGTGCCATTTCGGCGATACCACCAGCGTTGTCAGCGACCGGACCATAGGCATCGACGGCCAACTGGATACCGGTCGTCGACAGCATACCCAGAGCAGCGATGGCGATGCCGTACAGGCCAGCCTGATCGAATGCCACCAGAATCGCGGCGACCAGCACGATCACGGGCAGGGCAGTGGACCGCATCCCCAGTGCCAGCCCGGAGATGATATTGGTAGCAGCACCGGTGAGGCTGTCCTTGGCAATCTCCTGGGCTGGTTTGCGTGATTCTGAGGTGTAGTACTCGGTGATCAGACCGATCAAGACTCCGCCGGTCAAGCCGGCGACGGTGGCCCAGAACACACCCATGGCAGAGAACTCTTGCCCACCGATCACATAGGTGTCCTGGAGCAGCCAACGAGAGATGGCCCAGATGGCCGCCAGCATGACAATCGCCGAGAACAGTGTCCCGATATGCAGGGCCTTGCCCGGATCGCCGCCTTCTTTCGTCCGCACCAGAAATGTCCCGATCAAGGAGACCACGATACCGGCTCCTGCCAAGACCAACGGCAGGAGCACGAGCATGGGCGTGTAGTCGTTGCCATCGAGGAGCGTGGCGTTGGCACCGAGTACCAGTGCGCCGATGATCGAGCCGACATAGGATTCGAACAGATCAGCGCCCATCCCGGCCACATCCCCCACGTTGTCCCCAACGTTGTCGGCGATCACCGCCGGGTTTCTGGGGTCGTCTTCCGGAATGCCCGCTTCGACCTTGCCGACCAGATCCGCACCCACATCAGCGGCCTTGGTGTAGATGCCACCACCCACACGGGCAAACAGAGCGATCGAGCTCGCCCCGAAGGAGAACCCGGTCAGGACGGTCACCACCTTCAGGAGATCGGCTTGTGGCGAACCGGTCTCGAAGAGACTGGTATAGACAATGAACAGGATCGACAGACCCAACACACCCAGCCCCACCACGCTGAACCCCATGACGGCTCCCCCTGAGAAAGCCACCTGGAGAGCCTTGTTGAGACTGGTACGAGCTGCCGAAGTCGTCCGGACATTGGCCGCGGTGGCCACTCGCATCCCGAAGAAGCCTGCCAGAGCTGAGCAAAAGGCGCCCGCCAGGACCGATAGACCGACCAATGCGGAGCTGCCGCTCTTGCCGGCATTCAACCAGGCAAGCAAGACGGCTACCACTAGAACGAAGATGGAAAGTACCCGGTACTCCCGCCCGAGAAAAGCCATGGCTCCGTCCCGAATATGAGCGGCGATCACGGTCATCCGTTCGTTGCCGGCATCCTGACGATTAATCCACGAGCTGCGCACCCATGCAAAACCCAACGCCAGCAAGCCACATATAGGCACAAAATAGATCAGTGTTTGATATTCCACCGCCAACTACCTCCTCACAACTTTCATTTGTCTGCGGATCAATCTTCAGCCATTGAAGCGGTTCATGGTCGCCACGTTCCCCTCCTGCAACCACGATTCACAGGCATCCGCAGCTTTCTCGATCAACTCCTGAACTGTTTCTTCCTCGTCGGCGAGAAAGGTTGACAGGACGAACTCGACAAGGTCATCACTGGCTGGTTCGATGTCTTCGGTCGCGATACCGAGGCGTAAACGGTGGATCTCCTCGGTCTGTAGGCTCTGCACAATCGATTCCATGCCCCGATGGCCCCCCGGTCCCCCACTCGGTCGCAAACGGAGTCGCCCGAGTGGCAGGTTCACATCGTCATAAACGACCAGGATGTCAGCGGGCTGGAAACCGCGTCCCTCGACGAGACATCTAACCGCGTACCCACTTCGATTCATGTACGTCTGCGGTGCCGCCAACAGAGCTTCGGTCGACTCGCCCAACAAGGCGTTGCATTCCAGCCGCCCCAGAGAAACATCCCATCGCGATGCCAATCGCGTGACGACCCTGAATCCCAGGTTGTGTCGGGTGTTTTCGTATTCCCGACCCGGGTTTCCCAAGCCGACGATCAACCGGTCACCCACAGATCTACTCAGTGTCCTCCGACTCCTCGGCCTCCTTGCCGCGACCAATGAGCTCGGGCTCCTCGGCTTCGGCCTCCAACAGCAGTTCCTCACCTTCGGCCTCGGCCTCTTCAACCTCGTCAGAGACCCGGCTGTGAGCCACCGACACGATGACACGGCCAAGTTCTTCCATCAGTTCGACCTTCTCCGGAATCTCCAGGTCCTTGGCCTCCAGGTGATCGCCGATATTCAGATCCGTCACATCCAGGGTCAGCTTGGCCGGCAGATCGCCGGGCAAGCTTTCGATCTCAACCTCACGGGTGATGAAATCCATGACGCCGCCTTCGTTCTTGACGCCTTCAGGCGTTCCAAGAAGCTCGATGCCCACCATGACTTTCACCTTCTCGGTCATCAAGACACGTTGAAAGTCGATATGGATGATCTGTCGACTGACCGAATCGATCTCGACATCTCGCACCATGGTATGGCGACTCTTGTCAGTGCCGGCCAACTTCAAAAGAAAGACGGCGTGTTCCCCGCCTTCCTGCCGCAAGAGATCGTGGATCACCTGCTTCTCGACCTGAATCGAGAGCGAGTCTCTGCCGCCGCCGTAGACGACAGCCGGGATGAACCCGGAGGCTCTCAATCGGCGGTTGGCGTTCTTGCCGGTCTCTTCACGCCGGTTGACTTCAATCGTAATCTCACTCATTTCTGTATTCCTCTGCTCTGCTAGACGAAGAGAGAGCTCACCGAGCTCTTGACATGGATTCGTCGAATGGCTTCACCCAACAGCGGTGCGACCGAAAGCGGTTTGAGCTTGTCACAGAGCGCCATCTTCTCTTCCAGCGGTGTGGTGTTCGTCACCAACACCGATTCCAGGGGTGATGACTGGATACGCTCGATCGCAGGTCCGGATAGTACCGCATGAATTCCGGCAGCCAGAATTCTCTTGGCGCCGTTGGCGTGCAGCGAATGGACGGTGTGATGAAGGGTCCCAGCCGTATCGATAATGTCATCGACGAGCAACACATTGCGCCCCGTGACATCGCCGATGATGTTCATGACTTTTGCCTGATTTGGCGCCACGCGCCGTTTGTCGATGATGGCCAGCCCGGCGTCGAGCCTCTTGGCCAGGGCGCGGGCTCTTTCCACTCCCCCGGCATCGGGCGAGACCAGGGTGAGATCGGGGATCTCCATCTCGCGCACTGCATCGAGCAAGACGGGTGCCGCAAACAGATGATCCACCGGTATGTTGAAGAAGCCTTGAATCTGTGAGGCGTGGAGATCCATCGTCAGGACACGGTCAGCCCCGGCTTTGGTGATCAGGTCTGCCATGAGCTTGGCAGTGATCGGCACGTGGGGCTGATCCTTCTTGTCCTGCCGTGCGTAGCCGTAGTAGGGCACAACCGCGGTCACCCGTCCAGCCGAGGATCGCTTCAGGGCGTCGAGGATGATGAGCAGCTCCACGATGTTCTCGTTGACCGGATGGCAAGTGGACTGGATCACGAAGACATCGCGTCCGCGGACGTTTTCTTGAATCTGACAGAAGATCTCGCCGTCGGCGAAGTTGAAGGTCTCGAGCTTGCCCAACTCGAGCCCCAAGTAGGTGCAGATCTCCTGCGCCAGCCCAGGATGGGCACGCCCACTGAAGATCTTCATCTCTTCTCCGTACATCGATTCGATTCGCTTTTCCATCTAACAGACCTCGATGGCTGGGGCGCCAGGATTCGAACCTGGGAATGCCGGCTCCAAAGGCCGGTGCCTTACCGCTTGGCGACGCCCCAGTAGTGTAAAAAGGTTCTCTGTGGAAACAGCCAGACAGCGACAGAGCCTCAGACTGTCACCCGCCTGCCGATGGCGACAGACCGCGTTGACCTGGGCCACCTGTCCTTGGCCGTCCCCTACCCCATCAGGGATTCCAGAACGAGTCCCTCAGGTGCATCTCCGCCACCTCCTCCAGGGTCTTGCCCTCGAGGGACTCTTGCTCCTCCTCAATCTTCGCCACTTCGACCGCCTCGATGGCGGGCTCCTGCGGCACAATCGGTACCGGCTGCACGGGTCTCTCTTGCCCAGATACGGCATGCTCGTACTCGGCCAGCACCTGATCCTCGATCATCCGCCGAGTCTCGTTGTTGAGCGGATGCGCCACGTCCTTGAATCTGCCATTACGCTTGCGCCGCGACGGCATGCTGATGAAGAGTCCTTCTCTGCCTTGAATCACTTTGATGTCGTTCACCATGAAGCAGCGATCGAACACGATGGATACGAAAGCCTTGAGTTTCTCCTCATCGACGGGAAACACCTTGATCTCAGTGATCTCCATGGCCCCCTCCTTCACCCAACAACCAGAAGCTCGTCGAGTGAAGACCGTTTCAAGGTCCTTGCTCGAACCACTCGACTGCCGAATGGAAGCTCCGCAGCCAACCCGCCGGGCTCAGTATCGTCTTCGAAGAAAGCGAACAAAGTCGCACCTGTCCCAGAGAGCCGCACCACGGTTGCCCCGGCCTCGACGAGAGCATTATATACGTCTCTCATGACCGGGAAGCGCGTCATGACGATCTGCTCGAGATCGTTCCTGCCCCGGTCCATGCCCGACCACCCCGAGTCCGGAGCCCACCCATATTCGACATTCGCTGGCCCGACAGCCGATATCCCAGTCCGCAGCTCTTCAAACACTTCTGCTGTGGAGATTTCGATGGGCGGAGTCACCAGAAGAACTGCTCTTTCCTCCAGGTCCTGGAGTGGCTCGATCTGATCACCTCTGCCTCTACCGCAGAGCGGTACCACCCCACAGAAAATACGGGACATCGGCACCCAGCTGACTGGCCAACTCCTGCAGATTCTCGCGACTCGCCGGAACGCCCAGAATCCTCTGCAAACCGAGCAGAACGGTGGCCGCATTGCTGCTACCACCTCCCAGCCCGCCCCCGACAGGTATTCTCTTCTTGAGATCCATTCGCAGCCCGGCTGCTGGCGCCCATCGCTGCAGAAACTCCTGCGCAGCTTGATAGGCCAGGTTTTCCTCGCCGCCAGGCGCATCGCCTTCGCTCACATTCAGTTGGACATCGGCGCCTCTCAGTTCCAGCGTCAGCAGGTCGCTGAGATCTACGGTCTGAAAGACGGTGACCAGTTCATGGTAGCCATCAGCGCGACGCCCCACCACCTGGAGGTGAAGATTGATCTTGGCGAAACTCCGGAAGGTCGTACGCATGGCAGGAAATCTGTCGGAAGCTCTCGGGCGGGGTCAGACGACGCAGGTTCGACTCCATGGGCTCTTCGACCACTTGCCGCCAACGAAACTGACTCCCGTCACGATGCGAGAGTATGCCGCCTTTCCCTTGGCGCGTCCACCACAGGGTCGGCGCATCGGCAACCCAGAGGGTCCAGGCGGCGATCTCATCCTCGTCTGCCGCGGTCCGCACAGACCAACGTCGATCCTGATCGTCGCGATACTCGGTTGATTCCCCCCGCCGAGTTCCCTCACCCAACTCGATGGGGAAGCATCCCCAAGAGCAGTCGAGGTACGGAAGTCAAAGGGAACATCTCCAGAGTGACTTCTCCGAGGCGGAGGTCAGCCTCGCTGACGCAATAGACCTGCTCACGATGATCCAAAAAGATGGTGGAAGCGTCTGCCAACTGCAGCGTCCACAGTGGGCGTCCCAAGCTGTCGGCCGTTGCCAGCTGGAAGAAATCGGCGGATTGGAGTCTCAGGACAAGGCGCAGACTACCCGAGCCCCGCTGGCCGGAGTAGCCAACTCTGAAGAGATGCTGCTTGGCAGCCCGAGGTTCGGCAGACTCGCCGAGTTCTGCAGAGGGCCCGGCCATGGTTGGCCCCTGCCTCAGAGACGAGCCCGCGCAGCCCCCCCAGCAAACCACCATCCCGCATCCCAGAAGGATGCGCCATCCCTGTCGTGTTAGCGAAGAGAAAATCTCTAGCGTCCGTCGCCCAGCCGCTCCAGCTTCAGCTGGACCTCACTGGCGTTTTCTGCTTCCAGCGCCAAAGAACGCTGATAGGACAGGCGGGCATCCTCGAACCTGCCGAGAGCCTGGTAGAGATCGCCCAGGTGCTCCAAGACGACCGCATCGTCACCGACGAGACTCGCCGCTCGTTCCAGATGCCCTCTCGCTTTCTCATACTCACCGAGCTGGAAGTGAGCCCATCCGAGCGAGTCGATATAGGCACCGTTGTCGGGTTCGAGGGCCACAGCCTGCCGCACGAGCTGCAGCGCCTGGTCGAGATTCTCACCCTGATCGGCCCACATATACCCCAGATAGTTCAGAGCCGGGGCGAATTCCGGATCGATATCGAGCAACCCCTGCAGCACCGTTTCGGCCTCCGGCTCGCGGCCGCTGCGCTCATAGGAGGCGCCGAGCCAAAACATCGCCTGAGTGGAATCCGGCTCCAGACGAAGCGCCCCCTCCAAAATCGGGATCGCCTCGCCATAGCGCTCGAGACGTTGATAGACCTCCGCGGCTCGCACCATGTCGTCGTAGGATTCGGTCGTCAGCAGCTCAGCAATGCGCTCCCTGGCCTGCGCCTCTTCCTCAGATCGGAAAAGGATCTCGGCCTGCTTGGCGATGGCAGATCGCTCTGCCGGCGAGCCGCTGGGAAATCGCGAGAGCATGGCCAGAGCCTTCCCCTGCTCTCCGAGATGGACCTGCGCGTCGGCATACAGAAAGATCAAGTCGATCTGGTCCGCGTCTTCGAGCTCTGGCAGGTGTGGCTCGAGAGCCTCGACCACCTGCTGCCAGGCGCCGGCTCGGCTCAGGACGATCACTCGTTGCGCCAATGCCTGACCGGCCGCCTCGATCTCCCTGGCGACGCGCAGCTGTTGCTCGATACGACGAAGCTCGACATCGGCTTCCTGCCACCGGCCCTGCCGATCCAGCAGCTGAGCCAGAAGAATCACAACATCGAGATTGTCAGGATGGAGCGCAATGAGTCTCTTGGCCAGTTGGACGGCCTCTTCGTTGCCGCCCTGCACGGTGAGAATCACCGTCTTCAGGTAGAGTGCGGCGTAGTCGCTCGGTTCCGTCTCCAGCACCCGATCAATGGCCTGCAGAGCGCCATCGAAGTCTCCCGCCCGATGCAGCTCGAGAGCCAATCGCCTTTGCAGCTCCGGATCATCGGCGGCGACCTCGGGAGCCTCGGAAAGGATCTCCACGGCTTCTTCGTGTCTGCCCTGCTCGCCGAGAAGCTCGGAGAGGACAACCCGGGCTCGGGTGAAAAGGGGATCCAACTCCAGAGCTTCCCCCAGCACGGCAATGGCTCGGTCGATTTGACCGGAGCGGATCAAGGCGTCTACCAGCAATCGGTACACCATCCGATTACCGGAGGTCTGGTCGAGAACGGCCTGGAAGACATCGGCGGCTCTTTCCGGACTCTGTTCGCTCAGATAGATCTGTCCCAGACTGACCATGGACTCCACGTCCTCAGGGTCGATCTGCCGCAGCTTCTCCAAGGCCTGGCGTGCAGCGTCGAGGGCGCCCGCTTCCTGGCCGGCCATCTTGAGTTGGGTCTCAGCGTAGGCCCGCAAGACATCGGGTTCGTTCGGCGCCAACTGGTAGGCGGTCGCCACCTGCTGGGCAGCCTGGCCCAATCGTCGCTGGCGGACCAGGAAGCGGCTGTACTCCAACCTGATATATGGATCTCCCGGTGCCAGCTCAATAGCCGCGACAAAACTCTCGGCGGCTTCGCGGCCCCTGCCCTCGTCGGCCAGCAGGCGCGCCATCACCATGTGGTACGCGGCATCGGGCGGCGGTTCGGCCAGGGCCAGCCCGGTCGAAACCGCCCAGCACACTGTCAGGAGAATCCACAGCGTTTTCACGCGCGAAGGATAGCAATCGCAGGCTTACCTTTACAAGCCAAAGAGCCACACCTATAATCCGACGAAGTCTGCTAAATTGCGGATCCTTAAGAACTTAGGCCCATCAAGATCGAGACTGCTCCTATGATGTCGCTCGGCACACTGCTGGTAAAGCACGGCTGGATCACCAAACAACAGCTGGGATTGGCGATCTCGCGGCAGCGTGAAATCGGTGGCAGACTCGGTACCTGCCTGCTGGAAATGGGAGCCGTTAGCGAGGATTTGTTGAACCGTAGCCTAGCTGAGCAGCAGGGCGTTCCCACGGCTGCGGCCGAGGACCTGGCAGCGATCGAGGACAAGGTCAGCCGGCTCCTGCCCGCGCCCATCGCCATACGGTATCGAGCCGTACCTTTCAGGGCTACCCATGGCGATGTCGATATCGCCATGCTGGAGGTCGACAACCTCTGGCTACAGGACGAGCTCTCTTTCATCGTCGGCAGACGTCTGAGTGTGTACATCGCGACTGAAGTCCGGGTCGTCGAAGCCTTGTCGCGCTACTACAAAGCCCCCTGCTCAGAGCGGTTCGTCACGCTGCTGACGACCCTCAACCGCGAGCTGCGGCAACGCCAGGACGGTGAGTTCCATCCTCAGTCACGGCTCGTGCATGCCAAGCCTGAGACAGAGCCTGTAGTCGTTCCGATCGCGGCGCAGTCTTCCCCCAGCGCTTCGGCTATCGATGATTCACCACCGGAGCCAGTGCCAGAGCCGATCCACCTGCAGCCGCCAAGTCGATCAAGAAAGTCCATCCCGGTGTCGGCTGAGGAGCTCGAGTCGCTGGGCACCGAACCCGCTGGCGATAAGAGCTCCGAGAGCGCCGTTCTGCCAGGGGATTTCTACGATCGCGATGTCCACGACAGCGAGCGGCCGATGAGTGTCGAGGAGGCTGAGGTGGCTCTGGAGACCACTTCCGATCCCCAGGAGATCGGTCGTATCCTGATTTCTGTCCTCTCCCAGAAGTTTACCCGCGTGTGCCTACTCCAGGCATCACCGACGCAGATTCGCGGCTGGTTGGCTCACGGACCCGGGCTCGATAAGGCCAGATTGAGGCAGTATTCCGTGCCCTCCGACCAACCCTCGATCTTTCTGAACCTGCGTGGGGGTGGCAGCTTCTTTCTCGGCACTCTCCCAGGGATGTCGGCACATGTCGATCTTGCAGCCTGTTGGCACAAGGATTTGTCTGACGAGTGCGCTGTGTTTCCGATTCGAGTCCGGGACAAGCTGGTGGCGCTGGTCTACGGCGACTGTGGCCCACTGGGACTCGCCGATCTCGATCTCGACCTGATCCGCGGGCTCTGCGTCAGCGCCGCGCGGGCCTTTGAACGCTGCATCATGGAACGAAAAAAGAGAGGCCGATCCGTCGTGTCTGGCGAGTCATCGAGCCGCTGAGAGCGATCGAATGCCGTCCGTTGACACTCCGCAAAACCCGCTGCTACACTCCGACGCCGCACCCCACTGACATGATCAAAGCCGACCTCGTCAATCGCGTTGCAGAGTCCTCGGATGTTCCGAGAGTCAAAGCTGCTCATGCAGTCGAGACCATCTTCGAGGAGATGAAACACGCCCTCAGCGAGGGCAAACGGATCGAATTCCGCGGCTTTGGCGTCTTCCAGGTTCGCGATCGGAAGAGGGGTGTCGGCCGCAATCCCAAGACCGGTGTCGAGGTCGCGATCTCGCCCGGCAAGACCGTGCGCTTCAAGCCCGGCAAAGAGCTGAAGAATCTATAACCCCCCACTCCTGCCTTCTCGGCCCCGTTACAACTGGTGGTTGGCGCTCGGCCTGTTCGGGCTGACTTTCGTCACCACGACGTC
The DNA here is from genome assembly GCA_963719055.1 of uncultured Acidobacteriota bacterium. Taxonomy (GTDB): domain Bacteria; phylum Acidobacteriota; class Thermoanaerobaculia; order Multivoradales; family JAHEKO01; genus CAXMQZ01. Next base: position 237,028 of record CAVRAU010000027.1, on the reverse strand, counting down.
GTTCGGTACCGTTTTCCTCTTTTGGATCCGGACCGACGCTATCCTCGCGATCGACTCCGCATTCGGCGGTCCTCGCGAGATGCTGTTGTCCGTGATCAGGATTCCATTGGAGGTCTGGACAAGACCCGAATTGCGACGTACCGGGCTCTCCTTTTCCGTTCCCTTGCTCACCATCCTGCTGGCGCACGAGTTGGGCCATTTCTTTGCCTGTCGAAGACACAGGATCCCTTGCACTTTGCCCTATTTCCTACCGGCGCCCATTCTCATTGGTACGGCTGGCGCGTTTATTCGAATTCGCGCCAGAATCCGGACCCGAAGTCAGCTTTTCGATGTGGGTGCCGCCGGTCCCATCGCCGGATTCGTTGTCCTCCTACCCTTTCTCGTCTACGGTCTCGCGAACTCTCCTGTGGTACGAGTCGTGGTGCTGGACGAGACGCTGGGGGGACTCGGGCTCCTGGTTCCCGGCCAGAGCCTGGTCACCAGGCTCCTGATCTATCTTCTGCACGGCCCATTGGATCCCGGTATGGTGCTCAACTACCATCCTTGCGCCTTGGCGGCTTGGGTAGGTCTGCTGGTGACTTCCCTGAATCTCATCCCTGTCGGCCAGTTGGACGGTGGACATATCCTCTACGCCGCCTCACCTGTCTGGTATCGGCGGCTGCGTCCAGTCGTTCTCGCGTCGCTGGCTCTTCTGGGGTTCCTGTGGCCAGGATGGTGGCTCTGGTTCGGTGTCCTGCTGATCGTTGCTTGGCGCCATCCACCCGTTCTCTTCCCAGCCGCGGGTCTAGATCCAGGACGTCGTCGCGTCGGCTTGGCCACCCTGGTCGTGTTTCTCGCGGTCTTTCTGCCCGTGCCGTTGTCCGAGCTTTCCATCTTGCTCTGATCAGTTCGGCGCGCCGCTGGGTAGGTCGAGAACAAAGGTGACCGGTCCATCATTGATCAGCTCCACTTCCATATGAGCGCCAAACCGGCCGGTTTCGACACGGATGCCGGAATCTGACAGTCGAGCGGCCAAAGCCTCTACCAAGGTTTCTGCCTGCGCTGCCGGGGCCGCGCGGTCAAATGACGGTCTACGGCCTTTCGCCAGTGATCCGGCCAACGTGAACTGGGACACCAGAAGAATGGCTCCCCCGACCGTGCTCGTGTCCAGGTTCATGCGACCCCGGTCGTCCTCGAAAATCCTCAGGCTGACGAGTTTGTCTGCGGCCCGAATCACTTGATCTGTACCATCTCCCTTCTCGATACCCACTAGAACGAGAAGTCCATGGTCGATGGCGGCCACTTTCTCATGGGCCACTTCGACGGAGGCCGATTTTACTCGCTGCAAGATCAATCGCATGTTTTTCGTCTCACTAACCAGGTTATGATAGCCAACATTCAAGTCACGGCAGGAGAACACGAAAAATGGTCAACAAAGTCATTCTTGTAGGAAATCTCGGGCGAGACCCCGAAGTTCGTACCACCCCCTCTGGCCAACCGGTCGCCAAATTCAGTCTGGCTACCAACCGGCGACGACGCGATAAGGACGGCAATCGCCAAGACGAAACGGAGTGGCACAATATTGTCTGCTGGGGCCGGCAAGCCGAAATCGCTGGCGAGTACCTCACCAAGGGCAAGCAGATCTATGTCGAAGGCCGGATCCAGACTTCGTCCTGGGAGGATCGCCAGAGCGGCGAGAAGAAGTACCGAACAGAGATCATCTGCGAGAATTTCCAGATGCTCGGCACTCGCGGAGAGGGCGGCGGCGGCGGGTACCGACAGGCAGCACCAGCCGATTCCGGCGGTGATCTCGGCGGCCCACCCGAGGACGACGACATCCCATTCTGAGCGCCGATCTACTCTTCTGTAATCCTGTCTCTGAGAGCATGGAGCAGGTTCAAGGCCGCCAGCGGCGTGAGCTGCTCGAGATCGATCTCCCGCAGGATCGATGCTGCGACCTCTTCGGCAGGCGCAAAGAGCGTCAACTGGTCCGGGCCACCGCTGTCGACTGCCGCGGCTCCACGGGCCAAGCGAGGCTTGCCGGTCATGTCGTATTCCTGCGCCTCCAGGTTCCCGAGGATCTCTGACGCCCGATGGATGACTGTCTCCGGGATGCCTGCCAGCCGCGCAACATGCAGGCCATAGGACTTGTCAGAGCTGCCCGGGATCACCCGCCGAAGAAAGACAATGCGGTCCTCCCACTCCTTGACCGACAGGGTCCGGTTGACCACTCGCGGCAACAGGACGGCCAGCTCCGTCAGCTCATGATAGTGCGTCGCAAACAAGGTCATCGGCCGGCCGTGCTGGTGCAGATGCTCCACAATAGCCCAGGCCAGAGAGAGCCCGTCGAAGGTTGCCGTCCCGCGTCCAACCTCGTCCAGAATGACCAGGCTCTCGGCCGTGCACTGATGGAGGATCCTGGCAGTCTCGATCATCTCCACCATAAAGGTCGACTCCCCTCTCGACAGATCGTCAGAGGCTCCAACCCGCGTGAAGATCCGATCCACCACTCCGACACGCGCCTCGGTCGCGGGGACGAAACATCCGATCTGGGCCATCAGAACGATCAAGGCGTTTTGCCTCAGATAGGTCGATTTCCCGCCCATGTTCGGACCCGTGAGAATGACGATCTGGGACTCGTCGGCACCCAGATCGCAGTCGTTCGGGACAAATGGCTCCGATGACATCCTCTCGACGACAGGATGACGTCCTTCCCGTATCGAGACGGCGGCACCGGCGTCGGAGATTTGTGGGCGAGCATATTTCCCGCGCGCTGCCACTTCCGCAAACCCCACCAGCACATCCAGGGTCGCCAACGCCCGTGCAAGATCCCGCACCCGGGGTGCCGCTTCGACCACGCAACTCTGCAGTCTGCCAAAGTGCTCCTGCTCCAGCGCGATCTGCGCCTCCTCAGCAGCGAGAATCTGTTCTTCCAACTCCTTCAGCTCACTGGTGATGTAGCGCTCTGAATTCACCAGGGTCTGCTTGCGGATGTACCCGTCTGGAACCAGATGTTGGTTGGCCTTCGTCACCTCGAGGTAGTACCCGAAGACCTTGTTGAAGCGAATCTTCAGCGATGAGATCCCCGTCCGCTCGCGCTCTTGACGCTCGAGTCTCAAGACATGTTGCCGGCTGTCCTTGGCCAACGATCTCTGGCGATCCAGCTCGCCATCCACACCCGCGCGAATCACTCCGCCGTGCTTCAGGGAGGCAGCGGGCTCGGCCTCTAGCGAGGCCTCCAGAATCGCCGCCAGATCGGCAACCGGATCGACCTGACTGATCTGCCGCAGAATGGACGCCTCCGCCTGGAACAGATCTCCCAGAATCGACGGCACCTGACTGAGGCCCTCTCTCAAAGCCGCGGCTTCACGGGGATTCAGCATACCGAGAACCGCTCGGGAAACCACTCGCTCCGGATCTCCAACCTGTGCCAGCAGTCCTGCCAGCCGCGATCTCTTCCGGCGACTCTCCAGAAGCTCCTGCACCGCCTCTTGGCGGACTTCTATCTGGCTCGGATCCCGCAGAGGACGCTGCAACCACTGTCTGAGGAGCCGGCCGCCGGGAGCGGTCGCCGTGCGATCGACGACCCAGAGCAGCGAGCCCTTTCGACGCCCATCGCGGAGATTCTGAAAAACCTCCAAGTTGGCGATGGTGATGGCGTCGAGAACCAAATGGTCCGAGGATGCGTCTACCCGCAGAGACCGTACATGAGAGAGATCACTTTGCTGGGTGTCACGAGCATACTGCAGCGCTCCTGCCGCGGCCCGCACTGCAGGTTCTCCTTCCTCGAGTCCAAAGCCTTTTAGAGTCGTCGTCCCCACCTGACGCTGAACGATCTCCTGTGCCCGCTTCCTCTCCGGCCAGGAATCATCGGGTTCGGTGGTCTGGCAGATCCCGCGATCCTCGAGCCACAGACGCACCTCGGAAGGCACCCCGGACTCAGGCGTCAAGACTTCCTGTGGCTGCAGGACCGCCAGGTCATCCAGAGCCTCCGCAGTCGAGCTCCACCGGCGCAGCAGGAAATCACCGGTCGATACATCCAGGAACGCACCCGCAGCGCCATCCGGAGACCAGAGAACGCTGGCGAGATAGTTGGCCCGATCGCTCTGCAGTAAGTCGGGATCAGTCAGGGTCCCGGGGGTGATGACGCGCGTCACCTCCCGTTTGACGAGACCCTTGGCCTGCGCCGGATCTTCGACCTGGTCGCAGATGGCTACTTTCAGGCCGGCGCGGAGAAGCTTGGCCAGATAGGTGCCCAGTGCGTGGTGGGGCACACCACACATCGGCGCCTCGTTCTCCGTCCCCTTCTGTCTGGCAGTCAAGGTGACTTCCAGAACCGGTGCCGCCCGTACGGCATCCTCGAAGAACATCTCGTAGAAATCACCCATTCGATACAGGAGAATGGCGTCGGGATGATCCGCCTTCACCTCCAGATAATGGCGTAGCATGGGGGTCAGCTGAAGGGACTTGGGCATGAATCGCCAGTATAACTTTTCAAACCTGCAGACTCCGCCGGTGGCCCAGCCAGTCGAGGCCGCCTTGGCGATCGACACCGGTTCTCCCGTTGTCAGTGTCGCAGTCTCTGTCGGTGGTCAGGTGGTCGCCGAGAGGGCGATAGAGCAACGGCAGTCCTCTGGCCGACTTCTCCAGATGATCGATGAGGCGCTGGAGGAATCCGGACTCCAACTGTTCGAGATCGATCTCTTGCTGGGTCTGCGCGGCCCGGGTAGCTTTACCGGTCTGCGCGTGGGTCTCGCCACACTCCAGGGGATCAGAATGGCGCTGGCGACGCAGACCGCGACCTTTCCCACGCTCCAGGTACTGGCGACACTGGCTCCGGCCGGCAGCCACGCCATCACAGCCTGTGTCGATGCCCTGCGCGGTCAGTGGCTGATGCAGGATTTCATGGCGGTTCCACCCTATAGGCCTCTTCATGCTCCAGAGACCTCCTCTGCTGAGGATTTCTCGGTGAAGGGCTCCCACCACTTTGTCGGCTTCGGTATCTCACGATGGGTAGCTCAGCTGGCAAACCCGCCGGATGTCGTTCTGATCGAGCCGGGTCCCCTGGCTCCCCAAGCCCTCCGCATCCTCGATGTGTGCCCGGCCGAGCGGGATCCCGATCTATTGGCGAATCCTCTGTACCTCAGAGCCCCCGCAGTCACCCCTCCGAGTCCAGCTCGCTAGAGGGAACATTCCTCCTTCCTCCGGTCATCCCACGATCTGGACGATCGAGTGCCGCACCAAGGACTGGAATCGACAGCGTGTTGATCGCCCCAAGAGCCGATGGTATCCTGCCACTGCCCTTGGTGAACCAAAAACACTCCCGCGTCTCGAGCAGACCCCCCATCCACCAGTACGCCGACCCTCGGCGAGTCCATTTCTCTTGTAAGGAGGCCTCAAGATGGGCAATCATGACGACCCACTCAAGCAAGAGCTGATTGAATCCGACGAGCGATTTCGCAACCTCTTCGAGGAGCACCAGAGCTTCGAACGGCGGCTCGAAGAGCTCCGGGTCCAGTCCCTGCTCTCGGAGGAGGACGAGCAGGAAGAAAAGCAGATCAAGCGCCAAAAACTCCTCATCAAGGACAGGATGGAGAGCATCCTACGGTCACACCGCGAGGCTCACGTTTCGGCCTAGAGAGGATTCGGCTCGATACCGGCCGGTAAGTCGGCCGATGCCCGCCCCACCCAGGAACCATGGTATTCGCCAAGGAATGTTGGCCATTCGTCTTGCCGGTTCTCGGTCTGGCGGGCTTTCTGTTTGTGGTGGGTTACCCCCGTTGGGCGATCGCGGCAGGTATCGTTGCCCTTGTCGTGCTCCTGTTCTTCCGAATTCCGCCACGCCCCGATGCCTCGCACACCGATGGCGTTCTTTCTCCAGCCAACGGCAAGATACTCAAGCTCGAGAAGCTGGACGACCCGGCGGTCGGACCTGGAACCTTTCACAAGATCGTGATCTTCTTGTCAGTCTTCAATATCCACGTGCAGCGAGTACCTGTCACTGGTAGCGTGGCTGCGAGCCGGTACACGCCCGGTCGCAAGCTGGCAGCGTTCGACCCGCGCGCTGGCGACGTCAACGAACAACATCTGACAGTCCTGCAGCGCCCGAACGGGGATCGAGTCGGAGTCCACCAGATCGCTGGCCTCCTGGCCCGCCGGGTGGTCACATACCTCGAGACCGACCAGGAGGTCACCAAGGGGCAGCTCATGGGTGTCATCAAGTTTGGGTCCCGCGTCGATCTACTGGTTCCGGTGAGCTACCATCTAGAAGTGGAGGTCGGGCAAAAAGTCATCGAAGGAGCCACCGTCATCGCTCGGCAAGAAACGGAGACCCCATGAAGTCCCACGATCGCGACAGCCGCATGCGCAAAGGCGTGTACCTCCTGCCGAGCCTGTTCACCTTCGGCAACATCATCCTGGGCTTCTACGCCTGCGTTCGGGGCCTGCGGGGAGACTTTCAGACCGCAGCCATTCTCATTGTCGTGGCTGGTTTTCTCGACACGTTCGACGGTCGCATTGCCCGGATGACGAAGACCGAGAGCGAGTTCGGCAAGGAATTCGACTCGTTGGCGGATGTTGTCACCTTTGGCGTCGCACCCGCTTTTCTGGCTCATATTTGGGGTCTGCATCACTTTGGCCGCCTGGGCTGGCTGATCCCCATGTTCTATCTTCTCTGTGCTGCCACACGACTGGCCCGTTTCAACGTCCAATCGCGAAGTGTCGACAGCCGTTTCTTTGTCGGGCTACCCTCGCCGCCAGCTGCCGCCGCGACCGCCTCGATCTTCTACTTCCTGCCGCCAGCCACCGGCTCCCCCTGGCCCGACTGCCCTCATGATGGGTGCCTTGATACTCAACGGCGCGCTCATGGTCTCCACCTTTCGTTACCTGAGCTTTAAACAAAACGACCTCACACGAAGATGGAGCTACCGAAACGCTCTACTTATTGGAGTTTTTCTCCTTCTCGTCGCCTACAACCCACCCACGGTTCTCTTCTCTGCCGCTGTCGCCTACGTTCTGTCCGGGCCAGCGGGGTGGTTGGTCAGCCGGGTTCTCGCGTCACCGAGCCGGAGCAGAGAGCCCTGACACAGAAGAAGAGGTCCGTTGGTGAGTCGCCTCGCCATCGTCGAGCCCAAGACCCTGATGGGTGAAGCCGTACGCGAGGCTATCGCTTCTCGAGCGAGTCCCTGGGATCAAATCGAGCTTTTCTCAACCGACTCCGAGGAGGTCGGTGCCGTCACCGAGGTGGCAGGCCGAGCCGCCATCGTACAGTCCCTGGAAGACGATACTCTGGACGCTTTCGGTACCGTTCTGTTTTGTGCACCGGGAAACCGATCTCGCGGTCTCGAGATCGGTGCCCAGTCATTGCAAGGCCATCTTCATCGATCCGGAGACACCGCTGGACGAGGCGGTACCCGTCGTCGCCGGAATCAATAGCGAGCAACTCGCCGGAAGCCACTCAAATCGTGAGTCCAGCACCTGGGGTTCTGCTTCTGGCACATCTGCTTGCGCCATTGCGCGACCTGGGGGACCTGGAGGTCGTCGCGCATGTTCTGCAGCCAGCCTCCGCCCACGGCAAGGCAGGACTGGATGAGCTTTTCGAACAGAGTCGAGCCATCCTCAGCATGAGTGATCAGCGGCCCGAAGATCTTTTTGGCACGCAGTTGGCCTTCAACCTACTGCCTTGGGCAGGATCGTCGGCACCCCTGGGCTCTCATCTTCAGACGATTCTGGGAACGGCGTGGGAGGCGCACATCCATCTGAGCCAGGCAGGAGTCTTTCATTGTTGCTCAGCCGGGATATTCCTCGGTGTCGACAACGATCCGGGCGCGGCGGAGTTGCAGGATCTTCTGCTCGAGAACCCGTTGGTGGAGCGACCCGAGAATCCAGAGCTGCTCGGTCCGGTGGCCGCAGCGACCGCGGACAAGATCCTCATTGGTGAGCTCACGTCGTCGCCGCCCAGGGGCTACTGGTTGTGGAGCTGTATGGACAACCTGGCGTTCAGTGCCAACAACGCCCTCGCCCTCGCCCAGCCCTGATCGAGTCTAGTCCGCCTCACCCTCGGCAGGTTGAAAATTCGAGCCTTCGCGAGCCAGGAACTCCTCCACTTGGAGAAGCCCTGTCTCTCCAGCCCTTTCCACGACCTGCAACAACTGGCTCATGGTGTTGACTTCCTCGAACTGTTCGTTGACAAACCAGTCGAGAAACCGTTGGGCGATGTAGTTGTTGTCCTGCTTCGCAATCTCCACCAGACCGTAAATCTGCTGGGTGACCTCCTGCTCCCAGGCCAGAGCCAGACTCACGGCTTCGCTGGCACTGTCGAACTCGGCCTTTGGAGCCGGGATATCGGGTATCGCCAACTGACCGTCGGAATCGACGATGAAACGGACGAACTTCATGGCGTGATCCCTCTCCTCGTCCGCCTGGCGGTAGAAGAATCGAGCCAATCCCGTCAGGGCTTGGATGTCGAAATACGAGGCAATGGAAACGTACTGCATGGAGGCACCAAATTCATTTCCAACCTGGCGGTTGACTGCGGCAACGAGTTCTTCACTGGCGAGCATAATCTTGACTCCTTGGTTGCTTGTTCTCGAGATCCTGGCAACTCGACTGGAGAGGCATCCTCTCATGGCTCCAGCGTGCAGGACTGAAGGCGTGAGCATAGCGGAAAGACCTCTCGCAGGCGAAACCCGTTGGTATACTCCCGCCTGCTCCGGCAGATCGGACGCCGAGCATAACCACTGCCAAGGAGATCCCACACGTCATGACGACTCCTGACGAGACCCGACAGCACTTCCCCGTCATCATTCTCGGCTCGGGGCCAGCCGGGCTTACCGCCGCGCTCTATGCCGGCCGCGCCAATCTCGCACCTTTGGTCTTCGAAGGGACTCAACCGGGTGGACAACTCACCATCACCACGGATGTCGAGAATTTCCCGGGCTTTCCCGAGGGCATTCTCGGTCCAGAGCTGATGGATCGCATGCGAGAGCAGGCCAAGCGATTTGGCGCCCAGGTCAAGTTCGAGGCGGTGACACGTGTCGATCTCGCCAGCACACCCTTCATCGTGGCCACCGATGGAACGCAGTACACAGCGGATGCCGTCATCGTCGCCACGGGCGCCAGCGCTCGCCAGATCGGTTTGCCATCCGAGCTCGAGCTCATGGGCTATGGCGTCTCGGCTTGCGCGACCTGCGACGGGTTCTTTTTCAAGGATCAGGAGATCGTCGTCGTAGGGGGTGGGGACAGCGCTCTCGAAGAAGCCATCTTTCTGACCAAATTTGCGCGCCGGGTCACCGTGATCCACCGCCGGGACGAATTGCGCGCCTCGAAGATCCTGCAGGACCGAGCTCGAGCGAACGTCAAGATCGAGTGGCTCTGGAACAAAGTTGTAGTCGAGATCCAGGGCAGTCGAGAAGAGAAGGTGCACGGAGTTCGCCTGCGCGACACCCAAACCGGTGAGGAGACGGACTTCCCGACTCAGGGTGTCTTCGTGGCGATCGGTCACACCCCCAACACCGGGATCTTCGGCGACGGTTTGCAGCTGACCGAGACAGGATATATCGAGGTCGCCGAACCCACGACCGAGACCAGTGTCGAAGGTGTTTTTGCTTGCGGCGATGTCACCGACGCGCGGTACCGACAAGCGGTCACCGCGGCCGGGAGCGGTTGCAAGGCGGCGATCGATGCCGAGCGCTGGCTGGAGGGTCGCCGAGAATGAGCGGCAAACCTGCAACACTCGGACAGCTACGGGCAAGCGGCTACCAAGTACGCTCCGTCAAGAGAGAGATCCGGGACAACCTGCGTGGCCATCTCGCCCAGAAGACCGACCTGTTTCCGGGTGTGTTGGGGTACGAACGAACCGTCATCCCCGACCTCACCAATGCCCTGCTGGCGGAACACGACTTCATCCTGCTGGGTCTGCGCGGTCAGGCCAAGACGCGCATCCTGCGTTCCCTGGTGAATTTGCTCGACGAGGAGATCCCGGTGCTCGCAGGCAGCGAGCTCAATGATGACCCCCTCGCCCCCATCTCCACCTGGGGCCAGCGAGTCGTCGCCGAACTGGGTGACGAGGCCCCGATAGAGTGGTTATCCCGCGAAGCGCGCTACAACGAGAAGCTCGCCACACCGGATGTCTCCATCGCCGATCTCCTCGGCGACATCGATCCCATCAAGGCCGCCACAAAGCGCCTCACCTATGCCGACCCGGAGGTCATTCACTTCGGCATCGTCGCGAGAACCAATCGGGGCATCTTCGCCATCAACGAGCTCCCCGATCTGGCACCTCGAATCCAAGTCGGTCTGCTGAATATCCTGGAGGAACGAGATCTGCAGATTCGTGGATTCCCGGTCCGGATCCCACTCGATATTTTGATGGTCTTCTCGGCCAACCCGGAGGACTACACCAATCGGGGAACCATCATCACCCCACTCAAGGACCGGATCTCGTCCCAGATCCTCACTCACTACCCACAATCGGTGGCCGTAGCCGCAGACATCACTCGCCAAGAGGCCTGGATCGAAAGAGGGGGCGAGGACATCGCGATCCCCGATGAGATCCAGCTCCTGATCGAGGAGATCGCTTTCGCAGCCAGAGAGAGCGAACTGGTGGACCAGGCATCGGGTGTCAGCGCCCGCCTTTCCATCTCCGCTCTCGAGCTCTTGATCTCCAATCTCGAGCGTCGTCACCTGAGAACCGGGGACCGGCCCCCTTTTCCACGTATCTGCGATCTTCGGATGCTTCTCCCAGCCCTGACCGGCAAGGTCGAGATGGTGTATGAGGGCGAGCAAAAGGGTGTCGAAGTGGTCGCTCTCCAGATCATCGGCGAGGCGGTCAAGAAGCTCTTCGTGGAGCGCTACCCAGCCGTTCCCAGAGCCCTCGGCAGCGGCGGAGAAGACGATATCGGAGAGTATGCGGAGATCGTGCATTGGTTTGCCGAAGGCAACGAGGTGTACCTGTCCGACGAGCAAACCTTCGACGACTATGAAGCTGCCTTGCACCAGGTACCCGGATTGCAGGATCTGGCATCCAGTCACGGGGCCAGCCGTCAGGAGCGCGCCTTGGCAGCCGAGACCATCCTGGAAGGCCTGTATCAACATCTCAAGCTCGCCCGCGAGGATCTGGACTCTGGGCTCACGTATGGCGAGATGGTCAAATTCCAGTTGCTCCGTCCTCGGCATCGAGACGGACATGGAGAGGTGGAATAGACCTGCGCCACCGCTATTTCCACCTCGACCCCCTTCTTCTTCAGCGGCACCTGGACGACCAGGATCTGATGCGGCTGTTCAATCAGCTGCTGCTCGCCAGTGCCGGGGACCCGGAAGAGGCCATGGAGTGGATGCGCTATCTCCAAGAACAAGGCTATCTGGACGAGCATCTCGATCTGGAGAAGTTCTTTTCCCAGCTGGAGGAGCAGCGGCTCCTCGCTCGAGATGCCCAGGGCCAAACCATCCTGACATCTGTTGGCGAACGACGCATCCGACGCAGTGCCTTCGACGAGATCTTCACCAGCCTCAGACGTGGAGGTCCCGGCTACCATCCGGTCCGGGCCGCCGGTGAGGGTGTCGAAGCGCTACCCGAAACCAGGGCCTACAAATTTGGCGACGAAATTCATCGCATCGATCCGCTGCGGTCTTTTCACAATGCACTGAAGAGAACCAAAGGCGAGCTCGAGATCGAGGAACAGGACCTGGAGGTCTTCGAGACCGAGCACTTGACCTCCTGCGCCACCATCATGGCCATCGACATCAGTCACTCCATGATTCTCTACGGTGAGGACCGCATCACACCGGCCAAGAAGGTCGCCCTGGCGCTCACCGAGCTGATCACGACTCGCTACCCCAAGGACCATCTCGGTGTGGTTCTCTTCGGTGACCGTGCCGAGCGGATCGAGCTCTCCGACCTGCCCTATATCCAGGCCGGTCCTTTCCATACCAATACTCGCGAGGCGTTACAGCTCTCGCGCACCCTGCTCCAACGGCACAAGCAGCCCAACAAGCAGATCTTCTTGATCACGGATGGCAAGCCGTCCGCGATCACCGAGGGAGGTCACGTCTACAAGAATCCCTTCGGGCTCGACATGAAAATTGTCAACCGGACACTGGAGGAGGTGGACTCTTGTCGTCGTCAGAAGATCGTCATCACGACCTTTATGTTGGCAACCGACCCTCAGCTCACCGATTTCATCGAAAAGCTCACCCAGGTCAACCGCGGCCGCGCCTACTTCGCCTCGCCCTACGATCTCGGTGAGTTCATTCTGGCTGACTACATCCGCAACCGCCGTCGGCGGATTCATTGACCGGTCGGTACCTGCTCCAGGTCAGCGCTTGGTAGGCCCGCCCACCACGCGCTTGACGAGATCTCCCCTTTGCAGCTGTGAGTCCGGACGCAGCTGATTGAGTATCGCCACCTGGCTCAGATCCACAGAAGAAGGATAAGCCTCATCGAATTGCTGCAAGGTCATCGTGTGCGGCACCTCGATGATCTGCATGCGAGCCGACTGGATATTCAGAATGCGGGAATCGCTGACCCGAGTAAAGCTCTGTACGGACCGATCGATCACGTTCTGGTACTGGCCCCAGCGCGAGCTGGCCGTGTAGCCAAAGAACTCATAGGTCGCGCCACCATGGCGAATAAACGCGATCCGGCCGGTGACCGGAGTCTGACCACTCAGCGCTTCAAATCTCATCCAGACCGCTGGTAGACCGTTGAACTCCCCCCGCTGGGGTTGCTCGGCTGTGACACCGGTTTCGACGAACAAACTCCCGTGCCGCAGTCATCAGGTCGGCGTGCTCTGACAGGGTCAGCACGACGGCTGCATCCTGATCGGGACTCAAGGCGCCGGCGCTCTGTTTCTGATTGACCCCTTGCCAGCCATCGGGAATATCAAAACTGAAGGCCAGATCGGGGTGCAGGAACCGAGTGCCCTCGAAGAAGCCTTCCCGTGGGTTCTCTCCGTAGGCCATGCCATCGAGCTGGCGAAGAAACCGATCGCGTTCGACCAGCACGCCTGCCTCGATGTCTCCCATCTCCTGGATCTTGTCCTCGATCCTGTCGATTCTGTTGTCAGGCTCTGGATGTGTCGAGGCCCAGCCCGGCACGCCGCCTCGCCCGGAGGCGGCGCTGACACTCTTGAGCGTCTCGTGCATCGCAGTGGCTTCCTGCAAGTCGTAGTCGTTACGAGCGGCATACCGCAGACCCAGATCGTCGGCCTGCCGCTCGTCATCGCGCGAGAACTTGAGGAACAACAATCCCGTTCCAGCCTGCAACAGGCTGCCGGCGGCACCCAGCTCCGGCGCCAAGGCCACTCCCACACCCAAGCCGATATTCGCCAACTGTGCTTTGCTGATCTGATTCGCCGAATGTCGGGCAGTCACATGACCGATCTCATGCCCCAAAACCGAGACCAGCTGGGCCTCGGAACCCATGTGAGCCAAGATCCCGCGGGTGATGTAGATATAGCCGCCAGGCAGGGCAAAGGCGTTGACGACCGGATCGTCCACCACTTTGAAGCTCCAAGGCAGCTGGGGTCGCTCCGAAGTGCTGGCCAGTTGCTGTCCCAGCTCGTCCACATAGGCCTGCAGCGCCTGATCCTCATAGAGGCCCATACTCTTGACGACGTTTTGATCTTCCTGCTGCCCCATGGCGATCTCTTGCTGCTCGCTGATCAGCATCACCTGTTTGTTTCCGGTGGCGGGATTTGTCGCGCACCCCCCCAGCATGCCTGTAGACAATACGACTATGGCCACCCAACACCCTTTGAGGCATCGCTTCTCTGTTTTCAACATAGTCTTTCCCTTGCCCTTCATTCGCTCCACGATGAAGCTGCGATTCTACTAGTGCAAACCTGGTGCCGGGGGATCCATCTCCCATCCGGACCGGGCGCGATCACCCGCGCCTCCCCCAGAAGGCACGCAATAGAACGACACCGACCACGAGAGCCACTATCGCCGTCACCGCGACGATCTGGGTCGGCTGCGGAGCCGGCAGTCCAAGCGCTCGAGCCCCGGCGCGCGCGACCGCCGAGATGCCCAATAGCAAGCTCACGGTCACCACCAGTCCCATCAAGGAGTTGGCAAGTGGCCCATTGGCCTGATCGGCCAGGAGCTCTCGATCATTGACCGCCAGAAGCAAAAGGACCGCCACGACCGGCAGCAAAACTCCATTCAGGGCCTGCGCCAAGATAATCACCGGAATCGGTTGCACGTGACTGATGCCAAATCCCACCCCAGCCAGTAGAACACCGATCCAGATCGAGCGATACCGCCACGATCGCATCCCCCATCTCTCATCCCCGGCACCGCGACTGAGAAGATCCCGAGCCGTGATGGCCGCCGCGAGAGGGGCCGTGATCGCCGATGACAGACCGGCACCCAGCAGACCCAGAGCAAAGAGCCTGGTCGCCCACCCACCGAGCTCCGACGAGAGAACCGAGGCCAAGGCCTGGAAGCTGAACGACCCCTCAACCGCCGTGCCCACGATCAAGACGCCCATCGAAATCAGACCACCGAGCCCCACGGCCAATGCCAGTCCCAAACGCAAATCTTCCAGTCTCTGGCCTCCTGCCAAGCCCGACCCGAGAAAGATGTTGTATGGCACCACCGTCGTGCCGATTAGAGCGAGGACCAAGACACCCGAACCAGAGGGCAAGCTGGGAACAAAGCTGCCGCGGATCACATCCGGGAGAGCAGGTCCGATTCGCCAAGCGGTGACCAGAAAGGCGACCCCCATGATGGCGACAATGACACTGAGCAGGCGGGCAACCTTGCGCGGTGCCTGAAACCAGAGCAGAGCCGCTGCCACACCGGCGGAGATCAATGTCAGGACCGGAGCCGACCAGCCCGTCGCCATGACCGCCCCGGCGACTCCACCCAGGATATTCCCGGCTTCGTATGCGGCACAGCCAAGGAGGATCGCACCCAGAACCAAGGCCAGCAAGAGGAGCCCTCGAAGACCGTTGGCGTATCGGATTCGCAAGACCTGTCCGAGTGTCTGTCCGGATACGACCGTCAGGCGACCGCTAGCCTCTTGCAGCACGAGACAGGCCATCGTCGAAAAGACCAGAGCCCAGAGAAGTGAGAAACCGTAGCTCGATCCGGCGGCAGCGGCCGTCGTCACGGTGCCGGGCCCGATAAAGGCGGCCGCAATCACCGACCACAGAAGGATCGAGGCCAGTCGTCTCAAGATCGCTCGCTTCCTGACGGGCTACCCCACCCGCCTCCTCCCGGTGTCTCCAGTACGAGACGGTCTCCGGTCTCGACCTCGCAACCATCGATGCCTGCCAAGGGTTGCCGCTCTCCGGAACGACGCACCAGTACCTGCTTGCCAGGCATCCCGGGGCGCCCTCCGGAGGCTCCGAAAGGTGCCACAGATCGATGTTGGCTCAACAACGACAGAGACATGGGCTGCAGAAAGGTGATCTCCCGGATCACTCCCTCGCCGCCCCGGATAGCGACCCCATCCCCCTGATCCCTGACGCAAGGAGAAGCGCTCCAGCCGCACCGGATAGCGATGTTCCATGATCTCGGGATCGGTGATGGCGGTATTGGTCATGTGACTGTGAACCGCGCTGGCTCCCGGATGGCCAGGAGTCGCTCCGCAGCCGCCACAGACGGTCTCGTAATAGCCGAACTCCTCATTCCCGAACAGGACGTTGTTCATCGTTCCCTGGCTACAGGCGGCGATCCCAAGAGCCTTGATCAGGGTGTCCACGACCCGCTGACTCGTCTCCACGTTACCGCCCACCACCGCCGGCGATGTGCGCGGGTCCTGAGTAAAGGGAGGATTGAGGATGCCTTCTGGGATGTGGAGCTCGACCGTCTTCATGAGACCCTCATTCAGGGGCAAGGGCTCCTGGATCAAGAGGCGCAGGACGTAGAGGACTGCGCTCCGTACCACCGCAGGTGTGGCGTTGAGATTGCCTGGATGAACCGGGGCCGAGCCGGTGAAATCGATGCTTCCCCTGCCATCCTCGAGCTCGATCGCCACCTTCAAAACCGCGCCATCGTCGAGATGCTCCTCGGCGGTGAAGCGACCATCCCCCAACGAGCGCAGCGCCGTCCGGACTCTCAATTCCGACTGTCCCGTCAGCGCCCGCATGAATCGCAGGACCTGTGTCTTCCCGTGGACCGACACCAATTGTCGTAGCGCCTCACACCCACGGTGATTGGCGGCCTGAGCGGCCCTGAGATCGGCCAGGTTCTCCACGACCGAGCGCGAGGGAAAGGGTCCGGTCTCCAGCCTTTCCCGGATCTGCCCCCAGCGGGGTTCACCGGCACGCACCAGGAACTGGGGTTCGAGAACCACACCCTCTTCCGCCAGGCATTGCGCATCAGGCGGCATGGATCCTGGGCGAATTCCGCCGATCTCGGCATGATGCGCCCGGCTGGCGACATACCCCAAGAGGTCGTCCTCGCTGTCGCCGGAGGACAGATAGACCGGAGTAATCAGTGTCACATCCGGTAGATGGGATCCGCCATAGGCCGGATGATTGGTCACCACCACATCCCCTCGAGACATGCGGATGGAATCCCTGACCTGGCGGACACAGAGCCCCATGGCTCCAAGATGCACCGGTATGTGAGGTGCGTTGACCACCAGTTCACCGTCAGGATCCAGAAGAGCACAGGAGAAATCCAGCCTCTCCTTGACGTTGACCGACATCGCCGTTCGTCTGAGCGCTTCTCCCATTTGCCAGGCGACCGCCGCAAAGCGGTGGGTGAAGAGCTCGAGCTCGATGGCTGTCGCTCGCTCGCCGGAGACCTTTTCAAGACTCATTGCTCTTCCTTGCCGATCTCTCCCGACCGAGAGAGCTTCAGAACCAGGCACCCGTAACCGTCGATCTCACCGGTCCAGCCCGGATGTACCACAGTGGCACAGTGACTCTCGAACACCAGAGCGGGTCCTGGAAAGCAGTCTCCGGCCCGCAGTCCCTCCCGGACGAAGACGGGAACACGCTGCCAGGCGCCATTCAGAAAGACTCTCTGCAGGTCGCTAGACTCGATGGACCGAGGCCTCGGCGACGGTGCTCTCTTGACAACGAAGGCTTCACCCGAGGTCGCGATCGCGCGCAGCGCTTCGACTTCGACGGGCGCCCCGTCCGGACGGTATCCGTAGTGGTCCTGATAGGCCTCAGCAAAGTTCTCCTCCAAGGACCCGTCCGGATCATAGGTCACGCCAAGGCTCGCCTCTTGCCCCACAAGACGCAGATAGGCAACGCGAGGCCCATCTTCGATCTCTTTCGGTGCGACCCCTTCTGCCAGCACCGATCCACTGGCGTCCCGGGTCAATTGGTCGAACATCTCCCGCAGCTCGTCTCGCACCTCGGTCAAGGGCCGGAGAACCTGGCGTTCGGCCATTCTCTCCACCCTGGCGCGACCGAGACCCACGGCGCTCAACAAGCCCGCATCTTCGGGAACCAGTACCGTGTCCATATCGAGAATTTCCGCCAGCGCGCAGGCGTGTTGTCCACCGGCACCACCAAAGGCGACCAGCGCGAACTCTGCCGGGCGATAGCCCTGTCGAATCGAGATCCGACGCACTGCCTCGGCCATGCGCTCGTTGGCGATATCCAGCAGGCCCTGCAGTATCTCGTGCTTTTGGCGCCTTTCCCCGGCGCCACTGCGCAGCGTCCTCAGCAACTCCTCGGCCGCGCGGATCGGAGCCTCTCGGTCGATGGGTATCTCGAAGCTCTCCGGCTGCAACCGCCCCAAGAGAAGGTTGACATCCGTGAGTGTCAAAGGACCGCCGGCGCCATAGCAAGCCGGCCCAGGATCAGCTCCGGCGCTTTGCGGCCCGACCTTGAGTTGCCTGCCATCGAAGTGACAGATCGACCCACCACCGGCCGCCACCGTTTCGATCGCCAGTGACGGCGAAAGCAGACGGACATCGCCGACACTCGTTTCAAACCGATAGTCGAGCGCTCGGTCGAACCGCGAAACATCGGTGGAGGTCCCCCCCATGTCGAAGGCCAGGCTCCGGGACCAGCCCGACTGGCTAGCCATCTCCGCGGCCCCGACAACACCCCCTGCAGGTCCTGAGAGCAGGCTGTCTTTGGGAAGATAATGATGGGCTTGCACCAGACTCCCGGCACTGGTCATGACATGCAAGGGTCCTGGCCGAATCGAATTGCCCACGGTGTCCAGGTATTGCCCGATGGCTCCGGAGAGATACGCGTTGACGACCGCCGTCTCCGCTCTGGGGACGATCTTGATCAAGGGAGCCAGAGCCGAGGAACAGGAGACGTGTCCGAACCCGAGGTCTCTGAGGAACCTCTCCAAATCGTTCTCATGATCAGGATTCCGATAGCTGTGGAGCAGGGCGACGGCCGCCACCGTCAAACCCTCGGCGAGAACCGCTTCCGCCTCTGGCCGCAAGGCCTCCAAGTCCAGCGGGCGGAGCACCCGCCCGGCGCTGTCCATCCTCTCCTCTACCTCGACAACGGAAGCGTAAAGAGGAGGAGTCTTGACCACATTCAAGGTGAACAGGTCGGGGCGTTGTTGATTGCCGATCGTCAGCAGGTCGCCGAACCCGCGCGTGATGAACAGGGCCGTCGGGGATCCAGACCGCTCCAAGAGGGCGTTGGTGCCCCGGGTAGTGGCCAACCGCATTGTGTTGGGCGGCAGGGAACCGAGCAGCGGCGTGGAAGTGATCCAGTGTGCCGCCAGGATAGGCGCTTCACAGCCCGTGACGATCTCCACGGACCGCCCCGGCCCGATCTCGGGGAAGGCCTCACCCGCCACCCTCAGAGATCGGTTTGCGGAGTGATACCCGATGATCTCCCAGGATCGATCGGCACGACCGAGGAGCCACAGCTGAGATCCTACGAAGAAATCTTCGGGAAGATCCCAATCGACATCCAGCTCGACCGCAAACGGGTCGAGACTCCGTTCCACGACCGAGCGAATACGACCACTGCTGAGCACCTTGGTGCGCTCGACTCGACCCTCTGGGGTCACCGCGAGACAGTCCGTGAAGGTCCCACCGGTGTCAACCCAGATATGCCAATGATCTACGGCTCCTGTATCGCCGCCCCTCTTCCCCATGATCAGACGGCTCTGCGTCGGCGGCGTCGCAGCCACCAGACCAGCGTCAAAAGAATCAGGACGAACAGACCGGCCAGGAGAGGCGCCAGCAGGGACACGATCGACAGAAAGAAGGAGCTCAACAGCTCCAATGTGGCCACGACAGGATTCCCCAGACCCGCGGTCGTGATCGAGGACAGAACCCTGCCACCGACGGTAGCCGTCTGCACGGCTCCGGCAACTCCTCCGCCGGCGATCACGGCCAGCATCCACTTCAGCCCCGGGTCGAGATCGGCGACGACGGATGCCGTCACGATCGCCCCCGCGACCATCGCTGCCGGTGTGGCCACCGTATCCAGGAAGTTGTCCAGCCAAGGGACGTAGTAGGCACCAATCTCCAGAACCGTTGCGAACCCGAAGGCCCAGAGAGCGGCGGAGTCTCCCATCCAGGCGAGCTCACCGGACAGACTCACCCAACCGACCCGGGCCGCGAGGTTGACCAGCAGCAGGGGCACGAAGATGCGAAATCCACAGGCGGCGCTCAGCCCCAGGCCCAAACAGATACTCAAAAGAGTTTCGAAAGACATCGTTTCGCTCTTACCGACGCTTCGACTACGCCTGGGGCTCGTCAATCATTCGAATGCGATCGACGTGACGACCGCCCTCGAATCCGGTTGCAAGCCAGATATCCACGATCAGCAGCGCCTCTTCAATCGAGAGCAGCCGTTGCCCGAGTGCGATCGCATTGGCATCATTGTGCTCGCGAGCCAGACGTGCACTTGTCTCATCCCAGCACACCGCGCACCGCACACCACGCACCCGGTTCGCCGTCATGGCCTCACCATTTCCCGAGCCGCCGAGGACAATAGCCCGATCGCACTCGCCCCGCGCCACCGACTCGGCTGCCGGCCGGATGTACTTCGGGTAGTCCACAGACTCTTCGGAGTCGGTTCCGAAATCCTCGACCTCGTGCCCGGCTGCCGTCAGATGCGCCTTGATCCTCTCCTTGTATGCATATCCTGCGTGATCCGAAGCGACTGCAATCTTCATCCCAATCCCCTTCCTCAACCCTGATCTCGATTCGATCCTGCGAACCAAGATCCCAACTCCGTAAGACCTGTGGCTCGGGTAATCGCAAAATACGTAATCCCAAACACCAACAACACCATCGGCGCCTGCAAGAGCACTGGCGCCCCTCCCAAAAAGTACCAGACAGCGAGTGCCGGTAGACAGGACAGCAGAGCAAGACCGACCAATTTGAGAGTACGCCCCCACGGCAAGGTCATGCTTCCCATCATACGGCTCAAAGTCCGCTGGAGCCTGAGAAGCTCGAACCAGGAAGAAAACCCCGCCCCGAGAGCCAAGCCGACGGAACCCAGAAACAACGGACTCCCCGTTTCGTCCTGGGCGAAGATCTCATTCACAGAGAACCTGTCGAGCCACCGCATCAGGACCACGCCCACAGCCGCCGACAGCATCACCCTCTCGATGGCGATCCGCGCCGGCTTCTTGGTCTGTCCCAATGCGTAGAAGACATTGTTCAGCAAGCGGGAGGTCGTGCTGGCCACCAGCCCGAGGCTATATCCAACCAGAACCAGGTAGACCAGCCAATTGTCAGCCACACCGAAGGCTCCTCGTCGAAACAAGGCGGCGATGATCAAATACCCGAATACCAAGAACCCCACGGCGGATGGGACCGTCAGGAAGGTCATCTGTCCGAAACCGCTTCTCACTCTCTCCAACATGGCTTCAGGAGACCCCGCATGGCTGCTGCGAGCCAACTCGGGGAGTTCAGCGGCAGCCACAGACATGCCAAACAGACCGATCGGCAGGAGATACAGGCTCTGGGCCCAACCCAGTGCGGCGACGGCACCGGCCGCCAGGAAAGAAGCCAGAAAAAAGTCGAGATAGCCAGAGATCTGCACTGCCCCCCGCCCCGCCAAGAGGGGTGTGAAAGTGCGCAGAGCCTCGCGCACTCCTTCGACCCGGACCGACAGGGAGAGTCGAAAGCCCTGCAACGACCTGAGAACCCAAGGCACCTGGACTGCGAACTGCAGGAGGCCTCCCACCAGCGCCCCAAGGCAGGCGGCTATCACCAATCGACTCTGTTCAGCCGGACCGAATACCGATGCACCGGGGCCCACAGTCCGCTCGGTCAGAGTCCCGGCAACGAGGAAAAGGGCGGCGATGATGGCCGCATTCCACAACGCCGGAGCCATGTAGGAGATGAAGAAACGCCGGTGGCTGTTCAGCACCCCAAGGGCCCAGGCCGATAGCACCAGAATCCCGGTCATCGGGAAGATGATGCGCACCGCTCGCACTGCCAACGGGAAACGATCGATCGACAGCTCGCCGGCAGCCACCCGTGCCGGGTCGCCCAGATAACCCGGAGCCAAGAGACTCACGATGGGCTCGGCGAGAAGCACACCGATCAGGGTCAAGACACCCGCAGTGGCCAGAAGCAGGCCGAAGATCGCTCCGGCAAATCGCCCAGCCTCTTCTCGCCGCCCCGCTGCCAACAACCGGGAGTAGACCGGGATGAACGAGGCAGAAAGAGTCTGTTCTCCCAAGAGGTTTTGCAGCAGGTTGGGCCCTCGCAAGGCAGTGCGAAAGACATCGGCATGCGGACCCGCACCGAAGAAGTAGGCTAACGCCATCTCCCGCAAGAATCCCAGCATTCGGCTGAGCGCGATCCCCGAGGCCACCCGGCTGGCGCCTCCCGCGAATCGCCGAGGGGGGGTCGCTTCGGGTTGCTTTTCCGTCATTGTCACCTAGGAGCTCATCTCAGCACGCTGGCGGATCACTGCGCCGCCGCCCCGGATCCGGGTCACGTTTATTCTACGATCTGGCCAGCGTACAACAACCTTCGCTCCGGAGCTTGGACGACTTCCCCAGCGATATGTGGTAAATAGTCCCGCGTCATGCCTATCTACGAGTTCTACTGTGCGGATTGCCACACTCTGTTCAATTTCTTCTCATCGGTCATCGATACGACGGCCTGCCCCGCGTGCCCGCGCTGCCAGCGTCCGGACCTCGAACGGCGGCCGGCACGCTTCGCGACACTGAAGCACCGCGGAGAGCAGGAACCGGACCCGTTCGCTGACCTCGACGAATCGCGCCTGGCCAGTGTCATGGAGTCGATGATGGGCGACCTCGGTGAGCTGGAGAACAACGAGGACCCTCGGCAAATGGCCGTCTTGTTCCGTCGATTCGGCGAGGCATCCGGTCTGGAGTTCGGCCCCCGGATGGAGGAGATGATGAGCCGTCTCGAAGCCGGCGAGGATCCCGACAGGTTGGAGGACGAAATGGGGGGTGATTTCGAAGACGACAGCCTGGAGGAATTCTTCAGGCTACGCAAGCGGGGCTGGAACCTGGCCCGCCATCCAGCGGTGGATGAGACGCTCTACTTTCTGTAAGGACCTACTCCTCTGCATCTCGATCTCTGAGCTTCCTCGCCGCCGCCAGTCTGACCATGGCGACCATACCGTTCAAGCCCATGGTCTTGCCCATTGAGAGTTCATGGCCAAAGATCTCCAAAGGTAGATCGTCCTCGACCTTGGCCACCTCCTCGAGTGGCTCGCCTGACAGCCCCTCGTCCAAGATCACCGCCATGGCCCGGGCTGAGATTCCTTGGGGGTTCTCGACCGCGAAGAAGAGCTTGAGGCTGCCATCCGGCTCTTCAAGAGGCCAGAAATAGGCCTCCGACTCACAATGCGGGATCAGATGTCGAGAGTCGAATGGACGCCGAGCCACCTCCGGTGGGACTTCTTGGTAGCGGTCGGCAATACCAATCAACATCTCGATTCGATCCTGTCTGTCCTCGACGGATCGGAGGAGACTCAAGAACTCATCGATCTTGCGTGGTGTCGGCATCTTCTTGGCGAGACTCCCTACCGCTCCACGGGCACACCCACGAGATTGCCCCACTCGGTCCAGCTGCCATCGTAGTTTCGCACGTTCTGGAATCCGAGAAGATAGGTCAGAACAAACCAGGTGTGACTGCTCCGCTCCCCGATGCGGCAGTAGGACACCACCTCTTCGTCAGGCTGCAACCCCTGCTCTTCGACATAGATCGCGCGCAGCTCCTCGGCGGTCTTGAAAGTCCCATCCTGATGAACGGCCCGGGCCCAGGGCACGTTCTTGGCCCTCGGGATATGACCGCCCCGCAGGGCGCCCTCGTTGGGGTAGTCGGGCATATGGAGACGCTCGCCAGTGTACTCTTCGGGGCTCCGCACATCCACCAGTGCCTTGCCGGCATCCACGTGCGACAGAACCTGTTCACGGAAGGCCCGAATCTGGGAATCGTCGCGAGGGACCTCCGGGTACTCGGCGGCCGCCACCACCGGCACTTCCCGGGTCAGCTGTCTGCCCTCTTGTTCCC
This sequence comes from uncultured Acidobacteriota bacterium, assembly GCA_963719055.1. Lineage (GTDB taxonomy): Bacteria > Acidobacteriota > Thermoanaerobaculia > Multivoradales > JAHEKO01 > CAXMQZ01. Next base: position 213,651 of record CAVRAU010000027.1, on the reverse strand, counting down.
ATTTGAGGCGACCGCCATCCATCAGCCTGGCCTTCGAATGACCAAAGAGCTGGAACACCCAGTAGGCGTAGGCCGCCCACCAGTTGTGCTTGTCCCCATAGAAAACCACGGTCGTATCAGGGGTGATTCCCATCTTGCCCAGAAGGCTGGCGAAACCCGCAGTTTCGATGTAGTCGCGACGCAGCGGGTCGTTCAAATCCCGTGTCCAATCGATCTCCACCGCACCGGGGATGTGACCCGAGGGGTAGACCAGTGGATCCTCATTCGACTCGACAACGCAGACATCGAAATCCTCGAGATGCTGCTCTACCCACTCTGTCGAGACGAGGACAGTCGGAGTTGCGTATCCCCGGTCCTCGATATTTGTGGTCACTGCCATGCTTGGACTCCTTCCGTGTTGGGCGCGCGATTCTCAGATTTGCTTATCCGGTATACGGGGAACCTCTGGGCTCGGTTCTCCGCCTGTTATCCTTTTTCGAAGCAGGGGTATCCGAGTCAGAACCATGCAATCCCTTACCGAAGACCTGGCGCGCATCTTGACAGCTATCGGTGACGGTGTCCTCCTGGTCGTGACCGGCGCCGGAATCAGTCGAGCCAGTGGGATCCCCACCTTCAGGGGCAGCGAGCCCGGCGCCGTCTGGAAGACGAGCGATGTCACCCTGGCGACTTTCGACTACTTTCAACGCGACCCGGTAGGACAATGGCAATGGTACCTGAAGCGCTTCGACTCGGTTCGACCAAGCGCGGCCCAATGCCGCCCATCTCGCTCTCGTACAACTCGATAACTGGTTGACCGAGCGCGGCGGCAGCTTCCGTTTGGTAACCCAGAACATCGATACTCTGCATGAACGGGCCGGATCGCGAGATTTGATCAAGGTCCATGGCACTTCGGATCGCGTTCGCTGCTCCCGTTCAGGATGCAGCCATGGTTCACCGCGTGGCTCGCTCGATCTGTCCCGAATCGACTTCTCCGCTTTCCGGGCCGCGCCGGATCGAGCCAATCTTCCTTGTTGCCCGGAGTGCCAGTCCGTACTGCGGGCACACGTCCTCTTCTTTGATGAGTATTACCTCGAGCACCTGGACTACCGCTTTGAAGAGGCGGAGAGACTGGCCGAAGAGGCCGACATCGTCCTGTTCGTGGGCACTTCTTTCTCCGTCGGCATCACCGACCTCTATTTGAGAGCCGGCCATCAGCGAGGGATACCCATGCTGGCCATCGATCCCGCCGCGGGCCCCAGGCAATGGCCGGGGCTTCAGACGCTGACGGCGCCGGCGGAAGAGCTCTTGCCAGCGGTCTGCTCCCTGCTCGGCTAGATTGTCGAATTCCTCGGCCATCGGCCTAGGCCAGGAGCCAGCGTCGCAAACGACGATCCAGATCGTCTCGAACCCGTCTGAAGGACTCCATCTGGTCCGTCTCATCGCCTTCGACGGCTGCCGGATCCGGCAGACTCCAATGCGTCCGACGGGCTTCGCCGGCGAAGACGGGACAGGACTCCGCGGCTGAGTCGCATACCGTCAGGACGTCATCGAATGAAGCATCCCGGAATTCGTCCAGATGTTTCGAGCGCTGATCCGCGATATCGATACCGATCTCGGCCATCGCGCGAATCGCCAACGGATGGACTGTGCTGGGTGCGGTTCCAGCGCTGAAGACCTCGAGATCACCCGTTGCCTGGTGACGCAATAACCCCTCGGCCATCTGCGAGCGGGCTGAGTTGCCCGTGCAGAGAACGAGAACTCGGCGAGTCATGACAAGCGCATACTACTCCAGAGTCAAGGTGCATCGGTACAATGGGACCCGCATGAGCCATGCCAGAACACCATTTGGACTCCAGCTCAAGAACGGACGCCTGCCCGAGCTGACGTCCGCTTTGCTCGAGCACATCCTGCAGAACGCATCGATACCGGACGAGCGTCAGGTCTTCGTCAACCGAACGTTACGGATGGAGAGCATTCGCTACGTCGGCTTCGATCTCGATTGGACCCTGGCTGACTATCGCCGACTGCCTCTCGAAGAGCTCACATTCGAGCTCACCGATAGATCGGCTCGTCCGCCATCACGGTTATCCCGAGATCGTCTTCCAGGCCGAGCTGAGGCCCAACTTCCCGCGCCGCGGTCTGTTGATCGACAAGGAAGCCGGAACTGTTCTGCGGATGAATCGCCATCGGTACGTCAACCTGGCCTACTACGGCCGCGAACGTCTCGGGCGCCGCGACCTCAAGCGACTCTATCGGTACGAGCCCATCCAACCCTCCAGCAAGCGCTTCTACCACTTGGATAGTCTCTTCGAGCTTCCCGAGGCGAACCTCTACTCGGAGCTCATCGAATTGGCCAACCGGGACAACGGGCACAGCCTGCCTTCCTCCTGGCAGATTTTCGATGACGTCAGAGCCGCCATTGACTGGGTTCACGGCGAGGGTTCCCTCAAGACTCGGGTGATGGCCGATATAGCGGAGCTATCTCCGGCGCGACCCTGAGATTGGCTACGCTCTACTGCGCCTTGCCCTCGGCGGTCGCCGTCTCATCTTGCTGACCAATTCCGAGTGGCACTACGCCGATGCGATCTGCTCCTTTCTCTTCGACGATCTGTTGCCGGGTCTCGCCGCACTGGCGAGACCTGTTCGACCTGGTTGTGGTCCGGTCCAAGAAACCCGAGTTCTTCAAGAGCCGCCGGCCCTTCATCGAGCTCAGCGACAACGGCTCAGAGGTGGAAAGCGCTCAGGTCCCAGCCTGGGGACGCGTGTATCAGCACGGTTCGCTCGAAGGCCTGATGCAACTCATCGGCGAGCCCGGAGAGCGCGTCCTGTACGTCGGCGACCACATCTACGGTGACATCGTATCCTCCAAGCTCGAATCCACCTGGCGCACAGCGCTCATCGTAAGAGAGCTCGAGGAAGATATCGCGCGCCGCAAGGATCTGTCTGATCAGATCCGTCATGAAAGAGACCTGAAACATCGGTTGACCGATCTCGGCCACGATATGGATCACCTGCGCGACGTCGTCCTACTCGATCGCCATCTTGTCGAGCGGGGAGACGCATCCGTGCGCCAAGCCAGCCAGACCCTTCGGAACGCCTTGGAGACCATCGTCACGCAACACCAGCAGGTCCTCGGCGAGCAGGCAAAATGGGCCGATCGGCTCGAACGCCAGTTCAACCCCTACTGGGGCTCCTTCTTCAAGCAAGGAGTCAGCAAAACCCGGTTCTCCGGCCAGCTCGAGACCTACGCCTGTCTGTACACCTCACGGGTCAGCAATTTCTCCTACTACGGCACCAATCGCTATTTTCGGGTCACCCGCGACCCCATGATGCACGAGTGGGTCGACTCCGACCCCGACTGAGCCGCGACACCGTTGTCCCTACTCTGCATCCTGATCAGTGCTCTCCAATCGTAGGGCCTCCAGTGTCGCGATGGCATGGCGCAAATGCGGAATCACGATACTGCCCCCCACGATCAGGGCGACCTGCATGCCTTCGAGGAGCTCCTCGTCCTTCCATCCAGCCCTTGTAGCCTGCTCCAGGTGGTAGTCGATGCAGTCATTGCACCGCAGGACCATCGAAGCCACGAGTCCGAGAAGCTCCTTCGTGCGACCTGCCAGGGCGCCATCGCGATAGGTCGCGGTGTCGAGATTGAAGAAGCGTTTGATCCCCAGGTTGTCGCTCGACAAGATTTTTTCGTTCATACGGGACCGGAATTCGCGAAAGTTCTGAAGATCGGTATCCATGGCAGACTCCTCACCTTCAAGGTTCATCCAAGGTCGTTAGTTTGATTCGAGCCATCTGGCATATCGCCAACCCGTCTGGCTGTGAGCGTTGAAGACCCGCAGTACTGGTGCCGGTTGCCAGTCGACAACGCTGATCGAAGCCGGGTCGAGAAAGAATCTTCCGACCTGGGACAAGGGCAGACCCAAGGCGTAACAGATCACGGCCTTGATCGGACCGACATGACTGATCCATACCACAGTGCCAGACTGCCGAGAGAGGAGGTCTCGAGCGAGGTTCAGGGCCCGATCCTGAACCTCTTGCAGCGACTCCCCACCGGGAGGTCGCCCACTGGGATCCGACTGCCAGCGGCGCAGCTGCTCTCGCCCGGGCTTCCCCGCGGCCTCGATCTCAGCCCGTGTCATCCCGTCCCACTGACCGAAGGACTGCTCGATGAGCCTCTGATCCGTCAACAGATCACAGCCGATTGCAGCACTCACCGCTCTTCCTGTCTCCAGACAACGCTCCAAGGGACTACTGATCACGATGTCGATGGACATACCGCTGAAGAACGAGGCCAAACCGTCCGCTTGCTCAACTCCCACCGGAGTCAGGGGATCCTCACCACGACCGACGAAAGCGAGGCTCCGGTTGGCTGCGACCTCACCATGACGCACCAGGAACAACCTCATGACCTGTGCACTCGACATGCTGATCAGGATATACGACTAGATATACTCCGCCCATGTCTAATTTCGACTCCGAGGTCGGCCTCGGGCCTGGCGGTCGCTCTTGGGACAGAGGACAGTGGAGGGATCACTCATGAGCACAGGATTGGATCGCAGTGAAGCTCTACAACTAATGAACCGGAACGTCACGGCGCCCGGTCTTCGGCGACACATGCTCGCCGTCGAAGCAGCCATGCGTCACTACGCCGCAAAACTGGCAGAGCCGGCCGATCTCTGGGGTCTGGCGGGCCTTCTGCACGACTACGATTGGGAGATCCACCCCACCCTCGAGGATCATCCTGCCAAGGGTGTTCCCCTGCTGCGTGAGGTCGGCTGTCCCGAGAGCGTCGTGCAGGCCATCCTGTCTCACAACTCAGCCGGAACCGGTGTGGCACGCCAGGCACCGATGGACTACGCACTTCTGGCTTGCGACGAGATCACGGGCTTGATGATTGCGGCGGCCCTGATACGCCCGAGCAAGGATATCCGCGAGATGAAGCTCAAGTCCGTGAGAAAGCGCTGGAAGGAAAAGGCGTTTGCTGCCGGCGTCGATCGCCAAGAGGTCGAGCTGGCCACTGCGTGAGTTCAGCGACATGTGCTTCGACGGACAACTGGAGCTATGGGAGCACGGCGCCAATGTGCTGGCCGCCATGCAGGAAGTCGCGCCGGCTCTGGAGCTCGACGGAGTCCTCGCGAAGCCGCCGGACTGAGGCATCCGGTGGAACGCGGCTAGCGTTCGAGAGATCGAACTACGATCTCTTGAACGGTCACTGTCGACACGAGATCCCACGAGGCGATGCCTTCGGGATGGATCCCGTCGACCGTCAAACCCTCCCCTTCCACACCCCAGTTCTCTTGGTCGAAGAACAGAAGCCCGCCGACACGGCGATAGTTGAACGCCCGACGGAATCGCAGTCCCCCAGGGTTTCCGGCAAAGCTGTAAGCAAACTGCTCCAATCTGCCGGTATCCGGATCAAACCAATAGAGAAACTCATCATCCGCGTCACTACTGGTTTCCGCGACAAACGTCACCTTGACTTTGTACAGGGGCCGATCTTTCCAGACCTCGATTCCAAGGTCCTGCTGGACAACGCTGTCGTCGTTCAGGCGAAACGGCAGGTACACGAAGTAGGCTTTCGCCATTACCCAGTCTCTCAGGGATTGCGAGCGCTCCGTCGTGACTTCCATCTCGCTGCCATCCTGCCAATGCTCCACAGTCTCGTTGGTAATCAGCACTCGGCGCTCTTGATCCCGAACTCGCCCGGCCGCCTCGATTTCGAACATCCCGCCATCGACTCGGGCTCTGATCCGATAACAGCCCGATTTGGAGCACACCTGAAGCTCGGAAAGGCTGTGCAAGAAGATCTCTCCACCATGGAATTCGATGGATCTGTCGACAATCTCTAATCGTCCCTGGCCTGGAGATTCTGCCGCCAGGATGCTTGCCAACAGCCACATGCCAGACATCAGGCACACAGAACTATTCCTACCTTTCGTCAAGCCTCTTCGAGCCATGGTCAAACGCTTCTCCATCGAATTGGGAGGAAATGAGGTGCACTCCCGCTGAGCAACACTATGATACTCTCCCGTCTCACGGTCATCGATCACGATGATCGCTCGAGTGCCCGACTCCCCCAATACCCTGTCCGGTTCACATTGATTCAAACCGAGCCCCGCCATGACCACTGAAGACATCCAAACCGAAGCTGACGAGGCCACTGCGACCGAGGCTCCAGCTGACGAAACTCCGGTCGACGAGCGACAGCGCGGCAGCACCGATGGCGGAGGCTCCTGGAAGCAGCCCGGTCGACGAGGCGACAGCGGCGGCAGCACCGATGGCGGAGGCTCCTGTGAAAGCAGCCCCGGTGGACGAAGCGCCAGCAGCGGCAAGCACCGATGGCGCGAGCTCCTCGACGCAGCCCCGTGGAACCGACGCGCCAGCAGCGGCAGCACCGACGGCGAGGCTCCTGGACACCCCGTGGACGAAGCGCCAGCAGCGGCAGCACCAGTGGCTCCCGTGGCGAAAGGCCCTGTGGCCAAGCCGGGTGAGCCTGTACAGCCTGCGGAACGTCCCGAGGTCCAAGCACTTCGCCGAGCCAAGGACGACCAGTCCGAGGTCGAAGGCCGTGTCATCGGCTGGAACCGAGGCGGGTTTCACGTAGTCATCGGGGACATCACAGCCTTCTGCCCACGCTCGGAAATGGAGCTGGGGCATCCGCGCTCACCCAAGGAATATCTAGACAAGACTTTCGGCTTCCAGGTGCTCAAGGTCCAGAAGCGGGGACGCCGGGTGGTACTTTCGCGGACCGCCTCGATCAAGAGCGAGCGGTCGAAACTACGCGCCGAGGTGCGGGACAAGATCGAAGACGGCGCGACTCTCCAAGGTCGGATCGCCTCCCTGACTGATTTTGGTGCCTTTGTCGATCTCGGTGGTGGCGTTCAGGGCCTGGTCCATGTCTCCGAGATCAGCCACCAGCGCGTCGAGCGTCCGCAGGACATTCTGCAGGTGGATCAGGAGGTCACCGTCAAGGTTCTGAGCGTGGAGAAAGGTGGTAAGCGTATCTCCCTCTCCATCAGGGCTCTCGAAGCCAACCCCTGGTCGGACATCAAGGACAAGTACCCCGAGGGCACCGTGTTGAAGGGGAAGGTCCAAAAGACCACCAAGCACGGAGCGTTGGTGGAGTTGGAACCCGGCCTGACCGGTCTCCTCCCCGCCTCCGCCATGTCCTTGCCCCGCGACGCTTCGATGGCCAGAGCGTTTCCGCCCGGGCGCGAGTTGACACTGCAGATCGTCGCCGTGGATGACCGCCGCCATCGCATCTCCCTGGCGCCAGAGGGCTCGGCCCTGGAAGGCACCCGACGCGACTTCCAGTCCTACCGCAAGGATCAGAACGAGGCAGCTGGACAAGGATTCAATGCGCTGGCCAACGCATTCAAGAAGGCCCGATCGCAGACCGACTGACCGTCGTCCTGCCGACTCAGCGACCCAAGCTACGATCCAGGTCGGCGAGCAGCCGTGAATTCTCACGCCAGCCGGGCTCATGACGCACGTGCAGCTCCAGATAGACGGGCCGTTCGAGGAACTCCTGCAGATCTAGTCTCGCCGCCGTGCCAATGGACTTGATCATCTGGCCTCCGCGGCCGACCAGAATCTTCTTCTGTCCGGGTCTCTCTACCAGAATCGAGGCATAGATTCTCAACGGCTCAATCTTCCTCGCGCCGCCGGTCTCCGGCTCCTGCCAGTGCTCGATCAGGACGGTAGTGCTGAACGGCAGTTCGTCGCGGGTCACAGCCAGGACCTTCTCCCGGATCCTCTCAGCCACCAGAAAGCGCTCGGGGTGAATGGTCAGAAGGTCAGGATCGTAGAGCAGCGGTCCTGAAGGCGCCGACTGCCATAGAACTTCCAAAAGGGTATCCACACCGTCGCCCGTCAAGGCGCTGATGGGGACAATTTCCGCGAACATCTCGCTCTCGCGCATAGATCGCCATCCTGGGCAAGAGCTTGGGCTTGGCCACCAGATCGACCTTGTTCAACGCCAGGATTCTCTTGCCATTCACCTGGCCAACGAGGTCCAGCATGTATCGGTCGCCGGAACCGAAGCTCTGACTCGCATCGGCCAACAGACAGACGATATCGGCCTCGCGCAGCGAGTCCACCGCGTATCTGACCATCTGCCGGTTCATACGGTGCAGGGGTCGGTGAACTCCGGGAGTATCGTAGAAGACCAACTGTCCTCGTTCCTCGGAAAGAATCCCGACGATCCGATGGCGGGTGGTTTGCGGCTTGTCGGAGACAATCGCGAGCTTTTCTGCCAAACAGCAATTCAGAAGAGTCGATTTGCCGGCGTTGGGTCGTCCCACCAGAGCCACTGTGCCAGACTTGGCTTGCTCTCGGTCTTCACCAGGCGTGTCAGCTTTCATCGGCGTCCTCTGGTTCCGCGAGCCATACCAGAACGGTCTTGATCCGGCGGGCTTCCACACTCTCCACTTCGCAGGCTCAGTCCGTAAGCGTTGACCCGCTGACCCGGCTCCGGTACGAAGCCGAGTCGACCGAATATGAGTCCGCCGACAGTCTCATAGGGCTCGTCCTCGACGTCCACGTCGAAGATGTCCTCCAGGTCTTCCAGCGGCAGACGACCATCAACTCGCCATCGCCCGTCGGTCAGAGCCTCGCTTTGCGGGGCCGCTTCATCGTGTTCGTCTTCGATCTCACCGACGATCTCTTCCAGCAGGTCCTCGACGGTCACCATCCCGGCCGTGCCGCCATACTCATCCACCACGATCGCTACTTGTTGGCGCTGGGCCTGAAACTCCTTGAGAAGCTCATTCAGCGGCTTGGTCTCGGGGACGAAGTAGGGCTCCAGAACCAGATCTGCGATAGTGGACTCTTGTGGTTGGCGCAGGCCCTGGAGAAGATCCCGAATGTGCAGAATCCCGACGATCTGGTCGACCGTTTCCCGAAAGATCGGAATCCTCGAATGCTTGGAGGAGAGATAGAGCTCGGCCATCTCTTCCAGATCCGTGTCGACGGGCGCGCAAATCATGTCGATCCTGGGGGTGACAACGCTTCTGACCAGGGTGTCACCAAAATCGAGGACTCGCTGGATCAAATCCTCTTCACCCGGCTCCAGAATCCCCTCCTGGGCGCCGACGCTGATAAAGGCCTCGATTTCGTCTTCCGTCACCTGGTCTTCATCATCCTGTCTCTCGACAATCGAAGCTGGAAAGACGGGAGAGAGGATCAGCAACAAAGGCGCTGCAAGGATCAGAACCGCCCTGTAGAAGAAGGTGAAGTACCGCAAGGCGCTCTCGGGGTCTCTACCCACGAGAGAGCGGCTGAGAAGCTCCGTGGCCGCGACGATTACAATCACCGACAGGGTCGACCACAGCAACGGCTGCTCCGACCAGCCCTGGAAGAGTGGCCAAAACGCCAGCAGCAAGGCGATCGGCGCCAACTTGGCCAACCAGACCAGAAGATAGCGAAAGACCTCGAACCGCAGAGGGCGCTCATATATCGTCAGGATCCTGCCTGCCGCCTCTTCGGCCCAATGGCGCAAACGAATCGGGCCGCTGCGCTCGAGCAAGGCCGAGAGGACCTGGATCAGGATGGCCAGCAGGGCTACAGGGATGGCGATGGCCAGCGCCACCAATTGAGACTCAGTCCACATCAGTGAGCCACCTTTGACGCAAGCGACCTTCCAACCGTTCCATCTCTCCTCGATCTGTCTCGTGATCGTAACCGAGACAGTGCAGGACCCCGTGCAGCAACAGTGTGCGTATCTCTTGGCGCTCTGGCGAGCCGCCAGCGGCTGCCTGCCGACGAGCCGTGGGAACGGCGATCACTACGTCTCCGAGATGGCAGCTATCACTGGAATCTTCCCCCGGAAACGACAGGACATCTGTCGGGTAATCCCGTCCTCGGAAACGCCGATTCAAGCGGCGCATCTCCGAGTCATCCACGAACCGCACCCCGAAGCTGTCAGCTGCCGGAGCCAGATCGCCTAGCAAGGCCGTCGAGCCAGCCCCGCAAGCTGGCGGGTTCGAGCGAACGGTACCGACGGGGATTCTGCATGGCGATCTCGATCATCGACTCTACCGATTCCTAGTATTGCTTCTCTGTCGGCTGGATCGACGGTCGATCGCCGGACGCCCGCTCTTCCTTCTGCTGTTGAAAAGTCTCGTAGGCACGGACGATCTTCTGCACTAGTCGATGACGCACGACATCTTTTTCATTGAAATACACGAACTTGATGCCCTCGATCGACTTGAGCACCTGTCTGGCCTCGATGAGGCCCGAACCCTTGCCTGTCGGCAAATCGACTTGTGTGATGTCGCCGGTGACCACCGCCTTGGAGTTGAACCCTATTCTGGTCAGAAACATCTTCATCTGTTCGGTCGTGGTGTTCTGGGCCTCATCGAGGATGACGAAGCTGTCGTTGAGGGTTCGCCCCCGCATGAAGGCGATCGGCGCCACCTCGATGGTCCCGCGCTCCATGAGGCGACCGACCTTGTCGAATCCGATGAGATCGTAGAGGGCGTCATAGAGAGGACGCAGATATGGATTGACCTTCTCGGCCAGATCTCCAGGCAGGAACCCAAGTCTCTCGCCGGCCTCCACGGCGGGGCGCGCCAGGATGATCCTACGGATCAGTTTCTCCTGCAACGCCGCGGCGGCCATGGCGACCGCCAAGTAGGTCTTACCCGTACCGGCGGGACCGATACCAATCACCAAGTCGAAGTCGGACATGGCCTTGAGGTAGAGCTGCTGATTGAGGCTTCGGGGCGTAACCAACTGTCGCGCGGCCCCCAGGATTCCATCACCGGTGAAGAACTCGACCAGCGAGGTCGCTGGCGACTCACTGACCACTCGAATCGCCGTCTCCACGTCGACAGGTTTCAACGGGTACCCTTTGACCAGCAGACTCGAAAGCTGTTGGAGCAAAGAAGCCACCGTTCGTGTCTGCTCCTCGCTCCCCTCGATGCGCAGTTTGTTGCCCCTGGCCATCACCGAGACCGCGAAGGCCTTCTCGAGGCGCTTCAGGTTCTCATCGCGGGTCCCAAAGAGCTGCTCCAGGCCTTGTTCGGCCAACTCGACTTCACTGATCGTGGTCAATGCAGTCTCTCTTGTCGGTCCGCAAGGAGTCCTCGTCCTGACACAGAGCGCTCTGAAGGCTTGAAGTGGGCGGGTTGGTTTGCAGGCTCAGAAATAGTCCGACTCTCCCAGCTGACCTCTAGTCTACCAGCACCGCCATGGCTCTCCATTCACCTCGGCTCACCATGGTCGAGTCAGGCCTTGCTGTAGTCGTAGAATCCTCGCCCGGTCTTGCGACCCAGACGACCGGCCAGGACCATCTTCTTCAGCAGGGGTGGCGGTGCGAAGCGCTTTTCCCGGTATTCCTCGAACATGATGTTGGCAATGTAGTAGGTCGTGTCGAGCCCCACAAAGTCGAGCAACGTCAGCGGTCCCATTGGATAGCCGCAGCCCAGCTGCATGGCCTTGTCGATGTCCTCTGTGGAACCCACTCCCTCCTCCAAGGCCCTGATGGCGTCCAGAAGGTAGGGAACCAGAAGACGGTTGACGATAAAGCCCGAATTGTCCCGGCAGCTCACCGGTTCCTTGCCGAGCGTGCGGATGAATCCTCGAGCCGTTTCCATGACCTCGTCCGCTGTCATGAGAGTCCTGACGACCTCCACCAGTTTCATCATCGGTACCGGATTGAAGAAATGCAACCCCACAAACCTCTCGGTCCGCGAGGTGGCCATGGCAATCTCGGTAATCGTCAGCGATGATGTATTGCTGGCGAATATCGCAGACTCCTTCACCAGAGTATCCAGAGCAGCAAACGCCTTGGCCTTCTCTTCGATGTTCTCCACAATGGCCTCGATGATCAAATCGCAATCCGCAAGTTGATCGAGATCGGTCGTGCCCGTCACTCTCTCCAGGGCTGACTCGCGCTCTCCGGCTTCCATCTTTCCCTTCTCTACCGCCTTGTCGAGGGATCGCTGGATGCGGCCGATGCCCTTGTCGAGAAAAGACTCTTCCACCTCTTGGACGATCGTTTCGAGCCCCGCGCGAGCGCAGACTTCGGCGATACCGGCTCCCATGAGCCCACACCCCAGTACACCTACTTTTTCTATGGCCACTTCGTCTCCTCCTTGGCTAGGCCAGCAGCGCCGATACAGATGTCAACGCTTTCTGAAGTTCCTCCTCTGGACCGAGAACCACGATCTCGATCTCACGACGACAGTTCGGTTTGGCGATCCGCAAAATCACAGAGATCGCTCCGGGATTGGCAAACGACAACCGTTCCGACCACTCGACCGCCTTGACCCCCGGGCCCGCGAGAATTTCCCATAGGCCAAGAGCTTCCAACTCCTGACCTTCCAGCCGATACAAATCGATATGAATGAGATCGCCTCTCGATCCATGGTGTTCTCGAATCAGCGTGAAGGTCGGGGATTGCACTTCGGGTGGACTCAATCCCCAGCCCTTCGGCCAAACCCTGAGTCAGGACCGTCTTGCCGCTGCCAAGATCCCCGCTCAGCAACAAGACACCGTCGGGGACCAGGGCACACGCCAGGGCCTCGCCAATGGCCCTGGTGTCGGCCTCACTCTCGCTGTGGAAGATTTCCATCATGATCGCAGTCGGAGAAAGGCTTCGGGCAGATGCGACAGGAGATCGCTGGCCGTCAGGCCGATCTGGCCACACTCGGTCATAGCGCGATCACCCGCGCTCCCATGTACGAAGGCTCCGAGACAAGCAGCAGCGGAGATATCGAGACCCTGACTCAGCAGACCGGTGATGATGCCGGTCAAGACATCTCCAGTCCCGCCAGAGGCCATCCCCGGATTCCCGGTCGGGTTGACAAAGACCGCGCCGGTCGGCTCGGCGACCAGAGTCTGGAATCCCTTGAGTACGACCACTGCACTGGTCTGTCTGGCGGCCAACCTGGCGCTGGCCACACGATCAGCCTGGATTTCGGCAGTGGACACTGCCAACAGTCGAGCCAGCTCTCCGGGGTGAGGTGTCAGAATCTTCTCCGCCCCACTCGCCGCCAGGTCTGCGATGGCTCCTGCGAATGCGTTCAGGCCGTCGGCATCGAGGACGACCGGAATCTCGGCTGCCGCGACGATCGAGCGAATGAACTGCACGGTGGTGGGGCAGGTGCCCAGCCCGGGCCCCACTGCCAGGACCTGCTTGCCGCGGGCGAATTCCAGAACCGCCTCGACACCGGGCTCGCTCACGCCACCGTCTTGATCCTCCGCGAGCGGCATTGTCATCGATTCGAGCGAGCCGAGCTCCACAGTCTGGGCTACCGACGCGGGAGTGGCGACCGTCACCAGACCGGCCCCGCTGCGCACGGCGCCGCGGGCCGCGAGGATGGCGGCTCCTGCCTTGCCGACCGATCCAGCCACGATCATCGCGTGCCCGAAGTCGCCCTTGTGGCTGATCGGGGATCGAGGCGACAGATAGCCGGCCAGTTCGTCGCCGGTGAGCAGATGGAGAGCGCCAGTCGCTCGCTCGATCAGAGCGCTGGGGATTCCGAGATCCGCCACCACCACTTCACCAACCGCTTCCGCGGCGGGCAGCAGCACGTGAGCGATCTTTGGCGCGGCAAAGGTCACCGTCAGCTCTGCCTGGATATGGGGACCCATGACGGCGGCACGGCTGCCGTCGAGACCGCTCGGAAGATCCACCGCCACGCAGGGTACCGGCAGAGTATTGATCGCCTCCACGACCTGCGCAAAATGGCCTGCCAGTGGGCGGGTCAACCCGGTTCCAAAGAGTGCATCCACGACCAGATCCAGACGGCTGGCGGACTCGAATGCATCGATCTTGGAGTCCCCCGGACCATATTCATGCAGGGTCAAACCCTGGTTTCTGCAAATCTCCAACTGGACCCCGGCATCGCCGCTCAAACCGCTACCGCCGGTCACGAGTCGGATTTCCACTTGATACCCCCGGGCCGTGAGATGGCGCGCCAGCGCCAGGCCATCGCCACCATTGTTCCCGGGACCGCAGAAGATGGCGGCAGAGGTGGCCTCGGGGTAGGTCTCACCAATGGCATCCGCCACGCCAATGGCGGCGTTCTCCATCAAGACCAGACTCGGAATCCCCAGATCTTCGATGGCCGCCCGGTCGACCTCTCGCATGGCTTCGGCATCAAGAACTCTCATGGGCCCTCCTCACGAACCGATCATAGTAAGTCGCTGCCAGGACCGCAGCAGCGTGCGAGTGCGGGGGCATTCCATGCTCGGGTCACGTTCAAGATCCGCGATCAGGCGAGCCAGATCCTCAGGTGTATCCACATCCGGAAGTGTGGGGAGGAGACTCACGTTCAGATCCATCCCTCGGCACCTGTCCAACGTGGTCTGCAAAACTGCACTCGAGCTCCAGGGGATATGGTCGAAGATCTTCTTCGTCAGAGCGTCACCACGCGCGGCCACCAAGTAGTAGCCTCCATCTTCTGCTGGGCCCAACACCACCTCGGCTCCGGTGTCCAGCTTATCGAAAGCCTGGTGCACAAGCGAGACAGAGAGATTCGGATGATCGCTGCCGACTGCCGCGACCAGGGAGTAGTCGTTCGCCAGATCCTTCAAGGCTCCATACAGACGCTCGCCGAGATCCGCACCGCTCTGGATCATGCTCAGCACTGCGAGTTTCGGCAAGGAGTCTCCAGCTTCCAGAGCCCACGCCACGCGCAGGTCGAACCGACCACGCTGCATCTCCTCCATCAAGTCGCCGAGAAAGGCGGCGTGCAACCGAGCCGCCTGCTCCGTCGTTCAGTTCACCGATCAGCCGGGTCTTCACCCGACCAGGCTTGGCAGGCTTCGAGAAGATCACCAGGCATGCGGACGAAGTCTCGGAGGCGCCGACCGATTCAGCCTGCTTGCCTCTGTGGCTCGTCACGGTACTCCTCGGAGCTTGTCCAAAGTCATTTTCGGCTAGAATCGTATGAATGTGACAGGCAACTACATCGTCCAGTTGCCGCAGGAGGGGAAGGAGAGCGCGAGATGACGAAGTGGGAGTATCACATCATCAACATTCGCAGCGAGAACTACCGCCTGGATCCAAATGCCGTTCGGGAACTGAATGTGCTCGGAGACGAAGGTTGGGAGTTGATTTCCATCACCTCGGTCAACTTCAAGAGCGGCGCCACCGACAACATCGCCATGGTATTCAAGCGACCCAAGACGGACTGAGATACCTCTCGATCAGTTCTTCCTGGTGTGCCGCCTCCAGACCCTGGCCCCCACGGCGACGCCCGCCGCCAGTGCCAATGCCGGCCATAGAAGGTTGGCTGTCCACCGTGGTTCCCTGCCAGTCTCGCGGCGCATGGACCGACGTAAATCTTGCCAATCAGCGGCCAATCGCTCTCTCGCATCGCGTCAGCTGATTCATGACTTGTCCAGGGACCCTTTTGTTTCCGTTCTGGACTCCTCTGTCAACTGCTCCGCTTCAGGCCCGTTGTCTACCAGGACCTGGCTTTGCCACCAGGCCCTGTGATCGTCGTAGTGCCGCCGGACCGTATCCACGGGCGGCTCGATAGCCCGCAACTTCTGACGCGCCAGCAAGGTGAGGATCCCAGCTAGCAGCAGGAGAACGATCAGAACGATCGCAGCGGCTCCCCACCGAGGAAGCCAGATCGACAGGACTTGAAACAGGACAAAACTCGCCGCACCGAACACCCAGAAGAACAGAAACGCAGCCGCTCCAGCCAAACCGCACACCAACAGAAGCTGTTTACCCGAGGCCCGCAGATCTCCCTTGAGAACCGCGGCTTCGGCCTCAGCCACTCCGAGAAGGGATTCGCCCAGGGAGCGCAGCAGTTCTATCCACCCTCTGATCACAGTCACTATCCCCTGCCGATATAAACGGGTTTGCTGACAAAGGAGCTGACAGCGCCCATTTCATCCCAGATCCCAACGGTCACGCGATGCCCACCTGGACGAATCTGCAGGGAAGTCTGAAAGGGAAAGTACTTGCCGGCGGAGTCCTCGAATTGATCGAGCGGAATTCGCACCGGAACATTCACCTCTTGGACTTCGGACATATCCCCGTCTTCGTCCAGCGCCCCAAAATAGACCTTTACCCGCCCTTCGTAGACCTCCTCGAGTGGCACCAGGACGATGTTGTCCAAAGGAATTCCGACCAGGATCGGCATGAGGTAGAGGTTTTCGTCCTGTTGAGCCGCCTCACCAAAACGGACCACGAGATTCAGCGGATTGTCATCGAATCCGTAGGTCAGGCTGGCGCGCGCCACGTCGGTCATACGGACTGTCAGAGGTTTGTCACGGTAGCTATCCCGATGCCGAACCCGGAGACCCTTGCGATTCCCCGTCAGCTTGATTTTGACCCTGTACAGTCGGCCGGTGCCGCTATGAGCGGGCGAGTACCCAATGGAATAGTAGTTGTTGAAATCAGAGGCCACTCGATCCAGCCCCGGCCCCACATCGTTGCTGTTGTAAATGGCATAGCCCCCGGTTTGCTCGGCCATCATCAACAACGGAGCCTGGATGTTGGAGACGTTGATGGTATCCACGAAGGATCCCATACCGGCGGTATTCGCGGTCGCCGTCTGGACGCTGCTGGATTCAGGGGCCCGCAGCCCAGCTGCGTCGATCGTATACAACACCACGTTGTTGGTCGCCGCCCGCGAGGAAAGGTCGATAAACCGTCGTGAGGAATCGAACTCCCTCGACATCGTTACCGACGACGACTCGTAGAACTTGAAATTGAGCGCGTAATACATCTCCTCGGCCGGCACCATCGGCAAACCGTCACTCACATAGACGATGGCCTTGCGACCGGCCAGACCACCGAGGGAATCGACGATCTCCTTCAGGGCATCGACGCTAAAGGCAAGGTCGTTGGTCAGATTCTCCGCGAACTGTCGGATTCGCCAGTCGACTTCCCCGGCGGACTCGGCCTCTTCGATATCGCGCAGAATATCGCGCCGCTCGGAGTCCAGATGCACCGCGTGTCCGGTGACCGTTTCCAGGTCGAAAAGAGCATTGGCCACCAACTGCGGATCGGAGGTGAACTCATGACGAATGTGCAGCGACCGATCGTACGACACCAGCATCACGCGGTCACCGCGTCGGAGTTGATCGTTGAGAAATCCACGCAGACGACGAAACACTCGATTCCGATTGAACGGCCGGATGTTGTAGTTGTCGATGTAGATCACCAGGTTCAGACGCTGCTCTGCCGGGATCAGCTCCTCTACCGAGCGCTCAGGAAAGGCCAATGGATCCTTGGGCTTCTCTTCTTCGAGCTTCTCTTGCTCGGGCCGTGGACCATCCGTGTCGATGAAATCGAGTCTCTGGCCATCCTCGACGGCATAGAAGTTGGTAATGGCGATGGGCTTGCCGTCTTCGAAAACCTCGAAATCATCGGCTTCGAGTCCGGTGATCGGGTTGCCTCCCTTGTCGGTGACAAAGACCTCCATATTGACGACATTGACCTCGATCGTCTCGAGATACGCTCCTTCTTCGACCTGGTCCTCGAAGGCTTCTGAAGGCACCTCCTGAGCCCCTGACAGGGCCGCCAGCAGAACCACTGCATACATCCAAATAAGAATCGTCCGTGATTTCATTTCTAGGCTTTCCAGTCTGGTTCGTCTTGCGACAGAAGAGATCTACGGGGAAATCTCGATGTTTGCAGTGAAAATCCTACCACTTGCCGGGTCATAGACCCCGACGACAGCATCATGAGCTTGCCGGCGCATCTTGAGAGTCGTATCGAATCGACCAAAGACCCCTGGCTTGGGGTCGCCTTGGATTCTCACGATCATCGGGACGGTCGGCATCTCGGCACGTCGGCCCTCCTCGTCCCGGATCGCGACCTGCAGCTCGAGCTGCGTCACCAGATCGTCGCCATCCGGCAAGAACGTGACCTCGGAGAGCGGGAAGAGCACGGTCAACGGTACCTCCATCCTTTTGCGACCCGAGCGCTGGGGCTCACCGATCTCCACCAGCAACGCCTGATCCCCAGGCGGACTGCCGAAAAGGAGAGTGCTTTCCAGAGCCATCGTGACTTCGTGCTGCTTCGAGGAGTCGAGAAAGCTCGTTCGCGATCGCACCCGAAAGGTCGGCTCCTTGAGCCTTACCTTGACGTCGTGGCGTTGGTCATCCCAATCGCGTTGCGGCGAGAAGCCGAGCCAATAGAACGAACGCGTGTCCGAGACGGTTTCCTCGAAGGCGGTCAACCTCTGCGCGTTGTAGAAGGCGCGGCCACCGGTCTCCTCAGCCAGAAAGGTCAAGGAATAGTGGATCTCCTGCTCGCGCCGGAACTGATTGAACCCGGCATTGAGGGGTAGTGGCTCCGCCGTCGTCGACAGCCGCTCGAACCCCTGCGTCGAGAGATCGTCAAATCCCGGCATATCGACGGGGTAGATCGTGTAGCCCAGCAAGTTTGCGGTATCGCTCAAGGGTCTGAACAGGGCCGGGCCACGGAACGACTCGCTCGCCTGGACGATGGGCGAAATCAGAGGCCCCAGGAAGGAGACGGGAAAGTACGGCCAACCCCCTGAATACAGCAGGAGGACCTTGCGACCCGGGGGCATGGCAAAGCTCCGCAGCGTCATGGTCGCGGCCGTCACCGAGCTTTGGACCTGCTCGGTCAGATGCTCCAAGAAGAACCGCTCATCGGGTCGCAGATCGGTCTGGATGAACCTCTCACCATCCAACTGATTCGTACGGATATCGAAGCTGGCGCGCAGCAACCGGTCATAGTCGTACTGCCTCTGCTCCGCTACCCTGCGCAGACCATAGACCGGCCTGTCGAGCGCCTTGTCCAGCACCCTTTCCAACGCCGGCACCGACTGGCTCCAGGTGGTCAACATGGCGAGCTCCTCGCCGTTGTACGCCACAATGGCCATGCGGTCATTGGGGCCCATTCTGCCGAGCTGTTCCTTCAAGCTCTGCAGGACCTTGTCGCGATCTCGGGCGATTCCGAAGAGCTCGTCGATAAAAACCAGATAGCTGGTCGCCATCGGCTCTCCAGGAACCAGGGCGGGAGACTCGGCGATGCCCTGCTCCTTCTGCTCCGGACTGCAGGGCGGCCACGACACCTCCCCTGACCTCGGAGAAGTACTCGATCGGAACTTCCTGACCATCGACGGACAGGACAAAGTCCTCGGCCGCCAAGCCTCGAAGTGGAATTCCAGCCTTGTCGGTGACCACCACCTCGAGGTTGACAACTCGCACATCCAAGACCTCGGAGAAAACCCCGGGCAAGGAATTGGCGGAGTCTTGCGCACCTAGGGGTGAATTCCACTCCTGGACGAGCCATAGGACGAGAAGGATTTGCCAAAGCTTTAGGGTTTTCATGAATGACTCCTGGAGGGCACAGTCCTGCGAAACTCCTCGGCGAGGCGCATCAACATCCCTGCAATGGGCGTGCCGGGCTCGATGACGGGCCCTTAGACCTCGGTCGATCTACCCAGCATCCGCGTCAGGTGCCTGACGATTCGCTTCCCATGATCGCGGGAATTCTCGATGAAGATCTGGTCGGTACGACGTCCAGCCTGCAAGGTTCCAGCTACGTAGAGGCCCGGGACGTTGGTCTCACAGGTCGAAGGGTCGAAGCTCGGCAACAAGGTCTCGGTTTCTACCTCTACACCGCAACGACGCTCCAGATCCGCGTCAGGGGTGTATCCGATCAAGACATAGGCTGCCTGAGCCGGCAGGATCCGGTCACCCGCCGGTCCTTCGGTTTCGACCTCGTGCAACCCAAAACGTCGAACACGGCTGCCAAAGACGGCCTGAATGGAACCTTCCTCGACCCGGTGCTCGAAGTCGGGTCTGAGCCAATACTTGATGCTCTTCTTCACCGCCTCCCCCCGATGGACGAGCGTCACGCGTGCCCCGTTGCGCCACAGATCGAGGGCCGTCTCGGCGGCGGAGTTGCCTCCACCGACAACCACGACATCCTCTCCGTAATGCGAGTAGGGTTCCCGGTATCTGGAGTGAACCCAAGGCAGATCCTCGCCCGCAACACCCAGACGCCGAGGTCGATGGAAATACCCGGTGGCAAGTGCCACGGCCCGGCTCCTGAGAATTCGTTCCTCCCCTCCTCTTACCGTACGAACCTCGAAGATTCCTCCCTCCCGGTGCGCCTCCACTACCTCTTCGTGAGGCGCCACGGGCAGTTCGAACCGCCGCGCCACAGAGTGGTAGTAGGCAATCGCCTGACGACGATCGGGCTTGTCCTGCGGGATCGCGAAAGGGATTCCGGCGACCTCGAGTAGGTCGCGGGTCGTGAAGAAATTCATGTAGGTGGGAAAGGCCAAAAGATTGGCCAGCAAGGGCCCCCTATCGACCAACAAGACCTCGAGCCCCGCCGACCGGGCCTCGGCACCGATGGCGATACCGGTAGGTCCACCTCCCACTACCAGCAGATCGAGCACACTCCGGCCTCCTTGAGAAACCATCGTCAATCCCAGAAGCGCTTGCCGCTCATTGACGCTCTCCCACAGCCTCGTCTGCTGCGGCACTCGATCTTCGCCGACCCATGATCAGGAAGAGAGACATCATCAGCACCAGCACCCCGAGGCTGATCAGCTGAGCCACCGTAAACAGCCCGAGAAACCGATCGTCCTTGGCTCGCCAAAACTCGACGAGAAAGCGCTCCAACGCGAGCAAGGACACAACGGTCAGCGTTGTCACTCCTGCTGGAGCCCCACGCCGAAGGAGGCGCACGCCGATCGCCCAGATCACAATGGCCGCGACCGTTTCATAGAGCTGCGTGGGGTGCACGGCGACCAGTTCATGGTCGGGGATCTCCCAGGGGATATTGGCCCCATACTCCTGGCGCATCAGTCCGGCGGTCGTGGGACCGGGCAAACCCTTGGGAAAAGCCACTCCCCATGGCAGATTCGTCGGCATGCCGAAGTCGTCGCCGACAAGGAAGCAGCCCACCCTGCCGAGACCGTATCCGAGAGCCAGGCCGGGAGCAGCCGCATCGGATACCGCCCAACCGGGCAGGTGCCGCCTTCTTGCCACCCAGATGACGGCGATCGCTCCCAGCATGAACCCCCCGTACCAGACCAGACCAAATCGTTCGAGGAGAAGCGACCAGTCTCGATACAGAATGGCATAGTAGATCTTGGCACCTAGAATGCCGCCTATCCCGGCGGCCAGCACCAAAGCACTCGCGTCTTCCCCATCGCCGACGCCCTGTCGGCGCAAACCCCATTGCAGCTGTGCCCACCCGGCGACGAAGGCGGCCACCAGCATGACTCCAAAGGGACTGATGCTCAGGGGCCCGATACGAAAAAGCTCGTTGATCATCTCTGGTCTCAGGCAGGATCTGCGGCCAGGTATCGTAACATCCCAACGTCGTCACTCGCCCGGACGCCCCTTTCCTCGATTTCCATGTCGAGTAAAATCAGTTCTCCATGATTACCGATCAGACTCGCCAGCGCCTCGCGGAACTCACCGAGTATCTCGAGCAGCGCGCCAGCGCTGGACGCTGGCTCGTGCTGACGCACGACAACCCAGACCCCGACTCCATTGCTGCCGCTGCGGCGCTGAGCAAGCTCCTGCGACGCCGATTCAAACGACGGGTCACCATCGCCTATGGCGGTTTGATCGGCAGAGCCGAGAACCAGGAGATGGTCCGTGTGCTGGGTATCAAGCTCAGTCACTTGAAGCACCTCAACTGGAGCCACTACAAACACTTCGCTCTCGTCGATACGCAGCCGAGGACCGGCAACAATCAGTTGCCCGACAACACCGTACCCGATCTCGTCTTCGATCATCATCCCGTTCGTAGGGCGACGCGAAATGCGGCCTTTTCCGACGTGCGAGTCAACTATGGCGCCACCGCCACGATTCTGGCCGAGTACTTGGTGGCGACCGAGTTGGAAATCACCAAACTCAATGCCACGGCGCTGGTCTACGCGATCCGCTCAGAGACCCAGGACTTTGGGCGGGAATACTCGGCAATCGACAAGGCGGCCTACGACTACATCCATCCACTGGCAGACATCCGAGCTCTCGCTCGTATTCAAAATCCTCGATTGCCCCTGAGCTACTACCGGATTCTTCATCAAGGTCTCAGACGGCTCGAATCTGTCGGTACCCTGGTGGTCAGCCACGTGGGATCTGTGGAACAGCCGGATATCGTGCCCGAGATCGCCGATCTGATGCTGCGTCTGAAGGGCAAGACCTGGTCGCTGTGCACCGGGGTCTTCGCCGACCGACTCTATCTGTCGATTCGCACCACCAACTCCCGAGCCGATGCCGGACGACTCATGCGCCGACTCCTGGGACGCCGGGGCAAAGGTGGGGGTCACGGCATGATGGCCGGCGGTTGGATCCCACTCGATCCAGCAGGGATCAAGAATCCAGAGTCGCTGCAAAACTCCCTGGCCGCACGACTTGCCAAGTATCTGAAGAAGAATCCGGAACGAATAGCGCCACTCATCGACGATTCCTGATCGCGGCTCAGCGTCCTGCAGTCCGAGATCTCGCTCGCACGACGATCCTTTCCAGGCGTTTCTGGTCCAGTCTGATCTTGGCGACTGGGTTGCCATCTCGCAGCAGCACCGGGATCACCTCGCCGAATCTTCGACGCCATTCGGGATCTGAATCCACATCTTCGACCACGTAGCTCTCCCCGTGGACTGGCAGCACCATCGCCAGCAGCTGCTCCATCTCGTGGCAGAGATGGCAGTCGGCGCGAGAAAGGAGCTGATACCTGACGGTGGACAAAGGGCGCGCCCTACTCCCATTCGATCGTGCCGGGTGGTTTGCTGGTCACATCGTAGACCACGCGATTGACTCCGGGGACCTCATTCACGATCTGATTGGCAACCCGCCCCAGCAGGTCGTAGGGCAAGGGACTCCAATCGGCGGTCATGAAGTCCTGGGTCTCTACCGCACGCAGCGCCACGACGTTTTCATAGGTCCGATAATCGCCCATCACACCGACACTCTTCACCGGCAGCAGCACCGCGAACGCCTGGCTCACCTTGTCGTAGTAGCCGCTTTCTCGCAGCTCTCGCAGGAACAGGGCGTCGGCTTCCTGAAGCAGAGCCACACGTTCCGCTGTCACCTCTCCGAGAATTCGTACTGCCAGACCGGGACCCGGAAACGGGTGCCTACCGATGAACTCTTCGGGAATGTTCAACTCCCTCCCCAGTTGTCGGACCTCGTCCTTGAAGAGCCATCGCAGGGGCTCGATCAGCTCGAAGCCCAGGCGCTCCGGCAGACCGCCCACGTTGTGATGAGTCTTGATGACCGAGGCCGGGCCCTTCACCGAAGCCGATTCGATGACATCCGGATAGAGCGTACCCTGGGCGAGATACCGAATCCCTTCGTGATGCCGGGCCTGCTCTTCAAAGACCTCGATAAAGACCCGGCCGATGATCTTCCTCTTCTCTTCCGGATCGCTCGCTCCGGCAAGGGCCTGCAGGAACTGGTCACGAGCATCGACGCCGATCACCTGAAGACCCAGGCCCTCACGCAGGCTGTGAAGCACCTGTTGCGCCTCATCCTTGCGGAGCACCCCGTTATCCACGAACACAGAGACCACGCGATCACCCAAGGCCCTCTGCAGGAGCACGGCGACGACCGTCGAATCGACGCCCCCGGACAAGGCGCAGAGGACCCGGCCTTGAGCGGATCTCTGCCGCACGGCCTCGGTAGCCTCCTCCAGGTAGGAGGCCATGCTCCAGTCGCCTTCGGCCCCGCAGATGGGATACAAGAAGTTTCGCAGAATCTCACCCCCGGAAACCGTGTGAGAGACCTCCGGGTGGAACTGGATCCCGTAAATCCGGCGGTCTTCATCGGCAAAGGCCACTGCCGGCGCATTGGTAGTGGTGGCGGTGACCTCGAAGCCCGAGGGTGGCCGTCCGACCCGATCACCGTGGCTCATCCACACCGTTTCCTGTTCCGACAGCCCCTCGAACAGGGAGCAGGTTTGGACGATCTCGATCTCGGCGCGGCCATACTCCCGACGGTCCGACGCCTCGACCTCGCCACCGAGGAGGTGAGCGACGGCCTGCATTCCGTAGCAGATTCCCAGGATCGGTATCCCCATCTCGAGAAGCTGCGAATCCGGGTGCAGAGCATCATCCTCGTAAACACTCTGAGGACCGCCCGAAAGGATGATGCCAATGGCATTCCGACGCTTGATCTCGGCGACCGAGAGATCGTGAGGATGAATCTCGCAGTAGACGCGGTTCTCGCGCACACGCCGGGCGATCAATTGGGTGTACTGGCTACCAAAATCCAGTACCAGTACCGACTGGTGTGGCTGGGTGGGTGCGGACATGGCATCCTCGATTGGCTGGCTCATGGTCTTAGGGGTTGGGAACCTTCAAAGCTCGGCTTCAGCCTTGAGAGCCCGAGTCATCAATTCTTGGACGGCCTGGGTCGGCGACTTGCCTTCATACATCACCGCCATCATCTGCTGGGTAATCGGCATTTCGATTTCCAGACGGGAGGCCAATCGGGTCAAGGACACCGAATTGCGGATACCCTCCGCCACCATCGACGTCTCCTGTTCGATCTGCTCCAACGTCTTGCCTGCCGCCAGCTCGAGACCTGTGCGACGATTCCTAGAGAGTCCGCCGGTGCAGGTCAGTACGAGATCTCCCAATCCGGCCAGACCCGAGAAGGTCCGTGCCTCGCCTCCGCAGGCCACGCCGAGACGAGTGATCTCATGCAAGCCGCGCGTAATCAAGGCCGCCAAGGTGTTGTGCCCCAGATCGAGACCACTGGTAATTCCTGCCCCAATCGCGATGACGTTCTTGCCAGCCCCTCCGAGCTCGACGCCGATCACATCCGTCGTCGAATAGAGACGACATCGCGGTGTCGAGAGCAGCTGGCTGAGCTCCTTCGCCAACGCCACGTCCGCGGCTGCGATCACCGCCGCTGTAGCTTGGCCAGCCGCCAGCTCGGCGGCGAAGCTGGGACCCGCGAGAACGGCGAACGCAGCTTCGCAGTCGCGCTTCTTTGGCTTCCTCCGCCAGGACCTGGCTCATCCGGCAGGTCGTTTCTTGTTCGATACCCTTGGTGGCAGAGATCAAGGTGACAGGTCCTGCCTTCTGCCGATGGCGCAGAAACCTGGCAATCACCTGCCGGAAACCATGCGAAGGCACCACCACCATGACGAGGTCCAGATCGGCCATGTCCGCCATCTCGGAGGTGAGCTCTATCGACGGGGGCAGCGTGGGACCAGGCAGGTACTTCTTGTTCTCCCTGTCGACAGCCATCCGCTGTGCCAACACGCCATCACGAGCCCATAGTCTTACCGAACAATCGGCCCTTGCCGCTTGAATCGCCAGCGCCGTGCCCCAGGACCCTCCTCCCAAAACTCCTATTTCGCGCAATACTCTTCGACCTCCAGGTTCTCTCCGATTCGACTCTCTGTCCCGGCACGAATCCGCTGCAGGTTCGACCGGTGCCGGATCAATACAACCACAGCGGTGGCGACACCGGCAAGACTCACCGGTAGCCACGCGATCGTCATCCAGCCAATCTGACCGAAAAGGTAAGCCCAAACGGGGAAGCTCCCCACCGCCACGACCGAGCCCAGACTGACGTATCGCTTCCACAGCACCAGCCCAATGAAAACCGCTGCCGAGCTCACGGTGGCGATCGGGGCCAGAGCAATGAAGGAACCCAGTGATGTGGCGACTCCCTTGCCTCCGCGAAACCTGAGAAACACCGGAAAGACATGTCCCAGCACGGCCGCAAAGGCGGTGGCTGCCAGGATTTCAGGGCTGGCTCCCAAGACTCTTCCGATCAGTATGGGAAAGCAGCCTTTTGCCATGTCCATCAGAAGCACTCCCGTGGCGGGGAGCTTTCCGGCGACCCGCAGCACATTGGTGGCACCGACGTTGCCGCTGCCCACCGATCGGACGTCGACACCGGTCCTCTCCTTGACAATCAGATATCCAAAAGGGATGGCACCGAAAAGATAGCCGACAGGAATCAGCAGCCAGGTCACAACAGCCGTCTCCGCAACATCTCCAGAGCCCACTGGCTGGCCAGGAGTCGAACTCTCGCCCGATTTCCAGGCAGATGCAACTCTCGATGGGTCGTCGCCGCTCCTCTGCGCGAGACAGCCACGTGGACGGTTCCTACGGGTTTATCCTCCGTGCCGCCCCCGGGGCCGGCCACCCCACTGATACCGATACCGAAATCGCTCCCCAAACGCTCGCCAACCCCTTCCGCCATCTCGACGACAACCTGGCGGCTCACCGCGCCATGGCTTTCCAGAGTGCACCTCGACACACCGAGAAGCTCCTCCTTGAGCTCGTTGGTGTAGACCACCACCCCGCCCAGAAAGTAGTCGCTGCTCCCGGCGATCCGCGTGAGTCGCTCTGCCAGGAGCCCTGCGGTGCAGGACTCGGCGGTAGCCAAGGTCTCCCCACTGGCCATCAGAAGCTCCGCCACCCGACCCTCGAGAGAGCTCTTCGCCCCGGTGGCGTACAGCGAATCACCGACCAGTTCCCTGACTCTTTGCTCCATCGCATCCAGGATCGAACGTCGCTCCTCTAACGTCCCCGTTGCCGTCACGTGGACCTGGATATCGCCGGGAGAGGCAAGGATCGAGATGAATCTGGAGTCGAAGTCCTCATAGGCCGGACCCAGTGAGTCCTCCAAAGCAGACTCCGACATGCAGGCGATCCGGAGGATTCGAGTTTCGACCTTCTTCCCTGCGGTCCGCGACGCCAGCCAAGGCTCCAGCCCCGTTCGGATCAGCCCCTCGAGCTCGGAAGGAACCCCAGGAAAGAGGAAGACGGTACAGTCTCGGTGCTCGATCTTCATCCCAGGTGCCGTTCCTCGGGGGTTCGCAAGCACTTCGGCGCCCTCGATGACATCCGCCTGACAAGAATTAGAGACGGGCATCGTCAAGCCCCATTGCAGGAACTTGGCCTGCAAACCCTGCAACAGATCCTCATCGCGCGCCAGTGGCCTTGCCAGCGCCTTGGCCGCGGCGGGACGGGTCCGGTCATCGGTCGTCGGACCGAGTCCACCCGTCACCAGAACCAGAGTCAGCTCCTCAGCCATCCGGCGAATCTCCTCCGAGATCTCCCGTTCCACGTCCCGAACGACCACCTTTCGCAGAACCTCAACGCCATACTGCTGCAGTGCCTTCGTCAGCAGAAGCGAGTTGGTGTCCAGTCGTTCGGTGCCCAAAAGCTCGGACCCGACGGCCAGGATGCCCGCATTCATGGGAAGCATATTAGGGCGCCGTACCATCCAGGGCAAGCCAAGGCCTGGCTGCCGGGAATTGACAGCCTCTGGAAGGATTCATAGGATGCCCCTGCCATGCGGAGATTTCTACCATTTGGATTGGTTCTTGTGCATCTCCTCGCTTCCCCGGTGTGGGCGGGCGGGCCCGAGTACGAGGTGCTGCAGCCTGTTGAAAGCCGATCCGGTCTGATCCTCGAGTCGGCCCGTGGCAAAGCGCGCATCGAACGCCAGGGTGCGGCTCCCCAGCGCTTGGCTTTGCAGGCGGACGAAATCCTCACCACCATCGCTGAAACCCGTGGAGGTTGGACTGCCGCTGGGGTGCGCGAAGAAGACTCCGCGACCAAAATCATCCTGGTCAATCGCAGCAACCAGGGGACGCGCCGGCTCTCGGCGCCGGCACTCCAGCGTCACCCACTGCAGCTGCGCCCGGCATTGGCGGTCGAGCGAGACGAACTCGACGGCATGGCATGGTTGGAGGGACGCAATCTCACCTCGTTGTCCGTGCGCGCCGCCTCCCGAACTCAAGGGGAGTGGCAAGACGTCACGATCGTTGCCCCTCCAGCGCGCGGGAGCCAGACGGGCTTGGTGGTCACGGTACTCGAGGATGGCAACTGGCTATTGGCCTGGAGCGCTTTTGACGGATCGGATGACGAAATCCTCTGGAGTATCGGTCAACAGGATCGCTGGTCGGTACCTCGCCGACTTGGCAAGGGCAACTCGGCGCCCGATATCATGCCGGCCCTCGTCTCCACACCCGATGGCGCCCTGCTGACCTGGAGCCGATTGATCAACGGCCAGTATCACCTGATGCTCTCGCGTTTCCGGTCCAACGGCTGGTCACCACCCCGGGTGATGGGTCCCCCTGGATCTCTGGAACCGGGATTCAGCATTCAGGACGGTCAACTGCTCCTCCTCTACCGGCATGCCTGGCCGCCAGGATGGGCCATCACCGAGCTCTCGGCCGACGGCAGGGCGAATCGTCTCGCTGTCGTCTCGGAGGGTGTCCCGTCACGACCGGTCCTGGTGAAATCTTCAGGCGACAATGTCGAGCTTCGCTGGGGCGATCGCCGCCAACGGGTAGTGGGCTGGGAGGCCGTACCTTGAATCCTCACGGCACTCGCCGATGGCTGGTCCTGGTGCTGCTCGTCGTCGTGGCCTCCTGGTCGAATCTTGCCTTCGGGCAAGACGACATCGTGGCCTTTGGCGACAGCATCACCCAGGGACCTTTGCCATTCGACGAGGACGACATCGGTGGCTACCCCACTCGCCTCCAGGACCTCCTGCGGAGCGAGGGAATGGAAGGTGTCAAGGTTTACAACGAAGGCTTGTCCAGTGAAACCACAAGCGCTGGGCTGTCGCGTCTGAACTCTGTCCTCGCCGCCCGCGACGACGTCGGCACCTACATCCTCATGGAAGGCACCAACGATGTGACGATGATCTCCCGCGGGGAGCTCTCTGTAGAGAGCACCGTCTCCAATCTGGAGGCCATGGCGGCCAAAGTGAGATCCCAGGCAATCATCGCCATGTACTCGACCATCATCCCACGACCGAGTTGGGTCAGGTTGGACAAGAACAACAGCGTCACTTTTTCGCTCGTGCGCCGTCTCCGCGACTTGACCTCCAGCGGCAACCGAATCCTGGCCGAACCGTTCGAGTACTTCGAAAACGAGGGCGTACCGGGTTTCAAGAAACTCTATTTTTGCTGTGACCCAGTCGGACATCCGAACGCCAACGGTTTCGATTTCCTGGCCCAGATCTTCGCCGACAAGATTCTCGGGAACGACACCCTCGCACCGACGATAAGCCTGTTCAGCAAGACCGGTACCGGTGGAGTGCTCAAGGCTGGCGACCGTCTGCAGGCGGTCGTCCACGAGTCCGGAACAGGAATCGTGGAAGCAGAAACCTACTTCACGGTCAACGGTCGGGCCGTCGCTACCGATGTAACAGGCTCGAAGAGACGAGTCGAGCTCGACTACCGGGTGGCAGGCAAAGACATTGCTTGCGCCGGTCGCATCACCGTGCGCACCGAGGACCAAGCAGATCCCCCGAACATTCGCAATCGGACGATGGCCGAGCTCGGCGTGGCCAATGCGACCGTGGTGAAGGGAGATGTGAACGGCGACTGTCGTGTGGACGGATTCGACCTCAGTCTCATGGGGCTGGCCTTTGGATCCAAATTTGGTGAGGTCCAGTTCAGCTTTCTGGCCGACACCAACAACGACAAGAAGGTCGACGGGGACGATCTCGCCAAGCTCGCCAGAAACTTCGGCAAATCCTCCGACTCCTGATCCCCATCATCGACTCCCAACGGCACTGACGCGATCCACCACCAGAGGTGGGATCTCCCCGAGATCTCCGATCTGAAAGCAGGCCGCAAATCTGGACTGCAACTCCTTATCGGGCTGACGCAGATAGAGACGGGCCAATTCCTGCCCTTTGCCAATTTCGCTACCGAGGCGGGTCTGATAGCACAATGAGACCCGGTAGTCGATGTCGTCCTCGGCTCGCGAGCGCCCCGCGCCAGCTTCCACCATCAACATTCCGAGCTGGCGGGTATCGACGAAGCTCAGTACTCCCTGCTCGCGCACTCTCGATCACGAACTCGTTGGGCGCCAAGGCCAAGTCGGGTGCGGTCAGCCACATCGGCTCGACTCCCTGAGCCTCTGCCCAACCCACGAAGGCCTCTCGGGCCCGGCCGGATGAGATCGCTGCCTCCAGATCAGCTCGGGACAGCTCGCTGCCGGTGACCGCGAGCAACTCCAGAGCCAGGACATAGGTCACCTCCATCAGATTCTCCGGACCTTCGCCCTCCAGGCACTCGAGAGTCTCTCGAATCTCGGACAGGTGGCCCACCCAGTTCCCCAGGGGCTGGCTCATATCCGTAATCAGGGCTGTCGCCACACGACCCATGGATGTTGTGACACCCACCAGCATCTCGGCGAGCTCCTTGGCCTGTTCTGGCCGACTCATGAACGCGCCATTTCCAGTCTTGACGTCGAAAACCAGGGCCTCGGCACCGCTGGCGAGTTTCTTGGACAAGATGCTGCCGGTGATCAGGGGAAGAGACTCCACGGTCGCTGTCTGATCTCGCAGGCGATAAAGGTGTCGGTCCGCGGGCGCAATATCGGTGGTAGCCACACCAATCGCCATGCGGGTCTTGTCCAACATCGCGAGGCTGCGAACCCGGTCGAGCTCCTGATCCAAACCGGGCAGGGCATCGAGTTTGTCTGCGGTGCCGGCGGTGTGCCCCAGGGCTCTGCCCGTCAGCATCACCACCGGCACATCACAGGCAGCGAGCAGAGGCGCCAGAATCAGCGACACCTTGTCTCCCACTCCACCGGTCGAATGCTTGTCCACCAGACCCGGGAACTCGCTGGAGAGATCCCACTGTTCGCCCGACTCGAGCATCGCCGTCGTCAGTTCTCGGGTCTCCTCCTCGTTCAGACCCTGTATCGCAGCGGCCATCAGGAAGGCCGCCAGCTGAGCATCACTCCATGAGCCGTTCGTAGCTCCGGCGACGACAGCGCGAATCTCGTCGGCGCTGAGAGCGCCACCGAAGCGTTTTCTTGCGAGAATCGGATAGGCGAGCATCAGGTGCCGAATGGAAGCGACTGGCCCTGGCCGGTGCGCTGGCGGGCAGCCGGGGCGAAGGCGGACTGGGGATACTCCTCGACAAGGCGCTCGAAGGCCTCAGCGGCCTCGCTCTGACGGTCGAGCTCCTCCAGGGTCAATCCCAGTTGATACCAGAGGAGATCCGGTGGCAACCCCGCATTCGGACCGCTCAACATGGCCCTGAGCTCGGTCACCAACTCGTCACCCTTGCCGGCGGCCCGATCCAAGGCCATGAGGTTCACTCTCACTTCCACTGCCAGCGCGTGATCGGAGCTCTTGGCGACAAAATCCTGCCAATACGTCTTGGCGCTCTCCAAGTCACCGTTCATCGCCGCGATCTGGCCGAGATAGACAGTGGCTATCTTGGCCGCATCCGTGTTCCCAAAGTCCTCCTTCACCGCCTCGAAGTGCTCGTTGGCCTGCTCGGAGCGAGCCTTGGCATCGGCAAACGTGGGGGCTTCGGGGTCTGCGGGGTTGGCAGCTACGGCGTCGAGAGGCGCCTGGTAGATTCGCAGCGCCTGGGCCAGGGACTCGTCGGCCTTGTGCGCACGACTCTCCGAGTACCCCAGGTAGGCCACCACGACGATCAAGGCTGCCAGCACCGCCAGGCCTGAGAGGATCAGGATTTGCGAGTTCCCTCGCACCCACTCGAAGGCTCCTCCCAGAGACTCCATGAACTCGTCACGTTTGATTTCTTTTCTGGAAAGTCTTTGACTCATGGCTATGGCCCGCCCAAATTACGAAGAGATTGGATGGTTTCAGGATCTTGATGATGGTGCGGCTGGGAGGACTCGAACCCCCGACTCAGGGCTTAGGAAGCCCCAGCTCTATCCAGCTGAGCTACAGCCGCTGACGAACTCGGGATTATACGACGTTCAGTACTTGATCAGCGACTCGACCGGATAGCCACCCAAACGGTTCCTGCCTTCAAGAAAGGTCAACTCCACCACGAAGCCGAGGCCGATCACCTCTCCCCCTACCGACTCCACCAGCTTGGCGGTGGCCGCGGCCGTGCCGCCGATAGCGATCAGATCGTCGACGATGAGGACTCGTTCGCCGGGCTCGATACCATCGCTGTGCATCTCCAGCTTGTCGGTGCCATATTCCAGCTCGTACTCCTCCCCGATGGTGTGAGCCGGGAGCTTGCCGGGCTTGCGTACGGGGACGAATCCAGCGTTGAGGTTGTAAGCCACGATGGAGCCAAACATGAAACCTCGAGACTCGATACCCACGACCTTGTCCACGTGCTCGCTCGAGAAAAGCCAGACAAACTGGTCGATCGTCATGCGCAGCGCTAGAGGATCCTGCAGAAGAGTCGAGATGTCGTAATAGAGGATGCCGTCCTTCGGAAAATCCGGCACCTCACGAATGTACTTCTTCAGCTCGTCCATACCGTCGACCTCCTATGAATCCTCTGGCTCCGGAGCCTGGCTCGCCCGTGTCGCTCCGCGACCGATGACCCAGAAACCCACCAGGAGAAGCACGACAAACGCGATAGTCAGCACGTTCAAGTACTTCTCGATGAAGAGCTTGGCCGTCTCGCCGAGGTAGTAGATCAGACCCGCCACCAGCATGAACCTGGCCGTTCTCGAGACGATGGAAGCCACGACAAAGACCTTGAAGTTGATGGCAAACGCGCCGCCGGACACAGTAAACAATTTGTAGGGTAGAGGTGTCAGTCCCGCGATACCGATCGCCCAAGCATTGTAGCGATCGTAGTATCGCTCGACAGACTCGATCTTCTCGCGCGCGAACATCCTCAAAAGCAGGGGACGCCCCCCGTAGTAGCCGATGGCATACCCCGCCATCCCTCCCAGGATCGAGCCGACCGAACACACCGCTGCGAACCAGAACGCCAGCTCCGGTCTACCCAGGCTCAGAGCGATGAGCAGGACATCGGGTGGTATGGGGAACACGCTACTTTCCAGGAAAGCCAGACCGAAGAGAGCCCAACCACCGTAGGGAGTCCCAGCGAAGGCCTCGACCCAGGCCAGTAGACCGGTCAGCCAATCATGGAGTCCTTGCCAGAGATCGTGAAGAAGATTCATGACGGATTATTCTCCCAGCCATACCGGCCGATGAGGGGCACGAAAGTGACCGGCTCGTCGACCGTTCGTCGCACTCCTTGCCGCAGTTTTCGATAAAGGACCAGAACCTGTTCGGCCCGGTCACCCTCCGGGATGAGCAACCGCCCGCCGACCCGAAGTTGCTCGAGAAGTGGAGTGGGCACCTGCGGCGAGCCCGCGGTCACCATGATGCGATCAAACGGCCCCACGTCGCTCCAACCGACGGTGCCATCAAATGTCTGGATCTTGACGTTGTCAAATCCCAACTCGCGAATTCGCTGAATTGCCTGATGAGCCAGATCGGCGATTCGTTCCAGACTGTAGACCCGGCGAGCGAGTCTTGCCAGCACAGCGGTCTGATACCCGGAGCCGGTACCGACTTCCAGCACGCTGTGATCCGGCTTTACGGCCAGCAGCTCGCTCATCCGGGCGACAATGTAGGGCTGCGAGATGGTCTGCGAAGCCCCGATGGGCAACGCATGATCCCCATAGGCCTGGGTGCGCACGTGTACCGGCACGAACTGGTGTCGGGGTATGGTCCGCATCGCCTCCAGCACCCGGTGATCCCGGATACCGCGCTTCTCCAGCAACTGGACCATGCGCTGGCGCTGGTAGGAGTACTTGTCCGTCACTCCGCCAGTCCCTCGACCAACCCATTCAGACGCTGTTCCAGATCTGGATACCCTGCGAGACCTCGGTAGTCCGTCAGATCCAGGTGCAGCGGAGTGATGGAGACCAGTCCGGCGCTGACGGCCGAGTGATCGGTTCCTTCCTCCTCCTGCCATTCGGGAGTGCCGGCAATCCAGAAATAGTTCCGGCCCCGCGGGTCGGTCTTCTCTACCACCACCTGCTGGTACCGACGTTTTCCCAGACGCGTGAACCGTACCCCCCGGATTTCGGCAGAGGGAATATTCACATTGAGCAGCAAGTCCGGTGGCAAGGACTCGCTCAGCAGGACCTCGACAAACCGCTTGGCAAACAAGGCCGCCTTCTCGAACGAGAAGTGCTCACCAATCTCCTGACTGAAGGCCACAGAGGGAATCCCCAACAAGGTGCCTTCGAAAGTAGCGCTGACGGTCCCGGAGTAGGTGACGTCATCACCCATATTGGGTCCGAAATTCACCCCGGAGATCACCAGATCCGGGGGATCGTCCTTCAGCAACCAGAGAATCCCCAGGTTCACGCAGTCCGTCGGTGTCCCATCCACCGAGTAGACATTGGATTCGATCTGCTGCATCCGCAGAGGGCGATGCAGCGTCAGAGAATGACCTGTCGCGCTTTGCTCCCGATCCGGCGCCACCACGATCACTTCGGCGATCTCGGCGAGCGAGGACGCCAGTAGCTTGATGCCTTCGGAGAAGACACCATCGTCGTTGGTAACCAGGATTCGGGGCATGATCTGCCTCAACCCTCGGTCGAGTCACCCAGATATCTGTCGACGAGAAGGGCTAGATCCTGACGAGTCTTGGTGGGGATCAGGGAAGGCTCGGTGATGAGAGCGGACTGCAATGCCGTGGGACACTCGCACTCGCGCTCCATGGGCAACTTTCTGAGAATCCGCCGCACGACGTCCTGGGCGGTGGCGGCGTTCTGCTGCAACACCTCCATGACTGCGTGACCGCTGACATCGTCTTCATCCTCGTGCCAGCAGTCGTAATCCGTGATCATGGCCAGGGTGGCGTAGCAGATCTCCGCTTCTCGAGCCAGCTTCGCCTCCTGCAGGTTGGTCATGCCGATGACATCGACACCCCATTGGCGGTAGATCGCGGACTCGGCTCGAGTCGAAAACTGCGGCCCCTCGATACAGAGGTATGTGCCACCGTCGTGTGGCCGCGCGCCGGCTTCCTTGGCCGCGTCGAAAAACAGAGTTCTCAATGAGGAACAGACAGGATTGGCGAACGAAACATGGGCCACCAGCCCGTTGCCAAAGAAGGTATCGACCCGATGTCGAGTCCGATCCACGAACTGGTCGGGGACCAAAATGTCTGTCGGCCGGTACTCCTCTTTCATCGAGCCCACCGCACTCACGGAGACGATCCATTCCACGCCGAGCTGTTTGAAACCATGAATATTGGCGCGGAAATTCAGTTCATTCGGCAGAATCCGGTGACCCCGACCATGACGAGCCAGGAACGCGACGGCCGCGCCATCGATCTCGCCGATGACAAAGCAATCCGATGGTTCGCCAAACGGAGTGCTGATTCGGCGCTCCTCGCGTACCTCGAGTCCATCCATGTGATAGAGACCACTCCCGCCGATGACACCTATCCGAACATCGCTCATTGAACTCTCCTCTGTCGCCGCCAATTCTGGAGCCCCTCTCAACCGATCTCCGCTACGGCCGCGAGCACCCGCAACGCTGTCTTCAGCGCCCTGCGACCCTGGAGGCCATCCACCAATCTCGTGGGTTGCTGGCGACAAGCGGCTACAAAGCACTCGAGCTCCCGCTTGAGCGGCTCCTGCTTCTCCACTTCGAGAGGATCTGGCAGGATCTGCCTCTCGCTCCCGAGCTCGGCAAGCCGGAACCCTTTGATCTCCTGATCCTGGTAGTCCACCGAGTAGTAGCCTCGGGAAGGCAGGAAGGCGCGAAGCTTTCTCACCCTTTCCGCTGAAACCCGGGAGGCGGTCAGATTCGCCACACAACCGGAGGTCAAGGCGATACGGGTATTCGCAATGTCGATGCGGTCGGAAAGAACGCTGATCCCAGTGGCCCTGACTTCGGCTACCGGGCTGTCATCCAGTGCATGCAGAATCTGCAAATCGTGAATCATCAGATCGAGCAC
This sequence comes from uncultured Acidobacteriota bacterium, assembly GCA_963719055.1. GTDB lineage: Bacteria > Acidobacteriota > Thermoanaerobaculia > Multivoradales > JAHEKO01 > CAXMQZ01. The sequence continues at coordinate 178,040 of CAVRAU010000027.1, read as the reverse complement.
CACATCGACATCGAGGCTGCGAGGTGAAAAGGCAGCCAGCCGATGAACCTCCACGAATCCAGGCCGCTGTTCGATCGCCAATAGCTGCTCCACCGCCGGATTGTAGAACTCCACATGTCCCACAGCCAGGACTGCGTCCCCGGCCGCACTCACCAATCGATCAGCCTCTTCGAGACTGGGCGCAATGGGTTTCTCAACCAGGACATGGATCCCTTCCGCCAACAGTGGACAGCCGACCGATGCATGATCGGTCGTCGGCACGGCGACAACCGCGGCCTCGATCTCCGAACTCAGTGCCGCCAGTCCAGAAAAGGCCTGGGTATCGAACTCCGCCGCCACCGCGGCGGCGATCTCGGGGCGGACATCGTAGATGCCCACCAATTCCACGTGGGCCAGGCCGGACAAGATGCGGACGTGATGACGCCCCAGAGCACCGGTGCCGATGACCCCCACTCGCAGTGGCGAAGTTTTGTCCTGCAGAGCTCAGCCTCCCCTGCCGGCGCGTTGTGCCAGGCAGTGCCGTGATGACTCCGCGCTGACTGGATTGCAGGAAGTCGATGAGATAGGAGACCTCGGCGGACTCTGGCAGCTCCGCCTGCATGCGCTCGATCGCCTGCGAGGTATTCAGGTTGGACCGCAGAAGGAGCCGAATCGCCGCAGAGATGTGCTTGATAGCGTCCTGTTCGAAGTCCTTGCGTTCGAGACCGATCGTATTCACCCCATAACATGCTGGCTTGATGCCGACGGTCTTGACCCAGGGCAGGGCGTCCTTCGTAATCACCGAATAGCCACCGATATAGGCGTGACGTCCAACACGACAGAACTGATGGACGGCGCTGAAGGCGCCGATCGTAGAGTCGTCCTGCACCTCGACATGCCCAGCCAGGGTGGCAGCATTGCTGAACACCGTCCGACTCCCAACATGACAGTCGTGCGCCACATGGGTGTAGGCCATGAACAGATTGTCATCGCCAATGGAGGTCAGCCCACCACCATCTTCAGTCCCCCGATGCACCGTGCTGAACTCGCGGAATCGATTCCGGTCCCCGACCTCGAGGCGCGTCTCGCCGCCGCTGTACTTCAAATCCTGAGGCTCGAACCCGACACAGGAATGCGGAAAAATACGGTTCTCCCTGCCGATCCGGCTGGGGCCGTAGACCTGAGCGCTGGCGCCGACCTGGGTACCCTCTCCAATGCTGACGTGGGCCCCAATCACAGCGTTCGGCCCCACCGTCACGCCGGCAGCCAACTCGGCCGTGGGATCGATCACCGCCGAGACGTGGATCTCCTTGCTCATTTCTCTTCTTCCCCCATTTCCACAAGCTCCGCTCCGGGAAAATCGACACCGCGGCGAATTCGGCCGTGGCAGGAACGGTGACCCGCTGTCATCCCGGACTCCATCGCTCCACCGATTCAGCGCGGCATCATCGCCGAGGTGCAAACCGCCTCGGCTGCAATCTGGTCGTCGACTATTGCCCTCCCCGACAACTTGCAGTGGTTGGGCCTTCGTCGCAGGATCTCAACCTCGTAACGAACCTGATCGCCGGGCACCACCGGACGACGAAATCGGGCCCGATCCACAGACATGAAGTACAGCAACTTGTTCCGGCGATCGGGGTCATCGTGCAGGAGGAGGATTCCTCCGGTCTGTGCCATCCCCTCCACCAGATAGACTCCGGGGAGAACCGGGTGCCCCGGAAAGTGCCCAGCGAAGATCTCTTCCTCGGCCATCACGTTCTTGATCGCAACGATCCGCTGCCCCGGCTCGATCTCCAAAACTCGATCCACGAGGAGAAGAGGGTGCCGATGCGGAATGACGGTCTTGATCCACTCCACATCCCAGGTCTTTCCTTCACGCGTCACCTTCGTCCTCCGTTTCGGTCGCTCTCGCCATCGCTTCGAGCTTCTCGAGGCGTTTCTTCAACTCACCCAATCTCGCCACCAGGGCCTGCTGACGTCTCCAGGCCCCCACGTCAACTGCCGGAATACCCGCAATCGTCCGGCCGGTCTCCACCGACTTGAATACCGCCGATTTGGCGGCCACCTCTACACCATCCCCCAGGTTCAGGTGGCCTGCCACTCCGGATTGACCGGCTACGACGACCCCATCGCCCAGACAGCTACTACCTGCAATGCCTGACTGAGAGATCAACAGACAGCTCCGCCCGAGCCGAACATTATGGGCCACCTGCACCAAATTGTCGATCTTGCTCCCCGCCCCTATCCGTGTCTCACCCAGCAACGCTCTGTCGATGGTGCTGTTCGCACCGATCTCGACATCGTCTTCGACGACGACATGACCGCCGTGTTCGAGCTTCACATGGGTGTCGTCGTGGAGGGCATACCCGAACCCGTCACTGCCCACGACCACCCCAGCATGCAGGATGCATCGTTCGCCCAAGACACATCCTGAATAGAGCACCACACGCGGGTACAGGATCGAATCTCTGCCGATCACACAACCGCGACCGACGACGGTATGAGAATGCAGCTCGACACCGGCTCCGATCTTGGCCTCGGTCTCGACGACCGCGTACGGACCGACGCTGGCCTCGGAGTCGATCTCGGCGCCTGACTCGACGACAGCGGTAGGGTGAATTCCCGGCGCCACCTTGACGCGAGGATAGAGCGTTGCCAGCAGCTGCGCCAAGGCGTAGTAGGGCTCGTCGGCCAGCAGGAAGTCCTTCTCAACTCCGGCGAGCGCACTGGCGCTCAACAGCGCTCCGGCGCGGCTCTCGGCGGCCTGACGACGATACCTGGGGTTGGTAACGAACGAGAGATCCTCAGGACCCGCTGTCTCGAGCGTCCGCACGGACTCGACCAGCCGGTCGGGGTCGCCCTCGACCCTGCCACCCACGATCTCCGCCAGTTCAGACAGTCGAAAAGCCAAGGATCAACTCGCTCCCTTGCGTATTCGCGTCGAAGAGCTGCAAGATCAGATCGGTGATATCCACCTGCTCGGTGGCAAAGACCAACCCGCTCTCGTATTTGTTGAAGAGCAGCGTGAACCCCTGCTCCTCGCCCACCCGAGCGATGATCGGCATCACATCGCGCTCGATTCTTGCGAAAGCCTGATCCTGTTCTTTTTGCAGAACGCGCTCCGCATCGTCGGCAAAACGGCGCAACTCGATCAGCTTGTTCTCCAGCTCTTTCTCGAGCTCCACTACCTTGTCATCCGACAGCGCCTGCCGGCCATCTTGGAGGCGAGCCTGTATATCTTGAATCTCTTGCTGCAGGACTTCGCCCTCAGCCGTCTTCTGCTCGCGTAGATTCCTGAGCTGGCCCAACACAGTCTTGCCGGTCTTCGACTCGACGACCAGGCGCTGAACATCGATGACCCCTACCTTCGTCCGAGAACCACCGTCATTGTCCTGGGCCGTGCAGAACCGCCCCGAGTACCGCCATCAGGCAAAGCGCGACGCTCGACCGTCCAAGAATCGACATATCTGTACTCCTCTAGAAGCTGGGACCGATGCTGAACTGGAAGGCCTCGAAGCGATCGTCCGGCAGGGGGCTGAGGTTCTCGGAGAAGATGAATCGAATCGGCGCCCCGAGCATGGGAACATTGATTTGCAGCTCGGCGCCCGCCGAGATCCGGAAGTTGTCTATGTTGAAGGATTCGTCATCTCCGAAAACCTTGCCGCCATCCGCAAACAGGATAAAGCGAAAAGGTCCGGTGATGACGAAGATGAACTCGGTGTTCATCTGCAGGGACCGGGTGCCGCCCAGGGGAAAGCCAAACGGATCCGTCACACGTGTTGCCTTCCGGATCCCGCGCCCAGATCGTCCGATATCGGAAGCCGCGAACACTGTTCTCGCCACCGAGATAGAAGCGGTCATTGAAGAAGAGATCCGTGCCGTCGATCGGCTCGATCAACCCGGCATCCACGTTGAAGGCCCAGGACGTCTGAAATCTCTCCTTGGTGACAGGGATGTACTTGGTGAACGTGGCGCGGGGTCGCACGAAGTTGGTATTGCCCCCCAACAACCCTCCCGCGTAGTCCAGGAGGATGCTGTACCGGGTGCCCACGGTCGGCTGCAGTCGGCTGTCTCGTCGATCCCGTGAAAGTCCCAGCCGGATCATCGAGACTTCGCGCTCGATGTTCTGCTCCAGAGTGCTCTCCATCGATGGTCTGCTCCCGGCGAGTCTCATCCGACTGATAGCGGGTAAAGGTGATGTTGGCACTGCCGAAGAGCCCCAGGTTGCGACCGTAGGTAATCGAACCACCTGCATTGTTGGTGACGAAGTCCTGCCCGGTCAGCAGGGCGTAGTCGAGTCGCCGAAAGAAGATGTTGGCGCCGATGCTCTGTGGCCGATCCAAGAACCACGGTATCTGGTAGGAGATATCGAAGACATCCTGACGAGCACCGATCTGGGCGTTCAGACCCAGGGTCTCGCCACGACCCAGAAAATTCCGAGTCTTGAACTGGCCTTGGAAGAAGAACCCGTCGATTTCGCTGAATCCACCGCCGAACAGCAGCTCGGTCCGGTCGCCCTCTGCGCCCTTGACCCTCAAGTCGACCGTGTTGCCTTCCTGATCGATGTCGAAGGCAACCGGGTCGGACTCATCGACCTTGAAGAACTCCATCTGCTGCAATCGCAGAAGGCTGTTGCGGAGCGCCGCCGTGGACATCACCATGCTCTCCTGAATGGCCATTTCTCGACGGATCACCTTGTCCTTCGTCTTGGTATTGCCCTCGAACTCGATCCGCCGGATACGGAACTGGTCGCCTTCGTTGACATGGACGACCAGGTCGGCGACCTGATCTTCGCGCTCGATGAGCTCCGGCTCGATCTGCGCAAAGAGATGCCCAGTGTTGCTGTATACCTCGCCGATCGCTTCGATCCCTTTGTCGATGACGTTTTGACGCAACCAACCACCGCTCGGCTTCTCAAAAACCCGCAAAAGGATCTCTTCGCTGTAGCGCTCGGCGCCTTCAATGGTGATGGTGCCTAGCTTCCATCGATCGCCCTCCTCGATGGGGACCGTGATGAACAACCGGCGCTTCTGAGCCTGCGGTGTCGGAGCATTGGGCTTGGTAGGCAGAACCTCGACTTTGGGCTCCCCGAGAACGACATTCTTGTAGCCGGCCTTCTTGTAGATGCCGCGGACCTTGTCGAGATCCTCATCCAGCTTGGCCGGGTCGTACAGGTCTTTCTTCATCAACTTGGTGACCAGATTGGACTGCTTGGTCTCTTTCATGGACCAGCGGAGACGGCGATCTTTGAAGACCGTGTTGCCTTCGAAGTCCACGTCTTCGACCCTCACCTTGTCGCCCTCATCGACGTTGAAGAAGACGCGACGATCGGTCGGCGACATCTCCTCGATCGAGAATGTCGCCTCGGCCAGGCGAAAGCCCTTGTCCGCGTAGAGTTGTTCGATTCCCGCCTTCAAACGGTACAGCTCGCCCATGTTGAGTGCATCGCCCTCTCGCACCCGGATCTGCTCTTCGGCGATCTTGTCGGAGATGTCGGCCCGCTTCAGCTTCTTCAGACCCTCGTATTCGATCGAACGCAGGGTGGGGCGTTCGGTGACGACGATGGTGAGAATCAGCCCTGTCTCTCCCTTTTGAGGTGTGACCTGAATACCGTCGATCAACTGCCGCCGCCACAGATCGTGGACCTTCTCGTTGAAGAGCTGCAGGTCGAAAGGTTGTCCTTCCTCGAGCCCCAGATAGAACTTGAGAGTGTCCGGCGTCAAGGTGACCAGGCCTTCGAACCGGACTTCTTCAACGATCTCCCCGGCCCCGACCTGGGCCCTGGAGGGCATGGCGAAGATCAGCGACAGACAACAGAGAGTCGCAGCCATCAACCAACATCCCGCTAATCCGACGGGACTCCGATTCAACGATCTGTATCTTGAACTGTCTTCAATGGCCATGAAGGCGTGTCCGTTTCGAGAAAGCACAGAGTACCTGCAAACCGCTTGCCGGTACAGCCGGTCGATCCCTCGAATCAGCTTTCGGTAACGACTGTCGTGCGTTCTCGCGGCTCGAGCTCCAGCTCGTCATCCGCCACGGTTATGTGAATCAACTCGGTCGCTTCTCCATGCCTGGAGATCAGCACCTCGGAGACGGCATCCTGGACATGTCGTTGAATCGAACGTCGCAGAGGTCGGGCCCCTGTCGAGGGGTCGACCCCCGCCCGCTCGAGAAGCCATTCCTTGGCCTCGTCTGACACTTCGACTGCCAGCCCCCGTTCCTGAAGTGTCAAATTGACATCCAAGAGGAGAATATCGACGATGGCCCGCAGCTCTTCCTTGCCCAAGGGATTGAAGACGATCACCTCGTCTACCCGATTGATGAACTCGGGACTGAAAGTCTTGCGCAGTGAGGCCAAGATCTCCTGCTCGAGGCGCTCGAAGTTCCTCTTCTGATCGGCCTCTCCAAACCCCATGCGTCCACCGCGCAAGACCAGCTGGCTGCCGATATTGGACGTCATCAGGACAATCGTGTTCTTGAAATCCACTTGATTGCCGTACGCATCGGTCAGTATGCCGTCCTCGAGGATCTGCAGGAGAAGATTGGCGACATCCGGATGGGCCTTCTCGATTTCGTCGAACAGGACGACGGAATACGGTTGCCGCCGGATCCTCTCCGTCAGTTGCCCCCCTTCGTCGTGACCGACATATCCCGGCGGGGACCCGATCATCTTGGAGATCGCGTGCTTCTCCATGTACTCGCTCATGTCGAAGCGAACCAGAGACTGCTGGCTGCCAAACAGGAATTCTCCCAGCCGTCGTGCGACTTCGGTCTTGCCCACCCCTGAGGGTCCCAGGAAGATAAAGGAGCCCACTGGCCTCTGGGGGTTGCTGACACCCAATCTCGACCGGCGAATGGCTCGACTGATGGCACTGATGGCATGATCCTGGCCCACCACCCGGCGCTTCAGGATCTCCTCCATCTGCATCAGTTTCTCCGCCTCTTCACTCTGCAGACTGGCCACCGGAATACCTGTCCAGGACGAGATCACCTCTTCGATATCGCGTTTGGTGACTTCGAGGGTCGCATCCTCATCGGTTTGCCCTTTGAGCCCCTCGAGGTCTTCGCGTAGCTCGATCTCCTTTTCGCGGAGATAGACCGCGCGCTCGAACTCCTTGTCCGAGATGGCCGATTTCATCTCGCGAACGACATCGGCGATCTCCTTCTCCAGACGACGGAGATTCTGGGTGTCACGAACGCGTCGGAGCTTGACCTTTGCCCCCGCCTCATCGATCACATCGATCGCCTTGTCAGGCTGATGTCGATCCGCGACATAGCGGGTGGACTGATAGATGGCCGCCTGCAGCGCGCCTTCCGTGTATCGCACTTTGTGAAAAGCCTCGTAGCGATCCTTGACCCCTTTGAGGATCTTGAACGTCTCTTGATCCGTTGGCGGCTCGACCTGTACCGATTGAAACCGTCGGAGGAGGGATCGGTCCTTTTCGATGTACTTGCGGAACTCCTTCAGTGTCGTCGCACCAATGCATGCGACATCGCCGCGCGACAGCGCCGGTTTGAGAATATTGGCAGCATCCAGAGAGCCTTCAGCCGAGCCCGCCCCGATCAGGGAGTGAATCTCATCGATAAACACGATGACGTCGGGGTTCTCGCGCAGCTCGGTGAGAATCCCCTTGAGCCGTTCCTCGAACTGGCCCCGGTACTTGGTGCCGGCCACGATCAGTGAGAGATCGAGGGCCAGCATCTTGCGTTGGGCCAGGGACATGGGCACTCGACCCTCGACGATCCGCTGTGCCAGCCCTTCGACGATGGCGGTCTTGCCGACCCCGGGCTCGCCGAGAAGGATCGGGTTGTTCTTCGTCCGACGCGATAGAACCTGGATGATCCGCTCCAACTCGTCACTGCGTCCAATCAGGGGATCGAAGGAGCCCTGAGCGGCCAGGAAGGTCAGATCCCGCGCATATTCCGAGAGAAAGGGGAGCTCCTTCTTCTGCTGCGAAGCCTCGCGCTCCTTGCCGATGGCGAGCACCTCTTCCCGGACGTTGTACAGATCCATTCCCGCTCGGGTCAGCGTCCGCATGGCGGCACAGCCCTCGACCCGGAGCAATCCGATCAAGAGATGCTCGGATCCAACGGCAGAGTGGAGCATGCTCTCGGCTTCGTGGGAGGCATAGGCCAGGACCTTCTTCGACTCCTCCGACAGCGGCAGCTCCGCCGTCGACGAGATCCGCTCCACGAAGACGCGTTCGCCTTCGATCTCCTTGCGTAGGGAGTCGGCCTTGACATCCATCCGTCCGAACAGCTCGTTGATCGTCTCCTCACCCTCGCGCAGGATGCCCAGAAGGATGTGCTCGGTCTCGATCACCCGGCTGCCCAGCTTGCTCGCCTCGTAGCGGGCGAAGAACAGCGCTCTGCGCGCCTTCTCGTTGTACTTCTCGAACATTTCTGACCCTCTGTCTAGTTGCCGCCCGATGATTCTACTTGGATGTCAGGCTCGGTGCTCCGAAACGGCAGACAAGGCAGTGTATACGGTAGCTTTCGGGCTGCGGGAATCAGCAGTTCTGCGGCTGCAGGGCGCCGGCTTCGAGGGCCAGGACTCTACCACAGCGCCCGGCGAGATCCGGGTTGTGAGTGACGACCAAGGCTGTCGTTCCATGCCTCCTCTGGAGCTCCAGCATGAGGTCGAAAACCTGCGTCCCACTCTTGGGATCGAGGTTCCCGGTGGGCTCGTCGGCGAGCAGCAGGGGCGGCTCGAGAAGCAATGCCCTGCACAGAGCCACACGTTGGCGTTCGCCACCGGAAAGCTGATTCGGGAAGTGATCCCGGCGATCTTCCAGACCGACCTCATCCAGGAGCATGCAGGCCCGTCGTTGGGTATCCGCGTCGGGACGGCCGGCGATCCGCCCGGGCATCATGACATTCTCGACCGCCGTGAAATCGGCCAAGAGCTCCTGGAACTGGAAGACGAAACCAATGGTTCGGTTTCGGAATCCAGCCAACTGCCGCGGGTCGAGTTGGCTCAGGTCCTGTCCACCAATCTCCACCACTCCCGAATCGGGTGAGTCCAGCGCTCCCAGAAGATGCAACAACGTCGACTTGCCGCATCCAGAGGGTCCTACGACCGCGACAAACTCTCCAGCCTCGACCTGGAGATCGGTGCCTTTCAGCACTTCGACGCTGCGCACCCCGTCCCGATAGGTCTTGGTCACTCCGCGGGCGGCCACAGAGACGCTCATCGGTTCAGTGCCTCGATGGGTCGCAGTCCGCCGGCCCGTGACGCCGCGACCCAGGAGCAGGCCAAGGTCAGAGCCACGGTCGCCGCAAGAATGATTCCGACCTCCTGGGGTCTGACGAGGAATGGAACGTGATCCAGAAAATAGACATCGCCAGGCAGCGCCAGGAGTCGATACCGATCGAGGAACCAAGCCGCACCTATCCCCAGAACAGAACCCAAAAGGGCTCCGACCGCGACCAACAGCGAGCCCAACCACAGAAAGATCCTCCGCAGGACTTCGGGACGGGCACCCATCGCTCCCAGAATGCCCATCTCGGCCCGCTTGTGAGCGAGGATGAGCATCAAATCCGAGATGACGGCCATGGCCGCCACTACCACGATCAGAAAGACGGCCACTGACATCAGGCTCTTTTCCAATCGCAACAGGAACAGCAGCGCCTTGTTCAGATCCCGCCAGGTGTTGACGATCGCGCCCGCTGGCAAGACCGCCCGCAGGCGATCGGCCGTACCCATGGCCTGATCGAGGTCGCCACTGGTGATCAAGAGCCGCTGTTCGCCGATGCCGAACAGATGCACCGCCTCGGCCAGCGGCAAGGCGATCCGTTCTTCCTGCTCGGTTCGACCCGCCTCGAACTGCCCCGCCAAGGGGAGTCTCATGACACGCGGCTGCGGACCCAGAGGGGTCAGGGTTGGTCGAGCCGAGATGATTTCGGTCATCTGCCCCGATTCCAGACCCCAGGTCTCTGCCAGACGGTCACTGACGTATAGCCCCGGGGCTCGCTCTCTCGCTCCTGGGAATTGATCCGGTAGGGAGTCCGCAAAACCCACCACCTCGACCGGCCGGGCCCTACCCGCAGACAACAGCCAGCCCCGACCTCGAAGCCAAGGCCGGACGGCGACCACCCCGGGGACCGAAGCGACCTCGGTCGCCGCTTCCTCGAGATCGACGCCTGCGGGAAGGCTCACCTCGATATGGGGAGTTCGGGCCAGCACCTCGCTGCGCAAGACCTCCTGAAAGCCGGTCAACGCCGCGGAGGACAAGATCAATGCCGCCACGCCAAGCGCGATTCCACCCGCCGCCGTCAGAGACAAGAAGGTGACGAAGGCATCACGACGGCTGCTACGCAGATAGCGCTGCGCGACAAAAAGGGGAAAGGAAACGCCGACCCGACTCACTACCCTTCTTCGACCTCCGGACGCAAAAGAGGAAAGAGGATGACATCGCGGATGGATGCGCTGCCACTGAAGAGCATGGCCAACCGATCGATGCCGATGCCCTCGCCCCCGGCCGGGGGCATGCCGTGTTCGAGAGCCCGCACGTAGTCGTGATCGAAACGGTGGGCCTCGTCATCGCCGAGCTGACGGGCCTCCAGCTGCCCTCGGAAGCGCTCGGCCTGGATCTCCGGATCGTTGAGCTCGGTAAAAGCGTTGGCGATCTCCATCCCTCCCAGGAACAGCTCGAACCTCTCCGTAAATCGGGAATCCACCGGAGAGACTTTGGCGAAAGGGGAAACCTCGACGGGATAGTCGGTGATGAACGTCGGCGCGATGAGCTGTTCTTCGACCATCGACTCGAACAGCTCCATCAGCAAGCGGCCGTACCAGCCTTCTGGCACCGAGACCTCTGGGGACAGGGATTCGAATTCTTCTCGCGATCCGGCCGTGAGAACCGGGTGAGAGCTGTCTTGAACAGCATTTGGCAAGGCAAGCCCGTGCTCGTTGAAGACTGCCGCAAGATCCGCAACGTGATCCAGGCGATCGAGATCGATACCGGCAAACTCGGCGATGGCCTCCTTGATGGTGAAGCGCCGCCATGGTCTTGCGAGCTCGATCGTCTGATCTTGCCAACTCAAGGTGCTGTGGCCATGAATCTCGGTGGCCAGGTCGACCAGCATCTCCTCGGTGAAGTCCATCAGCTGCTGATAATCGCTGTAGGCCCAGTAGAACTCCAGCATGGTGAACTCCGGATTGTGCTGGGTGGAGATTCCCTCATTGCGGAAGTTCCGATTGATCTCATAGACGCGGTGGATTCCCCCCACCAGGAGTCGTTTCAGATACAACTCCGGGGCGATCCTCAGGTACAGATCGATATCGAGCGCGTTGTGGTGGGTGACGAACGGCCGCGCAGCGGCGCCGCCCGGGATGGACTGCATCATCGGCGTTTCCACTTCCAGGAAGTCATGGCGATTCAGATAGCTCCGCATCCCTTGCACGATGGCCGCCCGGATTTCGAAGACTCGCCGCGACTCCTCGTTGAACAGCAGATCCAGATATCGTCGCCTGTAGCGGGATTCCACGTCTGTCAAGCCGTGCCATTTCTCCGGCAAGGGTCGCATCGCCTTCGCCAACAGCTCAGCCTGTGACACCACAATCGTCAGCTCTCCGGTACGAGTGCGAATCAGACTGCCCCCCACCACCAGATAGTCGCCCACGTCCAGATGATCGATAACGACTCCTGCTTCAGCCGTCAATTTCGGATGCCGGACCATCACCTGCAGCTTGGCCCTGCCGTCGTGCACATCGATAAACGACGTCTTGCCGTGCCGACGGATGGCGCGGACACGTCCCGGCACCCGCAGCTCGAGAGAGTCCGCCTCCAGATCCTCCGCCGTCTTCTCAGAGTACTTCTCGTGCACCTGGCTGGGCTCGAGATCGTAGTGGACGCGTGTCGGAAACGGCACCACACCCTTCTCTTCCAGTGAGGTCTTCTTGAGTCTTCGGTTCGCGATCTGAGATTCCAGCTCTGACATGGTTCAAGCTCCCTCGCCCGGCCATTTCCACGGCGACAACTGCCCGGAACAATAACCGATTTCGATCCAGACTGTTACCATCGGAACATGAGCGACCCGCAGAGCGATCTGGAATGGGCAGTAGGGCGTTGGCAACAGCTTGGCTGGCCCAAACCGGCAGTGATCCTGGTCTCGGGATCCGGCCTGGCCGTGGATCTGGGATCCGAGAGCAGCCATGAAGCTCCGCTGTCTGATTGGCTCCCCTTCCCTACCCACTCCATCGAAGGTCACCCCCTCCACACGCAGATCCTCGAGCCGCAACCCGGTCTGCCGGTGCTCTATCAGAAGGGGCGGTTACATTCCTATCAGGGCTACGATGCGCACCAGACGGTTTTCATGATTCGCCTGGCAGCCCTGCTGGGAGCTCGCTACCTCATCATGTCCAACGCCGCCGGGGGACTCAACCCCAACTACCGTCCCGGCGATCTGGTGCTGATTCGGGACCACATCAACCTGATCGGGCTCAATCCGTTGCGAGGTCAGATCCCGACGGCCTGGGGTCCCCAGTTCCCGGATATGAGTCGAGCCTACGATGACGAATTGCGCTCAGCCGCTCGTCACGCGGCGACGGATTCCGGACTCGAGTTGGCTGAGGGCGTCTATGCAGCCGTAGCTGGACCCAGTTATGAGACACCGGCGGAAGTCCGCATGCTACAGGTGCTGGGAGCCGATCTCGTAGGGATGTCCACGGCCCTCGAAATCATCGCAGCTCGCCACATGGGACTGAGATGCCTCGGTGTCTCCCTGGTCGCCAACATGGCTCCCGGCGTATCAGCAGGCGCCACGGATCATGCCGAGGTTCTGGAAGCGGCCGCCGCCGCGGCAGAGCAGCTACGCGCGGTGTTGATCAAACTGTTTGGGTCGCCGGCGCTCACCGCCCGCTAGACCTCGTCCAGGTCTCCAAACGGATCGGTTCCTGGATTCGAAATCACCACAGGCTCTTCCTGACCAATGTCTTCGGTACTTTGCATGCCGCCGGCCGATGGAGCGAACCCGGCCATGTCCTGGAGCAGGATCACCAAGCCGGAGGACTCGCGCTGTAATCTCGTACAGAGCCCCTGAAACTCTCTCGCTTCGTCGATCTGACCGTCGAAGACTGCCTGCTCGATCAGGTGAGAAAAGTGTTTTGCAAAGGCGTCCGCGATCCGGGCGGACTCCCTCGCCCTTGCCAACAGTCCTCGGGGCGTCGATCCCGGGAGCCGACTCTCGAGGCCTCGCAACTCCTCCACGTCCTGGCAGATCCGACGGCGTAGGGAAGCTGCCGCCAAGACGAACTGCTCCGAGGCGGCATGACCGGCGTCCGAGCTCATGGTGCGGCGAAAAGCCGCGATCTCTCGGCTTGCGAGACGAAACACCGCCAACGACGCTTCACTTCTGGCTTGCTCGTCGGCAATCCCGCTGTCCAGCCCTGAAAGTGCTCTCAGAAGAGTATTCCAGTGCGGTTGCAGAGAGTCGAGGTCAGGAAGGAGGCCTGCACTGCCCTGGTTGACAACGGGTGCAGGGGACGGGAATGAACGATCGGCGGGAGATTCCTTTGTCGGCCCCGGCATCTCCTCCTCGAGGCGGGACATGACATCGCGCAGGGAATCGCCCAACGTCGCCAGCTCGCTCAGCCGGACGTTGTTCGACTTGGCGCGATCGCGGAACTCGTCTACCTGAGTCTGGAGAGCCACCAGCTCCGCCTGGAGCTCGGCGCCCGGCGGTTGCGACCGTTCCTGGAGCTGGCTCAGCTGCTGGTAGTCCTCGATCAATCGCAGCTCTTCCCGACTCCGCAGGTCGTCGATCTTGCGCCGGAAGGCGTTGTTGACCTCGACAACCAGCGGCAGGATTCTCTGATGGAAGATCCGCCCCCCCATATCGTGCTTCAAGGCCCGGTACACCTCCACACGGCGGCTCTCGTTCAGTTCGACAAAGGTCTTGACCCAACGGACCTCCGAGCGCAGGTCCTGGAGCGTGCCGATGAGGTTTTCCAGCTCGTTTTCCGGGATCAGCACAGGTTTGGCCGAGGACAGGAGCCCTTGCAGTACTCTGTCGAGGCGCCGTCGATCCGCCTGCAGACTGGGTCCGGCGATCTTCTCGGCCAGTCGGCTGAGCAGGAAGTCGACCTTGTCCATCCGATCCCGCGGCCACTCGGTCTCGGTCTGAATCTCGAGATAGAAGCGCACGACCTCGATCAGGATCCGATCATCCAGAGCCCGCACCTGGGTGAAGAATCCGCGCAAGGCAGAAGGCGCAATGCTCTCTTCGTGCTCGACCAACTCCTCGTACAGTCGGTTCACTTCCCGCTCCAGCAGCCCGATCTCGGTAGAGCTCCGCTCGTCCAGTCCGGTCGTGGGACCATGCAAGGTTCTCCGAGAAGCTCTTGAGACGGCCGAATAGCGACTGAAAGGTCTCGGATCGATTCTCGAATCCGGCCACCGCGCTGAGCCTCTGCATGCCCATCAGAAGCTGATGGAAAGCCCAGGCAGCCTTGAATCGAGCCGCGAGCGCCAGGTGACGCTGCTCCAAAGGATTGACCTCTCGATCCACCATCGGTATAACCTTCCCAGAACTCGTGGGGTTTCGCTATGGAAAATGAACGCCTGCCCAACCGAATGGAAACCTTGATCTCCCAGGAGGAACTGGAAGAACGGATTTGCGAGCTTGCCGCGGAGATCGATCGGGACTTCGCCGATTCCGATCCACTACTCTGCGTCGGGGTCCTCAAGGGATCCGTGTTCTTTCTCGTGGAGCTCCTCAAACGGGTCAAGATCCCTGTAACGGTCGATTTCTTCCAGACCGCGAGCTACGGCAGCGGCACGACCCCTGGTGAGGTGAGGATTCGCAAAGACATCGAGATGTCGATACGCGGACGCGACGTCCTGCTGATCGAAGACATCGTCGATACCGGCTACACGTTGCGTACGATCCTGGATCTCTTCCGATTTCGCGGCGCCCGAACCGTCAAGCTCTGTGCACTTCTGGACAAATCGGCGGCCCGCGAAGTCGAAGTTCCCATCGACTACTTGGGCTTCCCCATCGACAACATCTTCGTCGTCGGCTACGGCCTCGATCTGGATGAGCGGTATCGCAACCTGCCGTACATCGGCGTCATTCGGAACGAGTCCCACCAGGGAAACCGACTGAGATCTACTTCTGAAAGGAGAGCTGTATCCCATGCAGACCTACCATACCGACCAAGCCCCGGAAGCGATCGGACCCTATTCGCAGGCCATCTCCGCCGATGGCTGGCTGTTCACATCCGGACAGATCGGCATCGATCCCCCGACGGGTGAGATCGTCGAAGGAGGGTTTGAAGCTCAGGCCCGACAGGTCTTGACCAACCTGTCGAATGTCCTCACCAATGCCGGGTGCTCCTTCTCGGACGTGGTCAAAGCCACGGTTTATGTCTCCGACATGGCGGACTTCCCCGTTCTGAACGCCATGTATGCAGAGGCGATGGGTGTCCACCGCCCGGCCCGATCGACCGTCCAGACCGCAGGCCTACCCAAAGGAGCCCTGGTCGAAATCGATCTGGTCGCCAGAATCCCCTAGACGGGATCGCGTTCCGGCATCGCGGTCGGTTCCAGATACTCGCCGCGAAGCTCCGCCAAGAGAGTGGATTGGTCCTCGGCGGCGATCTCCTCGATGACCTCCCGGCTATCCTCGTCGAGCCAGGTCACGACACCCAGGTTGCCGTCGCGCGCCAAAACCACCAGATCGTGGCTTTCATGATCCACCCAGCGCGCAGCACGAAAGAAGGACTGACCGCGCGATTCGGCCCTTCCCAATCGTAGCCAAAGCTCACCGATCGAAGTCAGGAGCTCGGCCAGTCGCCGGTTGTGCAGCAATCGGGCGGGGGCCTTGGGTAGAGGTCGAGCCAAGAAGGGCTCCAGACCCAGTCGATGAACAGCCCCGGCAAACTCCTGCTCAGAGGGGGTCGGACCGTGAAAGAGCCTCTCGAAACCCTGCTCTCCAGCGACCTCGACGACTCGCCGCCGATCGGCAGGTGACAGATCGGCCGCGATCCCCTGGACGCAGGCGACGCCGTTGGCTGCCAGAAGCTCGAGTCCGCTCTCCCAGTCTCTCCGATCGTCCGAGTACCCACCGATCAAGGGCCAGACAACCGCCGCCCCCTCGGGTACGGCTGCCAGTCTGGAAAGGTCATCGATGGCCACGGCGTGCAGGACATCGTAGATCTCGACGGCGTCAGGGTAGCCCGGGGCGATGCCCGGCAGGAGCTGTACCAGCACCGGTGCGCCTGCCGCACTCAGACGCTTTGTCAGCTCCCCGCGGATTCGTTCTTGAGATTCTTCAACTGGGGGTAGATAGACCACATCGTCAAGACCCTGTGCGAACAGCCGATCTGTAGTTTCGAATCCCTTCGCCGGTCCTCTGCCGAGCCCGCGGCTGAAGAGATCAAGCCAGAGATTGCGACTGCCCGACCACGGTCGGTAGGCATATCGAACCCAACAGCGTCCAAGATCGGGCGTCTGCTCCCTGAGATTCAAGTCCAGCCCTCAACCCAACATGGCCGCGGCGAATTCCCGAGGACGGAACTCGATCAGGTCTGCCGCCGACTCACCTACGCCGAGAAACACGACAGGCAGCGCGAGGTCGCGGGCCACGGCCACCGCCACACCCCCCTTGGCCGTGCCATCGATCTTGGCCAACAGGACCCCGTCCACATCCACGACCTTGATGAACTCCCGGGCCTGCGACACGGCGTTTTGACCCGTCGTGGCATCCAGGACGAGCAGCGTCCAGCGACGCCAATCGTCCGACTGTCCGTCGATGACACGCTTCACCTTGGCCAGTTCGGCCATCAGGTGCTCTTTGTTGTGGAGCCGGCCTGCAGTGTCCACGATGACTTGCGTCACGCCTCTGGCCTTGGCGGCCTGCATGGCATCGAAGACGACAGCTCCCGGATCCCCGCCCGAGGCCCCCTTGACGACATCCACACCCAGCCGCTCACCCCACAGCGATAGCTGTTCGACAGCTGCAGCCCGAAACGTATCGGCTGCCGCCAGCAGGACCTTGTCGCCGCGGTCCATATGCCATCTCGCCAGCTTGGCTGCCGAGGTCGTCTTGCCCACTCCGTTCACCCCAACCAGGAGGGTCACGACCGGCCGGTCGTCAGGCGGCGCCGGCCGAGGTGCGTCCATGAGCAACACTGCCATTTCGTCTACCAGGCGCTGTCGCAATCGGGTCACGTCCGTGGATTCATTCCCGCGCACCGAATCTTTGAGCCGCTCGATCAGCTCCAGGCTCGTTCCCACACCCAGATCTGTGGCAATCAAGGACTCTTCGAGGTACTCGAGAGTCTCTTCATCCATGACACCCCGACCGATCACCGCCGCATCGAGACGCTCGAGAAACTCCGTGTGGGTCATGAACAGGCCCTTCTTGAGCTTCTTCCAGAATCCCTTCGACTCTGCCTCCGCCGGAGCCGCCGACGGCGCCAGGTCGAGAGAGTCAGCTTCAGGATGGTCAGTCACAGTTCAGAACACCTCCCGTGCCAGCTGAATCGCTGCTCGCCGCAGGCTTTCGCGAGCCGTGGCGATCTGTGCCGGCTGTCGTTGTACCAAGACCAGATAGTAGCCATCCGGCAGCACGGTGACATGCAGGTGCCGATGGCGTCTTTCGATGTGAAACCAGTGAATCGGACCCCAGATTCGCTGAGGCCACGATGCGCCCCACCTGCCGCAGATAGATCCCCAGATAGGCGCCTAGAAGCTGCATCTCATAAGGACTTTCCTCGGCGCATGCGAAGTCCACGGTCTCCCCTGTATCGTCGAGGAAAAGCACCCCCACCGCATCTGGATGGTCAGCCAAGCAGATTAGCGAGCACGTACTGGAATGGCATCAAAAGGCTCCATCGCCGGGAAACCGGATCGTGCGGCCCCTGAAGGTCGCGCTCCGGTGATTCGCCAGCCTAGGCTAGCGCGAGGCGACGGCTTTGGCTACTGGTTCCGGTCCGGAACTCTGTGCCGGCTGGCGCTTCTGGATCTGTCCGTTCTCGAAGGCCCGATTGAAGGCATCCACTACCTTGACGTCGAATCGTCTTGGTCTTCAGCTTGATGATCGTCTCGACAGCGAACAAGGGTTCGTAGGCTTTCTGGTAGGGACGATTGGTCGTGATGGCATCGAAGGTGTCCGCCACCCCGACGATCCTCGCAGACAGCGGGATCTGCTCGGCGCTGAGGCCATCCGGATATCCCTTGCCGTCCCAGGCCTCATGATGCCATCGGATGGCGGGGATCATCTTCTTGAGCTGTTCGATGCGGCTCATGATCTGGGCACCGATAACCGGATGGAGCTTCATCTGCTCGTATTCCTCATCCGTCAAGACGCCACTCTTGCGCAGGATGCGGTCCTCGATGCCGATCTTGCCGACATCGTGCAGCAGTGCACCGACCCAGATGCGATGCTGTTCGTCACTGGGAAGTCCCAGATGCTTGGCGATGATTCGGCTGTAGGCCGCCACCCTCTCCGAGTGCCCGCGCGTATAGGGATCCTTGGCGTCGATCGCCGCTACGAAAGATCTCATCGAGCCGATAAAGAGCTCGCGGTTGGCCTGGGCCGCAGCCCGCAGCTGATCGACATGATCCTGCAGGTGACCGCTCATGCGGTTGAAGTCGGAGGCCAACTCGTAGAACTCCCGGCTCGGCCCCAGCACCTCGACGCGCTTGTCGAACTTGCCCTCGGCGATCTCGTGTGTGGTGTCCGCCAGCTCCTGGATCGGGCGACTCACCTTGCGAGTCGCCAGGGCTGCAATCACCAGCGCCAGCAGAATCAGGGTGCCGGAGGAGATGATCGTGTTGATGACCATTTGATTGACCGCCGCGGGTACCAGATCGGCCGGTCTTTGCACCACGATGCCCCACCCTGGGGCCTCGACCGGACTGATTCGACCCAGCATCCTCTGCTGACGGTCACCCACCTTCAGCGTGTACTCCAGGGTCATGTTCAGCGGAGTCTGGACGAAATCCTGCACGAGACGGGATTCGCTGACCGCCCGCCGCTGCTCCTCGCTCACCCCTCCCCACCACAGAAGCTGCCCCGTGCGATCGACAAGATAGACCTCCACATCACCCTGGGTTTCCTGATGAAAGACGGCCTCCATGCGTCTGAGTCGCACCACTCCTTGGACAAAGAGCGTCGGCGTGCCCTCCGAGGAGAGAATCGGCACGGCGAGGACCGCTACCGGCTCGCTACTATCCGGTAGCACCAGGAACTGAAAGCTGGCCGATCGATGATCCCGCACACTCGCGTAGGTCTCATCCAGTGCCGCCACCAATTCCGGAGTCTGTCTGACGATCGCCGCGTACGGCCCTCGGCCCTCCAGATTGAGCAGCCGTACGGCCGCCAACTCGGCATCGGGGTCGACAGCCAACAAGGTCTCGAACCGGCGTTGCAGCCACTCTTCCCTGCAGCTTGTCACCGACCTCGCCCTCGGGTGGGATCTGGAGCAGGGTCTCTCCCAGCTGTGTCAGACGCCGGCGCGTCGACAACAGATGTTGGTTGAGCTCCAGCGACAGGAACTGAGCCGAACGTGTCAGATGGGTCTTCTCCTGAGTCTCGAGAATCTCGCGGTTCTGGCGCACCACCAGATAGCTGCTGACCGCCAAGGGCACGATCCCTGCAACCAGCAGCAGCAGGAACAAGAGATGCCGCAGTTTCAGTTGTTGGAGAAGTCTGCTCAGGAGATTCATCTCGAACGGATCTCAGCCGGTCTTCAGAGGCCAGAGCTGCGGCCAGATTATACGCCTCGGGCTTCGGATATTCTGTGACGGACGCCACCCCTGGATGGCGATATTTCAGGGGCGATCCAAGGGGTCTTTCAGAAAGGCATCGAGCTCGCGTCGGACCTCGTCCTCGTCCACCTCCGAGGTGGGCTGGCCCGAGCCAATCCGCGTCGGTAGAACCCAGACAAGACCCGTCTCACGGGCCTTCTTGTCCCGCCGCATCAGGCGAATCAGCTCGTTCGAGTCGATAGCTGGCAGAACGGGGAGCTTGAATCGTGAGATCAGACCGCAGATCCGGTCGATGGCGTCCCGATTCAGCCCCCTCCGGGAGGCCAATCGCAGCGCAAAGAGCATGCCGTAGGCCACTGCTTCCCCGTGTCGGAGGGCTTTGTAGTCCAACCGGGCTTCCAAAGCATGCCCCAGGGTGTGCCCGAAATTGAGCAATCGTCTGAGGTCGTTCTCGTTCGGGTCCTTCTCCACCACATCGATCTTGGCCTGTGCGGCCCGGGCGACGATCGGAGCCAGACGGGTCGCATCCCCACCCATCAACTCATCCAGCCCGTTCTCGAGATCTTCGAACAGCTCTTTGTCCAGCACGACCCCGGCCTTCACGACTTCCATCAGACCCGCACCCAACTCTTCCACCGGTAGCGTACCCAGGAAACGGGTGTCGGCTACGGTTGCCCACGGATGGTGGAACAGACCCACGCTGTTCTTGGCCGCGGGCAGGTTGATCCCCGTCTTGCCGCCGATCGAGGCATCCACCTGTGCGAGCAGAGTCGTGGGGATCTGCAGAAAGGAGAGACCACGCAGAAAGCACCCGGCGGCAAACCCCGCCAGATCGCCGACACTGCCACCGCCAAACGCGATGATCCGACTGTCCCTCTTACCCCCTCCGGCGAGCATCTCCCCCCAGAGACGCTCGGCCGTCGCCACTGATTTGGCCGCCTCACCTTCCGGCACCTCGAACCGCGTCCCATCCGCGGCGGTGGAGAGAATCGGCATCACGGCCTCTCCGTGAAGACTCCAGACACGGGGTGTCGTGACGATGAAGACGGTCCGGCCGGCGACCCAGTCACCAATCTCCTGGACAAAGGCCTCCAGCGCGCCATCTCCCACCACTACGGGAGTGGTCCCCGTAGGATGGCGAAGCGTCATCCGCGAAATGCTCATTTCGAGCTACTCCCTGAGGCCCAGCTCGGCCAGCTGTGCTTCATCCACGGAGGAAGGCGCATCGGTCATCAGGCAGGTGGCCGAGGCCGTCTTGGGAAAGGCGATCACATCACGAATCGACGAAGCGCCGGCCATCAGCATGACGATTCTGTCCAGTCCGAGGGCCAGCCCTCCATGGGGAGGAGCGCCATAGCGCAACGCATCCAGAAGGAATCCGAACCGCTCTCTGCCTTCCTCGCGGCTGATCCCCAGAACCTCGAACGCTTTTTCCTGCAACTCTCGATCGTGGATACGAATCGAGCCGCCGCCAAGCTCCATGCCATCCATGACGACGTCGTACGCTCGCGCTCTGACGGAACCCGGATCGGTGTCGAGCCGATCCAAGTCCCGGGGATCCGGGGTGGTGAAGGGGTGGTTGCAGGCATAGTAGCGCCCGGTCTCCTCGTCCCACTCCACCAATGGAAACTCGGTAACCCACAGGAACGCGTGCCGATCGGGATCGATGAGATCGCAGTATCGGGCCGCCTCCAACCGCAATGCACCCAGCGCCGCAGCGGCCACCGGCTCGGTCGCCGCGACCAGCAGCGCCAGATCTCCGTCTTGCATCTCGAGTCGGGAAGCCACCGTCTCCAGCTGATCCGGAGACACGACGTTCTTGACTTGGAAAGTCAGCTCTCCAGCGTTCCGTTTCAAGGTCAAAGCACCGGCGGCACCCTCGCCCCGCGCCACCTCGGCCCAGGCATCAATCTGCTTGCGACTGGCGTTGGCTGCGCCGGGAAACTTGACGCCCCGCACCACGCCTCCGTCAGCGACGGTCTGACTGAAGGCTCGGAAGTCAGCTCTCCGCCAGGAGCTCGCCGAGCTCGACAATCTCCAGATCGAAGCGCAGATCCGGGCGATCGCTGCCGAACCGACGCATGGCTTCGGCGTGCGGCAATCTCAGGAAGGGTACCTCGGGCTCGATTCCCGCCAGCGGAAAGATGCGCGCGAACAAGCCCTCGATGAGCTCGAACAGCTGGTCTTCGGATGGAAAGGACATCTCCACGTCGACCTGCGTGAACTCCGGTTGTCGGTCGGCCCGCAGATCCTCATCGCGGAAACAGCGCGCAATCTGGACATACCGGTCGAACCCCGCCACCATGAGAATCTGCTTGAAGAGCTGGGGTGACTGCGGCAGCGCATAGAAAGTTCCCCGCTTGACGCGACTGGGCACCAGATAGTCGCGTGCCCCCTCCGGTGTGGAGCGGGTCAACATGGGGGTTTCGACGTGGAGAAAACCGTGCTCGTCAAAGAACTTCTGGATTTCCAGGGTGACTTTATGCCGCAGAATCAGATTTCTCTGCAGCTCTCCTCTCCGCAAATCCAGATATCGATATCGTAGGCGGGTTTCCTCCGTCGCGTCCGCCTGACCATCGATCGCGAACGGCAACGGCTCGGCCCGCGCGAGAATCACGGCGTGGTCGGCCACGACCTCTACTTCACCGGTGGACATATCCGGGTTGACCGCCTCGGTCGAGCGTTCGGCGACGATTCCCTGGACTTCGGCCACCCATTCGAGACGCGCAGGATCCAGGACTGCAGCGACCTCGGGCTCTTCCTCCGGCCGCACGACGACCTGCACAATGCCACTGCGATCGCGAACCTGCAGAAAGATCAGCCCCCCCAGATCCCGGCGGCGGTGGATCCAGCCCTCCAGTTTGACTCGCTGTCCCACATCCTGCCGGCCCAGTGAACCCGCACCCCGACGATTCATTCACACCCCCTCAGATATCCCACCAGTTCTTCCCGCGAGACCTCCGCTTGCTCAGCCGATTCCAGATCCCTGACAGTGACGGTCCCCTTGGCCACCTCATCGTCACCGATCAGCACAACCCAACGAGAACCAGAGCGATGCGCCCTTCTCAGGGCCGACTTGACGGATCTCGAACCCAGCTCGGCGGCCACCTCAAGACCCGATGCCCGCAGGGATTCGGCAATGGCCAGAGCCGCGTCTGCCGTTACGTTTCCCGCAGTGACGACGGAAATTGGTGCCGCAAGGGTCAGCTGCTCGGCAAATCCCTTTGGGAGAACCTCGAGAAGACGATCTTCACCGATGGCAAACCCGATAGCCGGCAACGATGGACCTCCCAATTCCTCCACCAGGCCATCGTAGCGCCCGCCTCCGACGATGGCGTCCTGAGCACCCAAGCCCTCCGAAACGATTTCGAACACCGTTCTCGTGTAGTAGTCGAGTCCCCTGACCAGTCGAGGCTCGACTCGGAACGACAGATCGTTTTGGCCGAGAATCTCTCTGGACGGTTTCGAAGTGCGTTCGCGACTCCTCGGTCAGATAGTCGACAAGCTGAGGAGCGCTCACCAGCAGATCTCGTTCCCCAGGATCCTTGGTGTCCAGTATCCGGAGTGGATTGGTCTGCAAGCGTCGCTGGCTATCGGGCGTCAGCTCATGTCTTCGAGGCTCCAGAAACTCCTGCAACCCCAGTCTGTAAGCCGCCCTGGAGTCCTCGTCGCCCACGGTATTGAGTTGCACGACCAGATTCTCGAATCCCAACTCGCTCAAAAACCGCACCAACATCAAGATCAGCTCGGCATCCGAATAGGGTCCCGGATCACCGATCAGCTCGGCACCGATCTGATGAAACTGGCGGTATCTCCCCTTCTGAGGACGTTCGTAGCGAAACTGCGGGCCAATGTAGAAGAGCTTGACCGGCAAGGGCTCGCTTTGCAGTCCATGTTGCACGAAAGCGCGCACCACCGAAGCGGTGTTCTCGGGCCGCAGGGTCAGGCTGCGGCCCTTGCGGTCGTCGAAGGTGTACATCTCCTTGCCGACGATATCGGTGGACTCACCGACACTGCGCACGAAGAGCTCGGTGTCCTCGAGAATCGGGGTTCGAATCTCCCGATATCCGTAGGTTCCAAAGACCCTCCTGGCCACATCCTCCACCCCGGACCAGATGACTGTTTTCGGTGGCAGGAGATCCCGAGTCCCCTTGACCGCTTGAAATTTCTTGCTCATGAGCTGCTCTCAACCTCTTCGGAGGGCGCCGGCGCGAGCAATGATAGCGTAGACCCGAGCGTCATCCCATGCCCCCCAACCAGCCGAGAATCGATGTTGTCATCCCGGCGTTCAACGAGGAGCCATCGCTGCCGCTGGTTCTGTCCGCCATCCCTCACCCACCCGTCGAGCGCGTCATCGTGGTGGACAACAATTCGACGGATGGCACCTCCCGGGTGGCCGCGGCTGGGGGTGCCATCGTCGTTTCGGAGAGTCGCCCTGGATACGGGAGTGCCTGCCTGCGAGGCCTCGCCTACCTGCGCGACAACCAGCCACCGGACATCGTCGTCTTTCTGGATGCCGACTATTCCGATCATCCCGAAGAACTCCCCGAGGTCGTGGCCCCGATTCTCCGAGACCAGGCCGATCTGGTGATCGGCTCCCGGGCCTTGGGCGAGCGAGAGGCCGGAGCCCTGTTGCCGCAACAAAGAGCGGGCAACGTCTTGGCATGCCTGATGATTCGGATCCTCTACGGTCATCGATACACCGATCTCGGACCCTTCCGCGCTGTTCGCTGGACGTCCCTCGAGAGGCTCGAGATGGCCGACCCCGATTTCGGTTGGACGGCGGAGATGCAGGTCAAGGCCTTGCGTCGGGGTCTGCGCCCCGTCGAAGTCCCCGTGAGCTATCGCAAACGGGTCGGGGTCTCGAAAATCACCGGCACCGTCAAAGGCACGGTTCTGGCGGGTTACAAGATCGTCTCGACCGTTCTGCGCTACAGTATTCGCCCATGACAGCCGAACCCGTACGCGCCGAGGTGGAGGTCGAGGTCAGGTATGCGGAAACCGATCAAATGGGTGTGGTGCACCATGCCAACTACCTGGTCTGGTTCGAGCTTGCCCGCACCAACCTCTGTACGATCTCCGGGTTTCACTATGCCGGGATCGAACAGCTCGGGTACCACCTGATGGTCACCGCCGCCGAAGCCCGCTACCGCAAGGGGGCCCGGTATGGCGATCACCTCCGGATCGTCGCCTGGGTAGCCCGACTCGCCAGCCGCGGCCTCCGATTCTCCTACCAGGTCTTGCGGGCCGAGGAGCTCCTCGCCACCGGTGCGACCGAACATGTGTGGGTCGATGCCGGCACCGGCCGCCTGTGTCGCACCCCCGAAGTGCTCCGCGAGCCTTTTGCCCGCCTCGCGGGCCGCTAGACTCAGCCGCTTCCGATATCCTCTCCCACTATGCGAAGAGTCCAGCTTCTGACAGCAGGCGAAAGCCACGGTCCTGGGCTCGCCGCCATTCTGACGGGTATGCCAGCCGGCCTGGCCATCGACATGGACTACATTCAGGTCGAGCTGCGGCGTCGACAGCATGGCTATGGTCGCGGACGGCGGATGCAAATCGAATCGGATCAGGTCGAGTTCCGGGGCGGACTCAGGGGTGGCGAGACGCTGGGTTCCCCGATTTCTCTCTGGGTGGAGAATCGTGATTTCGAAAACTGGGCCGGCGTCATGGATCCTGTCGTCGTCGACCCCAAGCGCTCCGAGCAACGCCGGTTGCACTCACCGCGACCCGGACACGCCGATCTCGCTGGGGGCCTCAAATACCAGCGCCACGACCTCCGGGACATTCTGGAGCGCGCCTCCGCTCGGGAGAGCGTGGCAAGGGTATCGGCGGGCGCGATCGCCCAGCTCTTTCTCAGAGAGTTCGGGATCGAGATCCGCAGCGGTGTGCGATCTCTCGGATCCGTGGGTGTCGATCGCCCTGTCCCCACCTGGCAGGAAATCCAGGGGATGGATGACGGCTCGCCGCTGCGGGCGCTCTATCCCGATCTCGAGGCGGAGATGATCCGCCAGGTCGATCAGGCGAAAGAGGCTGGCGACACCCTTGGAGGCACCGTCACCGTCATCGCCCACGGCGTTCCCCGGGTCTGGGATCTCACGTCCAATGGTCCGAAAAGCTCGATGGTCAGCTGGCCCAGGCAGTGATGTCCGTGCCGGCCGTCAAGGCCGTCGAGATCGGTTCCGCCATGACCTCCAGCCGCGGACCGGGCAGCCAGGCTCACGACCCCATCTCCTACTCCTCCGATGA
Source organism: uncultured Acidobacteriota bacterium (assembly GCA_963719055.1). Classification (GTDB taxonomy): domain Bacteria; phylum Acidobacteriota; class Thermoanaerobaculia; order Multivoradales; family JAHEKO01; genus CAXMQZ01. The sequence goes on along the minus strand of CAVRAU010000027.1, from coordinate 152,094 downwards.
GGGTTGGCAGCGCCCCAGCAACCATGCTGGCGGCCTCGAGGGCGGCATCACCAACGGTCAGGACATTGTTGTCACCGCGATCAAGAAGCCCATTTCCACTCTCCGAGAGGGATTGCCTTCGGTCGATCTCGACACCCTGAAACCGGCACGGGGGCAGTACGAAAGAAGCGATGTCACGGCGCTGCCGGCGGCCGGCGTCATCGCCGAGGCCATGGTCGCCCTGGTCCTTGCGGATGCTCTGCTCCTCAAGATCGGCGGAGACTCGCTGGTTGAAGTTCTGGCGCACTTCCAGACCACGATCGACTTGCAGGAGTCTTGGCCTCGTCGATAGGCATGTGAGGCGAGTCCATCGGCAGATTTTCGCGGTCTCAAAGAAGGACCAAGGCGACACCGATCCCCATCAAGCCCACCGCCACGAATCTCTGCGGCTCCAGGGCTTCGCCAAAGATCAATCGGCCCCAGAAGAGGGCCAGAAACGAGCCGACTCCGCGTTTCATCGTCTCCACGAACCCCACCCAGACGATCTTGATGGCCATCAGCTGCAGACCGAGCGCCACGACACTGACGAGAACTCCGAAGAGCAGCAGGCCGGGACGGTGCCGCAGATCCCTGAACTCTGCCAACCTGCCTCGCACCGTGGCCAACAACACCAGAGCGGCTGCCACACCGACATTCAACACGACACCATGAAAGGACGGGCCCGCGGCCTCCACGGCCAGCTTGTCCAGAGGCATCGCCAACGACCACATCAGGGACACCCCGACCATCAGGCGACTACCCGGCTCACGCAGAAATGCCCTCCAGGCCCCCTTCACGGAGATCGAGCCCCGGCTCAGATTGAGCCAGAAGGCCCCCACGACGACTGCCCCGATACCGAACCACTGTCGCGGCTGGGGAATCTCACCCAGCATGGGTATGGCGAGAAGCGTCGTGAAGACCGGGGTCAACGACAGCAGTGGGATGGTCAAGCTCAAGGGCGAGCGGCGCACGGCTTCGATAAACGCGAGATTGGCAGCGACATTGATCAAGGTGGAGCTCAGACCCGGGAGCCAGTATTCGGAACCGGGCAGACGCGCACCCTCCTGTGAGGTTCCACGCCACGAAGAAGGGAGCCATGCCCGCGGCCAAGGCAAAGAGTAAGGGCACGGGCCGCATCCACGAAGCCAGCAGCTTGCGACTGATATCGGCCCCGGAAAAGGCCAGGGCGCAACCCAGGACGAGCAGGATGGCGAGACTCGGGACCGTCACGCATTCGATTCTAACTACACGGGGAGCTCTGCGAGGAGCTCCGCCCAGCAGGTGGACTCCCCCACAGCGGATCCTTGCGACGACTGCTAAACTCGCTCCGAGAAAGGGAAAATGGCAATCCGACCATGAGTCTCAACCCCAATGGACTAGCAAAAATCCTGCAAACCCAAGGGTTGCTGTCCGAGCAACAAGTGGAGCAGGTGCAGAAGGAATCTCGCAAGCTCCCCGCTCGCGACCGCGGGGCCCGCGCCTACGAGCAGCGCGCGGTGGCCTACGAGTTGGTGCAACGGCTGCAATTCCCCAGCAAAGCGGATCCGACAGGAGTCCTCGGTGAGGTCGAGATTGCCCAAGCCATCGCCCGCGAAGCCGGGGTCGACTTCGTGCGCATCGACCCTCTCGACCTCGACGCCGATCTGATCGAATCCCGAATCTCCCGGCCCTTCGCCAAACGACACCGGATGCTGCCGCTGGCGATGAGCGACGGTCGCTTGCAGGTTGCTTGCGCCGACCCTTTCGATCTGGAAAGCCTCGACTCCTTTCGCCGTATCGTCGAGCGCGACATCGATCTCGTCGTGGCCTCCGAGCCGGACATCCTCAAGGCCATCAACGAGTTCTACGGGCTGCGGCACTCGGTGAAGCGGGCCGAGAAGGATCTCTCATCCGGCATCGACCTCGGAAATCTCGAAGCCCTGGTGCGGATGAAGGACGAGGCCGAGATCGAGTCCAGCGACCAGCACATCGTCAACGCGGTCGAGTTCATGCTCCAGCACGCCTACGACACCCGCTCCAGTGACATCCATATCGAGCCCAAACGTGAGACCAGCCTGATCCGGTTTCGCATCGACGGTGTCCTGCACGACATCCAGACCATTCCGAAGATCGTCCACAAGGCCGTGGTCAGCAGACTCAAGACCATGTCCAGACTGGACATCGCCGAGAAGCGTCGCCCGCAGGATGGTCGCATCAAGACGAAACGCGCGGACAAAGAGATCGAGCTTCGTCTCTCGACACTACCGATCGCGTTTGGTGAGAAGGCGGTGCTGAGGATCTTCGATCCGGACGTCTTGATTCAAGATCTCTCGTCGCTGGGTTTCTACGAAGATGAGCTCGATCACTTCAACGATTTCATCTCCCGACCGCATGGGATCATTCTGGTCACCGGTCCCACCGGCTCGGGCAAGACCACCACGCTGTACTCGGCTCTGACGGCCATCGCGGATCAGGAGCTCAATATCACCACCATCGAGGACCCGATCGAGATGGTGTCGCCGCTCTTCAACCAGACCGCGGTCAATCTGAAGGCCGGAGTGACCTTCGCCATCGCCCTGCGTCACATTCTGCGCCAGGACCCCGACATCATCATGGTGGGTGAGATCCGTGATCCCGAGACCGCACAGTATGCGGTCCAGGCAGCCCTGACCGGCCATTTGGTCTTCTCCACCCTGCATACCAACGACGCCGCTTCCTCGATCACCCGGCTCGCCGATCTCGAGGTCGAGAGATATCTCATCAACTCCACCTTGATCGGCACCATGGCCCAGCGGCTCGTCCGCAAGGTCTGTCCCCATTGCGCTGAGGACTACTTTCTCAACGATGACGAGGTCAAGAGCCTGATGTTGGCCGTGCCTCCCGGCAAGCGGGTCAAAGTTCAGGGAGGCAAGGGTTGTTTCGAATGCCGAAGCACCGGCTACTACGGCCGTACTGGGATCTTCGAGATCCTACCGGTCACCGATCTCATCAAGCAGTTGATTCTGGACCATGCCGACGCACCGCTGATCAAGCGCGATGCGGTGAATCACGGCATGCGGACCCTGCGTCAATCGGCGCTGCGCAAGCTGGCCGAAGGTACCACCACCTTCGAAGAAGTCATGCGCGTCACCACTCTCTAGGCGGTCTCACCCTGGGGGATCATCTCGGCCACTGGCCGCGGCCCGTCGTCGGGCGACGAGTACACCGATGACCGAGCCGACCAGAGCCGTGACCGGCAAGAGCTGGGCGGCCAACGCCTGACCCTCACTTTCGACCTGATAGGCCATCCAGTACCCCAGCATGAGAGGTGCCGCGAGAAAGGCGGTACTCGCCACCCGACGCTGTCTTTCGGCGTAGCGATGAGCATAGTCTCGCTCACCACTGGTCAGCGACGGATCTTCCACGATCCGCCAGCGCTCGCGGTCGATCTCATCGCTCCTGAAGACCGATAGGTAGCCGACAACCCCACCCAGAATCAGAAGGACGGGATGTAGAAACCTGACGCTGGAGTCCGGAATGTCAGGCAACAATCCGCAACCGGCACTAGTCAGAAAACCGAGTGTGGCACTGACCACCGCGACCCAGAACGAGACTCTCTGCAGGCGCTCCAGGCGAGTCATGACCACGGCGCTACCTATCTGTGAAAATAGCCCTGCAGGAGATCGTGGGCTCGGCGGACATCGGGACCGGGCTCGACGATCCGTCCGCAGAGAGTCTTGTAGGTCAGGGCCAAGGCCTCCAGATCGCGATCGATGAGCAGCTTGATGAGCTCTTCGATCACCCGTCTGCGACGTGGGTCCATAGGCGGAGCGAGCAAACTCTCTTTCCAGGAGAATCAGGGCAAAGAACAGGGGATCAGGCAGATCTCTGGGCTCGTCCTCGATCACCTCTCCGGCCGCTTCGAGAAGCACCTCTCCGCCGTCGCCAGCCACGGCCTCGACCTGGGCCGGTTCCGCATCGCCGCGCCCGAAGAGCGGCAACGAACGCAATTGGTCGGCAAACCGGGAAAACAGGACAAACAGCTCCTTGTCGTCGTTGAAGTTGCCGACCAGTCGCGCCCCTTTGCCGATCTCCAGCTCCTGGGTCTCCTGCAACACGATACTGGCGCGGGCCGCGATTCTCCAGCCTCAGCGAATGCGCCGAGACCTTCCAGGCGGTCAGGCTTCCCTGGACGTAGCACACATCGGCACATTGGACTTCGACGGCTTCGACTTCCGCCTCCGGCTCAATGCGAATGGAACCGTTGAGAGATTCCAACACGCCGAAGTTGCCCGAGTTCTCGATCACCAGGTTGCCCGGGGTACGGATATTGAGCTGCCCGTGGACATCGACCCGGATGTCCGTGCCACTGGGGATGATCATGGTCGCCGGTTTCTCGGCTTGATCGGCGTTTCGACATGCGTTGATTATCTCCTGATCGTGCGCGGCAGGGGCTCGTAGGCGCTCAGGTCGGGTGCCCGACGGGCCCGAATCAACATCTGTTCCTGATCCCGCCAGCGATGATCGAGGATATAGATACGCGGATCCACCGGCACGAATCGGCCGTCATCCTCCTGCAACCTGACCTCGTAATGCAGATGTGGACTCGTGCTCCAGCCCGAGTTGCCGACGGTCGCGATGACCTCTCCCTGGGTCACCTGCTGACCGTTGCGAACCAGGACTTCGTCACAGTGTCCGAAAAGGGTGATGAAGAGGTCGCCATGGCGAAGGGCAACCAGGTCACCGTACCTCCACCACGCAACGCTTTGCCGCGAGGGATACCGGCCGGCAAAGACCACCACGCCGTCCGCCGGTGCCATGATGGCCGTGCCGGTCTTGGCGGCCATGTCCAAGCCCGGGTGCAGATCGACCTTCTTGGTGAAAGGGCTTCTCCGGGTGCCAAAAGGACTTGTCAACACGAAGCTCTCCGGCTCCAACGGTGAGATCGACGGAGTCACCCGGGCCTGATCGGCGTGCGCCTCCTCGAAGCTCTCGATCTCGTTGATGAAGGTATCCAGTACCGCCAACTCTTCGTCGAGCGCGTTCTCCAGGCCACGACCGTGCTGGACCGCGGCCCCGTAGATCGATTCGATCTCGGCGACCTCGTCGAAAGGGTATCCACCGTGACCCAACGAGTCCTCTGCCGACATCCCATAGGTCAGGTAGATCCGCTCGAGCCGCGTCCGCAGGCCAGCCGTTTCGCCCCGCAAGGATTCGAGCTCCAGGCTCAAAGCCTGTACCCGCTCCCCTTGTAACACTCGCTCCGTCAGCAAGGATTGGTATTCCCGTGCCCTGAACAACCCTCCAACCACATCGGGAAAGACCAGCAATCCGAAAATCAACATCAGGGTCAACAGAGCACCCAACACGCCCAGCCCGAAGAGATGCTTTCTGTGTCAGGAAGAGGTAGCGGACTCCCCACCGGACACTGCCAGGGTGGACCTGGATCTCGACAATCGGCGTATCCTTCGTCCTCGGCTCAGGCATACGGATCAGGCCTCCGCCGGCGCCAGCTCGTCCAGAAGCGCCTCGTCGGCATGGACGCGCACTGCTGCGAGCAACTCGGCGTGCAGCAAGGGACTGCCGGCGACCAGATTGCCGCGGGTCAAGTATTCGTCCCCACCCTCCAGATCACTGACTCTTCCGCCGGCCTCCTCGATCAACAGAGCGCCGGCAGCGAGATCCCAGGCAGAGAGTCGGAACTCGAAGAAGCCATCGTAGACCCCTGCCGCGGTGTAGGCTAGATCGAGGCTTGCCGCTCCACACCGGCGGATGGCTCGCGCTTGCAGAAAGACGTCTCGAAATACCTGGAGATAGGTATCGACAGCCCCTCGAGCTTTGAATGGATAGCCCGTCGCCAGAAAGGAGCCGGACAAACCGCTCTGGGCGCTGACACGCATGGCTTCGTTGTTCCAGTAGGCTCCGCTGCCCCCGTGAAGCCGTGAACATATTGTCACCGAGCGGATCATAGATCGCCCCAGCGACCAGATCGGCCCCCTCTCGACACGCCACCGAGATTCCCCAGACCGGCAGCCCTTGCAGAAAGTTGTTGGTCCCATCCAGAGGATCGACGATCCACTCATGAACGCCTTCCGCAGGACCCACAGCCCCCGCCTCCTCACTCAGAATCTTGTGATCGGGAAGTCGACGCTGCAGGAACTCGACAATCGCGGTCTCGCTCTCCCGATCCGCCTCTGAGACCAGGTCGTGCTCTGCCTTGGCCTGGATCTCGAGACTGCGATCGCCAAAGCGCGGCAACAGCTGGTCAGCCCCGATTCGAGCTGCCGCGGCGGCCACTCGGGCCAGTTCCTCCGACATGGTCGACCATTATGCCAGAGGGCAGGAACGAATCCTGTGAAGTCTGTCTTGGATCAGGATGCTGGCAGCTCGTCCAGGACCCGACCCCCCACCACGGTCATCATCGGCCGGCCGCGTAGCTTCCAACCCTCGAACGGAGTATTGAGTGCCTTGCTGCGAAATCGCGCGGCCCGTACCGTCACCGACCGACCTGGATGGAACAGGGTCAGGTCTCCAGGGCTTCCCGCCGCCAGCGTGCCGCCAGGGAGATTCAAGATCTTCGCTGGATTGGTGGAAAAAAGCTCTACCAACCGCGACAAGCTGATGATCCCGGGGCGTACGAGCTTGTCGTAGCAGAGTCCCAGATTGGTCTCCAGTCCGACGATGCCAAAAGGCGCCAGACTGAACTGCAGCTCCTTCTCGTCGGGATGGTGCGGAGCGTGATCGCTGGCGATGACATCCACAGATCCGTCGGCGAGACCGTTGAGCAGGGCCTCGCGGTCGCGCTCCGACCTCAAGGGCGGGTTCATCTTGGTGTGGGTCGAGAAACCACTCGTGCACACCGCCTCATCGGTGAGCAGAAGATGATGAGGCGTCACTTCACAGGTTACCGGTAAGCCCTTCTCTTTGGCCAACCGCACCATTTCCAGACTCCTGCCAGTCGAGAGATGAGCGACGTGGTAGCGGCCTCCGGTGTCCTCCACCAGGATCAGATCCCTCGCCACCATGACGTCTTCTGACGAGCCAGGAATCCCCGGCAGGCCCAGCCGTGTCGACCACTCCCCTTCGTGCATCACCCCATCTGCCCGTCAGATCCATGTCCTGGGCATGCTGGATCACGGGAATGTCATAGTGCTGGGCGTAGAGAAGCGCCCGCCGCATGAGCTCGGCGTTCTTGACCGGATAGCCGTCATCCGAGATCGCCACGGCTCCCGCCGCCGCCATGTCGCCGATCTCAGCCAGTTCGTCGCCTTGCTGCCCCTTGCTGACGGCGCCAATCGGGTAAACCCTGGCAAAGGCGCTCTGCCGCGCCTCGACCATGATGTGCTCGGTCACCGATCGGCAGTCGTTGGGCGGCGTCGTATTGGGCATGCAAGCGACACCGGTAAAGCCGCCGGCCGCGGCTGCCAGCGTGCCGGTTCGGACCGTCTCCTTGTACTCCTGACCGGGCTCGCGCAAATGCACATGCATGTCGATCAGGCCAGGGGTGACGATCATTCCGGTGGCATCCAGGACCTGGGCTCCACGGATACCCTTGGCCTTTTCGGAGACCTGGGCGACCTCACCCTCTTCGATCAGGACCTCGTAGGGGCCATCGAGATCCAGACTCGGATCCACGACTCGACCCCCCTTGACCAAGAGCTTCATTCCGCCTCCTGCTGAGTTCCGGCGAGCAGATAGAGAACCGCCATCCGGACGGCAACTCCGTTGGCTACCTGCTCCAGGATGACCGAGTCGCGGCCATCCGCCACCTCGCTGGCGATCTCGACCCCGCGGTTCATCGGACCCGGATGCATGATGATCACATCCCGTTTGGCGGCGCGCAGACGCTCTTTGGTGAGACCGAACAGACGAAAGTACTCCTTGATCGAAGGGAACAACATTCGGGACTGTCGTTCGAGCTGCACCCGCAACATCATGATGACGTCGGCGCCGGCAATGCCTTCCTCCAGGGTGTGAACGACCCGCACGCCCATCTTTTCCATCTCCACAGGCATCATCGTGCGCAGACCCGCCAAGGTCACCTCGGCCCCCATCTTCTGCAGCAGATGGATATTGGAGCGTACGACCCGGCTGTGCTCGATATCGCCGACGATCGTGATCTTCAGACCCTCCAATCGGCCCTTGTGCTGGCGAATCGTCAAGGCGTCCAGAAGCGCCTGCGTGGGGTGCTCATGCGCCCCATCTCCCGCGTTGATCACTCCGGCCTCGACCCTCTTGGCCAACATCTGCGGCACACCAGGATGCCCATGTCGGATGACGATCAAGTCGGGGGCCATCGCCTGCAGGTTGAGCGCAGTGTCGATCAGAGTCTCACCCTTCGTCAAGGAAGAGCTGGCAGAGGAGAAGTTGACACTGTCGGCTGAGAGTCGCTTTTCGGCGATCTCGAAACTCGATCGTGTCCGGGTCGAAGACTCGAAGAACAGATTGAGCACCGTCTTGCCCCGCAGGGTCGGAACCTTTTTGATCGACCGGGTTGAAACCTCGAGGAAGGACTTGGCCGTATCGAGAAGGAGCTCGATCTCCTCTCGAGAGAGCTCTTCGATTCCCAGGAGGTCCTTCCGGGTCCAGGCTGTTTCAGCCATCGCTGCTGTCGATCCCCATGAGCATCACCTTGTCTTCGTCGTCGGTACCCGCAAACCTGACCTCCACCGACTCATCGGCGGCCGCAGCAACCTGCTTGCCCACGTAGTCGGCCTGGATGGGTAGCTCCCGACCTCCACGATCCACCAACACGGCCAGTTGCACGGCCAGAGGTCGTCCATAGTCGATCAGGGCATCCAGGGCGGAACGAATTGTTCGCCCCGTGTACAGCACGTCATCGCAGAGCACCAGCGTCTGATCGTCGATCGGGCCCGGCAGGCGGGTCTCTTTGACCAAGGGCTGGGGACCGATCGTTGAGAAGTCGTCTCGGTAGAGGGTGATATCCAGAATGCCGATGGGCACCCGGCTGCCCTCGAGAACCTCTATTTCGGCGGCGATACGTTCGGCCAAAGGCACACCGCGCGTGCGGATCCCCACCAGCATCAGATCGGCGACACCACCGTTGCGCTCGACAATCTGACCCGCGATACGGCGGATCATCCGCCGCATCTGTTGTTCGCCAAGAATGGATTTCTTGAGTTTCAGTCCGCCTGGCAAGGCGACCCTCCGATCGGGCCGCATCGTATGCCGACAACAGCGGTGTGTCAAACCTGCCAATCGGCGTCTTTTCTCTCACGCCAAGGGGTAGGGAAATTTGCCCTGGAAAACCTGTACCCACGATATCTGGAGGTTTGCGACTCCCGCCACCACTAAGTCTTGTAGGCAGGAGGTTTACTCTGCTATCCTCCGCCGTGGTTCGGAGAAACCTGTGCTGAAGCTACGTCGATTAGACCTCTCGGGGTTCAAGTCCTTTGTCGATCCGGTCTCGCTGGACGTCCACGGTGGCATGACGGCCATCGTCGGTCCCAATGGCTGCGGCAAGAGCAACATCGCCGACGCCGTGGTCTGGGCCCTGGGTGAACGCAGCGCCAAGAGCCTGCGGGGCGAGAAGATGGAGGATGTCATCTTCGCCGGTGCCAAGAACCGCAAGCCCCTGGGGATGGCCGAGGTCAACCTCGAGCTCACCAGCGACAACGGCTTTGCCGCGGCCCAGGATGGGCGGATCACCATCGGCCGTCGTCTCTTCCGCACCGGCGAGAGTCAGTACTTCGTCAACGGCAAGAGCGTCCGACTCAAGGACGTCAAGGATCTGCTCATGGACACGGGCCTGGGAATCAGGGCCTACTCCATGATCGAGCAAGGCAAGATCGGCATGATCCTCTCAGGCAAGCCGCAGGAGCGCCGGCGGCTGCTCGAAGAAGCGGCGGGGATCACCCGCTATCGTGAACGACGACGGGTTGCCGAGCTGAAGCTGGAAGAGGCGCGGCTCAATCTCGACCGACTCGATGACGTCATCGGCGAGGTCGAGCGGGCCGTACGCTCCCTCAAACGGCAGGCCAACGCGGCCCGACGCTACAACACCAGACAGGAAGAGTTCCGTGAGCTGCTGCGGCAGGTCCAGGAGGGACGTTGGGGTCAGATACAAAGCCGTCTCGCCACCTTCCGCCAGCCAGATCGAGGAACTGGAATCCCGCGAGGCCGAGCTCTCTGCCACACTGCATCGCGATGAATCGCTGCACATCGAAGCTCGTGAACGGCTGGAGACCTTGAGCCATGAGCTCGCCAATCGGCATGGCATCGTGGCGGATCTCGCCGCGACCATCGAGGGCAAGCAGGAGTTCCTCAAGGGATCCCGCCATCGACTGTTGGAGATCGCCGAGCGGCTCGCTTCAGGCGAAGGCGCTGCGGAGCATCGACAGCAACGAATCGAGGAAGGGGAATCACTTCTCGGCGACCTCGGGGCGCGCCGCACGGATCTCGAAACCGAGCGCCAGCGCGCCGCTTCCGAGGTGAGTGAGGACGAAGAGCGTATCTCGCAGGTGGAATCTCTGGTCGTCGAATCCGAGGACCGGCTCGAGTCCCTGCGCAGCGCGCTCCTGGGTTCGATCAACAGCCTCTCGGCTTTGCGCAACCGTTTGCACCGGGAGCAGGTAGAGCGAGAGAAGGGTGAGCTGCGCAGACGGCATGTGGCCGAGGAGCTCGAGCGCAAGACCGCAGATCTGAACGAGGCCACCGAGGGACGCACCGAGGCGCAGACCCAGGTCGATCAGCTCCGTTCAGCGGTCCAAGATTCTGAAGAGCAAATCGAGGAGCACCGACAGGCTCTCGAAGGCCTCTACCGTTCGCGCGAGGACACACGGAAGCGACTCGAGGATCTCAGTGCACAAAGAGATTCTTTGCAGCAGCGCCAGCGTCTGCTGACGGAACTCGAGGAGCAGCAAGAGGAACGACGTTCTCGACTCAAGGAGGCTCTGCAGGCTGCCGGGCTCGAGGAGAGACCGTTCCTCGTCGATCGATTCGACGTACCCGAAGGCTGGGCTGCCAGTTTGGATCTGTTCCTGGGAGAGTTGGAGGATGCAGTCCTGCTGCAGCCGGAGGATGACGCCCTCGGTCTGGCCCAGACTCTCACCGAAGGCCGGGCCACAGGTCGACTCCTGCGGCCCCACGGCACGACCCGGTTCGTGCATCTGAGGATCGATGATCCCGCCGTCGAATCCTCTCTCGGCGAAGCCCTGGGGTTGCCCTCGGAGATCGCTGCTGTCCTGCCGCCGGCGTATCTTGTGGACACACCTGCGGCGGCAGAGAGACTGGCGCAGGCCAATCCCGGTGTTGCCTTCATCTCTCGGGACCGCATCTGGGCTCAGGCCGGTGCCATTCACTTCCATGGCACGGAAGCCAAACCCGGGCACCTGACACGTGAGCGCGATTTGACCGAACTGGCGGAGCAGCTGCCGCCACTAGAGCTCGAGATTTCCCAGGCACAGGAACAGATCGAAGAGCTCTCGAGTCAGGCCACAGGCCACGAGAACGATGTCAAGATTCTCGAGCAGGAGCTCGCCGAGCAGCGCGAGCAACTGGCCGTCGGCCAGGCCAGACTTGACGACATCAGCAGCCGCCACCACCGGCTGGCGGCCGAATCGCAGACTCTCACTGACGAAGTAGGCGAAATCGATCGCGAGCTTCAAAAGCTCGAGCAACAGGTCGAGCGACTTGGTATCGAGGTCAAGGAGGCGGATCTCGGCCATCAGGACATGGAGAAGGCCTTCGATACTGCCCAGGCCAAGGTGGATCGCGCCCGCGAGGATCGCGCGTCCAGACGAACCTCCGGCGCGAGTCGACGAGGCCACCTGGAGGTCCTGGCCGAGAGACTCGACTCCCACAATCAGGAGATCGCCCGCATCCGCCGCGAGATCTCCGAGAACCAACAGGGCCTCGAGCTCTGGAAGGGCGAGACTGAGCGACTCCAAGACCGTCAATCGGCCATCGAGGAATCCATGGCTCAGGCCGAGAACGATCTACAGACCGCCCTGGAAAAACGCGAAGCCTCTCAAGAGGACGTCATCTCACAGCAAGAGCGCCTGGATGCGCAGCGAGCGGATCTACAAGAAGTCGAGGAAGCGATCGAGAAGACGCGATCTTCACGCGATGAGCTACGCAGCGAAATCGGCGAAGCGCGGGTTGGCGAAGCCGCGGTGCGACAGGACGCCGAGCACCTGAGTCACGAATTCCATGAGCAGTTCGGAGAGCAGCCGCCCACCGAGCCGCAAGAGGTCCCCGCGAATTTCCCCGAAATCGAATTGGATCTCACCCGGCAACGCGAGCTTCTGGACCGCATGGGACCGGTCAATCTTCTCGCCGCTTCCGAATATGAGGAACAATCGGAACGCCTGGAATTCCTGACTGTGCAGAGGGCCGATGTGGCCGATTCCGTCGATCGTCTGCGACAGACCATCGGCGAGATCAACGAGGCCTCCAGTCAGCGTTTCAAGGCGACTTTCGAAGAAGTCAACGCTCACTTCAGCAAGACCTATGTCGATCTGTTCCGGGGCGGCCAGGCCGAGATGCGACTCCTGGACGAAGAGGACCTGCTGGAGACTCCCATCGAGATCGTCGCACGCCCACCCGGCAAGCGGCTGCAGAACATCATGCTGCTCTCCGGCGGTGAGAAAGCCCTCACGGCCATCGCTCTACTCTTCGCCCTGTTCCAGACCAAGCCTTCTCCCTTCTGCATTCTCGATGAGGTCGATGCTCCCCTCGATGACGTCAACACACTGAGGTTCGTCGAGCTGGTCAAGAAGATGTCCGCCGACACCCAGTTCGTGGTCATCACCCACAACAAGCTGACCATGGAAGCGGCCAACCTCCTCTATGGGGTCACCATGCAGGAGAGAGGTGTCTCCCGCCTTGTCTCCGTCGAGTTGGACGCGGTCCAGCCCGACGCTGAACCCGTCGAAGTGGCCGCCGGCGCCAGCTGAGCTTCAGGGCTCTGTCTTCTCGCCTGCCGGGGGCTCGACGTGCACCAGGACATCGGGCAGATCCAGCTCATCGCGCAGACGATCTGCAACCTGATGGCCAATCCAGTGCGCCTCATCCAGGGACAGATCTCCTCTCACCTGGACATGCAGATCCGCGTGGCCACCCTTGGGCACCCGGCGCGACCGGATCTTGTGGACCGAGATGACCCCGGGTATCTGGAGCGCCACTCTCTCGATCTCTGTCGCTGGCAGGATCGCGGTATCCGTCAATAGCAGACCGTTGTCTCGCAAGATCTGATAGGCCGCTCTACCGATCATCACCGTGATCACCAGGGCCGCGACCAGATCGAGCTGTGGGTACCCCAGGCGAGCCGCGATGAGACTGATGATCACCGCCAAGGAGGCAAAGACATCACTGCGGGTGTGCGCCGCATCGGCACGCAGGATGACGCTTCTGTACTTGCGGGCCGCCCTATGCTCCCAGGTCGTGACTCCGATATTGATCCCGATCGTCGCGATCATTACGGCAAACGTCAGACTACTGACCTCTGGCTCGCCACCTTCCCTGAGACGCTCGATGAGGCTTCGCAAGACCTCGAATGCGGTCAGGGCCAGCAAGGCACCGATGATGAGCGCCGCCAGGGTCTCGAACTTCCGATGCCCGTAAGGGTGATCTTCGTCGGGCGGTCGGCCGGCGATGGAGATGCCGATGAGCCCCACCACGTTGGACGCGCCATCGGTCAGCGAGTGGAAACCGTCGGCCACCATGCTGATGCTGGAGCTGAGCCAACCGACGACGAGTTTGGCTAGTGCCACTCCGACGTTGAGAAACAGCACGACCACCAAGATCCGCCGGATCGACTGGTCTCTCGCTGCGGCCGGCTCCATCTCCATCTCGACCATGAGGTCCGAGCTTACTTGACAGCGTGCCGAAACCTGAGCAGGATTCATTGAAAAACAGAATGTCGCTGACCGAGTTGGCCGACCGTGTCGGCATCACTCTGGCCAATCTGTCGATCCTCAAGACCAACAAAGTGCGAGCGGTGCGCTTCTCCACCCTCGGAGCGCTATGTCGAGAGCTGGACTGTCAGCCAGGGGATTTGCTGGAGTACGAGGACAAGACCGACTGAGGAGATCAACCCCAGGCAGCGACGTCGAAGGTAAGATCTCTCGCGACTCGGACCTGCTTCCGGTCGAGAAACAATCCACCGCACCAATACTGTCCCTGGAACAGGGCACAGGCCAAGTGCCACAAATCTGCGCCTCGCAGGTATCCCTTTGACAGCACGACCTTGATTTCGCGCGACAGGGCTCTGCCGGGCAAGACCCAGATGAACCGCTTCAGCAGCTCTGGTTCAGAACTCTCGAAACCCTCTCGAAGCAAGACTGCTCGGAGTTCAGCCTCCAGTAGGTTCGAAGAGAAGATCTCCTCATACTCCAACAGAGTGTCAAGAATCCCGCGATATCGGGGCTCCTCGAAATATCAGGAACTCGACCTCTTGATGGAAGCCACGGAGATAGAGCGCACAGGCCAGATGCCACAGGTCGGCACCTCTGAGATAACCCGCCGAAAGGACAGCCACGAACTCGTCAGTCAGGGGTCGATTCGGATGGATCCAATTGATTCTTTCCAGTAGCTCGTTAGGCGCGGGATCGGCGACCGACTCGCGAATCATTGCCGACCTGACCTCGGCTTCGAGCAGGTTCGTCGAGAACGAGTGTCTGAATCCGAGGATTTCCGACATCCAAGACTCATGCTGCGATCTTCGAACATGATGAGGAGTATCGAGTGTCGACAGCGACTTTCAATCCCGCTCCTCGAGAAATCGCTCGAGTGCCCCGGGTCTCTTGGCGATCGGTTTGATCGGCGCATTCCGATCCACCGGCCCGCTCAGTACTCCTCTTGCCGGAGCTCCTTGATCCGCTCCTCCATTGTCTTCTCTTTTCCTTCAATCGGCTTGATCTCTGCCACTTCACGCCCCCTGTAGGTAATGTAGACGTGTTTCCCGTCGCGAACCTTGCGCATGATTTCGCTGAACTTGGCCTTGGCCTCGTAGGTGGAATAGGTATCAGCCATCGAGTCGCCTCCAATCGATGCTCTATCTGACTAGTCAGACTAGTCTATTCTATACATCCAAGCCGTTCAACTCTTGCCCCAAACCAGGGTTTGCCCTAATATCCTCATCCTCCGGACCCAACCGGAGCCCACCTCAGGGCCGACGTAGCTCAGCTGGTAGAGCAGCTGATTCGTAATCAGCAGGTCAGCGGTTCGAGTCCGCTCGTCGGCTCCATTCTATCCATCTGACAACAAACAGTTTAGAGTGTTCTTAGGGCGCTTTTCTGGCTTCGGATCTCGGCCCCGAGCAAACATGGAGCAAACACTCTGGAGTGTAGTCTCTCGCAGATCAGGCTCTCCTTTCCGCGATCCTCCCTTTCTGGAGGCCTACGGTACTCCGAAACTCTCAACTACCTAGTGGGTCTCAGGGATTGGGTCACAGGAAGTACGACCAGAACCCCAGACTGCCTCTGAAGAACCACTCGAGTCACACCAGGACAATCGGCAGCAGGCAAGGCAGACACACGAGCAAGAGAGCAATTGCATCCTCATGGCCGAGTCTCGGATAGCGGCCAAATGACTCCAGATAGAGAGCATGCCTCCGCAGCCTGTGCTGCAACACCTCGTCCCATCCCGAGACTAACTCTTAGGGACGTCAAAACCGCCAAGTGAATCCTAGCGCGCAGACGCCGAGACGAGGAGAGCGGCGAGCAGGCGTCGGTGTGATAGCTTTTGACAAAGATCATGGCCTTACGACAGCTTGGTCGGAAGCCGTCGAGTGATCAAGGACAATCGTTCAAAGGGAGGGTTCAAAATGAAGCGATCACGCGTATGGACAGTTGTCGGTCTTTGTGTGCTCTGTGCAGTTGCATTGGGGACCGCAGCCAGCGCCCAGGACCAAAATGAGCTAAGGAACCTCGATCCGGGAGTCGTAATCGATCAACCGGAGCCCCCCGACTGGACGGTGCCGAACGGAGGGCCGTATGCGTTCGACTTCCCCTCCGACGACTCAATCGTTGTCGCCTCGACCGGCTTCCTCGATGCCGAGCAGGTGGGGTATTTCTGGTCGGTCAGCCGTGGTGACAGCGTTACCGAGACGTTCGCCGGCCCCCCTACCGTCAGTGCCTTCAGCCTTGACGTGGATGTGATTGAGAACTTCCTCAACTCGGGTGCCTTCTGCAACTGGGACGTGATCATAAACGGTGTCACGGTTGACAACTTCACTGTCAACGAAGGGTTCGTCGATACGGTCAGTCGCTCCCAGTCGTTCAATCCGATCGCTGGGCCCGACTACACCGTCGAGATCCGTATGACCAATGAGGTCCCCGGCGGCCAAGGCTCCCATTCTCTGCGATACGCGGGCGTTGGTGCCAATCAGATCGAGCTGAGCGAGTCGGTACCGGCTACACCTCCGGTCGCTCTCGTGCTTCTGGCCTTGGTCTTGCTCGCGGGCGGCGCCATGCTGTACCGAGGGGGTCCGCAAGTCAACTGACGTACCTGGCAGCGGGCGTCTGGTTGGCCCTGTACTCTCGAGACCGAACTGGACCGCTGTTTCGGGGAGCTTGGAAACCTGTCTTCTCAGTTGGGGCACCTTCTTGGTGGTCATACACCCGCCTGGTGCTCCGCCTGAGACCCGATACGGACGCATAGCTCCGTCTCGATACGTCTCCCACCCCTTCGGGTCAAGTGCCCGCTGTGACTCTCCTGTAGGAATGGGATAACCCACGAAAGGGCAAAGCCGGTGGCGCAAAGCCACGGACCCTCGTCTATTTCGAGACAAGGCCGCTGGGCTGCCGACAACCCCTACCTGGTCTAGGTCGCCCCTGGCGTGTACGAGGAGCAGGTTCGTATGAAAGCTCGCGTAGATATCGAAGGTGCAGGTGAGAGCCTAACCAGAGTCACTTCCAGTGAAGCGTTCACCCTTGAGCCGCAATCGACCTCGGCGCTGCGCTCCCTCTCCGTTGAGTGCACCCAGCTCGTAGGAAGATGCAGTGCCCTTCAGGAGGGCTAAGGCGCCGGCTGGGGAGTCGCATCGATCAGCAATGTCACCATCCGAGCATCAGCCCAGCGGGCGATAGGAATGTCCTCTGGCGAGCCATGGGGCATGAGCCTCAAGGATGTGACGATAGAGATCATGCCCGAGTCAGGCCCGGACTGCCAGGGAATCAGTACATGCTACTGGCAGAGCCTCGAGATGAATAACTCGGCGGTTGTCGTTGAGGGTATTTCAAGCAGCGGCGGAATCTTGATCGACACCTCTGAAGGAGCCGACCTGAGCAATGTCAGAATTCTTGCCCCTGGGACGGCACTCATAAGCTATTCAGGCCGGATCACAGCCCGTATCGAGCCCCAATCCTTATCTGGTAAGGCTCACGATCCCGCTAAGCAGAGAGGTGCCTCCAGCCAGGCGTGACCAGGCTGGGACAGGGTCAGATCCCATGTCCCCCCCCATCGTTAACTTGGTTTATGGACTTCTACTACTCGCAGGCGTAGCGTCTTCCTACCTTGACAAGGGTAAGCCACGGACCTACCCGACCTCGCTACGATTCCTCCTATGCGCAACTCATCGCACCGGGCTAGAGCTGTCTGGGATCTGATCTGGGCAGAGCTCACGTGTGGGCCCAGGCTCGTAGCCCGTTAGACCGACTTTCCTGCACTGACGGTAGCGGACCAACCCCTTATCGGGTTCGAATCCCAGCTCGAGAACCGTAGCACCCTTCTCGACATAGCAAATTCGGTTCTCATCTTCGCAACGAAGCTAGCGCCCTGCATTTCAGAGTGCCGAGATATTTGCTCCTGGGGCATGCCGCATCGGAGAGTAGCCCCGAAGTCGCTAGCACCTATCCAGGGTCTTAGGCAGCCACTAAGAGGCACAAGGAGAATCACGAGAAGGAGTTCCCTCGAAACCCCAAGCGCCCGGACAAGCTTGTCTGAGATCATAGTGAATATCTCTCCCTTACTCGGTCCTCTGACCGAGTGGCCGCCGGACCTACCCCGATATCGTGGACGGTTTTCGTAGTGTAAACGATCCGGACCTACCCCGATATCGTGGACGGTTTTCGTAGTGTAAACGATCCGTCCCCGAGGGAGGGAGGGGGCCGCTGGCCCAGCCGCACAGGCGGCTGGGCCAGCGCCTCCGAGGATCGTCTGGTTTCGTCTCACGCGGCCTCCTCGCGCTGGGCCGCTGCCCGCTCCACTTCGACCGGTGTTTGGTAGCCCAGGCCTGAGTGCAGCCGTCGGGTGTTGTAGAAACCCTCGAGGTACTCAAACAGAGCCTGCCTGCCGCGCCGACGACTCGAGAAGTGATCCCCGAGCTCGACCTTCACGGTCTTGATCAGGCTTTCGGCCATCGCGTTGTCCCAGCAGTCGCCCTTGCGGCTCATACTTGCGACCAGACCGGCCTGGGAAAGAAGCTCCCGGTAGGCGTGACTGCAGTACTGGGAACCGCGGTCCGTGTGGTGGATCAAACCGGGAGGCGGCCGGCGAGTCGCCAGAGCCTGCTGCAAGGCCGAAAGCGTCAGCGTCTCGTCGATGCGCTTGCTCACCGACCAGCCCACGACCCGTCGCGAGAACGTGTCCATCAAGAGGGCCAGGTACAGCCAGCCCTCCGTCGTCGACAGAATACGTTATATCGCCGACCCAGGTCCGATCCGGTTGATCCGCTTCAAAACGGCGCTGCAACAGGTTTGGAGCCGGTGGCTGCGATGAATCCGAGGGGTCCCGTAACGCCCCTTCATCTCGGTGTGAATCGAGAGGATTCGCTGCTTGAGGTGGCGATCTTCCCGGGCCCGACTCGTGTCTTGGCGGCGACACCGAGCGTAGTATCCGCTCGGCGACACACCCAGGACGGCACAAAGACGGCGCACCGAGTGAGAGCTGGAAAGGCGCTCTATGACCAGGTACTTCACAGCCGCCGATCCGAGAAGATCGCCAACGCTTTTTTTAGGATGTCTCGCTCCTCCTGCGTATGCCGCAACTCCCGGCGCAGGCGGCGATTCTCTCGCTCTGCCTCGGACGGCGCAGAAGTCTCATGCCCTCGCAGCTTCTTATGCCACTTGCGCAGCTGATCCGGCCGCACTTCTAGCTCCCGAGCTACCTCCACCACCGGCCGAGATCCCTCGAACGCCAAGCGCACCGCTTCTTGCTTGAACTCGTCGCTGAATCGACGTCGTCTCGTTCCCATCTGTGAACTCCTCCCAGCCCATTATCGGGCTTAGTCAGGTGTCCACGAAATCGGGGTATCTCCACCAGCCGAAAGGCTGAGCACACAAAGCTACGGGTCCTCGCCTCCTTCGCATCGAGCGTTGGTCCCCAAGATCGCCGGGCTGCCGAAGGGCTAACAACTTGAAAGGAGAATGCCATGGTTCGGTCGCTGAAGATTTCGCTCTTGAGAGTCCCGCCACTCGGTTTTGCGGTCGCGATGTTCCTTGCCCCTCTGACAGGCATGGCGATGGATGTTGGGGAGAACACCGAGTCCGCCAGCACAGCGGTACCCAGGAAGTCCAGTTCCTTGCCGGAAAGGGGTTTTCTCATCGAGGCGCTCCACCAGGCTCGCCGCAACGGCGATGAGGCGATGATGCGGTCACTGGAGGCACAGCTCCCGAATCCCAAGCTAGGAGTCGAAGCCGCAGGAGCCGATTTCACCTTGCGAGCCAGCACGACTTTGACTGGTCCGGGCGATCCGTCGAATCCTACGCCCATGACGACAGCCTTCGGTCTGGATGTCGACATCAGGCCTGGAACGAACGATGGCCTCGAAACCCATCAGGCTCTAACCTCGGACTCCAGGAACACTCTCTACGTCGCCTGGGAGGACGACTTCTTCGGAGCGAACCACTACATCCAGACCTACTATTCAGCCGATGGTGGTGAGACCTGGACCGCGCTCGGCCATGTCGGGGACGGTACGACCGACTTGAGTCAACCATCCATTGCAGTGGGTGAAGGCGCGCCCGGCGACGTCTTGGTTCTCGCCTACGTTGTCGACAACGGGGTGGACATCCCGTTTGTGGAAGTGGCCACAAAGCCACTCAGCGGTGGGGGCTTCACCACTCACGCCGTGCCGTACCTGTCTTCCTGGGAGAGCTACGCCAAACCGGTAGTGTGGACCGACTCCCACTCGTTCTCATTTTGGTATGCCTACATGACCGCCGAGTCGGCCTTTGATTCGTCCGTCAACAACATCAATGTTGTTTTCTGGCGGAGCCTCGACGGCGGTGCTAGCTGGGGGACGGCCCACAATGTCCCCTGGGGCGATTTGGACTCGCTGGAGTGGATCGATCCCGACGGTGGCTTCGGCACAAGTATGTTCCGGGTATTTCTAGCCACCTACAACAACACCGACAACACAATCTACTCCAGGAGCAGCGACGATTTCGGCATCAGCTTCAATTCGACAGTCGTGGTATCAGCCGTAAGTCCAGAGCCCAACCACCCCGTCGATCCAGACATCGAGGCGGCTGTCTTTGAAGACAACGTAATGCTGGTGTGCACCAAGCAGACCACCTCCGACGACGATATTGCTCAGATCTACTCGATGGATGCCGGCAACACCTTTGGACCCTTCTATACCTTGGAAGGCTATACCAGCACCGACGAATTCGCTGCCGAGTTGACGGCGAACGAACGCGGAAACAGCTGGCATGTGGCCTACACTGGTGCGGACTGGTGGGTCCGCTACAATCACCGCCCACAGGATGTTTCGGCTTTCTGGGACTCCACGGCCACGGTGGTGAACGAGGTCGATTGGGCCAGCGCGGTCTTCCACAAGAAGGGTATTGCCAGCGGGTGGTCGACTGACCGACCGACGGTCACCTGGACCGACTACCGGGGTCCCGGATATGAATCCTGGTCCTCCTCCCGTTTCGAGAATCCGATTTTCTCGGATGGCTTCGAGTCGGGCGACACCTCCGCCTGGTCTAGCGGCATGCCGTAGCGAACTCACAACGCCTGATCTGCTCCCGGCCGGGCCTCGCACCCGGCCTTCCTGTTTCACCCTGTACCAAGCCCCTATCTCTCTTCGTGAGAGGTCTACATCCTGTTACAGCAAAGAGGCTCTTCATTCAGCCCCAGACAGGCTGAGACAGGGTGTAGGCGACCACTTCCTGGACACCAGCTCCGGGCAGGAGTAGCGTTTTAGTTACCTCGACAAAGGTAATCCAGGGGAAACCCTGAGCACACAAAGCTGCGGACCCTCGCCACGCCATCGACAAGATCGGCGAGACACCAAATGGCACTGGAATCTCTGTTTCCAATCGATTGCAGGAGGGTCTACAAATGAGGAAGATCCCACTGGTATCTCTCTTGGTGTTCGTGGTCACGGCAGTGCATGCACAGGAGACCCTGCTCCTGGGACCCCAGATCTACGTGAATTCCACGACGACTGGGCCACAGAGCAGCGCGTCAGTATCGGGGCGGACGAACGGCGAGTTCGTCGTGTCTTGGGCAGATGTGTATCCGGCCCCTCAATGTAGCGTGAGAGCGCAGAGCTTCAGTCCTACGGGCACAAGAATGGAAGATGAAAAGACTGCCTATTTGTGTCCAGCCGGGGACACGGACATCAGAACGACAGAGGTCTTTGCGCAGGAAACTGGTCAGTTCGTGGGGTTTGGACAGTCTTGTACCTCGACGACGTTGGATTGTTTTGGTATTGATTCTGCTGAACAGAATGGACACCGATGGGACGATACTTGCGAATCACACAGTTTCCAGCGAAGGCTGGGAGACTCTAGATGCCAGAGGACTCTCGGGAAACTCCGAGGGTGAATTCGTGGTGACCTGGAACATGTGCTGTTTGAATTCGTCTTGGGACGCCTGGGTCGAGGCACAGCAGTTTGATGCAGAGGCCGTCCCTAAAGGCGAACCCTTCGTAGTTCGATATGGAGTCATCCAGTTCAATCAGCCCGATGTGGCCGTGGCGCCCGACGGGCACTTCGTCACGGTGTGGCGAGCCAAATGGCCCAACAATGAAACCGAGATCTTCGGAAAGGTCTACGGACCCAACGGCCAGCAGCTTGGAGGCGAGTTCCCTGTCAACGAGAACACACAAGGGAATCAAGGACTTCCGCGAGTCGCCGTGACCGCCTCTGGCGAGTTCCTTGTGGTGTGGCAGAGTTCGACGTCGACCGGTACCGACGAGGATGGCACAAGCATCCAGGGGCGCTGGTTCGACGAACTGGGCATCCCCTTGGGCCCCGACTTCCAAGTCAATAGCCTGACTTCCAACGAACAGACTCGTCCGACTCTAGCAATCGATTCCGAAGGTCGTGCAATCGTCGCCTGGGAACACACGACCGCCGCTGGGGATATCGACATTATGGCTCGACTCATACCTCGATTGAGTTTGCCAGTGAGTCCTGAATTCCGGGTCAATACCGAGACCGAGGGGGATCAGAGTGAACCGGCCATTGCCGTGCTCGGGAGCCACGACTTCGTTGTAGTCTGGGCAGGCCCTGGTGATGGAGACGGAACGGGAATCTTCGGGCAGCGGATCGGCGTTACCCTGGTGTTCTCCGACGGCTTCGAGTCCGGCGACGTATTGGCCTGGTCGGGATGGGTGCCGCGTTGCTCTGTGAACAGTGATTGCAACGAGTGACCCGCCCCCGATGTTTGTACCACTCCCTATGTTAGACCAGCCATTGGGGCTCCCCCGATCGAAGCGACTCAAGCTATTAGAGAGGCCGATGCTAGCTAGGGCGTCCCTGCACGTCTGCCGGTAGGTAGCGCAGATCACTCAGATTCGTCCCCAGCTCGAGATCGGTGCGAAGACCTATCAGCGTGTGGCAGAGGCGTGCCGTAGTCGCGTGGTTGCGCAGACGCTCGCCGAGCTTGCCCTCCAGATCATCCATCGACTGCAGCACGTCCTCCAACGTCTCGAATCGGGTCAGGAGCTCGCCGGCGCTCTTCGGACCGATGCCGGGGACGCCATTGATGCCATTGCCGCGGTCGCCGGCAAGCGCCAGGAAGTCGACCAGCTGCTCCGGGCGGACGCCGAACTTCTCGACTACGTCCTGTGCATGGAAGTCGGCTCCCTTGAAGTGATCTCGCACGCGGACACCGCGAGGCAGCAAGCCGAGGAAGATCTTGTCGGTCGACAGAATCGTCGCCGAGGCACCAGCCGCGACCGCCTTGCAGGAGATCGTGGCGATGACATCGTCCGCTTCGAGTCGGGGCCGGATCAGTGATGCGACACCGATCTCCCGGAAAGCCTCGCGGTACCCTTCGAGGGCAGATTCTAGCGCCTCGGGCATCGGAGCATGTCCGGCTTTGTATCCGGAATAAAGCTCATGACGCCAGCTTTGGCCTTCGCCATCGAACACGCACACGGCGTGCGTCGGCTCGCTTTCGCGCAGGCCTCGGCGCAGCGACTGCACGCTCGAAACCTTCGCACCTTCCGCCCGCTCCGGTCCGTCCTCGCCCGGTTGAGCCGCGTAGACCCGCCGGATCAGGTTGAGGGCATCGACCAGCAGCAGACTGGGATGCCGCTGGCTCTCGTTAGTCAAAGCAATTGCTGAGTCACCAGCCCTCCTTGAACCACAAAGAAGTTTCGGACACCCCATTCTAGATCGCCCGGAGCCGTCACGACGGCCTCGGTCCAGCGGCCTTCGCCAGATGCCCTCCAGCATGTTCGTGTTTCCAACAGGAACGGGTCCGCTCGTCGGCTCCAGCCAAACCGGCTCTATGGCGCGCCCGGTTCACATCGACCCGTTCCTCGATCTCTGCAGGACCGTCGGCCCGTGCCGCTATGGTGATTCCGGTCACGGGGTGTGATAATTCCCTGAGTTCTGGAAGCTCCCGCGCCGAATTGCAGGGAGACAGGGGATCAAGAGGAGGAGCACGATGGGCGACAAGGGCGGCAGGAAAGACAAGGAAAAGGGCAAGAAGCAGAAGTCCAACAAGCAGAAGCGGGCGGCGAGAGTCAAGGAAGACAAGCAACCGAAGAGGAGGCCCTGAGGAAGACGGGAAGACGGGACCGTGTCTACACACCACCCGTCAGAGCGGTACTTGTAGGGAACCAGAGAGGTCTTGAAAGCCGGTACTCGAAAGGAGTTTTGATCGGTATCGTAGGTTCAGGACTTGATCTTCAGGCTTCGCTGGAACCTCGTCATGACAGGCTGGGATGACCCAGAATCAGGATTCAAGTGGCCCGTCGCGGTGGCTCGGCACGCAGCTCCTCGGATAACCATATGGCGCCGAGATACTGCATATCAGGGTCACGAATCTCATCGGCTCTCTCTAGCCATTCCAGCGTTCGCCCGACGTCCCCGGCCAGGTCGTAGAGAAAGAGAACGTCGAATGCGTGCACCCAACTGGACTTGGAGCGCTCCGCCAGAAGATTCGCCACCGCCTCCATCGCACCTCCGTAGCCGAGGAGGTAGACCAGCGACTGACGACCAAAATTGAATCCAGGAGCCATTTCGTGGGCTCGCCTGTAGGACTGATCCGCGGCGGCCCAGTCCCAGTCCCAGACCAGGGCAAGGATAACAACGAGTGCTGCCGTGCCTACAGCCGATCGGTGTCCTGAACGAACTTCGCCAGGTCGTCGCGGAACTTCCGTCGTGACTCTTCGTGCAGGTACATCATGTGCCCGGCCTCGTAAAGCGCCAGCTGGATGCGCTCGCGCGCCTCGGGGGCAATGTCGAGGTGGGCGATGTCATGCTTGGTCGCCAGGGTCGGGGTCGCGAGATCGTAGTAGCCCTGCTGGACCAGGAGGTGAAGACCAGGGTTCATGGTCAGCGCCATCGCCAGGTCACCCCGTAGATCCGCCCACGGGACCGCCCACCCTCGAGAATTCGGGGCGCGATGTTCCCAGTCCCAGTCCCGGACTCCGCCGCTGATCTGGTAGCTCTCGTCGCGGCCGAAGTCGAGCTCGTTGTGCATGTAGTTGAGAAACGCCGCGGTGAAAGCGGGCCCCACAGCGGGAAAGAACGGGTCATAGTCCATGTCTTCGCTCAGGGGGTTGACCGACGGACCGATAAAGCGAGAGTCGATCCGGCCGGTAGTCAGGCGCTCGTCGCGCTTGAGCTCCTGGAGAAACTGGCCGTGGCTGATGCGAAGGTCGGCTCGAAGCCAGTAGTCCGCCGAGGTGCCAGTGTAGGCGGCGAGCCTTGCCGCAACCGCCTCCTTCTCTTCCTGACTGATGGTGAAGCCCTTCAAGAGGGCCGGAGCGTACTCGTCAAAGGCGAAGCGTTCGACTTCGGCGTGGAAGCTCTCGAGGTCTGGCTTGTTCGGGTCCTCATTGTGGTACCACGCGGTGGCGGCCAGAGTCGGCAGGTAGAGGACATGCGGCAGGTCGATCCCGCCGCCGTCGATCCCCGAGCCCATGTTGAGAAAAGGTGAGACGACCACGACTCCGTTGAAATTCATACCGTGAACGCTTTGGAGGTGCCAGACGAGGCCCGCCGTGCGGATCCCGCCGTAGCTCTCCCCCAGAATGTACTTGGGCGAGGCCCAGCGCCCGTTGAGGCTGACGTATTCCTTGATGAACGAGCCCACCGAACGAATGTCCTGGTCCACGCCCCAGAAGTCCTCACCCTTGGCCTCGCCCAGCGGTTTGCTGAAACCGGTGCCGACCGGGTCGATCATCACGAGATCGGTCACGTCGATGATGCTGTACTCGTTGTCCACCAGCGTTGCCGGCGGTGGCGGCGCGTAGCCTTCGTCTTCGACCACGACCCGTTGCGGACCCAGCACACCCATGTGGAGCCAGATCGATGACGATCCCGGCCCACCGTTGAAGGCGAACATGACGGGTCGGCGGCTGCGGTCCTCGACGCTGTCCTTGGTGTATGCCGTGTAGCCAAATCGCGCGATCGGCTCTTCCTTGTCGTTCTCGAGGATGAGCCAGCCGGCGGTGGCGGTGTAGTTGATTGCCTTGCCATCGATCTTGATCTGGTGCTGGGTGGCGGATGACTTGGCCTCCGGTTTCGAAGCCTCCGGCTTCGCATCGGCCTTCTGTTGCTCTTCAGTTTCGGGCTCGGCCGCGACTACGCCGGTCGAAACGCCGGTCAGGGCGAGCACAAGCAGGATGGCGGCAGTTCGGGTCATGTTGTTCAAGGTCGATCTCCTCTTCTCGAGCGCCGACTCTGCGGGCTCGTGATCTCGAAACGTGGAAACAGAACGCCGGAGTCTAGCAAACCGGGCAAGGGCCTTCCGACGACCCGCCTGCTTTGATCGGATCTGTGAGTGTGGTAAGAACCCAGAGCCATGATCTCGAGAAAAGGGTCGGTCCTGGTTTGCCTGACAGCTGTGGTGATGGCAGGCGTCTCATTCGTGAGCTTTGCACAAGCCCCCCCGCCACCGTGATTACGCACGGCTACCAGTTCGGTGGCACGGTGCCCGATTGGACGTACGCTCTGGCCGACGCGATTGCCCGCCGTGTCGGAATCGAAGGCGGCGAGGACGGTGTGGTCCTGATCTACGAAGGCTCCTCGGGGGCGCTGCTGCCTTGCCAGGAAGTCTGGTGCACGACGAATGGCTCGGCCCACACAGTGATCGTCTTCGACTGGGCCGACGACAGCAACGAGACTGGCACAGGGTTCTCAGAGGCAGCAGCAGAGGCGCTGTTTGCCGGACTTGTCTCCTGGAGCCAGGGAGAGAACGCGTCGGTCGACCTGGACAGATTGCATCTCATCGGACACAGCCGCGGCGCAGTCGTCAACAGCGAGGTCGCCGAACGCCTGATGGCCGCGGGTCTGCCGGCCCCCGAGCAGATCACGACCCTGGATCCCCATGATGCCGGTGCCGGCTTCGTGGCTTCGGGACAGGTACCGGAAGGCGGGCTCGACGACTACGATGTCAATCAGGAGCATCCCGAATACAACTGTCATGCAGAGTCTTCGATCCCCGGCGTCTGCTCCTGGCTGGGGGGCGGCTACAACGACAACTACTGGCAGGACGACAACGGATGTTTCTTCCTGCTCCCCGACGGGTTGGAGCTTTATGGACTGTCGAATTTCAACCAGAACGGGCTCGACAACCCCTTCTGCCACAGCGAGACTCATCGCTGGTACCTTTTGACAGCAGACACCACGGCCCCGGTTCATCCAGTGACCGGCTTGCCACCAGGGCCGGACTGGTATGGCTCGGGATCGCAATGCACTACCAGTCCGCGAACGACACCGTTGGACCGTACCGCTGACGGTTACAACCTCTCCGCCGCTGCTGGTGGTGTCGCAAACCGCTGTCCCACTGGGCCTGGCTCACTGCAACAGATACTTTTCGATTTCAGCTTGCAAGAGGGATTTGTCGGCGGGGATTTCGAGAGGGGTTCTTCCTCTCTCCGTGCGGGCTGGTGGGGACATGGAGGTGTCTTCCAGGCGATAAGCGAGACTGACGCGGGCAACCAGTATCTGGTTCTGTCCGGAGGCGATCTGGCTCGGCACAACCGAACCTACCTGCCCGAGACTACGGGCGCTGTCCAGCTCTGCCGACAGGTTCAGATCCCGAGTCCTGGCGATGCCCTGTCCCTGACCATCTCCGGTCCGTCGGTGCCTGAACGCGAGATGTTGAGCGCTGCGCAGCAGGATCTGTCGGTAGCTACGGGATGGGATTGCTTCTCGGTGCCCATAGAGGCGGCGGAACAAGGAGAAGTCGTTCAGCTCACCTTCTCTGTCAGCAACGTGGGCAGCCCGAGGGTCCTGGTAGACGATGTGCGGTTGATCCCGCGTGAGGCGTCCTACTGCTTCAGCTTCGACAACCTCTGCGATGGCATCGAGATCTCCTCAGTCCTGCCCGACAAGACCGTGGTCGCCACCTGGCGCAACTGGGACTGTGCGGGAGCGAGTGCTCCCATGCTGGGTGGTTACTCGGGCCAAATCGCCTCCCCGAAGCTTTCTTGGCTAGCGGCAGACCGGGATGCAGATTTCGCGATCTGGGGCATTAACCTGAACGTGGATGCCAGGACTTTCGACCTCTGGGTGCACGACACGGACTTCAGTCTGATTCAGATCGAGGACGATCAGCCTTACTCCGTGACTCCAGGCGCTTGTTCCTTCGGCCCGGAGAAACTGGGGATTGCCTGCCTCGGCGGGTACAGGCAAGTAGGCTCCCACCCTCCCGTGGATGGCTCTGCCGGTCGCCCAGCATCTGACCGAGTCGGCGCTCGGGCTCCACCGATGAAAAGAATCCTTGGCATCGCATCGGTACTTGTGCTGCTCTCAGCTTGCGCTACCGGGCGGGCCGGCGAGCCCCAGAGTGGGGATCTGAAGATCCTCACTTGGAACATCCTCCACGGGGCCAGCGATGAAGGCGTGCTCAATCTGGAAGCCAAGGGGAGGTACATCTCCGATCAGGCTGCCGATCTCGTCTTTCTTCAGGAGATCGACGAGAATTGTGAACGTTCGAATCGCGTCGATCAGATGGCCGTGCTGGGCCAGATCACCGGGATGAACGCCGCGTTTGGATCCTTCATGCCCTACCAAGGCGGTCGCTACGGCCTGGGGACCCTCAGCTCCCTGCCTGTCCGATCGACTCGCTCTCTCCGGCTCCCTGAGGGCGACGAGCCAAGGGTGGCACTCCTGCGCGAAGTCGAGGTGCTCGGGCATCGGCTACTCACGGTCAACGTCCACTTCAACTGGACGCGGGATGACACCTCTCGCTTCGCCCAGGCCCGCGCTCTACTGGCCGAGCTGGAGACCATCGATCTGCCGATGATCGTAGCCGGAGACTTCAACGATGTTCCGGACAGCCGCACGATGACTGGCGTTCTTCGAAGCCGGATTCGAACCGGTCGAGGAGCCTGGACCGAGCTGGAACGCCATCGCCCCGAGCATCGACATCGATCACATTCTCGTCCGAAGCGGCCCGGGGCCTGCGACTCGACCCGCTCGGTGGAGAGGTCCTGGAAGAGAGATCACCTATCAGATCACCGCCCCGTCCAAGGTCGGATTCGAGTGTCCGTCACCACGCACTTCCGGCCGGCTAGGACGTTGGAATCACCTTCCCACACCCCGGGTAACCAGTGACCATGAGCTCAATCCCCTGAGCTTCGGTCGGCGGTGGGCGGCGTCCTAACTTTCGGCGTCTCAACCCCGCCCTCGATCCTCGGTCTCCGCCGCCCTCTGATCGGTTCCGAGAAACTCGGGGAGACGCACACCGACATTGCGAGTCAGCTCGTGCAGAGGTGGCAATGTCGAGGCCAGACCGGAGACGAAATCGGCTGTCGCGGTCTTGGTGCCTGCCGATTTCGATCCGCCGCCGGAACCGCTGTCCCAAACGGTGACCTTGTCGATCTTGAGGTTGGAGATCGCCCTGGCCTGCTCTTCGACAAGCTTTGGCAGCTGCTCGGTCACCAGGAGCAGAGATGCCAACTCGGGATTGCCGGTGGCGGCCGCCACGATCTTGTCGAAGCCCTCGGCCTTGCGAGCGAGTATGGCGAGCAATCCCTCCGCTTCGGCTTCCATCAGAGAGCGCAGACCGTCGGCCTCACCCTTCTTGATACGCCGAATCTGCTCGGCTTCGGCCTCGGCCAGGGTCTCGATCTCCCGTTTCTTGATCTGGGCCGGAATCACGATACTGGCAGTCTGCGCCGCCTCTTCCTTCTTGGCCCTCTGCCGCTCGGAGAGCTCCTCCGCGACGTAGGCCTCCTGCAGCGCCTGAGCCTGCTTGACTTTCTCGGCGGCGCTGGCGGCTCTCTCGGCTTCGGCCTCCTGCTCCCGGCGCTCGGCGTCGGATTTGGCCACGATGATCTTGGACTTGTTCTCACCTTCGACCGCGGTCGCATGAGCGGTGGCCACCTGGATTCGTTGGTCGCGCTCCGCGTTGGCGGCACCGATATCGCCGTCGCGTTCCTGTTCGGCTACTTTCACCTTGGCTTCGTTGATCGCCCTGGCCGCGGCCTCCTTACCCAGCGCGTCGATATAGCCGGACTCGTCGGTAATGTCCTGGATGTTGACGTTGATGAGCCGCAGACCCACCTTCTTGAGCTCGACCTCGACGCCGTAGCTGATGTTCTCGATCATCTTGTCCCGGTCGGCATTGATCTCCTCGATCGGCATGGTCGCAATGACGACACGCATCTGACCAAAGATGATGTCGCGCGCCAGCTCGGCAACCTCCTTCATCTCGAGATCGAGAACCCGCTCGGCGGCATTCTCCATGATGCCGGGCTCGGTCGAGATACCGACGGTGAACGTCGAAGGCGTATTGACGCGGATGTTCTGCATCGACAACGCTCCCTCGAGCTCGATGTCGATCGCCATGGGGGTCAGATCGAGATATCGGTAGTCCTGGATGACGGGCCACACGAAGGCGGCTCCACCGTGATAACACTTCGCTGACAGGCCACCGACACCGCCGCCAGCGATCTTGCCGTACACCACCAGAATCTTGTCTGAGGGACAGCGCTTGTAGCGCCTCATGAAGGCGACGACCGTCAAGAAGGCAACGAGAACCGCAGCCAGGAAGAGAAGAAGAATGGGCTCGAATGGCATTACGCCTCCTGCTTTGTTGCCTCGTGATTCGGGCTCAGCGGCTCGACCACGAGAGTGTTCTGATCCATCACATCGACGACCTTGACGCGGCTCCGATTGGGAAGAGGGTCGCCGGATCTGTTGAACGCGTCGACGACACGCAGACGACCCTGTACCAGGACTTCGATCTTCCCCGGGCCGGACATGTCGCCGGGTATCGGAAGATAAACCGAACCCAATTGACCGATCGCATTGCGGTAGTCGAGGGTCCCGCTGTAACGCAGCCCATACAAGAAACGCATCAACGCAAAGACACCCATCATGAAGACAGAGCCGACACCAACCGATATCAACAGGGTCACCGGCAACGAATAGCCGGCATCGAGACAGGCGACTCCGCTCCAGCCAAATCCCGCGAAAAAGGCGGTGATCGTTCTGACAGACAGGATGTTTCCGCCGTCTGTGACGTCGCCGTCAACGTCGGCGTCCATGTCGACATCCGAATCGGAGTCGAAACCCAGAAGCATCAAGAGGAGCTGCAGAACCATCACGGTCGAAGTGACGAGAGCGATGCCCCAGAAGATCTGAAGTGAGCTGCCAAGAGATCCCCACCATGTTTCCATCTTCACTCCTCGGAGTCGTATTCCACAGTTGAGCGTTGTGGCCGGATGAATCTGGGTCGACTCCGATTCTACACCGCCGCCAGCGCCGTCGGCCCGCCCTTCCCCTACCCTCCCGGGTGGTGCCTCCTCGCTACACGGGGAGTAACCTTGAAGGATCTCAACAGAATGGGTCGGTTCTGACCGAGCCGAGGGATGCGTGGCGGATAGGAGATTGCCATGTCTGAAGAATCCACGATCAAGGCGGATGCGGATCGCACGGCGACGCTTCCCTACGCGACGATCCCGAGTTTCAAGCCATCATCGCAGCCCACCCAAACTAGGTGCCATCCGAGTCTGCAAGATTCGGAAGGTCAAATTCGTCTCTCAAGGCATGGCGAGGCGACTACGGTTCATTCCTGAAGGAGGTGCCATGGTGGAGGTCACATGCAGAACCGTCCAAGGTCGGCTTCTCCTCAGGCCCAGCGGCAAACTGAGATCTCTTGTCATAGGTGTTCTGGGACGGGCCCAGAGACTCTACCCAGTTGAAATCCATGCCTTCGTCTTTCTCTCCAATCACTACCACCTTCTTCTGACCGTCGAGAGTGCTCAGCAACTCGCCCGATTCATGAACTACCTGAACTCCAACCTGGCG
The DNA here is from genome assembly GCA_963719055.1 of uncultured Acidobacteriota bacterium. Taxonomy (GTDB): domain Bacteria; phylum Acidobacteriota; class Thermoanaerobaculia; order Multivoradales; family JAHEKO01; genus CAXMQZ01. The sequence continues at coordinate 120,481 of CAVRAU010000027.1, read as the reverse complement.
CGAGAAGCTGGCCGACTCCATGACTGGAAGGAGAAGTTTTGGGGCCGTCGATATCAGGCCATCGTGATCAGTGCGGAAGAGCGAGCTCAGGTAAATCGGCTGCACTATGTTCTCTCACACGGCTGTAAGGAGGGCTTCGTGGCGCGCCCCCGAGAGTGGCCAGGCGCCCACTGCGTGAGAGCACTGGTTGAGGGAGAGGCTCTCGCTGGCCTTTGGATCGATCGAACCCGAGAGTACGCAGCGCGAGTGCGAGGAGAGCTCTTCGGTCATCTGACGTACGCCGTGCGAGAAACGATACGGCTCGAGCCTTTACCCTGCTGGCATGATCTCTCGAAAAAGCAGTACCAAGACCGGATGCGGGAGCTCATCGGGCAGATCGAGGCCGAGACCGCAAGCCGTCATTCCAGAAAGGGAACGAGGCCCCTTGGCCTTGAAGCCATCCTCGCCCGGCATCCTCACTACCGCCCGGACAAGATCAAGAAGGCTTGGGCTCCGGCGTTCCATGCAACCACGAAGGCGGCTCGGAGAGAGCTCGTTGAGGCCTACGCATGGTTCGTGGAGGCCTATCAGGAGGCAGCGGAGAGGCTTCGCAACGGCGATCTGAAAGCATGCTTTCCGGCCGACAGCTTTCCTCCAAGACTTCCACGAGTTGGCTGGGTTCCTGAGTCCGCACCAGGTTGAGCCGTCCCGGCAGCGAGCACAGACCAAATCTGGCAATGGCAGCAGCAAACGCCCACTGGTGGGGCTTCTCGCTCTGCCTATTGGTAACGACCCAGTTTGGCTCCAACCGGAGACGACTGGGGGCTCCCGATGCCCTGCCAGACCTTCTCGAATCGCCTATCAGCCCGACTGACAGATCTTGAGCAGCTGTCTCAGGACACCCAAGGACTAGAGTCGCCTGGCACCCCGTTTGGGCGTCAGAATCGGCTGGCACCCTTTGCTGGAAAGCCGGGTTTGGAGGTAAGCTGGGTCTTCGATTTTTCGGAACCATGTCTGTCGCATACACAGGAGTCGAGCGTCGATCGGGCGACGACCGTCGGCAAACGAGCCGCAGGCTGGGTGATCGGTTCGCTGCCGATGCCTGGCGCTATAGTGGCCAGCCGAACCAACGGAACGGCAGCGACCGCCGAGCGGGAATCGAGCGTCGTCAGGCGGATCTCAGTCAGCCTATCGAGCCCTTGCCGCTACCCCAGGCAGTCGCACGCGTGATCGAAGAGCGCCTGCTTCGCGTCGTTTATCAACCGGTCTACCAGCTCAAGACGGGCCGAGTCTTTGCCTATGAGGCCCTGGCACGGGTGGACGCACCCGAGTTCGACTCCCTGCTGGACCTTTTTCAAGCTGCCTCGAAAGCAGGGCTGGTCGGCGAGTTGGGCCATCTGCACCGTTCTCAGGCGGTGACCCACTGCCCAAACGAGCCGCTATTCATCAATATCTTCCCTGCCGAGTTCGACTACGGGCTTCTTGTGCGCCCCGACGACGCCGTCTTTCGCCACAAACATCCCGTCTACATCGAAATCACCGAATCCGTCCCCCTGAGCCACTTCGACCAGTGCCATGACGTCCTCGGTGAGCTGCGCGAGAAAGGGCATCATGTTGGCTATTGACGATCTGGGTGCCGGCTTCTCCAACCTGAAATACATCGCGGATCTCGTCCCGGAGATCGTCAAGCTCGACCGTGGCCTGATCAGTGGCGTCCGCGAAGGCAACAGGCAAGCCAAGCTGATTCGTTTGATGGTCTCGTTGTGCCAGGAGATGGGCGCGCAGGTCGTCGCCGAAGGGATCGAGAACATCCATGAGTTGATCGTGGCAGAACGAGCCGGCGTCGATTTCTGTCAGGGATACCTCCTGGGCCGACCGAGCCCCTCCCCCCAAGCCGGTTCCTGGCCGGCCTTTCTCTAGCCGTGAGCCAGAGCATCCCCCCCGACTGCCGCCTATCTGACACGACCACATTCCGTCCGAACCGCCACAACACAGACGTTCTCACCCGAGATACCATCACCAAACGGTGAGTGACGATCGACCCACAACTTCGTCCATCGGTCGCTTCCTGCGACTGAGCGGCCTCATGGGTCGAGTCGGCGCCTCCGTGCTGACGGAGCGGGCAGTCGACTTCGCGATGTCCGGTCCCACCCAACAGATTCGCCGCACAGAGAACCTGATCAAGAACGCCGCCCGCATCGTCGAGACTCTCGGTGAGATGAAGGGCGCCGCCATGAAGGTGGGGCAAATGCTCAGCTTGCACGAAGGCATGCTGCCACCAGAGGTGGCCGAAGTGTTGCGCGCTCTGCAAAAGGAAGCCCCTCGCGTGCCGCCAGAGGTCATGCACTACGAAGTGGAAGGCTCCCTCGGTGGCAAGGTCAAAGACCTCTTCGATGAGCTGGAGGAAGATGCCTATGCCGCCGCCTCGATCGGTCAGGTGCACCGGGGGCGCCTGCACGATGGCCGACGGGTCGCGGTGAAGATCCAATACCCTTTGATCGATGAGATCGTGAGAGCGGATCTCAAGAATCTCAAGCGACTCCTGGGCTCTCTCTTCGGCCTGTTTTCCGAGACCGATTTCGAACCACTCTGGGACGAGCTTCGCGACCGGCTCCTCGAAGAGCTCGACTACCGCAATGAAGCCCAGAACATGAAGACGACGGCTGAGTTGTATGCGGACGTGCCCGAGATCGTGATCCCGACTGTTGTCGACGAGCTCTCGACCGAGCGGATTCTGACCATGGAATATGTCGGGGGTATCGATCCGGATGAGGCCTGCTCGAGCCGCTACCCTCAGGATCTCAAGAACCGATGGGGTCAGGTCCTGTTCGAGTTTCAGATGCGCGGCCTCTTCGAGCTCCGCTGGCTCCACGCCGATCCGAATCTAGCCAACTTCGCGTTTCTCGAGGACGGTCGCGTCATCGTCTATGACTTCGGCTGCGTCAAACAGCTCCCGAGCGAGATTTCCGAGGGCTATTCCGATCTCGTGCGAGCTGTCCTCGAAGACGACAAGCCCGCAATCCCGGAGAGTCTTCTCAAAATGGGGGTCTACAAGACCGGCAGGATTCCCCTTCCACGAGAAGTCTGCGACCCCTACATGGATCTCTTCGGCCAGATCGTGCGCGACGACCCGCCCTGGGTGTTTGGTGAGGACGATGAGATGTACGAGAGGATCATGGATCTCGGCGCGGCCAACTGGTCCGAGGCGACCGATGTTCACTTTCCGCAGGACCTCATCTTTCTGGACCGCTCCTTGGCGGGTCACTTCGGGAACCTGAACCGCTTGCGCGCCTCGGCTCCCTGGCGAGAAATCATTTCCCGGTACGTTTACTAGAACGACCGAATTGAGGCAGCGAAGCGTCTGGAGACGCCTGCGGCAGCGGGATCTCACTCCAGCGCAGCTATTCAGGAGGAGGGCGCCGGTCGCCCAGCGTGACCAACCGATCACCGCCGCCACTGCCACACCACAGCCTGCCAGATCGCAGGATCGGAACCGCCTCAAATCCAGAGCTCCCGTCGGACAGGCTTCGGCGCACTGCTCGGCCACTCTTCGCAGACCCTCGGACAACGGGCGGTCGAAGGGCACACCCATCGCCACCTGGAAGCCCCGGCCCACCAAGGCCACACCCAGGGTCTCGTTGGCTTCGGCGGCAATACGCACACAGGCATCACAGAGAATGCACTTGCCGGGCTCGTAGACCACCTCAGGATGGGAATCGTCTCGGTCATAGCGACGCCGGGCACCCAGAAAGCGCGTCGGATCAGCCCCATATTCCGTGGCAAATCGCCGCACGTCGCATCCCTCTGCCGCGGTGCATCCGCAGCTCATGCAGCGCAGGGCCTCCTGCCTGGCGGTCTCCTGGTCATAGCCCGGATCGATCTCCACAAAAGTCGTTCGTCGCACCTCCAGGTCGGGCCCCGACACCGTCTCCTGCGAATGCTCCTCGATACCCCTGAAGATATCTGCCAGCTCTTGCTCGTCGATGGGCTGCATCATGACGTTGACAGGTTCCTCCAGGCCGACGACCGAGCGACCTGCCAGGAACTGATCGATCGAAGCGGCAGCCAACCGACCGGCCCCAATCGCCCGCACTGCCAGATCGGCGCCCAGGACCGCATCTCCACCGGCAAACACACCCGGGCGGCTGGTCTCGAGAGTCCTCGAGTTGACGGAGACTCCCCAACCCGTCACTTCCAGCCCCGCATCCTTCGCCAGATCGATCTCGACCCGCTGACCGATGGCTGCGATCACGGTGTCGCAGCGGTAGGTCTTCTCCGAACCGGGGATCGGCACCGGTCTTCTGCGGCCCGAGCTATCGGGCTCGCCCAGTTCCATCCTCTGGCAGACCATCTCGATCTCGCCACTCTCCAGGCGCTCGAGACGCAACGGCGCCACCAGGTACTCGACCTCCACACCTTCCTCTTCCGCCCCCTCGACTTCCTCCATCAAGCACGGCATCTCTCGGCGGGTGCGTCGATACACCACCTGGACCTCAGCACCCAGACGCAGAGAGGTTCGGGCAGCATCCATCGCCGTGTTGCCACCGCCCACGACCACCACGCGAGAGCCGAGGTCGGGTGTCTCGCCTCGGGAGACCCGCGCCAGGACATCGACGCCATGTCGGGCAAGCTCCTGTCCCTCGCAGCCCAGGCCCTGCGACAGCTGAGCGCCGATAGCCAGAAACACCGCGTCGTACGAGGTCAACAGATCGTCGACCGTGAAGTCCACACCCAACCGCTTCCCCATACGGAAGTCGGCTCCCATCTCGCCCACCATCGAAATCTCGTCGTTCAGGGGCTCGCGAGGAAGCCTGTAGGCCGGGATCCCGTAGCGGAGCATGCCCCCCGCCTCCTCGTGGGCATCATAGACGGTCACCCGGTGTCCCTTTTGTCGCAGATAGAGGGCGGCGGTGAGACCCGCTGGACCGGCGCCCACGATAGCGACCTCTTTGGCAGTATCCTTGCCTGCCTTGGGCGACTTCCGATTAGCGGCCGTTCGATTCCAATCGGCAACCCAGCGATGCAACTCGCCGATCGCGAGACCTTCATCGTGATGGCCACGGCGGCAATGCTGCTCACAGAGTCTAGGGCAAATCCGACCCAGGGCTCCGGACATGGGCAGCCGATCCAGTAACACCTCCATCGACTCCCCCGGGTCTCCTGCAGCCAGTGGATAGAGAAAACCGGGGATGTCGAGACCTGCCGGGCACTGGGCCGAGCAGGGGGCGATGCAATCACCCGCGTGATCCGAGAGCAGCAGCTCCAGCGCCATACGCCGTGAGGCCCGCACATCTTCGCTGTTCGTCGTGACCACCATGCCCTCGGAAACCGGCATGGAACAGGCTGGAGAGAGCACCCTTGTGCCCTTCGACCTGCACACAACACAGAAAGCACGAAGAGGCCGGCTCGAGCCCCTCGACATGGCAGAGCGTCGGGATCGGGATCCCCAACCGTCGGGCCGCGTCCAGAATGGTGGCACCCGCCGGGACTTCGATCTCTCGGCCATCGACCATGAGAGTTGTGGTCGCGCTCGCCACTCAGTTCACCTCCACCGCGTCGTCGTCGCACACCTCGCGACAAGCGTCGCAGCGGACACATGCCGCGTCATCGATCGTGTGGACTTCGTAGGGTCGAGCCTCTATGGCATCCACGGGACAGGCCTGGGCGCACAGCGTGCAGCCGATACAGTTGTCGTTGATCTCGTACGTCACCAGCGCAGCGCAGCGTCCGGCGGGACACCGTCGCTCGTGAAGATGGGCCTCGAACTCTTCACGGAAGTACCGCATCGCGGTCAGCACCGGATTGGGAGCCGTCTGGCCCAGGCCACAGAGACTGGTGCGGCGAACTCGATCGGCCAACTCCTCCAGAGCCTCCAGGTCTCCCTGACGACCGTCACCCGCGCAGAGACGATCGAGGATCTCCAGCATCCGACGAGTACCGATCCGGCAGAAGGTGCACTTGCCGCAAGACTCCTCGCAGGTGAATCGGAGAAAGTAGCGGGCGATATCCACCATGCAGTCCCGGTCGTCCAGCACCACCATGCCACCCGAGCCCATGATGGCTCCGGTCTGTGCCAGCGCCTCGTAGTCGACCGGGGTGTCCGCCAGGGACTCCGGAAGGCAGCCTCCGGAGGGACCGCCCAGCTGCACCGCCTTGAGGCGGCGGCCTGGCGCGACCCCACCCCCCTGCTCCTCGACGATCTCGCGAATCGTGACCCCCATCGGAACCTCGACAAGACCCCCACGCTGGATCTTTCCGGCCAGAGCAAACACCTTGGTACCCCGGCTGGTGGCCGTCCCGCGAGCGGTGAAAGGCCGCTGCCCCGTGACGCAGGATCCACGGCACGTTGGCCAGAGTCTCGACGTTGTTGACGACGGTCGAATGGCCACGAAACCCTTGCTCGACCGGGTATGGAGGGCGCAATCGCGGCATTCCTCGCCGCCCTTCGAGAGAGGCGATGAGCGCCGTCTCCTCGCCGCAGACAAAGGCCCCGGCTCCTTCGCGGACCGACATGGGAAGCCGCAGCACACCCGCCTCGCGGGCGGTGATGATGGCTTGGCGAATCCTCACCACCGCTTGCGGATACTCGGCTCGAATGTAGAAGAGCCCTTCGTCAGCACCCACCGCCCAGGCCGCGATCGCCAGCCCCTCGACGACTCGGTGCGGATCCGACTCCAGGATCAGCCGGTCCATGAATGCCCCGGGATCGCCTTCATCTCCGTTGCAGACCACATACTTCGGCTTTGGCTGCCTCGCCGCCAGCCCCCACTTGCGGCCGGTCGGGAAACCGGCGCCTCCACGACCTCGCAGCCCCGCCGCGGAGATCATCTCGATCACCTCCTCGGGCGTTGAATCGTCGAGACAGCTCTGCAAAGCCTCGTAGCCACCCCGCGATCGATATTCCTCCAGAGAGCTGGGGTCGATCTCGCCGCAGTTTTCCAGGACGATCCGGGTGCCGGAATCAAGAATGTCTTCCGACGAGGGCTCCGGCATCTCCGACTGCGACCACTGGTCGAGCGTCCAGCGAAACCGCGTCGGCCAACGCCTCGGCATGACATGGCGCTGGAGGATGAACCTGGCATCGCCAGGGGTCACGTGCGTGTAGACCGCTCGTCGCCCATTCGCGTCCACGACCTCGACCAGTGGCTCACGGTGGCAGTTCCCCCCGCACCCCACGGCCTTGACCAGGTCGACATCTCCAGCCTGCCGGGCAGCTTCTCTCAGCACCTCCCAGACCGGCTGGGCACCGTTGGCAATCCCACACGATCCCAGGCCGACCCGGACCTCGACTCTGCTGTCGGCCGAACGGGTCATGCCTCGGCCTCCGTAGCTTCCAGCTCTTCCCAGGCGCTGGTGGGTGTCAACCGACCGGCCACGTGCTCTTCCACCATCATCACCGGGGCCAGACTGCAGCAGCCCAGGCAGTTCACCGACTCGAGGGTAAAGCGGCGCCGTCGATCGGTGTCGGCATCTGGTGGAATCTCGAGTCGACGCCGCATCTCATCCATGATGTGTCCGACCCCGGCGACATGGCAGGCCGTGCCGTGACAGACGCGAACCAGGTACCGGCCCACAGGGTCGCGCCGGAACTGAGAGTAGAAGCTCGCCACTCCGACAATCTGGGCCGGCTCGATTTCGGTCCTCTCGCACACCCGTCGCAGCGCTTCTTCGGGCAGATAGCGAAAATGGCTCTGCAGGTTCTGCAGAATGGGGATTGCGGACTCTCGGGTCTTGCCCTTGTGATTCGATGACTGTGTCGACAAACCCGAGATCGACGCTTTCCTCGCCTTCCTCTACCGAGTCCAGAATCGCTCGCGGCGGTCGACGCCGCAACCGCGGCGGCTCGGAAAGAACTGCCGATCGCGACCAGGGCAGGTTGCCGGGCGAACCGCAATGCCTGGTGCCCCTTGGCCGCGGAGAGAAAGACGATCGTCGCCACGAGCAGACCCCAGCCGAGTCGGACATTGCGCTGCTCACGCGCGACGGATCTCATCGTGTGAATCTCGGTCGCTGCGGCCAACTCCTCCGCAGCGATCGCTTCCGTAGGGATCCGTTCCTCCAGGGCCGCGACGATTCCCTCTTCTACCGCGGCTCGCCTCTTTTCCAAGAAGCCGTCGGAGATCAGCAGCAAGCTCAGCGCCACCACTACCACTCCACTTGCCCAGGCCGACCCTCGAGCCATCTTCGTCCAGGCAGCGCGACTCATGCTGCCTCCCGGGTCTCATCCATTTGCGATTCCTGGCTGCGATCGACAGGGCAAGATTCGTAGCAGCGGGCGCAGGCCAGACACGAAGTGCGAATGGCCCGCATCTCTTCGATGGCGCCGTAGGGACAGGCCTTGTCGCACAGACCGCAGTCCAGCTCTCGATCCGGCGTGATCGAGACACTCTTCCAGGCGTAGCGCGAGAAGACCGAGAGCAGGGCGCCATAGGGGCAGAGATAGCGGCAGTAGGGTCGGCCGACAAAGACGCCCAGAAGCAGGAGTCCGCCGCCCAGGAGAAACATGTGAAACGGACCCGTGAAGCGGAAAAAGCCGACGAAGGGGTCGAAGCGGCAAATGATGAAATCGCGATTCACTGCCGGCAGCACCGCGAACACGATGGCAGCGGCAAGATAGACCCACTTGAAGCTTCCCAAGAGCCGATCCAGCCGGCGCGGCACTTCGATGGGTTTCAGCAGCACCAGCTCCTGGATCGCTCCCAGGGCGCAGACGCCGCTGCAGAAGACCCGACCGAAGAACAGCGCCGCCACCAGCGGCAACATGAAGATCGCGATCACGAAGTAGGGAATCGCATAGCCGGGATCGACCAGAGCCATGGTGACGTTCTGGATCGACCCGATGGGGCAGATGCAGCCCTCGCGGTAGAACCCGAAGTAGGCCAGGCACACGGTGGCCAGCAGAACCACATACCGCCGACTGCGTTTGGCGAGAACGAGCCAGGCGGCCAGCCCCAGCGCGCCGGCCAACAGCCCCAGATCGAGCAATTGCCGGCCGATGCTGGTCGGCACGGGTCGCTGGACTTCGGGAACGACATAGCCTTCGCCGATCGCCTCCTCGTTGGGCGCCACGTCCACGGGCCGGCTGTAGTCGACCTGAGCCCCGACCGGGAGCGCCCCGAACAGGCAGGCCACTGCCAGCGCCAGACCCGCGACGCGTAGGGTGCGGCGGCGAGATGGTCTGGGCCCGGAGCCGGTCTGCCCTCGCGGTGCCTGCATCCTGCTGCCCTCAGGCTGTCGGGCGGAGCTCGTAGGCGTCATCGGGACAGGCGGTGGAGATCGAGCAGCGATTGCAGGCGAGACAGATGTCGTGGCGCACCTCGAGCTTGATCGATCCCAGACCGGCCGGCTCCTTGCACCCCATGACACAAAGACCACAACCGTTGCACAGGCTCTCGTCGATCGTGTACTCGTAGTAGTTGTTGGCCGGATCGTCGGGATCGATCCAGCCGATGGGCTGGCGATCGATGGCGTCGCGCGGACAGAGCTTCTTGCTGGGCAACCCGTCGGGCCCGATGGCGCTGTGGATGTCGAAATAGGCCGGGCAGATGTAACAGCGCCCGCAATCGGCGAAGTCGTTGACCGCCCGCACCGCCGAGAGCGGCAGCACGCATTCGGTCGCGCAACGCTGACAGGCCTCGACCCCGACGGCTCCGAGCCGGCTATTGATGCACTTGCTCGTATCGATGTGCCAGGCGTCGCTGCCGTGCGCCTTGACGGCCAGGAAGGCGCTGACGCCGCCCAGACCCGCCAAGGCCGCACCGCGCGCGGCCAGCCCGAAGACATCGCGGCGAGACAGGTCGTCGCTCATGCGCTCGATTCCTCCATGGACTGATGTTTCCTCTGGACCGGCCTCCGGCGCGAACACGGCCACCCGCCGCTCCACCGGATCGACGACAGCGATAACACCGGCATCGGTGACCGCCAGGTCCATGTTCTTGCAGGCAGGGTCGAAATCCTCTCCAGCCGCGACGACCGAGATCAGCTCTCCCTGAGCGTCGTAGACCTTGACCCGTGGTCCGGCCTTTTCGCTGACGACGATCTCGCCCCCCGGACCCAGCGCCAGGTTGGTCGGATTGCAGCAGCCGGGGAACCCTTTCGGGTCGTGCTGCCCAAACCGGCCGAAGTATCCCAGCGACTCCCCGTCGGGTCGATAGCGCTCGACACGGTGCATGCCCGGATTGGCGACCACCACCGTGCCATCCAGATCCACTGCGAAATCGAGCACGCCATTGGGAATATGGAAGCCGCCTTTGCGGTGCTGGTCGCCGATGTGATTGACCAGGGAGCGCTGCGGATCGAACCGGTGGATCCACCGGGACCGAGCATCGGCGACGAAGATCTCGTTCTCGGTCACCACGAGCTCGGTGACGAATCCCAGAGCTTCCTGATTCTGCCAGGTTTCCTCCAGCTGCCCTGCCGGGGAGAAGACCTCTATCTGTCCATCCTCGCCGACCCAGACGCGACCCAGTGGGTCCAATGCCAGCGACCAGGCAGGCAGAGCCGTCGTCCAGCGCCGCAAGAAAGACCCGTCGGATTCGAAGGTCTGAATCTGCTGATCTCCGGCCAGAAACCAGCGCCCATCCGGGCTCCACGACACCGCACGGGCAGACTCCTGCAGCCGAGCAGCCGGCCCCACATTCCCGCCTATCGCACCGGATCGTTCGTATCGCATGAGATTCAATCGCGCAGTCGACTCATCCACCGCTCTTGACATCCAGACAGACCATTTGCCTCATGTCTCGCATCACCAACTTGCCGTCCGACAGAGCCATCGGACCCCAGACATCGTGGCCGCCGAGAATCTGAGCGTTGGCGAGCTCCCGATACTCATCGGTTCGAGCCTCCAGCAATCGGAGCCTTCCGGTCTTGCCTTCGAGAACGAAGAACATGCCGTCCGCGAGAATGTAGCTGCCCTGCTCGAATGAGGCCTGCCCTTCGCTGGTCCAGACGACTTCGCCCTGCGCCGTCAGACAGGAGAAGAGACCTCTCTTGTGTCGCCCGACCCCGAAAAAATGCCCCTCATAGACGATGGGGGTGTGGATCTCGGAGTTCCAGATGTCGGGGGTCACCTGAACGGCTGCCTGGACCATCATCTGGTTCCCGGAGCCGGTCACCGTCAGAATGGCTCCCCCAGCGTCGTAGCCGGCCGTAATAAAGACCCGCTCGCCATCCAGAGGTAACGGTGAGGGTGCCACAGCCACGTTGAATTTGAACGGGAAGTGCCAAAGGAGACGACCATCGTCCGCCGCGACACCGACCGTGCCGAACAGGTTGTTGTAGAGATACTGCTTGGTACCCGCCAGCGTCGCTGGCATGAGCGACGCATGGGACATGGGCCAGCTTTGAGGATTGGCCGTCCGCCAGACCTCTTCACCCGTGCTCTTGTTGAGAGCCACCACCAGGGCAGTCCCGCCAGGTGCAATGATCAGATGATCGCCATCGAGGAGGGGGCACTGGCCGTTGTACCAAGGCGGGATCTTGGCTTCATACTCCTGGACCAGGTTCTTGCGCCAGACCTCCTCGCCGGTCGCCGCATCCAGAGCATGGAGCACCGTCTTGGGATCCAATGCGAACACCAGCTTGCCATCGACAGCCGGTACCGTGCGAGTGATCCCGTGGTTCGGTCGTATCCGTCGCGGCTCCCGGAATCGCCATAGCTCGGTGCCATCCTGCAGGGAGACGCTTCGCACCTGCCACTCGGATTCGGCCTCGTCGTAGTCGTTGAAGTAGACCCTGCCATCGAAGACCGCCGCGGCTGAATAGCCCTGCCCCACCTCCAGACGCCAAAGCACCGCGGGCCCGCCCTCGGGCCAGGCTCGCAGCAGACCGGTCTCGCGGGAGATGTTGTCGCGGTGGGCTCCACGAAACTGGGGCCAGTCTTCGGCTCGTGTGACCGGGGAACAGAAGAGCAGCCACGCCACGGCCGCGAGGCAACCAGGAATCTTCATGAACCGATACTGCAGAAAGCCGTCGCCCGACGGAATACCCATTCGGGTAGCCTGCCTTCCCATCAGGGCGGGTAGTGGGGAAACATCGGACCTTCGATACCGTAGACTCCTGAAGTGTTGGTGTGCCTTGGGATCTCGGCATACACTTTGTACCCCTGCGTGGCTGCAGGGGAAAACTCAATACCAGAGGGGAGTCGATCAAATGGTGCGAAAGGCTACGATTTTTCTCAGCGTCATCGTTCTGTCATTGGACCTCTGCGGTCTCATCACTACCCGCCGAAGAGGGGTTCAAAACCAATAGCCAAGGTCTCGACAAGAGAAATATGGACTTGTCCGCCGATCCGTGCGACGACTTCTACCGCTATGCCAACGGCAAATGGTTCGAGCGCAATCCCATTCCCGAAGAAGAGAGTGTGTGGAGCACGTTCAGTGAGATGCGGGAGCGCAACTACACCTTGCTGCGCGAGATCTTGACCGAAGCTGCCTCGTCGACCGCGGAGAAGGGCTCGAACAAGCAGAAAGCTGGAGACTTCTGGCAGACCGCCATGGATACCGCCAAGATCGAGAAAGAGCGCAGTCAACCGATTCGAGCAGATCTCGAGCGTATCGACGCGATCTCCAATCTGGGCGAGCTCCAGGGATTCATCAACGACTTCCATGCCGAGGGCACGACCTTGCTCTTCGACCCAGGAGTCTTCCAAGACCTGATGGACAGCGAGCAGTACATCTTCTACGCCACCCAGGGCGGCCTGGGACTTCCTGACCGCGACTACTACACCCGCGAGGACGAGGAGTCGGCGAAGCTCCGTCAGGACTATGTGGCCCACGTCTCCACGATGCTGCAGCTACTGGGAGACACCAAGGAGAAGGCGGATGCCGCCGCTGGAGCCATTCTCGATCTCGAGACCCGCCTGGCAGAGGCTTCGCTGACCAACGTCGAGCTCCGCGATCCGGCGAACTACTACAACGTCAAGTCGGTGGCCGACGCCAACCAAGCAACACCCAATTTCTCCTGGAACCGCTACTTCGCGGCTTTGGGTCTCGACAATATCGAGACCTTTTCCTATGCCCATCCGAATTTCTTCGCCGAGATGGACAAAGCCCTGGGCGAGATCTCCCTGGAAACGTGGAAGAGCTATCTACGATGGAATCTCGTCAACGACTTCTCCGCCTACCTGTCCGACGACTTTGTCGAGCAGGATTTCGAGTTCTACGGCCGCACCCTCCGCGGCACCGAAGAGATGCGACCCCGCTGGAAGCGCGCCGTGGATCAGGTCAGTGGCAGCATGGGCGAGGCTCTGGGCCAGGTCTACGTGGAGCGCGCCTTTCCTCCCGAGACCAAAGCTCGGGCTGACGAGATGATCGAGAATCTGCGCCAGGCGGTAAAGATGCGGATCTCGGCCCTCGAATGGATGAGCGACGACACCAAGGAGAAGGCCCTGGACAAATTGACTGCCTTCAACTCGAAGATCGGCTACCCCGATGAATGGCGCGACTACTCGTCGCTGGAGATCGGACGTCGACAGCTATCTTGCCAACATTCGCGCCGCCAACGCTTTCGAGATGCGACGCAATGTGGACAAGATCGGCAAGCCCATCGACCGCAATGAATGGAACATGTCTCCCCAGACCGTCAACGCCTACTACAACCCGGTCATGAACGAGATCGTCTTCCCCGCCGCCATCATGCAGCCACCCTACTTCGAAGGTCAGATGGATGACGCCGTCAACTATGGCGCCATGGGAGCGGTCATCGGTCACGAGTTCATGCACGGCTTTGACGACCAGGGCAGCAAGTTCGATGCGCAGGGCAACATGCAGAGCTGGTGGACCGACGAAGACCGGGAGAGATTCGAATCCCGCACCCAGCACCTGGTGGATCAATACTCGAAGTATGTGGCGGTCGACGACCTGCACGTCAATGGTGAGCTCACCCTGGGCGAGAACATCGGTGATCTGGCCGGTCTGACCATGGCCTACTACGCGCTCGAGAAGGCGCTCGAGACCGAGAACCCCGGCGAGATCGATGGTTTCACTCCCCAGCAGAGGTTCTTTCTCTCATGGGCCCAAGCCTGGCGGCGCAACTACCGGCCCGAGTCCCTGAAGCTACAGGTCAACACCGACCCCCACTCGCCGGGCAGATTCCGGACGATCGGCCCGCTGTCGAACATGCCTGAATTTGCCAAGGCTTTCGAGTGCAAGGAGGGCGATGCCATGGTGTTGTCTGCCGACAAGAAGGCCGTCATCTGGTAGGCCCGTCCTTGGAGGTGACATGAGAAGGACCGCGATCTTCTTGCTGCTCGTCCGTAGCTTGCTTTCGGCATCTGTCCCGCCCGCCTCGGCACAAGGCATCGAGGCGTTTACGGCCGAGAATCTCAGGGATGCCTGTGACAACCTCGTGCTGGCGGTGCGGGGCATCTCTCCCATCTCACAAGAGGATCCCGGGGCCATGTTGTGCCTGGGATTCATCGCTGGCTGGACCCAGGCGATGGAAGGGAACGCAGAGAAGGCCTTCTGCCTACCCCCGGCGGGCACGAGCATGCCAGGAGACCTGGCGGATCTCATCGTCACCTATGTCGACGGCCATCCGGACCGCGCCTCGGCGCCAGCCCACGACGTGGTCATGGAGACCTTCGAGGATGCTTTTCCCTGCAGCGCAGAAGAAGCCGGCACACCTCCGCGGACGAACAACCGTGATGAGAGCCCACCACACCGTCCTGCTGAGCGTTGTGGTCTGCTTGTTCGGCTGCGGGGCTTCGACTGAAACCCCTTCATCCGAGGCCTACAGATCCGCCGACACCCCTGGACTCAGCGGCCCCTATCTGGGACAGCAGACCCCGGGTGTAGAACCGCAGATTTTCGCTCCAGGTCTGATTTCGACCGGCCTCGCCGAGCGCGATGTCGCGATGACACCCAACGGTGAGGAGCTCTACTACACGAGTGTTCTCGGAGCGGATTTCGATTTCAGCGCCATTCTGGTGACGCGACGGGTGGACGGGATCTGGATCGAGCCCGAAGTCGCCAGCTTTTCCGGCCAGTTCAAGGACCTGGAACCCGCCATCTCGCCGGACGGAGAGCAGTTCTTCTTCGTTTCCTATCGTCCCGTGGCTGGCAGTGCCGAACCCGCCGAGGACGAAGACATCTGGATGATGAGGCGGGAGGGAGAGAAATGGAGCGAGCCCCAGCGACTCTCTGAGCCGGTCAATACCGGGCAGCCCGAGTTCTTCCCCTCCGTTACCCGGGATGGGACTCTCTATTTCACTCGCCGATCAGAAGATCGCACCGAGGCCATCTTCAGATCTCGATGGGTCGAGGGTGCCTACGGACCGGCGGAAAGGCTCGGACCCGAGGTCAATGCCGCGCCCACTCAGTTCAACGCCTTCATCGATCCCGACGAGAGGTTCCTCATCGTCTGTTCCTGGGGCCGGGAGGACAGCTTGGGTGGCGTGGACTACTACATCGTATTTCGCGATCAGGACGATACCTGGACCGGCCCCTTCAATCTCGGGGATAGAATCAACACAGCCACGGGCCAGGAGTGGTCCCCGTATGTATCACCGGACGGCAAATACTTCTTCTTCATGTCTTCGCGCACGACCCTGCAAGAGCGCGCCGCACGACAGCCCATGACCAGCTCCGACATGCACAGAGCCCACCAGGAGCCCATGAACGGCAATTCGGACATCTGGTGGGTGGATGCGAAGATCCTCGAGGAATTGCGACCCACTGGGGAGCAGGGCGGTTAGCACTCTTGCAGTATCCCGTCTTGTTGATGCCCTGGCCCCCGCGCAGCGCTGAGTTGCGCCGGATTGATTGGTCTGACTACCTGCAGGACCCGGAAGTCGGCTTGCTGGTGGATCCTGCGACCGGCGAACCCTTTGGCAATGTCATCTCGGTCCGTTTGAGAGTGCTCGACCTGCCGCCCATCGGCAGCCTGGGTCAGGTGGAAATTGGAGAGATCACCGAGATCCCATTGACCGACTACCTCACCGCCGAGACCCAACGGGTCGATCTGGGTCGCATTCCCTGGGCCGAGCGCATCGAGTTCAAAGTCGTCCAACAACCTCCTCCTCTCGATCTACCCGGCCGGCAGCAGGGTCTGCCCGCGGACTTCGAGAGAGTCAAGAAGTTTCTTTTCGAGATCCTCGAAGATGGTCCTCTTTCCGAGCTCGAGGTGATCGGCAGGGCGGCCGATAGCGGCATCTCCCCCGCCACACTGCGCGAGATCAAGGACCGGCTGCGCATCGCGTCTGTCAAGGATCCCACCGCCGAGTATCCCCGGACTCTCTGGCGACTGCGGATGTCCCAGTCCTACAAGCTCCAGAAACGGAGATCACCAGATGTCAAAAGATAGTCCGTTACCCGATCGCCTCGAAATCGCCAAGAACTGGCTCCCGCGGTATACCGGCATGCCTCTGGAGCAGTTCGGGGACTACATCCTGCTGACCAATTTCCGGGAATATGTCGACCGTTTCGCCAAACGATTCGGCTGCGAGATCTTCGGTGCGGACAAGCCGATGCAGGCCTCCACCAACGACGACGGACTGACCATCATCAATTTCGGCATCGGCTCGGCCAACGCTGCCACCATCATGGATCTCCTCAGTGCTCGCGCCCCCAAGGGCGTGCTGTTTCTCGGCAAATGCGGCGGCCTCAAGAAATCCACCGATCTCGGCCATTTCATTCTGCCGATCGCCGCCATCCGCGGTGAGGGCACCAGCGACGACTACTTTCCGCCGGAGGTGCCTGCCCTACCCTCTTTCAAGCTGCACAAGTTCGTCTCCGAGAAGATCGTCAGCGAAGGACACGAGTATCGAACCGGTGTCGTCTACACCACCAATCGCCGACTGTGGGAGCACGACCAGGTCTTCCTCGAGAGACTGCGCCGTAACACCTGTATCGCCATCGACATGGAGACCGCGACACTCTTCATCGTCGGCCACTTCAACGACATCTCCAGAGGTGCCCTGCTGCTGGTCTCCGACGTCCCCATCACTCCAGAGGGAGTCAAGACCGAGGAATCAGACGCCCGTGTCACCGAGAGCTGGTCCGATATTCACCTCCAGATTGGCATCGAGGCGATGACCGAGATCGGTGAGAGCGGCGAGGCGATCCGACACTTCCGCTACTGAGGCCGAAATCTCAACGAAGTCCGAGGTAGTGCCTGACCGCCGAGCGGATCACATCGCTGATGCTGCGCTCTTCCTGAAACGCCCGGCTGCGCACCGCGGTTCGCTCGGTCTCATCCAGATAGGTGCTGACTCGGGTCAGCCCCCCGGGAGTGACCGTGGTCAGCCCTCCACGGGGCCCACGCAGAGGGCCAGCGGTCTCTGCTGACCGTCCCCTCCTACCCTTGGTCTCCGTCAATGGGGCTGTCCCTCTAGCGCTTCCAATACGAGATCATGGGGTTGCCAGCCTCGCTGACGACCCAGAATGGCCAGGACGCCAAAGGTCTGCCCGAAGCTGAAATTACATTCGCGCACCAATTGAATCGCCTCTGCCGCCGATATGCGTCCACGCCGCAAAGCGGTAGTCACGACTTCCATCGTCAGTTCCTCTGGGTAGTCGGCTACCAACTTGCGCACCAGGGCCGAGTAGCCAATGCTCTGCTCCAGCTGCAGTACCAGTGTTTCGAGAGGAAGATTCGTCTCGGTCATAGCGCTGCCCTCCTGGGTCTCAAGTACTCGGTGGGACGTGATGGTGGTACATGGGACGACTTCGGGATCGGCTCGCCGGCATCCAAGGCTTCCTGGACGCGCTGAGCCCGGCCCGCCAGGAGCTTCTTGTACTCCGCCGAGTTGCCGACACGCGTTCTGCCTGGCTCGAGGCCCGGCGGACTCATACCGAACCGGCGGCGATACAGAGCGGTCAGCTCATCAAGCTCTTCGGTGGTAGTCCAACCTTCGGATCTGAGGACGAGCGCCCTCCAGAACCCCACCGACCACTTGCCATCCAGGGGATCCCATCGAGACAGCAACTCCTGAATCAGAGCTGCCAGAACCGCGGATCGCATCGGGCTCTCCCGGGCCAAGCTATCGAGCACGAACGACGCTTTGCCGCGTCGCCAAGCCACTGCCAACTCCTGGCCCTGACGACGAAGCTCCGACTCTACCTTCAAGACAGCTTCCAGCACCGTGCCTCCTTTCTGAGCGCCTGTCACCGCTCACCCCTGTAGCACTCTGGGAGCAACCATTTTCAAGATAGTTGTATTGTACTATACAACGATGTTGTTATCAAGTCATAGTACTATAGCGCTGGTGTAGATCACCATCGAGCCACGGCGCTGTAAACTTGTGCGGTCTCCATGTTTGCTGCCGACACCCATCGAGCTCAGCGGATCTCCAGGCTCCTCAGAGCCGCCCAGGATCATGGTCTGGACAGGGCCGATCTGCTCCGCCAGATCGAGCTGTCGGAGGACCAGATCAGGGATCCGGATAACCGCGTTCCAGTGGTGAAGACCCTGCGGCTCTGGCGCCGAATCGCCAATCAACTGGCAGATCCTGATCTCGGTCTCGAGGTTGGCAGCACCTTCGAGGTGCGAGAGGGAGGGGTCGTTGGCTACGCCATGCTGCACAGCGACACGCTACTCGGAGCCCTCAAACGAGTGGTCCGGTTCGCCAAGATACTGAATCAACGGGCCGACATGAAGCTGGAAGACCTGGGAGGTCGCTGGCGGCTGCAGGCGATCCATCAACCCCTGATTCCCGACTTCCGGCAGCCCATCGACGAAGGCATGGCCGGGCTGATGACCTGCTTTCGAGAGATCCTCGGCCGGCAGATCATGGCCGCGAGCGTCCGATTCAACTACGCCCGGCCCAAAGACACCACTCTCCACCGGCGCCTGCTGGGAGCCGACCTTCATTTCGCAGCACCCGCCGCAGCGATCGAGTTGTGGGATCGGGACGTCAGAGCGCCCACCGTGGCCGCCGACCCCACTCTCACCCAGTACCTGGACGAGCTGGCACAGGTTCACCTGCAGGCCTTGCCCAAGGTCGAGTCCCACGCTGACCGACTCCGCCAAGTCATCTGGCCACATCTGAGCGAGGGCTCGCCGACGATCCAGCAGATGGCGGCCGAACTGGCCCTCAGTACCCGCAGCCTGCAGCGCCGTCTCAGTGAGGAGGGGACCTCCTTTGCCGAGGTGGTGGACGATCTGCGCCACGACAAGGCAAGGCTGTTGCTGCGGGATCCCAATCTGGCGGTCTATGAGATCGCCTATCTGCTGGGCTACTCGGACCCCAGCACGTTTCACCGGGCGTTCCGACGCTGGCAGGGCACCTCCCCGAGCCAGTTCAGGGCTCTGCAGATCAGTTGATCGAGTTGAAGAGACTCAACCACCGTTGCTCGAGTCGACTACCGTCCATGGCGAAAGCCTCCGCATGGGCGCGGGCCTGTTCCAAGCTCGAGAAAACGGCCACAGGGACCGGCTCCACCATCCCTTCTTCGGCCAGGTTTCGGTATTGTCCGGATGTCACATCGAACTCTTCGATCTCCAGCCAGAGCTTGTAGACCTTCATGCTCGATCCCTCAGGCTCGCCGGCGGGATTCCGCCAGGCTTTCTTGCTGCTTCATAAAGGCCTCGGTCTCCTCGAGACTCCAGGGCCGGCCCGTCTTGGCTTCCAGTAGCCCCGCCTGGAACTCGATGCCACTCAGCGTCTCGCGCTTTCGTGACAGAGTCGTCCCCATCTCCGAGACCAACTGCCGCAAGTCGTCTTCTCGGTTCCACCTGGCTTTGACCACCGTCAGGTGACAGCCTCCGGGGCAGGCGACCACGAACTTGAAAAGAGGCAATTCGCTCACGATCTCCATCCAGGGCTTGAGATCATGCACCTCACCGCACGCACACTCGAACTCGAGACCGAAATACAGAGAGACCTCGTAGTGCCCGCAAGGTCTCCCTTCGGCTGTCCTTCTTCCGAATTCTCTGGGATCCAATTTCTGCATATGTTCATTCCTCCCGACTGGACAGATAGACGCGATTCCGTTCTGAGATCGCTCCGACCAGGAGGAATCTATGGGGAGAACGTCCCGGAAACAGTGATCCGGCGCGCCAGGAAATGGACCTGTGGCGCCAAGAATCCAGGGATGAGGAATCAGGACAGGAGTTCTCGGATCAGGTTCACTGCGTCCGAGCGTCGAGCCAGGCTCTCGGCTTTGCCCTGGAAGACCTTCCCTGAACCACCACCTCGCCCGTTCAGAATCTCGGCGGTAGCGGCGCCAGCGGCCTTGAGGTCCAAGCCTGACTCATCTCCGGTCACCAGGGCGAACTGAATTCCGGCCTCTCCTTCTGCGGTCAGCAGGACCGCTCGCCGGCCGCCCTGCTTCGCCAACCCTTCGGCAACAGGGCGCAGCAGTCCAGCCTCGAGGCCTTCCAGGTGCAGATCGACCAGACCCGCAGACTCGGCGGAGCTCAACTCGCGGACGATCGACTCGGCGAGGCGCCGCTCGAGCCCGCGCCGGGCTCGCCGGGCCTCCTGCAGCTGTTCGAGCCTCGACCCCAGACCCGACACCATCTCCGCATCCCCGATATCCAGCAATCTGCGCAGTTCAGCCATGGTGCGGTCGTGGGACGCCAGGCGGCGGCGAACGCGCTTTCCGGCGACCCAGAACACCCTGCATCCGCCCCTCAGGGGTTCGCTGCCAACGATCTTCACGATCTCGACCTCGGAGGTCGAGGCCAGGTGGGTGCCACCACACGTGTTGAGATCGAAGTCCTCGATCTCCACCAGCCGAATCTCTCCCTGGTGACCCGCTGGTAGGCCGCGGCTACGGACATCGAGCGCCGCAAACTCCTCCCGGCTGACCCGAAATCCCCGAATGGGTCGCGCCTCCACGATGATCTCCGCCACGGCGTCCTCGAGAGCCTCGATCTCGGCCGGTCGGGGCGGTCGGCAATCGAGCTCGATGTCACTGACCTCCGCGCCGATGTGAAATGACCGGGTCTCCCAGCTCAGCCGGTCGCGGGCAGTTCGCGTCAGGATGTGCTGAGCCGTGTGTTGCTGCATATGGTCATATCGTCGGTCCCAGTCCACAACCAGCCTGACCGCGCCGGGCTCGACGGGAGATTCCAACACATGCAGCAGGCCCTCGCTGGTCTTCTGCACATGGCTCACGACCACCTCGTTCAGCCGACCGCGGTCCGAGGGTTGACCCCCGCCCTCGGGGTAGAGAATCGTGTCATCGAGAATTGCCGTCCAGGCGCCGGACTCCTCCTGCACGCGGAGAACCTCTACCTCCAACTCTCTCAGGTAGGGCTGTCGCTCGAAGCCGTAGATCCTGTTCATGAGCATCATTTTGCCACGGGGCTGCCGCCATTTCCGATCGCCCCTATACTTGTCACGTGTCGGCAAACGCTCCGCTTCTCGACCTCTCCCCCACCCGACTCCGCGCATCACCTCGAGTCTCTCGGGGAGCCTGCCTTTCGCGCGCAGCAGATCCTGAGTTGGATCTATCAGCGGGGAGCCGTCGACTTCGCGGCCATGACCGACCTCCCGCAGTCCCTACGAACCCAGCTCGCAGGCATCTATACGGTCCACTCCCATCGGCAGCTGGCGCGATCCGCGGCGCCTGACGGCACGACCAAGCTGCTGCTTGCCTGGGCCGATGGAGCCACCACCGAGACCGTCATGATCCCTGCTCCGCATCCCTCTGAACGCCGCACGGCCTGTCTCAGCACCCAGGTCGGGTGCGATGTGGGTTGCCGATTCTGCGCCTCGGGTATCGGCGGGTCGCAACGCAACCTGACGGTTGGCGAGATCATGGAGCAGGCCCTGGCTATCGACGCCATGCTACGACACCGGCAAGAGCGCTTGAGCCACGTGGTCTTCATGGGCATGGGTGAGCCGTTGGCCAACTATGAGGCCACGATCGAAGCGATCCGCCGCTTGAATGCAAGATGGGGTCTGGGTCTCGCCCAACGGCGAATCACGGTCAGCACCGTGGGTCTGCCCCGGCAGATCGAGAGATTGGCCGAGGAGGATCTGCAGATCACCCTGGCCCTGAGCCTGCATGCCCCTACCGATGAGCTGAGAAGAGAGCTCATCCCGTGGGCCCGCGGCGTCTCGCTGGCGCGACTCCTGGAGGCTTGCCGCACCTATCGACAGAGGACAGGACGAGAGATCACACTCGAGTACTGCCTGCTGGCCGAGATCAACGACCACCGGACCCAGGCCACCCAACTGGCCGAGATCGCCCGCGACCTCGAGGCGCACATCAATCTCTTGATCTACAACCCCGTGCAGGGGCTGCCCTTTGCTCGACCGAGCCGCAATCGGGCCATCGCGTTTCTGAAGCTGTTGCGCGAAAACGGGAGCCAAGGCCCATCTGCGAGAGAGTCGAGGCCTCGAGGCGGATGCCGCCTGTGGTCAGTTGCGGCGGCAGCGGCAGGACTGAAGCGGCTCAGATCTTTACAAAAAGCCGTTTGTACCAGGGGACGCCGTGCTCCTTGAGGCGTTTTCTCGCCTCCCGCGTCATCTTCTTGTCTTCCTGGCGAGCCAACTTCCGCAGGAACGCGCTGCCTTCCCGCTGGTGACAGTCCTTGTATTTCTTGCCGCTGCCACAGGGACAGGGCTCGTTGCGCCCCACTTTGGCGACATGTCTGGGTGCGGGTGTGTTGGAGAACCCAGGCCAGACCACCTTGCTGTGTCTCTTGATCCCTCGACGACTCATGATGCGAACTCCCCGATCCATCCTACCTCAACAGAATGCGATGGGATATCGATCACGATGGTCTTCATTGTCGCCTCGGCAAGGACAATCAAGCCGATATCAAACTCAACAGAAGGGCTTCCGGGGGACAAGCCACCCTCAACGGTAGCCCCGTGGCCCCGAGGCCCCGGCTGACGATGAGCTCGGAGCCATCGACCGAATACCGTCCCTCATCCAATCGATACCGACTCATGCGCACCAGCACCGAGAGTCCCGGAACGCGGATCTGACCGCCATGAGTGTGTCCAGCCAGAAGCAGAGACACCCCGCTCTCCACGGCCGCCGGAAACACATCGGGGTTGTGCGACATCATCACCGTCGGCAGGTCGTCCTCATGCCCTTTCAGTGCCTGCCGAAAATCGGGCAGGCCCCCAAGAAGATCGTCCACACCTCCGAGAAGAAATCGAGCGCCTTGTTTCTCGACGATCACCGACCGATTCTGCAGCAGCTCGATCCCAGCGTTCTCCAGGAGGCTGGAGAGCCTTTCCACATCATCGGTGTAGTAGTCATGATTGCCCAAGACCCCGTACACCCCGAGCGGGGCCTGCAGAATCCGGAGAGCGGGCACGACTTCTTCGACCTCCTGCACAGAGACGGTCGCGAAGTCACCCGGGAGCAAGATCAAATCGGGTCGCAACGTCAACAGCCGTTCGAAGGTGCGCTGCAGGATCTCGCTGGTGACGAACGGTCCGGCGTGGATATCCGAGATCACCAACACCTTCACATCGCCGGAGCCTCCCAATCGGGCCAAGGGCACTTGCGCTTCGGAAACCGTGAGGGATCTCTCCAGGATGGCCGCATAGGGCCTTTTCATCCAGGGTAGCTGCGGGAAGACCCTACGGCTCAGGAACCTGTTGGTGGCTCTTTCGGTTCGGCGAAACCAACCGTCCTTCGGGTCGAACAGGTGGCGGCGAGGGAATTCGGTAGGCTCCGGCTCCGCCAACAATTCGTGCTTGACCGCCGCTTCAGCAGCTCGGGCGTCGCGACTCTCCTCCCACAGGAGAGCTATCGGTCGCCGTGGAGGGGGCAGCTGAAACAGCCTCATGGCTGCTGAATATAGCCGAGTCCACGAAGTTCGACAGTGGAGTCTGCGCTACAGAACGTTCTGCGACCAACCTCCCAGACCACCCGACTCGAAGCCGTCCCCGAAAATATAGTCTGCGCCCACAGGAGGAAGATCCACACCGTTGACGATTCCCAGAGGCTGATAGCCCGCATAGCCAGGGAAGATCTCGAGGATCCGGTTGTTGCACATCCGGCGGATGAGAATCTCGGAGAGGACCTGCCGATAGTCGGTGGTGACCTCGAGGTCGGAGCTATCGAACAGCTGCGCATTGGCAAGACCGGGCCAGGTACCGTGAACACCACCGATCGCGTTGCCCGACATCACCAGCATGAAGCTGCCGTGACCGTGATCCGTGCCCCGGTCCGCATTTTCCCGCAGGCGCCGGCCGAACTCGCTCATCACCACCACCGTCGAGCCGACCGGTGAAGTTCTGGGAGCCCGAGCCGTCGAGGTCGGTGTAGAAGGCAGCCAACGCCATCGCCAGCTCCTCCACGTGGCCGTAGAAATAGCCCCCACCGTCGGAGCCCTGACCGTTGTGGGTGTCCCATCCACCAAAATCCACGGTCGCGACTCGCAGCCCCAAATCGAGCTTCACCATGGCGGCAATCGTCTGGAAGTGCTGACCCAGGCTGCCGGACGGATAGATCGCGCCGTTGGCTGGCGTGTAGTCGCCGTCCCCACCGTTGAGCTCGATGATGTCGACCGCATCGAGAGTGTCCGAGCCCGACTGATGGAGCCAGCTCGAGCCCGTATAGAGATTGCGCAGCGCGGTGCGCTGAGCGTTTCGCCACTCCCACGGACCCACACTCAAGGAGAAGCTATCCGGATCCGTCATGTTGACGGTCTCAGTGCTGCCCCGCAGGGAGTTCTGCTGCAGGTTGCCCACCGCCAGCGACGGCATGATGATCTCGCCCGGCAGATTCGTGGCCGACAGCAGGTGACGCGTCAACCATCCCGTCCCGGTGCTCAGCGTCCCCGGAGTTCCCAACTCCATGAACCCCATGGAATCAAAATGCGAACGATTGTCCTCGTGCATCCCGGCGGCCACCACCACCGCCACCTTGCCTGCCTGGAAGAGCTCGTAGAAGGTTGCCGGAGGCGGCGAACCGCCATCAGGCCAACTATTGGCACCCGGGTGGAGTCCGAGCTGGGCGTTCAAGGGCAGGGCGGCATTGGGTCCGGAAATGGGAACGGCCAACTCGGGTCTCGCCAGCTCGTAGTGGCCGCGATCGGCGCCGGCGATGACCGGCACCAGGTTGAGACCGTCCATGCCGCCGCGAAGAAACACCGAGACCAGGATCTCCTGGTTCTCGTCCCCGGGGTCACCGAAGGCCAGGGTATTGAAACTGGTACCCGCGTAGGCCGCTACTGCTGCTGAACAACCGGTGATGAATCCGCGTCGAGTCGTGCTCATGGAGTCCTCGCTTGGTGTGTGGAGTTCACGGGCTCGGTCTAGCGCCACAAAAACTCAGGTGACATGAAGATGAGGCCCACCATCGAGCGCAGGCGATCGCGGGTATCTTCATCGTTGAGATTGAGATCGAAATCCGGATTGATTCCCTGGGCCATGAACTGGACAATCTCTGCCCGATCTTCCGGCTCCATGTCGCGTCCCAGAATTCTGTAGATCCAGAAATCCGCCAACGCGTTGGCCGAGCGCACATGGCCTGGTGTCTGCCCGACGAGATTCAGATAGTAGTGGTCGAGGTCGTCGTCGAACTCGATCAACCAACCACAGAGGCGCCAGCTCATGACCCGCGGCGTCATACTCTTCCAGGCCCCTCGCACGTCCGGGTAGCCATTCGGTGCCGGCCAGCTGAAGAGTCGCTGCCCCGCGCCGTCGTAGCGGTAGAAGAAAGAGTTCGTGTCCCCGCTATCCACGCCCGGGATAAAGCTCGTGTTCCCGGCTCTCAGAGCGCTGGCGGCGATCTCGTAGGGCCGTTTGATCTTGTCTCCCCAGGTGGTGAGGAACTCATCCGAGAGCAGAATGCTCTCGACGACCTGCTTGATCTGATCAGGGGCTTGCCACTGATCCGTGAAGATCGCGGCAGCGGTGTCGACAACACTCTGCGGCGGCTCGTCGGAGATGAACCGCTGGCAGAGCTTGCGGGCGATATGGCGACCGGTTCCCGGATGGGACGCCAGAGCGTCCAGGACATCCTGACCATCCTTCAGATCCGGTTGATCTGCCGGGAGAAAGGTTCCCAGGACGTTCTTCTGGAAACGATCGTGCCAATCCGGCCGATAGTAGAAGAGACCCGTGTCGCCATCGCCACTCGTATTGTTGGAGAACGACCAGCCGGTAAAGCAACGCGTCGACTCGAAGACATCCGCGTCCACATAGCCGATGGGCAGACCGTCGTCGTCCAAAGGTACTTCGTTCTGCTGCATCACACCGAGGTAGTTCTCGGCGCCCAGAGTGTGCAGCTCGAAGAGCTCCCGACTGAAGTTCTCATTGGGACCCGCGTTGGAACTGGTGTAGTTGTCCAGGTACCGAAGCATGGCCGTGCTCCTGGACACGACTTCGAGCAGAGTGCGGAAATTACCCAGGAGATTGTTGCGAATCACCATATCCAGATGCGGCATCGTCGCCCGTACCCAGGACGAGACATCCACATAGACGTTGAAGTGGTTGTGCCAGAAATCAGCCAGCACCTGAACGAGCTGTCGCTTGGAGTAGATGGACCGGATGAAGGTGGCCCGGATCAACTCGTCCCTGGGAATCGCCGTCGAGTTGTCACCGGGTGCGTTGTCATTGATATACCAATCCCACAGGATCGCGAGATAGGTATCCGGGTCCTCACTGAGCCCAACAGAATCGAAGTTCGCGGCCGCGATCCGAGCCTCCATCGCACTGTCGTCGATGGATTCCGGATCGAGCTGCCAAGCCACGAAGGCGGCCTGGCGATCCTGGTCGTTGCCCCCCAGGCTATTGAAAAGCTCGATGTCTCCTGGTCGCGGACCGAATGCCATGCGATTCATCGCGATGACCGCCCCAGATGGCAAGGTCGGAGCCAGCGCGCTGCCGGTCGTCTTGCCAGGCCGACGCATGGCCAGGGCACCTGGAGATTCATATCGACCGGCAGTCGCCAGCGATGGCGCCGCACCGGCCATTGCCGTCGTCAGGCTCAGGCCCTTGAGCACGCTGCGACGATTGGGGGCTGGCCGCCGAGCACCAGTGTTTTCGGGCATAGTCGTTCCTCCTCGAGACTCGATTGCGGATTGATCGTAGAGACGACTTTCGGTTTTTCCTGTGAACTACTTCACAGACATCACGTCATCCCCTACCCAAAAGGGTAGTTCCCAAGGGCGAAAGGTGAGAATCTCCACAGCCGGCTCGACACGGCCGTGGCACCATCATTGGATGTCGCCGTTGATGCGGAAATCTCTCGGCCGGCTCCTGGTCTACTCGATTCTCTCGCTGCCTGCAGGCCACATCTGCTGGGCTGCCAACGCCGTGTCTCCTGGGGCGACCCGAGTCGATGCCACCTACGAGCACCTGGGCGTGCTGTGGTGGATCTCGGGTGATGATGATCTGGACAGCTCCCTGCAGCTGGAATTTCGTCATGCCGACCAGATCGATTGGCTGCCGGCGGCGCCGGCGGTCCGAGCGCATCCTGACATCGAGGTCAATGGCTCACCCCTGGGCTTGAACTACTGGGCTGCCAGCGCCCTCTTTCTGCAGCCTGGCGAGGCCTACGACCTACGCCTGACGCTTGTCGATCCCGATGGGGGTGGCGATGTCAGGATCGTCTCGGGCACCACCCGACATCGTCCGCCTCTCGAATATCAGGGCCGGGACCGGTACATCGTGCCTGGCAACGGGGGTGGCAGTGGCTCACTGGCCGACCCCTATCGAGGAATCCAGGTCGCGGCAGACAACTCTCAGCCCGGCGACATCTTCCACATCGCCGCGGGCACCTACACACCCTTCGAGATTCTCACCAGTGGCACTGCCAATCAACCCATTGTCTTCAGTGGACCTGCCACCGGTATCGCCCTGGTCGACGGCGCGGGAACCGACCGGGGCATCGTCACCGTCGGCGAGTACGACCAGAGCATCTCCCATATCGTCATCGAGGGCTTGACACTCGAGAACGGTCGCTGGGGTGTCGATGCCCAAAACAGCACGGATATCGTCCTCCGCCGCAACACCATTCGGGATGTGGACTATGGGGTGCTGCAATCGCCGGGAGAATGGCACGGAACGCAACCAGACTGTCTGCGACAACGTCATCGAAGGACGCGTCTCGTGGCCCGGTGTCGGGATCCCGTCGGAACGGGGTATCGACCTCCGAGGATACGGCAACGTCGTGTGTCACAACCAGGTTCGCAATTTCGGCGACTGCGTCTCCGTCCAGCCTTTCACTGGGCCCTCCTTTGGCAACGACATCTTCGGCAATGACGCCTCCTACTGTGTCGATGACGGTATCGAGATCGACTACAACCAGGCCAATGCCCGTGTGTGGCGCAACCGGGTCATGAACTCCCGCATGGGGGTCAGCGTCCAGCCCATCCGGGGCGGGCCGGCCTACATCTTTCGCAACGAGCTCTTCAATCTCGAGAGCGTGCCCATCAAGATGCACAACCAGACCACTGGCTTCTTCGTCGTTCACAACACCGGCGCCAAGCACGAGAACGGCCATGGCGACAACGGAGCCATGTGGCGCAACGCCTGGTTTCGCAACAACCTGTTCCTGGGCACCCGCTACGCCTTCGAATTCACCACCGTGGCCGACGAGGGCGTTCGTGACTTCGACTTCAATGCCTGGGGCACGACTCGCGAGATCCAGGGTCCTGGCGCACCCCATTTCAAGTGGGACGATGTGCGTTACGACCGTCTTCCCGACCTCCAGGCCATCGGTGTCGAAGTGCACGGCGTGGAGGCGGGCTTCGAGGATCTCGTGAACGCGGTTCTGCCGCCGGCCTGGGATCAACCCGCCGAACCGGGAAGTCGAGACCTGAGGCTCGTCGAGGGCGCGGCCGCCATCGACGCCGGGGCGATTCTCGACAATCTGAACGATCCGTTTCCCGCTTCCGGACCGCCCGACATGGGGGCTTTCGAACGGGGCCAACCTCTACCCTCGTATGGACCTCGACCCGTCGATGCCACCCTCGTCTTTGTCGATGGATTCGAGTCCGGAGATGCGAGCCTCTGGGACAGCGTCTCCAACTGAGTCCCTACAACCACCGCCCCAGGCCCTGGCCTTGCTCGAAGAAAAGTGCGTAGATGCCGAATCCCACCATCAGCAACCCGAGCAGAAAGAGCACTGCGGCGCTGATGCCGTCGGATTGCCGGGCGAGATACATGACTCCGAGACCGAGCAAGAACAGAACGAGTCCGACAAGTGCCATCGCCGCCTCCTTGGGATTCCCTCCGTGGACCCGGAAAGGCTACCCTATGGGCGGAGGTCAAGACCCATTGTGAACGTCCAAGAAGGCGTCATCAAGTTCCACCTCGATCATCAGACGGGGGATCTCGACTCTCGGCGATATCAGGACCTGGCTCGCAAGCTGGCGGCGTGGCGACAGGTCATGTCCCTCACCCGCCTCGTGGGTCAGAATCCCGACCTCTACGAAGGCGCGGGCTACGGTAACGTCAGCGGCCGGATCGGACCGCCCAGCGCGGCTCTCGGTCGCCGATCGTTCCTGATCACCGCTACCCAGACCTCGGGAAAGGCACAGATCGATCTGCGGGATTTCGTGGTCGTCGAGCGGTACGACTTCCGGCGCAACTCGGGTCATCAGCCACGGTCTACAGGAGCCGTCTTCCGAGTCCATGACCCATGGGGCGATCTATGATCTAGGGCCCCATATCCGATGTGTCCTCCACGCTCACAGTCCCGAGCTCTGGCGACAAGCCCGGGCTCTGAGACTACCGACGACCGACCCCAAGGTGACCTATGGGACTCCGGAAATGGCCCGCGAGGTCCAGCGTCTCTTCCGAGAGAGCGCGGTGGTCGAGCGTCAGATCCTCGCCATGGGGGGGCACGAAGACGGCATCCTCGCCTTCGGGCGATCGCCCGAGGAAACCGGTCAGGTCCTCGTCACGGAGCTCGCCCGGGCTTTCGAGATCCAATCATGAAAACTCTCAAAATCCTCTGTCTATTCTGGCTTGCTCCGGCGTTGTGCCTGGGAGCTGCCATCGATGTCATCGGGGGTGTCGATGTCCGTATCGGAGACGACACCAACGCTCGCTCGGCCATCTTTGATTTCGATCCCGACACCGGCAACTTCTATGCCGTTGTCGAGTGGGATGATAGCTGGACCTTCAACATTTCGACGGATGGCGGCGCCACCTGGGATCGTCGATACACCCATCCATGTTCCCAGGGCTATCTGGGCCTGGACATGGCCGTCAGCGGCGCCTGGGTCTATGTGGGGTATGTGTGCTCGATATCCAATCTGGCCTCAGAAGCCAAGATGCGGCGATTCGCGCTCGACACCGGCAACCTCGATGGCGGTTACACCAGCGGCGGGCACGAGGTCGTCGACACCTCCCCGGCCACCATTGGGGATATCGCCGTTGAAACCAATATCGACTCCGAAGACGATCGGGTCTTCTACTCGTTGATCCAGAGCGACGGCATGACCCGGGCCTTTTGGGATGTCCCGACCGATGGCACCAACTTCGTCGAGGTCACAGTCAACGTCAGCAACGCCGAGGACGGCCTGGATATGCATTGGAATCCGGGTTACGACACCTATTCCCTGTTCCTGTCACTGGTGGATCAGAGTGGCGATATTCAGGTCTGGCGCTACGACGGAGCCTGGAGCCTGGCGACCAGCTTTGCGTATACCGGTACTCAGCCCCAGTCGTCGATCTCGGCCTTTGGCGATCAGGTGGTGGTGGCCTATCTCGAGCCTGCAGGCAACGGGCAGGGTGTTCAGTACCGGCAGAGCACGGATGGCGGCATCACCTGGGGACCGGGCACCTTCATCGCGGAACCCATTGTCGGCCAAGGTGACTTTCTCGACGTCGAGATCACCGCCCGCGGCGGGGCCGGTCTGGCAGTCGTCTACAACCTCGAGGCCGGCGCTGAAGACTGGTCACTCTTCCAATCCAAGACCGACTATGGTCCCGGATCCTGGAAACCTGCGGGATCCTTCAATGACTTCGATTCCTTCACAGGTCTGCCGATCGCTCTCAATTGGACCCCCACCGATCTCTACGGGGTGATCTACGTCGGTGGCACCGACGCCATCCCCTACTTCGATCTCGTAGAATCGGTCTCCATCTTCTTCGATGGCTTCGAGTCTGGAGACACCTCGGCTTGGAGCGTCACAGCTCCGCCCCCTTGACGCGAATATCATAGAATCACGGCAGCGTGTGGTCCACAACGAGTCGAGCGTCCGGCCGGGCCACGCTCCTTTCCAACATGTGCGATTCCAGGAGGGAGACCCCACCATGTCCTCGAGGGGTCCAAAGACTCTCTGTAGCCGTTATTTCCTTGACCGTTCTTCTGCTTCTGGTACCACCCCTGGCCGCCCAGATCAGTGCCAAGGGTGGTTTTGTCGCCGCCCCAGCCAACACGGGCGCTCGCGGTCCGAGTTCGGAAACGCCTGCGCGCCCGGTGGCCAAGGCAGGACCCAAAGGGGACAAGGTCTCCTCCTTCGGCAACCTGATGATCATCTATTTCGAGGAGCCAGGTCTGACTCACTATGCCGGAGATCGCTGGATCGAAGGCCACTGCCCCCAACGTGGAGACAAGCTCCCAGGGCCGCCAGCCGTGCTTATCTCGGTTTTCTGAACCGCTCGTCAGAACAACTATCTTGCTCGCATCCAACAGAAACTCTCCCGCGACGTACAACCGGTCTTTCGCTACCGGGCAGCAGTCTTCGGCGTGGCGGTTCAGATGAGCAGAGCGGAGGGCAAGCAGGTCGAGAAGATTCCCGGTGTCGTACGCGTGATCCCCGACCGGGTCGCGCACCAGACGACCGATCGCGGTGCCGTCTTCATCGGCGCCACCGCGATCTGGAATGGCTCAGGCACTGGCGGGCTTCCGGGTACCAAGGGTGAGGGAGTCGTTGTGGGGATCCTCGATTCCGGTGTCAATATGGATCATCCGTCCTTTGCCGAAACTGGCGGCGACGGCTACACCCACATCAATCCCAACGGTTCCGGTGTCTTGGCTGGTGCGATCCGAGCCATCCGGACTACGACCCTGCCTATGTCTGCAATGACAAGCTGATCGGGGGCTGGGACTACATGGATGCCTTTTGCATCACCGAGCCTTCGTGCAACGAAGCGGACGGCCCCGAGGACAACAACGGCCATGGCAGCCACACCGCCTCCACCACCGCTGGCAACATTCTCGTCCAGCCAGGTTCCTTGGGCATCACTCTCGCCGGCATTTCTCCCCACTCCAACATCATCGTGTACGACGTCTGCTATACGAATCTTGTGTCTGGGCAGGGCCTTTGCCCCTTCAGCGCCACCTCCGCAGCGGCGGATCAAGCGATCCTGGACGGCGTTGATGCCATCAACTACTCCATCACTGGAGGTATCGACCCATGGGTGGCGATATCGACACTTTCTTCCTCGAGAACATGATGGCTGGCGACCTTTGTCGCGGCCAGCGCTGGCAACGGCAGACCGGGTGCGGCCACTGTGAACCATCTGGGTCCTTGGTTGACTTCGGTCGCGGCCAGCACCCATGATCGGGGTCTCAACGCTCCACACTGACCGATCTTCTCCGGAGCACGCCTCCAGCGGATCTCTGACGGCGCCAGTACGCCAAAGGGCTTCGGGCCCGCCACGATCGTCCATGCCAGTGACGCAGGAGATGCGCAGTGTCGACCCCTTCGCTCCCGGCACCTGGAGCGGCGAGATCGTCGTCTGCGATCGTGGATCCATCGCCGAGTCCTGAGATGCGCCCACGTCGCGGCGGCGGCGCCAGTGGCTGTGTCCGTGGCCAATGTCACCGACGCTCGGGATCCGGCGCCGGTCGGCTCGAGACCCACGTCGTCCCGGCGATTCACCTCATACACGCCGACGGCGACCGCTCAGAGCGGTGGCCACACCCGGAGTCAAGACGGCGATGGATCACACCCGCCGTCATCGTCAACGACCCTGCGGCCGCCGACATCATCGGTTCAGCTCCCGCGGTCCGAACACCGCGTTCAGCGTCCTCAAGCCTGACGTAGCACCCCGGAGTCGACATGCTGGCGGCGGTGGATCCTGTGGACCCCGCTGTGCCATCCGGCCCCCGAGTTCGGATGGCATCAGTGGGACCTGATGTCGGTCCGCACACCGCTGGAGCCGGAGCCCTGTTGACGGCCCTGCCCCCGATTGGACGCCCGCCGAAATCAAGTCAGCCCTGATGCTGACGGCAATTCAGCCCTGAAGAAGGAGGACGGAACAACGGACGCAGACCCTGGGACATCGGGGCCGGCGTGTCGACCTCACCATAAGCCGTGAGACGGGCCGATCCTGAATGAAACCGTCACGAGCAACATCCTGGCGGCCGACCCCTCCATGGGTCGCAGACCGGAGCTCTGAACCTCGCCAGTCTCAAGCATAGCGCCTGCGTCGTCCCATGCACCTGGCAGAGGACCTTTTCCAGCCCTGACACTCCAGCGCGCCCGCCGGTATCGGCGTCACCTGGAACGTCTCTTCGACAAGCCCGGACGGAGTCACGGTCACCGCCGAGCTCCTTCCAGCTTACAGCCGGGGAGGAGGTGACCGTCGAATTCACAGCCGAGCACCGGGGACAAATCCAGGGGATCCACCAGTCTTCGCCCAGGTCGAGCTCACCCTAACGATGCCGGCAGTCCAACGCTTCACATGCCCGTTGTCTTGACGGTAACCGAGACAACTTCTTCAACGACGTGAGATTTCCGACGACCTTCGCGGTGGATAGCAGGGACCTCGAGGGTCTCCGCTATTCGACCCATTACCGACCTCACAGTGGGGAGCATGGGCTGGTTCAAGGGAGCCAGACCGATGTCGGTGCTCGATAGGACCCCACCAACGGCGACGCCTCGATGACCTGTCGCAGGTCTTTTGGAAGACCGTCAACGTGCTGCCGGGCGACCTGCGGCTGTTCGCCGTACACCAGCTCAGACGAGGCGCCCGACGTGGACCTCTTCTGGGCACCGGGAGTATCCCGGCGCTGCACGGAGCATGCGCGTCCACGCTCCAACCGCTGACGAGTTGTGCACAATCGACAATCCTGCTGCCGGGACCTGGTCGGATCTTGGGTGCAGAACTGGGCGGGATCGGTGACTCAGCCGGATCTCATCGAGCTTCTCGATGCTAGTACCCGACGCGGACATGGCGCGAATCTGACCGTCACAGGACCCGCGACAGTCAACGCCGGCGAGCCGTTTTCTGTCGACGTTACCTGGAACCTCCGACCATGAGTCTGCCCGTGCGACTGCCGGACCCGCTCCTGACGGGCTTTCAGTCTTCGCCGAATGACACCAGCGCTCCGACGTGAGTCTCTTTCGATGACGATCGAGTTCGAATGCCGCGAGTCCCGCCTGACGGCTTGGGCCTAGGATACTTCACCTAGACCGTGAACGTCCTTGGCGGGAGCCAGCGTCCTACGATTCTGCCAGAACCGAGCCTTGGGCCCGGTCGATCTTTTCGTCGGCCAGGCCTCGTACCCTCGGCGGCCACCGAGCATGTGCGCTCGACGACCGGCGACCGCGACCGCGAGGTCTGTGAGATCGACGATCCCGCTGCCGGCACTTGGTGCGAATTCTGGTCCAGCAACTGGCACGCGGGCTCGGGGAAGACCTCGCAACCCGACAATATCCGACCTGCTGGACGCGCCTCGGGTCCCGGGTTCCGGCAACGCGAAGCCTGCTGGCACTGCGGGTCCCGAGTTCTGTACCCGCAGGACAGGAGTTCAACATCGTACGTCGGATGGGCGTTCATCTCTCGAGTTTCTAGCTCATCCAGAAGGCGATCCCCGATGCGAGCCGAGAGCCGAGCTCTTCCTGGTGCTTTCAGTGTCGCCAAAGACGACGTCAGCGCCCCGATCGAGACCATCAACGTCAACCTCGAGTCGGCTCCCGATCCCTGACGCTCTGTTCTTCGACAGCTTCGAGTCCGGAGACACTTCCGCCTGGCTCCAACACCGTACCCTAGACCGCGTGCAACCGCTTCGATAAGTATCCGGCCGGGCCTTGTGCCCGGCCTTTTTCCGCCGAGGAGATACCGATCTCGAGGATCCGGAAGCCCGTCGGTCAGTCGAGACGCACCAGCACGATTCGACCGGAGGGATCGAAAATCGCCCGATCCCCAAGCTCAGGTCGAATCTCGAGCCATCGTGGAAGATCTCTGCGGCTGATCACAGCCAGCTCCGCCGACCGGTTGGGGTCCCGGCGCTCGCGCAGTCGTAGATGCCGGCGTTGAAAGAACAGCCGCGCGATCCGGTCGCGGGTCTTGGCTTTCCCCATCATCTGATAGGTGCGATAGAGGCGTGGCGAGATCACGATCTGCCTTCGGTCGTGCGTCTTCGATCTCCTGTCGAAACACTTGCCAGGGATACAGGGTCCAAGCGCCCCGTTGCGCGGTGCGATGCCGCTCCAGCGCCCCCCACGTGTCGAGAAGACCGGCGCCGAAAAAGACCCACAACGCTATCGCCATGGCAGTCGAGCGCACCCAGCGAACCGCGGTTCGAGAAGTGCCTCCAAATTGCAGATCGTGAAACATGGCTGCACCCACAAAACAAGCGACCGGGACAATCGGAAACAGGTATCGGGGCGACGAGATCGCCGGGTGGATCGCAATCATCATCGCCATGAAGGCCAGCGGCATCAGGGCCACCCATCGGAGCTCCGGTGACCAGCGACGAACCAGAGCCACCACGGCGCCCGCAACCGCAAGTATGGAGAGATGTCGGAGGGATCCACGGGTCCAAGCGACATCCAGCCAGGCCCAGCGCGGCAGCTGCCAGATGCCTTCCGCCGCATCCTTGAGACGCTGCGCACCCGCCACGCTCTCGAGGCGCAGGCTGAACCAGAAATCACCGAGGATCAGCCCATCCAGGGTCATGAGCACCAGATAGGCTCCCACCGCTCCCATCACCCACCACGCCATTCGTCTTCGGAAGAGCCCGATGTCGAGGCGCCCGCCGCTCCAGAGCAGCCCCGGCACCAGCCAGAGCATGATCAAGCCCGGTTCCTTCGACTTGGCTGCGGCCACGCTCAAGACTCCCAGAGCCAAAGCGTGCCACTTGGAACGGCCAGCTGACTGGTGGCCATAGCCATGGAGATACACCGCCATGCCCAGGGCGACGAACATCATGGCGCTGTAGTCCGCGTAAGCGGCTCCGATGCCGCCAAAGACATACGGTTGCGCCAGCCACAAGAGCAGGGCCACGGTCAGCGATCCCAGCTGCAGGCCAGGTCCCAGCGAACGCACGGCGACGGCCAGCGCCAGCACCGTCATACCGAACATGAAGGCCCAGTACACTCGGGAGGCCTGAAAGGCGTCCCCACCCGCTCCCCAGATAAACGCCTTGAGGGCGTAGATATGGGCGTAGCGATTCATGTTCCAACCCATCTGCTTGTTGAACCGCGCCCCGTCCATATAGCGAACATCGTCTCCATCGGCAGTGCTGGCGGTGTACGGCAAAACAAGTGTAAAACTGACCAGGAAGAGAGCGAGCAGGAACAGAAAACGTAGCCGTCTCCTGTTTCCCGGATGGCTCGCCCACTTGCGGATCGAGGAGATCGTTCGGGCGATCGCGGGTGGCAGTCTTCGAAGGCCTAGCCTCAACAGAATCAAGCCCCCGAGTGCGGCCAGCAAGCCGAGAACCCGCAGCATCGAGCCGGACCCCTTGCGACCCGACCGTCGCAGTAGGAAAGCTCGGACGCCGGCGGGTCGATGCGCGACGAGCTCGCTCCCTGCCAACACCACCGGCTCTTCACCGACCTCGCCCCATCTCAGCTCCAGTCGGGCGCGCCCTCTCCTCTGGGAGAAACCGACCTCCACAGGATGAACACCCCTTTGCAGCTCGATCGGCTCTGACTGTGCTGATTTCGCACTCCGCGTCGTCTCGGCCAGCCGCCGCGGACCGAGTTGCAGGTAGGCGAACTCATCTGCCTCGAGGGAGAACTGGTATTCGCCTGGCTTGTCGACAGACAGCCAGCCTCGCCAACGTAGATCGAAGATCTCTTGCGACACCAGGATCCCGGCCACATCTTCACGGGAATCCAGCTGCGGCATCCCGATATCCGTGTAGACCGGTCTGGACTGTAGATCGATCGGACCCGCGAAGTACTCGACCTGCAGCCCTGGCTGATCCGTCAGCAAAAGGACTCCCAGGGCCCCCAGCAGGGCGCTTGCGAGCAGCAATGGAAACCGGGCGGCTGGAGAGATCTTCGAGACTCGCATGACGCGCCCGAAGCTTAACAACCCCTGGTCACGGCGGTCAGTGCGAGAACATCAGCCGGGGAGTCTTGAGCCACCGCTGGGCGAAGATTCCCATGATCCGCCCTTCCAGGGCATCCAGATTCTCGTACATCCCCGCCAGGGGGTCGACCCGGGCTCGCTCGAACTCTCGAAAGTCCTTGAAGTTGTCCGCGAACAGCAAGGCTCCCGTCTTGCCGTCGAAGACGAGCATCAAGATGTCGAACTCGAAGCCGGACTTCTCGATCAGGACCTGTCGGTAGTAGGTGGTGCTACTCGTCGTGAACGGTTCGACACGGTAGCCTTTTCGTTTCTTCACATCGAAGTCGAGACCTCCGGCCAGGATCAGATCGGCCTGGGTGGTCTCTCCGACATAACGCCAGAAGTCGCCATCCTTGGCCAGACTGGCGAGATCGTACGTGGGAAAATCCAGTGGCCCCGACTCCAAAACCTTGAGCTTGGTGTTTCTCCGCAGGATCCTCTTGAGATAGCCATCAAATTCCTCCTGGACATTCACCTCGCGGAACTCAGCGGTATTTTCGCCATCAAAGCTCACGGTGAGGAATGGCGTGACCACCACATTGTCCCTGCCGCGCAGATCGATCCGAGCCGGCACAGGCAAGGTCAGTTCCACCTCAACCACTTCGGCCCAGGACGCCATGGCCACCAGCAGGCCGAAAAGACACAGAATCAAGGTTCTCGAGGGCATTCTTGGCTGACAATATTCGCCCGTCAGCGGTGATTGGTCAAGCGCCATCCGCATTTCGAACCATCGAGGATAGACTAACCGCATGGGAATCCGAGTCGTCTGTCTGATTCTCACCTTGCCCGTCGCTGTTCTCGCCTGCGGCCAGGGCAGCGGCTCACCCGGGGGGCCGGTCGAGCCACCACCACCGACCCTCAACGCCAACATCGTCACCAGCGGCACCGTCACCTTCGGCCTGTGTACGGGCCCTGGAGGTGGCTGCTTCTACACTCAGGAGTACACCAACACCGGCCCGGGCTGCGCCAATAGTGTGCACGGGACCATCCGGGCTTTTCATGAGGAGACTCTGCTCGAGTCCGACAATTGGTGGCTCGAGACCACGATCGTCATGCGACCGGGCGACAGCAGTCTGGTGGAAGACTGTTGCTTTGATCAAGATACGGTTCGACAGCGTACCCAGACCGTTTCCGAGACCTTCTGGAACAACGTTCCCTGCAGTTGAAGCCGGCGGCGAGACTCGGGGATCCCATTCATCCCGCGCTTGTCTGCAGAACCGGACACAGTAGAATCGACCGCGGAGGGCGACCATGACAGGAAAAAAGAAGAGAAAAGACGAGGAGGTCGAGGAGACACAGCCCTCGGGCTACACCTCCAGGATTCGCGATGCAGTCTCCCGCGTCGTGGAAGGTCTGCCTGCTGACGAGCCACTCGAGGCCGCCCGATCGGCTCAGCTACAGCTGAAGAGAAAGGAAGGCAAGCGCGTTATCAAGAGCGCTCTCGAGCGCCACTTTGCCAAGGCCGAGCTCATTCCCTTCCAGGCCGAGCTCATCAAGCTTCTACAGCACCTGGACAGAACAGGCAAGAAGATCATCATCCTCTTCGATGGCCGCGACGCCTCGGGCAAGGGTGGCACCATCCGTCGGGTCACTCGATACCTCAATGAGAAGCACTACAGAGTCGTGGCGTTGGGCAAGCCCACCGACGAGCAGAGAACCGAGCTCCACATGAAGCGGTATATAGAACAGTTTCCCCATGCCGGCGAGATCGTCTTGTTCGACCGCAGCTGGTACAACCGAGCGATGGTGGAGCCGGTGATGGGTTTCTGCACTCAGAAGCAATACCGTGAGTTCATGCGGCGAGTGATCGGGTATGAAGAGCGAGTCCTGGCTGATGGCACGACCAACCTGATCAAACTGTATTTCTCGGTCTCGAAAGATGAGCAGCAGCGCCGCTTCGAACGTCGTCGCAATGATCCCCTACGACAGTGGAAGCTCAGCGAGGTCGATCTCCAGGCTCAGGCCCTGTGGGACGAGTTTACAGAGAAGAAGTATCAACTTCTGCAAAAGACCCACACTCCTGATTCGCCTTGGTGGATCATCCGTTCCAACGACAAACATCTCGCCCGCCGCGAGACCTTGAAGCTGATTCTCCATCTCAATCCCTATCTGGGCCGCAGCCGGACAATCGACTTCAAACCGGACCCGAGTATTGTCATTCCGGGGGATACTGAGCTCAAGATCATGAAGAGCCAACGCAAGAAGCACGGTCACTTCCTGGGCTAGAAATGTTCTTCTCTTCCCCACCAATGCTGCCAGCGCCGGGGTTTGAATCAGGCCCACGGTCGTTGTAGCGTCCGATCATGAAGACTCGAAACCCGCGTTGGTGGCCCCTCCTCACGTATCGTCGTTCCTGTACGCAATTGGGCTGCTCTGGGCCTGGCAGATCTGGCATGCGCCGAGTCGTCAGGGCCAGGTCATGGCGACCATGGCGATGACGTTCCTGATGATCGATCGGCGTGCTGCTCTGGCTGCTGCTCCTGTCGCGGCTTCCGTGGAAGACTCGTCTTCTCGCCCTGCTTGGGCTCGCCGTGGCTGGCTTGGCTCTGTCGCAGGCGGTCGAGATCCGAGGCGTTTATGGAGATCTCATACCGATTCTGGCCTGGAAATGGTCACCGCGCGCTCACGAGACCCTCGACCGCGACCTACCGACCGGGCAGACCGGTTCCTCGGGGATCGATTCGGTTGCCGACCAACCGGCCGCCGATTTTCCGCAGTTTCTGGGACCGAATCGAAATGCGACACTGACGGGAATCTCTCTGGAGCGCGACTGGGAACAGAATCCACCGGAACTCGTGTGGCGACAGCCGATCGGGGCGGGCTGGGCCGGCTTCGCAGTCGTCGGAGACTGTGCGATCACGCTCGAGCAACGCGGACCGGAAGAGATGACCATCTGCTACGACCTCGAGACAGGCGAAGTTCGCTGGTCCCATTCCGATTCGACACAGTTCACGGACGTGATGGCGGGCGAGGGACCGCGGTCCACTCCTACCGTTGTCGATGGCCGGGTTTTCGGTCAGGGCGCGACCGGGAT
The DNA here is from genome assembly GCA_963719055.1 of uncultured Acidobacteriota bacterium. Lineage (GTDB taxonomy): Bacteria > Acidobacteriota > Thermoanaerobaculia > Multivoradales > JAHEKO01 > CAXMQZ01. The sequence continues at coordinate 80,339 of CAVRAU010000027.1, read as the reverse complement.
GCTGAACCTCTTGGATCTGGCCACCGGCGTGCCTGTTTGGTCGATAGACCTCACCGAGGACAACGCCACCAGCGTACCGATCTATGGCTTTGCCGCTTCGCCGCTAATTCACGGCGATCGGGTGCTGGTGGTCGCTCCTGGCGCTGCCGCGGGGTCGCTGGTTGCTTACGATCGAGAGACAGGAGACAAGCTCTGGAACGCCGGCGATGACCAAGGACGCTACAGCTCGCCGACGCTCATGACGCTCCTCGGCCAGGAACAAATCCTGCTCTTCAATCAGGGTGCGCTCCGTAGTCACGAGCCGCTGACAGGAGAGATCCTGTGGGAGTTCCCGTGGCCTACCGCGACCGAGACGACGTCGCAGCCGCTGGCTCTTTCCGAAAACCGGGTGTTTCTGTCCAGCGGCTACGGAATCGGCGCCAAAGTGATCGATCTCGCAGTCGACCCTGAAGGCAAATGGAGCACGGAGCTGGTCTGGGAATCCACCAGCCTCAAGGCCAAGTTCACCAATGTCGTACTGCACGAAGGAGCGATCTACGGGCTCGACGACGGCATCCTGGTGTCGATCGACCCGGAGACCGGCGAGCGCCATTGGAAATACGGGCGATTCGGTCACGGCCACGTCCTGCTGGTCGACGACCTGCTCCTCGTCCTCTCCGAGAAAGGCGAGGTCGTTCTGGTCGATCCGCAGCCTGCCGAGTACGTCGAGCTGGGCCGCTTTCAGGCCATCGAAGGCAAGACCTGGAATACCCCGGCTCTCGCTGGACCGTACCTCCTGGTTCGCAACGCCACCGAAGCAGCCTGCTATCGTCTTCCGATGCGTTACTGAGGATCAGCAGCCTCAACAGCGGACTTGATGTCCTCCAAGTCCTCAAGAAGCGCCTCCTTGTTGTCGACCTCGACAGGCCACTCGCACCTCACCGGGTAGTCGAGCTCCTTACTCCCGCAACCAGTCGAGAGAACCGACGATAGCGTTCTTCTCCACCCTTTCCCGTGATTCGTGATCAACTTGAGCTCACTCCAGGCGTCGCTCAAATTCGCCGCCCCCTCGTAGCGACGAAGATCGAGGAGAATCGGCGGTGGTGCCCGCCTCTCTTCGAGCTTGTCTTGGTCCTCGAGCTCAAAGCACAGCTCAATGCCAAGAGCAATGTCGAGGTCGTCCGCCGAGGTTTGCGGCTCTTGAGGGAAGTCACGAATCGCGAAGCGCTTCGCCAGTCCTACAAGCGGGATTCCTTGGCTGTCCGTGAGTCGCTCGAGAAGGAGATCGAGGAACTCGACGCTCTCGTCTCCGAAGGGCTCGACGAGTGGTGAAGATTCGCCCAATCCTGGTCATACAATCGGACCTCCTGAACGAAACAGAGCACCCCTCCACATGGGTACTGCCCTGCACGACTCGCCTCACGGGCAGCAATCTTCTTCGCGTTCCGCTGCCCCTGGGGATCGCTGGCAACCGTCAAAACTGTGAGGTCATGATCGACCAGAGCCGTTCAATCGACAACCGGAGGTTCGTCCGGGCCCTCGCACCGCTACCCAAGGCGATAGTCGAGGAGGTCGAACAGATAAGCTCCGCCTCCTGGCTGAGATCTAGCGGGACCTGCGTCTCACGAGCGAGGATACCCAATCGCTGAGGCAGCCTGATCTGTTTACACGAGCGCCTGACGGATACTATTGCGGCGAACCGAGAGGACACTCACTCCATGTGGCCCGGGAAGACCCTGATTCAGAGAGCCAGGCTCTATCAAACACTGGCGACGACACTCGACGCCGGTCTCGGGATCGAGCAGGCACTCGACCTGGCGAGCGATAGGCCCCACCCTGCGTCAGGCGATCGACTTACGGATGTCCTGCGTCGTGAGAATCGTATTCCCGAGCTGGAAGCCCGCGTGCTGGGCGCGGCCGAGACCGCCGGTGTGCTCCCCGAGGTTCTGAGACAACTAGCGGGGTTTCTGGAGACACGAGCCGCCGCCCTACGCAAGCTCGCCGTTCGGCTGCTCTACCCTGTCTTGCTGCTGCACGCCGCAGCGGCTCTGCCCAACCTCAGGTGGCTCGTCCTCGGCGACATGGGCGACTTTCTTGGACGCGTCGTACCGGCGCTCGTGGTGCTGTGGGGACTTGGAGCCACTGTAGCCGTGGCGTTGGTCTGGTGTCGCAGGCTACTTCGTAGGAGCCCCGGATCTGCCGCGATGTTGAGACGACTGCCGGTTGTCGGCAGGCTGATCCAGGACTCTGGGGCCGCTACCTACGCCTATCTGCTCTCCATGCTGCTGGCAGCGGGGGTACCGGTGGGCGCGGCCTTGAAGGACTCCGCGCAATGCTGCGGCAACGCCGAGCTCGAAGCCAGCGGACTGCGGATCACCGAAAGGGTCGTCCGTCGTGGAGACGGGATGGGCTCCGCCTTTGACATCGAGTCTCGAGCCTGGCCACGGTTGCTGATCGAGGCGATCCGCACCGGTGAGGCGGCCGGCAGACTCGAAGAGACGCTGGCGGGCGCCGCAAGAGGTCTGCGTCAGGAAGCCGACCGCCGCGCTGAAGTACTGCTCACGGTGGTGCCGATCGTGGTCTATCTGGCGGCGGCAGTCTATGTGGCTTGGGTCGTCATCACGACCTTCACCAGTCTCTACTCTGCGATCTAGCGCCCGACCTCTCTGCTATTCTCACTTGGCACATTTCGATCCAGCTGGAAAGCAAATCGGGTCGGATGCCTGCAATTCAATCCCGCCAGCCAAGAAAGGACAACTCCGTGAGATTCGTGTTGGTTCTTCTTCTCCTCTCGCCCACTACCCTGCTCGCCCAGGGCTTCGACATCTATCTCTTCGATATCAGCCAAGACTACGCTCTGGTCCAACAAGTGACGGACCGCGAGGGCTATGACAACCAGCCGGCATTCACCCTGGACAGTCAGTCCTTGATGTTCTCTTCCGATCGCGCCGGAGAGCAGACCGACCTTTTCCGATACAGAATCGCCGACGGTGAGTTGACGCAATCTCACCAATTCGCCCGACGAGAACGAGTTCTCTCCACAGCCCTATGGTGAGGATCGATTCAGCTACGTGCTACAAGAGGGCAATCCCTACCAGCACGTGTGGCACCGAGCCTTCAATGGCGGAGATCCCCAACGTCTCCTGACCAGCTATGTCCCGGTGGGCTACTACACGAGGAATGACAAGGGCGTGCTGTTCTGGGGGCGCTATGCCTACTCGCTATTCTTCGAGCCTGCGGGTGCCGAGGTTGGCCCTGGCGCCGGCGAATCCCTCTATGTGATCGACCAGGCGGGTCGCAGTATTCACGCCATCCCGAACGGCGACCACTTCAGCTTCGTGCACAAGCAAAGCGACTGGAGCTGGGTGATCAAGCGGTTCGACCCCGACAGCAAGGCCATGACTCCGCTGGTGCCGATCTCTCCCGACAACGAGGACTACTGCTGGCATCCGGACGGATTCATGATCACCGCTGACGGCAACAAGCTGCTCAAGTTCGAGCCCGGAGAAGACGAGTCGTGGCAGGATCTGGCCGAGCTGCAGGCACCCGGGCTCAACAAAGGTGGCCGATGCGCGGTCAGCGCGGACGGACGCTACCTGGCCCTGGTCAACCTACGTCCCTGAGTCGAGGCTAGGCTAGTGAATCGTCGGCGGCGAATACGGCTCGTGTCCGCTTCGCCGGGTCGAAATCGATCCCCATCAGGGTCACCAGCAGGGACGCCCTATCTTCTGGAGTTCGAGCCTCCAGTAGGGCCTGTTTCTCGACCGCACCGAAGGGAAGTGCCGTGCTCAGCGAATTGACCAGTCTGCCCCCGGACAAGGCGGCGAGAAGATCCGGATCGAATTCGAGGTCTCTCTGCCGCGCAAAGCCATCGAGGACCGACAGAACGGCTTGTCTGTCGATCTCCGGCTCGTCGGTGCGTCGGTCGATCTCGAACTCGGTAAAGTCCGCCTCGACCCGGCGATAACTCCGAACGGGCTCGAGCTCGCGGAGAATCCGGAAACGCATGATCCCCTCGAGGACGATGAGATACCGGCCGTCCGCCTGCAGCTCGTGCTGATTGATTTGGCCGCAACAGCCCACCGGGTAGAGCTCCGGCTCCTTGAGATCGAGAGGAGGGACGCCCCAGTTGTCGAGCCCCGGGATCCAAGGCTGGATCATACCGATCCTGCGATCCCCTTCGAGGGCGTCTCTGACCATGTTGACGTAGCGCTCTTCGAAAACATTGAGCGGCAGAAAGGTGCCCGGCAGCATCAAGGTCCCGGTCAAGGGAAATACAGGTATTGTCTGTTCCTCGGGACGCGCGGACATGGTGGCCCAAGTATAGCGAGAGACGCGGTGCGCCTGGTGGACTCCTCGACCCAGCAACCCATCAACAGCTATGATTTCGACTAGAGGTGAGCCATCATGGACATTTGGATTCTTCGCTTCCCAGACCCACGCCGCAAACCGAGCGATTCCAGACCGCTCATGGTCCTCCAACGGAACGCCGATGGTGAGGTGACGGAGCTCGAAACCCTCGAGATAAAAGGCGGAAACGAGAACCTGCCAGATGTCGTCGAGGCCCAAATCGCCAAAGGTCGTAAGCGAATGGTCCTGGATCTGATCAACGAAAAGCACTTGAACTCCAATGATCTGGCGCAAATCATCGGTGCGATGAGATACGCACGGGACGCGGAAGGCGAGTTGGTGTTTGCCAATCCCAACCCCCGAGTCAGCGAGATCCTTCGCATCACCCACCTGGACGATGTGATGGCAATCTACGATTCCATCGGGGCGGCAGCAGATCACTTCAAGAGTTCTGACTGAGAAAGGTCGTCCCTGCCGCCGCTCAGAAGCTCCAAAGCCGCGGGATAAAGATCACGGAGAGGATCCAGAACAGGATGCTCAGGGGCACACCGGTGCGCAGGAAGTCCGTGTATTTGTAGCCGCCGAAGTTGTAGATCATCGTGTTGGTCTGATAGCCGACGGGCGTCGAAAACCCGGTGGAGGCAGCAAATGTGATGGCCATCAAGAACGGGCGTGGATCGACCCCCATCTGGACCGCGGTCGAGATGGCGATCGGCGCGAGTAGGACAGCGGCGGCGTTGTTGCTCATGGTGTCAGTCATCACCGAAGTCATCAGGTAGACGACCGCCAACACCGCGACGGGCCCCATCCCACCGACCATGCCCACCGCTTTTCCTGCAATCAAGCCAGCCGCGCCGCTTTTCTGCATGGCGATGCCGAGAGGCAGAATACCCGCGAGCAGAAAGATCACTTGCCAGTTGATCGCTTTATAGGCCTCCTCCAGCCGCAAGCAGCGCGTCAAGACCATCGCCAGAGCACCGAGAATCGCGGTGACCAGGATTGGCAGGACGTTGAAAGCCGCCAGTCCGACGACGGCGACGAGGATTCCGAGAACCAGAGGTGCCTTGTGCCGAAGTGGCTCCCCGGGCACCTCGTCGAGCACGATGAGGTTCTCGTCGCTGCGCAGCTTTTGGATCTGGTCTTGGTGCGCCTGGATCAAGAGTGCGTCGCCCAGGCGAAACCGCACCGAGTTCAACTTGTCGCGAATCGGCTCACCTCGCCGCTGGATCGCCAGCACCAATGCTTCATAGCGACTGCGAAAGTCGACCTCCTTCAAGGTCTGGCCGACGAGGCTCGAACCCGGTGCCACCAGAGCTTGCACCAGCCGCAGATCCTCGGATTGAAGCGTTTCGTCGCGCAGCTTGAACTCTGCATTGAGCTGCAGCCGCGCCGACTCTCGCAGCCGCATCAGCTCCCCGATCTTGCCCCGCACGAGAAGCACATCGCCTCCCTGAACCGCTTGTCGAAGTGGCGCCCAGACCGCCTTGGTCACGTGCAGAAGGCGCAGCACCGTGACGTCATGGTCCTGACCGAGTCGGCTTTCCAACACGGACTTGCCGACCAGAGGCGAGTTTTCGGCGACCCGCAGCTCGGTGATGTACTCGCCGAGTTGATACACGACGGCGAGCTCTTGCGCCTGGCGCTCGGGGAGCAGCCAGCGTCCGAAAAGCAGGAAGAAGAGGACGCCCGCCACGAAGAGAATCAGTCCCATGCGGCTGAACTCGAACATGCTGAACGCCCCGTATCCGGCCTCGTCGGAGATCGAGCTCACCAGAAGGTTGGTCGAGGTGCCGATGAGCGTGCAGACGCCTCCGAATTGGGAAGCGTAGGACAATGGGATGAGCAATCTCGAGGCGGCGATCTTACGCTTGTTCGCGACGATCATCACCAACGGTATGAACACCGCCACGGCCGCCGTATTGTTGATAAAAGCCGAGATGACGGTGATCGTCCCCATGATGGTCACCAGCGCGGTGAAATAAGAGCGCCCGAAGCGCACCATCAGCCGTCCGACCGCGGCCGTGGCGCCGGTCTTCTGCAGACCCGCGCTGAGAATGAACATCGCTGCGACCGTTACCGTCGCTGGGTTGCTGAAGCCGGAGATTCCCTCCTGTGGGGTGATCAGCCCAAACAGGAGTAGCGACCCGAGCACCAGCAACGCCACGAAATCGATCGGGTACTTCTCAGAAACGAAAAGAGCCACGGCGCCGACGAGGATCGCCAGCACCATGATCGCATCGAGTGTCATCGCAGCTCCATCCCTCCGGCGTCCGGGCTGTGCCGCCTGGTGGTAAACCTCAGAAATCTCAAGTTGTCCGGCATCCGCGTCTTCCTCGATCGGTAGCCTCACTGTACTAGCTGGGGATACACTCGGGAAGGATACTATGACGAGGGACCTTCCTGCCGCGCTCTCTTACCGTTCGAGAGTTCGCTTCGAAACCGCTCTAGCGCAGGTTCTTGACGAACACGGGGTCCGGATGGGCTGACCAGACCGCCAACGCGGACTAGAAACCCGCGTCGGCTTGCTCTGCCACTTCAGAGTCCCAGTTGGTGACGTCTCGCGCCTGCACTGCCGCGGCAGTCTCGGCGAAGCTCTCGTCACGCGTGTAGCCGACATCGACGATACACGCATTCAGCAGATCGGGATCCGTCACACCGGCCTCCTTGCACGCTTCCTCTGCTCGGCGCCGCCAGTCAGCCGGAAGCGCCGCCGGGGTCGCTTCTCGTGTGGGCGGCGAACGTCGGAAGGTCGAGGTGCTCTGACCCGGCTCGTACTCGAACAGGGACTCCTCCTGGGCCAGGAGCCTGCCGTCCTCATCTTCGGTGAACAGAGTCCTGGCCAGGTCAGCGAGGCCTGCACGTAGAGTCGCTTGAGAGTCCGAGCCGAGATTGGCGATCGAAGCCTCGACGTCATCCGCAGCGATGCCGTTGAAATTGCCGAAGAGACCCGAGAGCGTGCTTCGACGAGTCTCGGAAGGCCTCAAGAAGGCATTCAAGTGACGTTTGCGGACGTCGACAGACAGCATCGAACCGTCGCTCCAAAAGATTTCGTACCCTCGCTTCGAGTCCTCGATCCGACCACCGTCGGGCAGCTCGAGCACACCGTCAGTCAGAGCCGCGGGCTGCCCCTCGACGAAGAGCATCGGCTCACGGCCCAGGGCCACCGAAGCTCGGGTCGTATCGACGAGTACGGCCACAGACGTGGCAATCGACACATTCGGCGAGAACCCCCTCGACTCGAGACGCAGCTGAACCTCGAGATCTCCTGTCGACGATCGGCTCGCTACGTACTCGCCAGTCGCCTGAAACTCGTAGGTCGCACCGTCCATGGTCTGGACGTGGATGTCTCCCCACGCTCGACCCTCTACAGCAGCGGCACTGCCCGCGGTCGTGAGGAGCGCGAGCAATGGGAGTGTGGCGTATCCGATATCGGTGAGTCATCATGCTTTTGAAGGACAGCAAGAACCGTGCCTTTGTGCTTGTCCACTGCAAGGAGCTACACGCGGCGTAGCTGATGTTCGAACGTCCTCCTGCGCGGACACTGCAACCGCCATCACTCCGGGCGTTGACATACTCCGGGCAGCATGCAACCGTAGGGGCCCTTCTGGACCCACCAAGTTCATAGTGACCATGATTCCTCGACTCTCCCCCAGCAATTCTGCTTTTGACCCTGGTGTTTCTCCCCGGTGCCCTCATGGCGCATGCCTTGGGCGAGGACTACATCGTCATCAATTTTCATGAGGACTCGATCGAGGGTCATTTCGAGATCCACTTCGACGACCTCAGAGACAAGCTCGGGCTGGATCTCCCAGCCCGGCGCAAAGCAGCCCCCAGAGTCGCTGCCACGGCACCTCAGGTTCAGGACTACCTACTCGAAAACTTCAGCATCGGCCCCGCGGGAGGAGAGCCCTACGAGCTCGAGTTCACCGGCCAGGATGTCCTCAAGCTCCCTCAGGGCTCTTACGCGCAATACCATTTCCGGGCGGACACCGGTCCAATTCCCGATGTCCTGGAACTTCGTCATGAGCTGCTCTACGAGAACGATCCCCTCCACCGGGGCCTGCTGCTGATCGAGTCCAACGCCAAGACCGACACCGACTACGGTGCCGAGTACACCGCCATGGTTTTTGGACCCTCCAAGCCCAAGCAGACGCTCGATCTGACTTCAATCTCCGGATTGATCACTCCGTTGGGGATGATCGAGCAGGGTGTCCTGCACATCTGGATTGGCATCGACCACATCTTGTTCTTGATTGCGCTGATTCTGCCAACAGTTCTCTATCGCGACCAGGACTCCTGGAGACCGGTCTTGAGTTTCCGGCAAGCCTTCTGGAATCTACTCAAGATCATCACGGTCTTTACCTTGGCCCATTCGGTTACCCTGTTGCTGGCCGCCTTGGGACTGCTGAGCGTGCCCTCGCGGTTTGTCGAGTCGATGATCGCTCTGTCGATCATCCTGGTGGCGATGAACAACATCACCGGCAGAGTTCGACATGGGACTCTCTGGGTGATTCTCGTTCTCGGCCTGTTTCACGGTCTCGGATTCGCCTCAGTCATGGGCCACCTACCGTTTCGCATGGTGGACCTTCTCAAGAGTGTCGTCGCCTTCAACGTGGGCGTGGAACTGGGCCAGGTTGTCATCGTCATGGCTCTATTCCCCTTGCTCTTCTTCCTGCGATCCAGACCCGTCTATGTGCCCCTTGTCCTCCGAGGGGTCTCTGCCGCCTTGATCGTGATCGCAGGAATTTGGTTCATCCAGCGGGCCTTCGGTTTCGCCTGATCCAGGCAATGCAGTGAGGATTTCTCCATGGCAAACGCAGAAGACTTTGAGAGTCTGATCACCGATTTTCTCGCCACAGAGCTTCTGGGTGCAAGCGGTCCGAAGATCGATCCCGACGAGAACCTCTTCGTCAGCGGTCACGTCGACTCCCTGGGAATCATGCGGCTTATCGCCCACCTCGAAACGGAGCTCGCTCTCGAGATTCCTCCCGCCGATCTGGTGCCGGACAACTTCCGTAGCGTCCGGGTCATGGCCGAATACCTGAACCGAATGGCTGCCGCCGGGGCACAGTGACCCGCAGCGCCACATCTTCAGCCTGAGACGAGACGCTTCAGCTGCTCGGCCAGAGCAGGGCGATCGATCTTGCCACTGCCGGTGCGGGGAAAACGGTCAATCACCTCGATTTTCTGCGGCACGGCATAGGGTGGCAGCCGTTCGGCGCTTCGTCGGCGCACCTCGTTCGGATCACATCCGCTGCTGGATATCGGCGAGACGGCAGCCAGGATCGTCGTCTCGCCTTCCCCCGTCAGCACCGCCACCGCAGCCGCCTCGGCGACTTCTTCGAGGCCACCCAGGACATTCTCGATCTCATCGAGCTCGACCCGGTATCCCCGCACCTTGATCTGGCGGTCCTTGCGCCCGAGAAACAACAGGTTGCCATCCTCGCGCTCGCGCACGAGATCTCCAGTGCGATAGAACTTCCTCCGGTCATCGGCCCACGGCTGCTTGATGAAGAATGCCTCGCGGTCGAGATCGGGTCGGGCCCAGTAGCCCCGCATCATGGTCGGCGCCCGGATCAACAGCTCGCCTTCGGTTCCCGGCGCTGCAGGCTGGTCGCTCGCGTCGACGATCAGTCCCTCGGCACCGTCCCATACAGGGCCGATCGGGAACGGTTCCTGCGATCCCATATCCTCCCGCGGAACATGGTAGAAGGTGCACTGATTGACCTCGGCCGGCCCATACGAATTCGAGAATCGAGCCTGCGGCCAGAGCTCCATGAGCCGCCAGAGGTACTTCGGCGGAAAGGGCTCGCCGCCAAACAGAACCCATCGCAGAGAACTGGCATCGTAGCGCTCGATCTGACCGCGGGTGAGGAGCTGGATCAGGGCCAGCGGCACCGAGTACCAGAAGGTCAGCCTCTCGCGCTCGATCAACTCGGACAGATTGATCGGAAAAAGCGTCGCCTCCTCCGGGATGATCACCGTCGTCGCACCGCATAGCGGGCCCGTGAGGTATTCGAACGTGGACATGTCGAAGTGCAGGGGCGAGTGGTTGCCCAACCGATCGTCACAGGTCACACTGTAGGTCCTGGCCGACATGTGCGCGTAGCTCGAACCACTGCGATGGGTGTGCATCAGGCCCTTGGGGACCCCGGTCGACCCCGAGGTGTACATGATGTAGGCCAGATCGTCCTCCGTAACCCGAATCCGGGGGTCGGAGTCCTTCGCGGTCTCGACTTCGCTCCAGGAGACGACCCGGGTGCCCTTACCCACCCCATCCGGGCCGGGCGCGATGATGCATTCCAGGGTGGCAGTACTCGCCGCTAGATCCATTGCCCGAGCAGCCCGTGACTCATCGGTCACCAGATGGCGAATCCCGCAGTCCTCGAGGATCGCCTGGATGCGCGACGGCGGCGCCGACGGGTCGACGGGCACGTAGGCACCGCCCGCCTTGAGGATGCCGTAAAGAGCGACCGGCATCTCGAGTCCCTTGAGCATGTAGATACCGACACGGTCCCCCGCCCCGACGCCCTGATCGAGAAGTGTGTGGGCCAGTTGGTTCGAGCGCTCTACCAGCTGCCCATAGGTCAGACCTCGACCCTGGAACCGAAAGGCTTCCTGGTCGGCGAGCCGCTCGGCCGATTCATCGATCGCATGGTGTAGAAGGAAACTCATGGCTTCAGGGAGAGTGTCGGTTGGTCATCCCGAGATGCGTGTAGCCAAGGCTATGCAATCGGCCATGAACGGGTCAATCCGACACGATCGCGCCTGCCGGCTTCTCGCGCTATCCTGTCTTACTTTCTTGGTAGTGTTCATGGCCGAACGGGCTAGAGCCCTCATAGCATGAGAAGTTCCTCAGGAGCGAATTGATTTGTCGAACCCTAATCCACCCGACTCGAGCGGGCCTCCGCAGCGGCATGAACTGCGGGAAAGCCGATTGACTCAGAGTCAGGCGCAAATATGGATAGGCCAGCAACTCGCGCCGGCCGCGCCGCTCTACAACACCGCGTTTACGTTTCGCATCCACGGAGCCATCGACGAGGACCGCTTCGAGCGGGCTTTTCGGCAGTGCGTCAATGACTGTGACGCTTTGCGTACGGTCTTCGCCGAGAATCGTGACGGACCTTGCACAGTCGTCCGGCCAGACCTGGTCGTGCCGCTGGAACGCGTCGATGTCTCGAACTCCGCCCATCCGGCGCAGGATGCGGCGCGTCTGGTCGCGGAGCGCTGTCGCCGCCCGTTCCAGGTCGGCGAGCGGCTGCTGGATGCGATCCTCATCAAGCTGTCGGCCAACGACAACCTTTGGTTTCTCAATCAACATCACCTGATCACGGACGCCTGGTCTACGTCCCTGATCTACGAGTACGTCGAGGCTTGCTACCGTAGCCAGACGTCGGATGAGAGCATCCCACCGCCACCACCGTTTGCAGACTTCGTGGCCTACGAGCGAGCCCAGCGCGAGGTCGCGGACAACGAGTCTGTGGCTCATTGGCAGGACAAGGCTGTCCGGGCCGCCAAGCCGAGCCGACTCTACGGCAGGAACAACCCGGCGCAGTCCTCCGACTCAGAACGCCGGGTTCTCGAGCTGGGTCAACCGCTAACGAAACGCCTGTACGAAGTGGCCGAGGAGCCCGGGGTGCGCAGCCTGACGCCCGATCTGTCATTGTTCAACATCTTCGCTACCGTGGTGCTGGCGCTGCTCCATCGAGCCACCGGCGAGGAGGCGCTTTCCCTGGGTACACCCGCCCACAACCGGACCCGGCCCGGCTTTCGGGAGACCATCGGCCTCTTCATCGAGTTGTTTCCCCTGCAGGCGAAGGTTTCGGGCGACGACACCTTTGCAGACGTTCTGGCTCGCGTGCAGAAAGAGACGAACAGTTTCCTGCGCCATGCGCAGCCTGGCTCGAGCGCCGCCGCCGCCAGTCGCAGTTTCAACGTCGTCCTGAACTATCTCAACCTTTCTTTTCCGCCCTTTGACGGTCAACCGGTCGACGTGGCCTGGTTGCACCCCGGGCACAGCGATGAAAGTCACCACCTCCGGGTTCAGGTGCATGATTTCCATGACCGAGGCAGCTTGTCCGTCCTCTTTGATTTCAACTGCGATGTGTTTCCGGAAGAGCAACGAACCTGGGCAATGCATCATTTCGCCCGTCTGCTCGATACGTTCTTGGAGGATCGCACCCGGCGCGTGAACGAGGCCGACATCGTTCACGTGGACGAGCGACAGCTGCTTACGACGGGTTTCTTTTCGCCTGCCCTTTCCCTGCCGGAATCTACCGTGACCGAGGCGATCGAGCGCATCGCGAGCCGGCAACCCGATGCCGCGGCCGTATCGGCCTCCGACGGCTCGTTCTCGTACGGAGAACTGAATGGCCGGGCGGACGCCCTCGCGAGCCGCCTTCTGGCGGCGGGAGTGGCACCGGGAGACACGGTCGGCCTGCTCGCGGACCGCCACGCCGTAACCCTGGTGGGGATTCTCGGCATCCTCAAGGCGCGAGCCGCCTACCTGCCCATTGCGCCCGACCATCCCGCGGCGCGCTCATCCTTCATGTTCGACGATGCCGGGGTTGCGATCCTGGTCGCAGCGAAGCCGGTTGCCGGCTGGGAAGACGGGCCGCGCATCGATCCCAGCACACCGCCGGATGCCCCGCCGCCGGGGCATTTCGCGCCGGCTGTGCCGGACGATCTCGCCTATGTCCTCTACACGTCAGGATCGACCGGCCGACCGAAGGGCGTCCTGGTCGAACACCGCCAGATTCTGAACCTGGTTGCCGGCCTCCAGGAGCGCATCTATGCGGCTCAGCCTGAGCGGCAACGGGTTGCCATGGTGGCCCCCTTCGTATTCGACGCCTCGGTCCAGCAGATCTTCGCCGCCCTGTTATTGGGCCATGAACTGGTTGTCGTACCCGAAGAGACCCGGCTCGACGGGGCCGCATTGCTGCGCTTCTACCACGATCGGGCCATCGATATATCCGACGGGACGCCGGCGCATCTCGCCCTGCTCGCCCACGGAACTCCCGGCGGTCCCCAATCTGCCCGCGTCCGCCATTTCATCATCGGTGGCGAGGAACTGCGCCCTTCCATGCTGAGGGAGTTCTACGACCGGTTTCCCGACGGCGATCCGGTCATCACGAACGTGTATGGACCGACGGAGTGTTGCGTCGACTCCACCTCCTTCGCCGTCACCCGCGAATCACTCCTGACCCTCGGCGACAAGGTACCGATCGGCAGGTCGATGCCCGGCGAGCGCTTGTACGTCATGTCCGGGTCGTCGCTTCAGCCACTGGGCGCACCCGGGGAGCTCTGCATCGCCGGCGCGGGCGTGTCGCGCGGGTACCAGGGCAATCGGGACCAGGTCGGCGGATCCTTCGGTTCCGATCCGTTCGCTGCCGGCGACCGGCTCTACCGTACCGGCGACCTCGCACGGTTCCGGCGCGACGGACAGATCGAGTTTCTCGGACGGCGGGACGCGCAGGTCAAGGTGCGCGGCTATCGCATCGAGTTGGGCGAGATCGAGAGCGCGCTCAAGCAGTTTGCGCAGCCGTTCCACGATCCGATCGAGGTGGAACCCACCGTCGGCGCCGCGCGCCGATGCGTGCGTTGCGTGCTCAGCGATGGCTATCCCGGTATCCGGTTCGACGACACGGGTGTCTGCAGCCGGTGCCGGGAGTTCGATCGTTTCCAGGACGCCGCCCGAGACTACTTCCGGCCGTTCGATGAATTGAACAGCCTGCTCGACCGCTCCCGCGCCGCCGAAACTGGCGATCACGACTGCCTCCTACTCTACAGCGGCGGCAAGGACAGCTCCTACGTGCTCCACCGGCTGGTCGAGATGGGATTGAGCGTCCTGGCCTTCACGTTCGACAACGGATTCATTTCGCCAGCGGCGTTCGAGAATATCGAGCGGCAGACGTCACGCCTCGGCGTGGAGTGCATCGTTTCCAAGGCCCCGCAAATGGACGCCATCTTCGTGGAGAGTCTCACCCACGATCACACGGTGTGCACGGGCTGCTTCAAGGCTCTGACCACCATCAGCACGCGGCTCGCCGCGGACCGCGGGATCCCAGCTGTGCTCACCGGTCTCTCCCGCGGGCAGATCTTCGAAACCAAGATCGAGGGTCTCTTCCGGTCCGGAGTCACCGCGGTCGCCGACGTGGAAGCCCAATTGCGCAGCTTCCGCAGGATCTATCACGCCCAGGAGGACCGGACAGCAAGGCTCCTCGACCTCTCGGTAAAGGACGTGGATCTCGACCGCTTCCAGTTCATCGATTTCTTTCGGTACGACGCCACCCCGGTGTCGAAAATCAAGGCCTACCTGGCGGAACGGGATCGCTTCTGGAGTAAGCCAAAGGACACGGGGTTCTGTTCTTCGAACTGCATGATGAACGACATCGGGATTTGTGTTCACGGACGCGACCGGGGCTATCACAACTACGAAGCGCCGTTGAGTTGGGATGTTCGCCTCGGCATCATCGGCCGGAATGATGCGCTCGCTGAAGTGGAAAGCCCACTCGATATCCAGCGGGTCAACGGCGTGCTCGATCGAATCGGATTCCTAAGCCGGCGGATCGATCATGCCACCGTCGTCGTGAGCGAGGGCGCCTGGAATCAAGACCGCACGTTATGCGCCTACTTCACTTCCAACCACGAGCTCACTGTTCAGGAGCTGCGCGCCCATCTCTCCGCGTTGCTGCCCGGCTACATGGTTCCCCAGCACTTCATGCAGCTTCCGGCGATACCCTTGACGAAGAACGGCAAAGTCGACTTTGCGGCCCTCCCCGGTCCCGATGCCACGGTTCCGGTGTCCCACGATCCGGCGGTTGCCCCGGAAGGGGCCAGCCAGGAACGGGTCGCCGCCATCTGGTCCGAGGTGCTGGGGGTCCCCGTCAACGACGTGCAAAGCAGTTTCTTCGAATACGGCGGCGCGTCACTCCAGGCCATGGATGTCATGTTTCGCGTCTGCGAAGCCTTCGACATCCAGCTTTCGCTGCAGTCCCTTTTCCAGGCGCCCACCGTCCGCGACCTCGCCGGTCTCGTGGAACGGACGATCGAAAAGGAGATCGCATCGTTGAGTGACGACGAAGTCGCCCGCCTTCTCGCCTCGGAGCCCGAATCGTAGCGTTCGGTAGCCTACAGTCTTCGTCCGCTCTGCCCCGACCTCCGGTGGACTTCTATCTGCCGACGTAGCGTCGGAAGAGATACTTCAGAACGGCAAGGCGATCGAGAAGGCCCAGCTCCTGAAAGGAGTCGATCTTCGAGTTCGTGCTCCTATACAGCCGCAATCGCTGCGCCCTTGCCCTAGCTCCCAGGAACTCCAGATGGGTCACCCTCATGGCGCGATTGTAGGCGACGCAGAGGTCGGGCCGCTGGGACGCCAGCCGGTGTACCAATTCCGTATCGGCGGCTCGTTTCCATTCCTTGAACAGGCCCAGCTCCTCGAATACCGAAGCCCTCACTGCCAAGTTGTTGGTGTAGGCAAAGTGTTGGGCGGGTTCGCAGTGATTGAGAACATACTCGACCTTGGCATTCTCGTAGGCGCCAAGCATCCGCAAGGCCAGCGACGCCTGGGGTGGATACCGGAGAAAACCAGCCACGATCGCCACCGAAGAGTCTTTCATCGAGTCCAGGATCGATCGCAGCCAGTCGCTATCCACCACACAGTCGGCGTCCGTGAAGGCGATCAGGGGAGCCTTCGCGTTCTTGATCCCTGTGTTGCGCGCCGCATACGCACCAGGGGTATCCTCATGGAGGAGCACCACTCCCGCAGTCTTCTCGACGATCGAAGCCGAAGCGTCTGCCGAACGATTGTTGATGAAGATCAGCTCAAAAGTGCCATCCACTCCTACTTGACTCTTCAGGGCGTCGGCGCAGAGTGCGATGTGGCGCTCGCTGTTGAAGAACGGCACTACGACGGAGACGGCTGGGGAAAGGACCATCTGGCCTACTAGCCTATCGCGCGACCTGGCGGCCCTCGGCCCTGGCCGCTTCGTGAAGGGTCCGGTAGAGGTCAGGATCCAACTGGGTCGCGATCTGATCTCGCTGGGCTTGCGTCAACAACCCTGCCGAGCCCGTCGAGCGACGAACAGAGCGACCGACATTCGCTTTCCAGGTCTCCTCCTCGGTCATCAGCGGTTCCGACGTGGGCGCGTACCGAGTGAGGATGTCAGGCTGCCAGTCGAGCTGCAGCTTTGCCACCAGATCTCTCAAGGCACTCTCCGGATCTGCCGTCAACTCCTCATAGAACACGAAGTAATCGTGCGGCGAACCGATCCGACCGAGGGAGAATCCGACGTCGTCGTTCCATCGATTGACGCAGGTCTCCAGATCGTACGGTCGCTCCCAGTTCTGAGAGGCGAGGTGGAGTGAGGCCACGACATCCAAGCCTTCTCGGATGACGTGGATGAAGCAGGTGCGGCACTCGGAACCTGAGACCCTCTCGAGAAACGGCACATATCGAAGGTGCCTAGGCGTCTTTTCTATCCAGCTCGACCGACCGCGCTGCAGCGTCAACCGATCCAGCAGACCGAGGAACTGTCGCGTCACCGCTCGCGCATGTCGCGGCGAGAGCAGGTCGCTGCGACGGTTCATTCCCGCCGCCCTGAGCAGAGCGGCTGCACTGACGGAGTCGACACCGTTCTCGGCGAGGAACTCGTTCAGTCTGGCCTCGGGACTCTTGACCAGGATCGGCGTCGACACGAAGGGCACCAGTCTGAAATACCTGCTGAAAAAGTGGCTTTCGGTGAAGGAGGTCACCGCGCTGTGCGTCGCCAGAAGGCTCTGCATGAGGGTCGTACCCGAACGGGGAACCCCGACCACGAAGATCCGACTGTCGATCTCGGTCGCCGTCATCTGCTCTCCTTCTCTGGCTGCGACCTCGAGCCCGGTACCGAGCGGCCCTGGTTGTCCTCGCCCCTTCTTGCAACTAGCGTGAAGAACGGACGCAGACTGGGCGCCAGCAGCTCGGCCAGGCCAACCAGACCGGCACCGTGCCCGCCTCGGAAGATCACTTTTTCGACGTCAAACCCGATTCGGCCCAGGAAGTTCGCGACTTCTCTAGTGGTGTACTCCCTCACGTGTCCCATGTGGCCGAGCGTTTGGAGCTTTTCGTACTGGTCGTAGACGCCACCCGAGGAAGCGTGTCCGAGGTTGCGGACGAGAAGGTTGCGTAGACCGCGAAACGAACGCAGGTTCGGGGTCGACAGCAGCATCAAGCCACCGGGCTTCAGCGTCCGACAGGCCTCGCTCAGCGTGAAGATCGGGTTGATTCGGAGATGCTCGAACAGCTCGTTGAAAAGAACCAGGTCGAATGTCTCCGCAGCGAAAGGCACCGATTCGGTCTCCACATCACAACGCCCTACATCGAGACCCGTGCGCTCGATGGCCTGCGAGAACCGCTCGGGCGCGATATCCAACGCCTTGATCTGATAGCCGAGATCCGAAAGCGCCGCGGTCATCAGCAAGGGCACCGCACCGTACTCCAAGACCGCCGCTCCCGGCTGCACGTGGTTCTCGACGATCTGGAGGTCTGTGGCGAGCCTGGCTGCGTGTGTCTGATGGTACCGAGAGCACCAACTCTCCAGACTCGGATCATCCGGCCGAATTCGCTCGGCAAGCTGGCCAACCAGCTCGACATGGGCTGGCCGCGTGCGCCTCGGCTCCGACTCTTTCAACACAGTCTTGCGCGTCCTGATCGAGCTGCAGTTCTGTGCCTCATACCTCTTCCAGATCGTCCAGTTGGCGCAGAATCAGCTCCTTTGCCCGTCCGATGGCGATATCTCCCAGGTGAGGATCCGGCGTTTCCACGACGGTAAGCGGACCCTCGAAGTAAGGCTTCCAGGTCGCCGCCATATCGGCCTCGGCTTCCTTGGGGTTGAAGATAACAGTCGGAGTCCGAATAGTCCTGGGCTGGTAGCCGCGATGGAGACGAAACCGCTCGAGGCGCACGTCGGCGTGGAGAATCCGTGGCGTCAGCGGCAGGCCGAAAAGGCGCCGCACTCTCCCTACCAGACAGAGGAAGTGACGCCAGGGCTTCTGTGCCAGAAACCGCCAAGCCCTCCCATACGGCCGTCGAGTCAGGGGATTGTTCTCTCTTGCCAGAAGTTCCCAGGCTTGCGCGGTCGTGAGCTCTGCCAGCGGCTTGCGAAGACCGTCGATCTGGAGACGCAACGGACCCAGGGAGAAGAAATTCAGCGGCATGGGCGAGATCAGATACAACCGTTGCACTGGAATCTCTCGCTCCTCCATCAACCTGACGGCTTCGAAAGCCATCGTCGCGCCGAAGGAGTACCCAGCCATGATGTAGCGATCCTCGGGAAACCGCCGCTCGATCTCTTCGACCAGATCCTCGGCCAGATGCCTCATTGTCGGCCAGCGGCCGCGGTTGCCTTCGGGTCGAAGACCGACACCCCGCAGACCGTAGACCGGTCGGTCGCCGCGAAATCGCGTCGCCAACATCTCGGTGAACACATGGGGTATGGCGACGATAAACGGAGTCTTGTGGCCCCCTGGTTGGACGGGGAAGAGGTGGGCGTAGGGAGTCGAATCGGGTTCCCGCCGGTGCTCAATGCACTGTGCCAGCTGCCGAACGGTGGGGTTCTGGAAGACCTCTGCCGCCGCCAGCCTGGCGCCATGATCGCGTTCGATCGCCAGCGTCATCTCGACGACCAGAAGCGAGTGCCCACCGAGCTCGAAGAAGTTGTCCTGGACTCCGAAGCCCGAGCGCCCCAGCAGACCTTCCCAGAGCGCAACCAGGGCGTGCTCGCGCTCGTCGATCGGCAGATTCTCCGTCTCTACCGCCGCTTCGGGCCCGAGGCTCATGTCTCGCAGTCGATCGCGATCGGTCTTGCCGTTCGGCAGCCGAGGCAGCTCGGCAAGCTCGACGAATCGCTGCGGCACCATGAACTCTGGCAGCCGCTTCTCGAGGTCTAGGCGCAATTGAAGGGACTCAGCGCTCTGCGCAGTGCGGAGGAATGCGACCAGATGTTTCGGTCCCTGTGCACCCGAGCTCAGAGAGCGAGCCACGACCGCGGCCTCCTCGATCTCGGGACGCTCCAGCAAGGCCGCCTCGATTTCGCCGGGCTCGATACGAAACCCCCGTAGCTTGATCTGATCGTCTTGGCGTCCCAGAAACACCAGGGTGCCTTCTGCCGTCCACGACATCAGATCTCCCGTGCGATACCACCTGGCCCCGGTTGCAGGTCCCCCGGGGTCGGGTACGAACCACTCCTGGCTCAGATCTTCGCGTCGCCAATAACCCTGCGCGACCGTCCGTCCGCCAATCCATGCTTCTCCCGGAATCCCCGCGGGTAGGGTCCGGCCCAGTCGGTCCAGCACCCGAACCTGCACACCGGGTATGGGGCGACCGACGGCCACCGGCTGCTCTTCATCCCGCGGTCCGACTTCGTGGACCGTCGCCCAAACCGTCGCTTCCGTCGGTCCGTATTCGTTGAAGAGTCGCACGTCAGGCAGATTGCGGAGATGCTCTCGAACGAGCTGCGACGAGCAGCTCTCACCCGCGACGATGACCTCCCTCAGAGCGCGGAGTCGGTCGCCATTGGCCTTCAACATGGCCGCATACAACGACGGAACGCACAGTAAGCTGTCTACCTCGTCTGCGGCTACGACCTGCGCCAGCCGCCGCGGATCCTGGATCTCCTCGTCAGTCGGGATCACCAAGGTGCCACCCCCAGAGAGGGTCCAGAAGATTCCCGCCACCGAGCTGTCGAACGCGAGGCTGGGCAGCAGCAAGAACCGTTCGGGTGCAAAGTCGTAAACCTGTCGCCGAGCCTCGGTCGAGACTCTCAGGCTGTCATGGGTGACCACGACTCCCTTCGGTCGGCCTGTCGAACCGGAGGTGTAGAGGATGTAGGCCACCGCCTCGGGATCAGGTCCTGCGATCTCGGTCGATTCAAGAGTATTGCCCTCGAGCTCATCGAGACAGATGGTCGTCCAGTTCCCTGCGGGCAAGCGCTCGCAGAGCTCCGAGGTGGTCAGCACCGCCGCAGCGTCCGCGTCTTCCAGCACCTCTCGATTCCGCTGCGCTGGGTAGCCTGGATCCAGAGGCACGTAGGCGGCGCCTGCCCAATGGCTCGCCAGAAGACCGGCGATCATCAGGGGAGAGCGATCCAGAAAAAGGCCAACACGATCGCCCTGGCCGACGCTCCGGGCCACGAGCTCGGACGCAATCCCAGCGGCCCGATTCCCAAGCTCATCGTAGCTCCACCGGGTACCGCCGCAGATCACCGATGTCGCCTTCGGGCTCTGGCGGATTCTTGTGAGGACCTGTTGCGGCAGCAGATCCCTTCCGTCCGGCGTCGACATCGCCCCTTGCCACTCCCCGAGAGCGGCTTCTTCCCCGGACGTCAAGATCGACACCTCGGAGGTAGCGCGCCCCGCCTCCCCCACCAACCCGGAGAGCAGAGTTTCGTAGTGCCCAAGCAGGTTCTGCATCCACACCTCATCGAACCGGTCGGCCCTGTACTCGACAGCGATGTCGAGCGAGCTCGGGCCTTCAGAAACGAACAACGTGAGGCCGAACTTGGACTCGCCGAGATCCAGCTCGACAGGATCCAGAGCGACGTCTCCCAGAGCCCGAGAGACGCTCGGCTGCCGATGGACGAACATGACCTGGTAG
The DNA here is from genome assembly GCA_963719055.1 of uncultured Acidobacteriota bacterium. Lineage (GTDB taxonomy): Bacteria > Acidobacteriota > Thermoanaerobaculia > Multivoradales > JAHEKO01 > CAXMQZ01. The sequence continues at coordinate 59,377 of CAVRAU010000027.1, read as the reverse complement.
ATCGGGTGTCGGTCGGGCCTGCGAGCGGGCGACAACTCCTCGGCCAGGACATCGAACGGCACCGAGGCATGAGAGAGGCGATCCCTCATCTCCCGCGCGAAAGCACCGACAGCCTCCTCGACAGGCAGCCCTTCGTCGATCGAGGTGCAGATGACGACCGGGTTGAGGAAGTACCCGATCATGTTCACCGCTGCTGGGTGAGATCGCGTCGTGGCGGGTGTCGAGAACGCGATGCGCCGACCGGGTACATATCGCTCCAGCAAGCAGTCGGAAGGTGAAGGCAAACACCGTGAATGGCGTCGACCCGGTGGCAGCCGCCAGGCGCCGCAGGCCCGATAGCAGGTCACTGGCAAGAGGCCTCTCGAGCAGACGTCCTCGCGGGCCTGATGGCTCGGGTTGCGGTGTTTCGAAAGGCAGAATCAGCTCGTCGGGGAGTGGGTCGAGCTGCTGCCGCCAATACTCGAGCTCCTCGCCCCGATCGCTTCGTGTCTGCTTGGCTGCCCAGTACACATAGTCGTCGAACTGGATCGCCGGCGCGCTCCCCGCACTTGGCCCCGCATAGGCCTCAGCTAGCTGTTCCCACAAAAGATCCAGGGATCTCTCGTCGGCAATGATGTGATGCAGGACCAGCAGGAGCCAGTCTTCCCCGCCGGACTGCTCCTCGATGTGGACCATGCGGATCAGGGGTCCCACCGCCAGATCGAAGGGCTTGCCAGCCTCGCGACGAGCTGCTTGAAGCCCGGCTCCATTCTCGACGACGAATTTCTCGATCTCGAGCTGCGCGTGCGGATTGACGATCTGTACAACCCCTTCTCTGCCCGCTCGAAAGGTCGATCGGAGGATGCGATGTCGAGACACCACCTCGTTGAAGCTGTGCTCCAGAGCGGCCAGATCCAGCGGACCCGAGAGGCGAAAGACGCTGACGAGGTTGTAGGCGGCCGAGCCCGGATCCATCTGATGCGTGAGCCACAGGCTCCTTTGCATCTCACTCAGGAGTGGCGTCTGATCCTCAGGTCTTGCAGGAAGCGCCGACCCGCGCCCCCGCGCCGCCGCCAGCTTCAGCCGGATCGCCCTCTCCAGCCGGGCAGCGCGGTTGTCTTTTGGGTGGGAGCTCATGGCAGGAATCTCATCGCGACCCGAGGTTCGGAACTCGAATTGTACTGATCGGCTCCAGACTCGCCACTTGACTCGACTCGCATGGCACGAAACGCTACGACCGCGATGCCCGGAAAGTGCATGAGCGGTACCTCGGAAGGTTCGATGAGGATTCTCGAAATCGAGGCCTACGGTCGCGGAGGTCTGGCTCATTATGTCAACAACCTCTCGCGAGCCCTCGCCGCAAGGGGCCACCAGGTCACCCTCATCACGGCCGCCGAATACGAGCTCGAGGGCCGCACCGACCTACCTGAGAATCTGCGAGTCGAACAGCGCACCGCCCGCGCCTCAGGCAGGAGCCGAAACCCGAATCCAGGTCTGCTTTTCCGTACCGCCCGCAGGCTCGAAGCCATCTATGATGCCGTCGCCGTTACCCTTCGCGCCTGGCGACTGCGTCCGGAGGTGGTCCACCTCCACAGCACCAATTCGATCGCGGTACTCTACCTCGCGCTGTTGCGGCTTCTGCGGCGGCCCCTCGTCTACACGGCGCACGTGGTGACCCCACACGAGCGGATGCAGTCGGAGAGGACGATCCATGGATGGATCCACCGGATCGTGCATCTGATCGTCGCCCACTCCGAGTTCGACCGTCAGAGACTCCAGGACGAGTTCTTCGTCGACCCCGAGCGAGTCACGGTGATCCCGCATGGAGACTACGGTTTCTTCGAGCACTGCAGCGGGGTTCCCGACAGGCTCGAAGCCCGCCAGCTCGTGGGAGTCGAGCCGCAAGACGAGGTGGCGCTCTTTTTTGGCTACATCCGCGAGTACAAGGGACTGGATCTCTTGCTCGAGGCCTGGCCGGAGATCGCTGCAGCGCGGCCCCGGGCACGGCTGGTCATTGCTGGCGATCCCGCACGGCTGGGCCCGTCACGGCTCGCCGAGCTCAAAGCTTCGGCCGCGCGCCTCGGCGCCATCCACCGTTTCGACTACATTCCTTTCTCCGAGGTGACGCGGTATTTCGCCGCCGCCGACGTGCTCGTCATGCCCTACCGACATATCAGCCAGTCAGGAGTCTTGTTTCTCGGTTTGGCGCTGGGATTGCCCGTCGTCACCACCCGCGTGGGCGGTCTGCCGGAGATCCTTCAGCATGGCGAGAGCGCCCTGCTGGTGCCACCCGAATCCACCTCGGAGCTGGCGGCGGCGCTGATCCGAGTCCTGGGCGAACCCGACCTGCGGACCCATCTGGCTGCGGGCGGTCAGCGAGTTGCCGTTGAGCACTCCTGGGACTCCATTGCCCGACGCACCGAAATCGCCTTCGCGCGACTGGCCGGGCCTACCGGGTAAGAAGCTCGACCAGGCGCCTCTCGATCCCTGCGGGCCGGTCCTCGAATCGCCAGATGGCATACTGAGCAGCACAAGATACGACAGCCCCCAGCACGATCTTGATCCCTAGAGACAGCCACGAACCGGTCTCCGAGAAGAGATCCACGGGCAGTACGGCGTTGGCGAGCAGAATCGAGCCCATCATGAGGGAGACCGCTAGACACCGGTCGCCTGAGCTGCGTCACGATCTCGCCGATCGTGATTCCGAGCGTCTCCTTGAGCATCCAAGCATTCAGATACGAGTAGAAGAACCCTGCCAGGACGATGCTCCAGATCGCTCCCGTGAGGCCAAACAACGCCGTGGCCGCGATGAAGGCCGGTAGATGAACCAGGGCATAGACGAGACTGACCTTGAAGAGCAGTCGTGTCCTGCCCAACGCCATCATGCACGGCAGCGTCATCGATAGCGCGCCACGAAACCCGAGAAACGGCACCAGAACCACGAGCAAGGGCACGATCATCAGCCAGGTGTCCCCGAGGACGATAGGCACAAAGTCGTTGGCCACCAGCGCGAATCCGATTCCTGCTGGCAAGCTGAGACTGCCCAGGATGTTGACGGATTCGCGCACCGCTCGACGCAGCCTCTGCGGTTCCTCTGCGATTTCGCTGAATGTGGGGAACAGGATTCGCTGCAACGGACTGATCAGCTCGCTCGTGGGCACCACCCCGACTCTCTGCGTCATGTAGTACGAGCCGGCATCTGCGACACCGAGCAAGCGGCCGACAATGATCCGGTCCGTCTGCATCGACAAGGTGGTCACTGCGGTGGCCAAGGACATCCAGCCGCTGAACGCGAAGATTTCCGAGAATCTCGAAACCGAGAACCTCGGGCGATAGGGCTTCAACAAATAGGTCAGCACGGCACTCGTCAAGCTGCCAGCGAGAATGCCGAGCACCAGTGCCCAATAACTCCGATACACGAGAGCGATGTACAGAGTGACGCTGAACGAGACGATCTTCGCCGTCAGCGTGAGGACAGCAAGCTTCGAGTACACCAACTCGCGCTCGAACATCACAAAGCGCGGATTGGAGAGACCCTGCAGAAGCGGACTTACGGCCAACACATAGAGGATGGCCGTCATCCGAGTGTCGCCAACGAAGGGCGCGATGACCACCATCAACAGCGCCGAGACGATGCCACGCACGACGGATAGCGTCCATGCACTGTCGTAAGAGCGAGCGATCGTGATCTCGGGCCCGGATCAGAGCCTTGTTGACGTCGAAGTCACTCAGGCCCTCGAGAATCGCCACGTAAGAGGCGGCGATGGCAACCAGGCCGAAGTCCTCCGGAACGAGAATGCGCGCCAGCACGACAATCGAGACAAAGCCCAAGAGCCTGTCCAGCCATCGATAGGTGTAGATCCAGCCGGCGCCCCTCGTGATGCGTTTCGTCGTCTTGGTCATCGATACGGATGGCAGCGTGGCTTCAAGCGGTGGGTCCGGACCGGTCCTGCGGTGGACCCTCGAGGAGAGCTTCGACGACCCGCTCTGCGACACGGTTGTCTGCATAGGCAAGATAGCAGGAACGCAACCGCTCCACGTTGTCCTCGAAGCGTGACTCCGTCAGCAAACGATCGAGGTGCCGACGGATCGCCTGTGGACTGTCGCTCGACCGACTGCCGACAATGCCGATCTCGTGATAGGCCACGCGTGCCGAGTTGCCGCCCATATCGGTTTCGAAGCCACAGAACACCAAGCTGGGAACTCCGAAAACAACGCTCTCGTCGACCGAGTTGATGCCACCATGGTTGACGACGACATCCGCGTGCTTCAGCACGGTGGTCTGGGGCAACCATGGGAAGGCTCGAACATTCTCCGGCAGCTCACCCAGGTCGCCGGCGGCGAACCGGTTTCCGAGGCTGATCACCAGATCCCAGTCCTCTCGTGGGGCCACCGCCTGGATCAGCCGCTTCAGCAGACCCCTATCCGTCGTAAAGAACGAGCCAAATCCCGCATAGATCAACTTTCGCCGGCCGCTCGAGCTGCGCCGGCGATCGAAGACCGTCTCGAGCTCTGCCCGAACCTCTTCCGCAATGCCACGATCGATGCGGTCTTCGGCAATCATCGGCCCCAGGTAGTGGACCCGACCGGGTGGTTCATGGGGGAAGTCGAACTCCACCGCGTGCAGGCTCAACACCGGGAGGTGTCGGTAGGTGAAGGGGATCAGCCATTGGTTGAAGTCGGCCTCGGCCGCCAGCTCGAACCCGACCTCGTCCGCCAGTCGTCGCAGAATCGACAAGCGGTCGCAGCCCGCGTGTCGAACTCTTTGAACCCAGGCCGTGCGGACTCTTTCGGAGCCGCAAGTTCCGCCACAGAAGCCAGGTCCCGATTCGGCTTCCCTTCCACCCAGCACCGGGTTGCACGAAGTGATGGGGAGGAGGCAATCCCGGTCGCTGCCAAATCGATGCAAAGGTGTTGAGCAGCACGATCGGCACCCCGGTAGCCCAGGCAGCGATGATGTGCTCATGCATCTCGCCATCGATGAGGAGGAGATCCGGATCGACAGAGCGAATCGCGTCTGCAAGATCGCCGACTGCTATCGCATCAGTGGCCTGCTGGCGGCGCCGATCGAGGTTCCACAGCCTTTCGAAAGCGCTGCTATCGGCGTCCGCCCTCAGGAACTCCTGGTATCGACTCGGAGCGAGCTGCAGGAATCGGAATCCGTGATCTTCGACTGTCTGGCGGACCTCTGAGAAGCTGGCGTAGGTCAGCTCATGTCCGGCAGCCGACAAACGACGGGCGAGCTCCAGGCTCGAGAACAGAATGCCGGTAAGGCCGCTGGTGATGCAAAGAAGGCTACCCATGAGGACCAGTCATCGCGTGCTCAATCCTTGGGGTAGCCATACAGCTCCAGCAAGGCGCCATGCTCGAGCGTCGAAGGCTCGCTTTACCCTCGGGGTGAAGTGTCTTCGCCATTGACCTGGCGCAGGATTTCGCACGTGAGGATCAGTCGACCGCTTCCGAATCGAGTACCGGCGCGCGAACCAATCTCCCAGTTTACGCTCGATCGAGGACAGGCCATAAAACTCGAACAATTCCTGGAAAACGCGGGGCTCGTTGCCGATGATGTCCTCATACCGGTACGTGACGATCTTTGGGTGGCGGTTGGGCCACCTGGCCATCGAATCGAAATGATGCCGACGAAATTCGAGTTCGGCCAGCAGACCTTCCTCCTCCGGAATCGACTGCAGGTATCCAGCGAACGAGATCTGCTCGCCACGCATGGCTGCCGGCACGACGCCGTTAGCGAAGTACCAATCGTCGGCTGTCGGCGCCTCGATGCTGACCCAGTCCTCGGCGCCACGCCGGTGGTAGAAGTACCCGGAGACCACAAGATCGCGCGGATCTCGAACGAAGCGGGAAATCCGAAACTCACCAAGAGACTCGAGATCGAGACTGCGATTGTTGACCGAGGCGATTCTGTGCTCTCGAAAGCCCTTGTAGAAGTCCTCGAGGTGACTGTTGTAGTGCCGGTATCCACCACTCCACGGCAGACACCTATTGAAAACCGATCGCATGATGCGGCTGAAGTAGACCGTCAAGCACTTGTGGTACGAGCAGTGGACGAGATGGAGGTCGGCCATGGTTGGGTTGATCGCTGAGAATCGAGCCAGGACCGCTCATTGGAGCAGATGACGGGCAATGATCTGCCGCTGCATCTCGCTGGTACCCTCGTAGATGGTAGTCACTCGGACGTCTCGATAGAGACGGGCGATCTCGTATTCCTCACTGAAGCCGTTGCCACCATGGATCTGCAAGCTGTCCCAACAAGCGCGATTGGCAGCTTCAGAGGCGAAGAGCTTGGCTTGAGAGGCGAGTCGGCCAGCATCGCGTGTCCCGGCGGCTACAGCCGCCGCTCGGGTGAGGCCCCGAGCGGCCTCCAGGCGTGTCGCCATCTCCGCAACGGTGAAACGAATGGCCTGAAACTCGGCGATAGGGCGACCGAACTGCACCCGCTGCCTGGCATACTCGACCGCGAGCTCGAGGGCCCGCTGGTGAATGCCGACGCATTGCGCGGCGATGCCGACACGAGAATGATCCAACGCCGCCATGGAGATCATCAGTCCCTGGCCTTCGCGGCCCAGGAGGTTGGCGGCCGGTAGACGGCAATCGTCGAAGAGAAGCGGCGCCGTGACGCTGGCGCGCAGTCCCAGCTTCTCTTCCGGTGCTCCGACGGTCAATCCCGGTGAATCCCTGGGCACCACAAAGGCGCTGATTCCCCAGAAAGCCAGCCTCCGGATCGGTGCGCGCCAGGACCAGATGCAGGTCTGCGACCCCGGCATTGGTGATCCATGACTTCTCACCGCTCAGAATCCACTCGTCTCCATCCCTTGTTGCCGTGGTCCTCATGGATGCAGCGTCGCTCCCGGCGCCCGGCTCCGTCACAGCAAAGGCACCCAAGGATTCCCCTGCAGCCAGGCCTGGTAGAAACCGGCTCTTGAGATCCTCCGAGCCGAAGCGACTGATCGGCCAACCGCAAACCGAATTCGAAGCGATCAGGCTTACCGCCACGGACGGGCAGACCCGGGCGATCTCTTCGATGACCAGCGTCAAATCGAGACTGCTCGAGCCGCTGCCGCCATACTCCTCCGGCACACTCATCCCCAGGAGGCCCATCCCGCCGAGCTCAGCCATGATCTCCTTCGGGTAGGTGTGCTCGCGATCGCGCACAGCAACACCGGGCCGAATCCGCTCTTCGCTGAATCTCCTGACCTCGTCGACGAGGATTCTCTGCTCTTCGCTCAGACCGACATCCATGACATCACTGCCTGGCAAGCCGACATGCCGATTGCGCTCGCCTCGAGTCGAGGGCGAGCATATCGGATCGGTTCTTGCTCTTGGCCCTCGTCTTCGCGCCCGAGGCGCAGGCCCGCCGAAGATCGGTCTGTTAACCGCTAGCAACCTCGGCGCCGAGATCTCGCTGCCGTCTTCAGCCGACCCGCCAAGCCTCTGTACAGGCCTCTGCCTCCTAATCGATCGGCGAGCCGAACCAGGATTGGCAGGGCGAGGGCCCAGACGAGCCCGATGACGCCGATCGAGAGCATCCTCGGTTCACCAAAGTTCGCGGCGCCCAGGCGCTCGCCGCCAAGAAACGCCAGCGGTCCTCCGATCAGGCCGAGCCCAAAGGCGAGAAGGTAGCGTTGGGAGAGCCAACCGAGACAGAAATGGAGGGTTGTCGCAAACTGCACGCCAGAGGACGACGATCCAGATGGGCGCGATGGATCCGGCTGCATGCCCCTGGATTTCCAGGACACCCAGAGCCGCATGGATCGATTCGACGACGATCCCGATACCGGTAGCAGCGAGCATCAAAGGCCACTCCTTGCCGGGACTCTCCGCCAACAACAGATGGACGATCGCCAGCGCAGATCGCCAGGCTCGCGCCGAGACCTCCCCAGCCTGCTGCAGCGCCTAAGACGCACGCGAACCAACCCAGTTGGTACAGGAGGGCATTGAGGAGCGACGACTTGGTTGTGGCGAGCATTGGCTTTCTGTCTTATAAAACATTCAAAACATTCACTCGAGAGTCTACTCCAGACTGCAGTCCGGGTCAAGCATTTGGAATTCTCAGCGCTTTGTTGCATACTATGAACGATTTGAATGTTTAGTTCCCCAGCCAATGTCCAGACCAAGAATTGCAACGAAATGCCACTCAACAGCCTTCACTGGCGAGTCAGCAAGGGCCAACACTCTCCATGAGAATCGCGATCGTCGGCAGCGGCATCTCCGGTCTGGTCTCCGCCTATCTCTTGAGCCGCGACCACGAGATCAGCGTGTTCGAGGCCAACGATTACGTCGGTGGACATACCCTGACCACCCAGGTCAGGTCGAACGGCAACTCTCTGGCCGTCGATGCCGGGTTTATCGTGTTCAACGAAGCCAGCTACCCAAACTTCGTTCGTCTGCTCGAACAGCTCGGCGTCGAATCACAATCGACCACGATGAGCTTCAGCGTCAGATGTGATCGCACGGGTCTCGAGTACGCCGGCACCAATCTCGACACGCTCTTTGCTCAGCGTTCGAATCTGCTGCGGCCCCGCTTCTATCGATTCGCCGGCGAGATTCTCCGCTTCAACAAGGCGGCGAAGCAGGCACTCGCCAGCGATCGGCTGCCAGGGACCCTGCGAGAGTTTCTTGCCAACAACGAGCTCAGCTCTTCGCTTGCCGAGCACTACGTCATTCCGCTCACCGCGGCGATCTGGTCGACCGAGCCGCAGCGGGCTCTGGATACACCAGCGCTGTTCATCCTCCGGTTTCTCGACAATCATCGGCTTTTGAGTACGAGTAGCCACCACCCCTGGCGCGTGATCAAGGGCGGCTCGGCACGCTATATCGACCGGCTGACCGCGGAGTTCGCGGATCGTATCCGGCTTCGTACTCCGGTCCGCCGACTCCAGCGCTCATCCGCGGGAGTGCGAGTCTCGACCGACGACGGTACCGAGAACTTCGACGAAGTCGTCGTTGCGGCGCACAGCAACCAGGCGTTGCAGATGTTGGCCTCCCCTTCTCCTGCAGAGGAAGAAGTTCTGAGCGCCATCGGGTATCAGCCGAACCGAGCCATCCTGCACACGGACGAATCCGTTCTCCCGAGAAGAAGAAGAGCCTGGGCCAGCTGGAACTACCGGACTGCCCGCGAGCCGGACCTGCCGGTCGCGGTAACCTACAATATGACCAAGCTCCAACGACTTCACACGGATACTTCGTACTGTGTGTCTCTCAACATAGAGGACGAGCTCAAGGAAGGATCGAAAATCGCCAGCTTCGACTTCGAGCACCCATTGTTCACGGAGGCAGCCGTGGCGGCGCAAAGCCGACACACCGAGATCAGCGGGACCGATCACATCCACTATTGCGGAGCCTACTGGCGTCACGGTTTTCACGAGGATGGCGTGGTCAGTGCGCTGGCCGTCTGCAAACACTTTGGAATCACCCTGTGACCGGCGAGCTCACCAGCGCCCTGTACGTCGGCAGCGTGCGTCACCGACGAACAGCGCCGCACGAGCACTCTTTCAGATACCCGCTCTTCCTCATGTATCTCGACCTGTCGGAGCTCGACACGGTCTTCGCCAAGCGATGGTTCTGGTCCAACGGTCGCCGCAATCTGGCCTGGTTCGACCGCAGCAACCATCTGGGCCAGTCCGGGGTCGACCTGGATACTGCGGTCAGAGATCTCGTCCTGAAGGAAACGGGGCGCCGCCCCGACGGGCCCATCCGGCTCCTCACCCATCTGCGGTACTTTGGTCATTGCTTCAATCCGGTGAGCTTCTACTATTGTTTCGACAGCACCGGCAAGCGCCTCGACACCCTGGTGGCCGAAGTCAACAACACTCCCTGGGGAGAAAGACACTGTTACGTTCTCGACGAAGGCTCTGACCTGGACCCGGGCGGCATGAGGGCCTTTCGCTTCTCCAAGCGATTCCACGTCTCGCCTTTCATGCCGATGGACATCGAGTACGATTGGCGCACGACCCTCCCGGGACAGCGCCATGTCGTTCATATCGACAACTCGCGCGACGGCGTCAAGTTCTTCGACGCGACGATGACGCTCACAAGACGAGAAGCCAATGGAGCCAATCTCGCGTGGGCCCTGGCGAGATTCCCGCTCATGACCTTGCGGGTGGTCTTTTGGATCCACTGGGAGGCACTCAAGCTATGGCTGAAGAAAACCCCGTTCTATCCGCACCCAAAAGGCCGTCGCGCGTCCTCACCGAACTGACCGGGCGCCACGACGAGCCTTGGCCCAGCCGACTGGCCCGCAAGCTGGTCCTGGCAAGGCTCCAGGGAATCCGAGCGGGCCGCCTCGAGGTGCTGGAGGATGGGAGTCGGCTGCAGCTGGGCTCTGGCTCCGGGGAAAACCCGCTGATCGGCCGTATCGTTGTCGAGGACGATGCCTTCTGGGAACAGCTGGCATGGGGAGGCTCTATCGGGGCAGGAGAAGCCTACTGCGACGGTCTCTGGTCGAGCCCAGACCTCACCGCCGTAGTCCGTGTTCTGGCCAGAAACCTGCAAGCCCTGGACGAATTTGAAAAAGGTACGGCGAGGCTGACGGCACCGTTGCGCCGGCTCATGCACAGACTGCGCAGGAATTCCCGGGCAGGGAGTCTGCGCAACATCTCAGCGCACTACGACACGGGCAACGAGTTCTTTGCTCATTTTTTGGATCCGACCCTCACCTACTCGTGTGCCATCTTTCCGGAAGCTGACTCGACCCTTGAAGAGGCACAACTGTGGAAGCTGGACACCATCTGCCGCAAGCTCGACCTGGGGCCCGGCGACCGCCTGGTGGAAATCGGCACCGGCTGGGGTGGTCTGGCGATCCATGCCGCCCGCAACTACGGCTGTGAAGTGGTCACAACGACCATCTCGAGACAGCAGTACCGCTACGCCAAGGAAGCAGTCGCCAATGCGGGTCTCGCCGACAAGGTCACCGTCGTCCAGGAAGACTATCGCGAGCTCCCGGCCAAACTCGGCGAAACATTCGACAAACTCGTGTCGATCGAGATGATCGAGGCGGTGGGCCATTCCTATCTGCCCCGATACTTCCAAGTCTCGAGCGAGCTTCTGAAGCCCGAGGGTATCGCTCTGATCCAGGCCATCTTGATACCGGATGCCCGGTACGACGACTACCGCCGATCGGTGGACTTCATCCAGCGGTACATCTTTCCAGGAGGTCTTCTACCCTCCCGCGAGCGCATCCAACAATGCGTGACGAACCGGACGGATCTCCGGTTGGTCGACCTCGAGGATCTGACGCCTCACTACGCGCGGACGCTGGCCGCGTGGCGCCGCCGCTTCACGGCCAACGAGAAGGGCATCGCTGCCCTCGGTCTCTCAGAGGCCGAGCGTCGCAAATGGCAGTTCTACTTCAGCTATTGCGAGGGAGGGTTTCTCGAGCGCACCGTGGGCGACGCCCAGCTTCTCCTCGCCAAACCCATGCATCCCGGACGCTCTCGACGGGGTGCGCCTTTCGGGAATGGAGTGAGACCGGTGCGAGGAGCGCTAGAACTGGCGGAGCGGGGCTGGATCTCGGATCCTCTCGTCAGAATGGGCATTCGAGGTCTGCTCAGAAGGAGGATTCGAGAGATTCGCGCTGTTCCCGACGCCGCGGCCTCTCTGGCTGAGACCATGCGCGGCAGTCCACTGGCCATCGAGACCGACACGGCCAATGAGCAGCACTACGAACTGCCGCCAGCCTTCTTTCAGACGGTTCTCGGGAGTCGCCTGAAATACAGCTGCTGTTATTGGCCAGCGGGAATCGCATCGCTCGACGACGCCGAGGTTGCAGCCCTCGAGAGCATCGGCTCGCGGGCCCAGATCGAGGATGGGATGGAGGTGCTGGAGTTGGGTTGTGGGTGGGGCTCGCTCACTCTCTGGATCGCTGAGAACTACCCGAATTGTCGAATCACCGCCGTTTCCAACTCCGGCCTCCAGTCAGAGTTCATTCGTCGTCGAGCGAAATCGATGGGGCTGGGCAACGTCGACATCTTGACCACCGACATGAACCATTTCCAGATCGCCAACGCGTTCGACCGCGTCGTCTCGATCGAGATGTTCGAGCACATGCGCAACTACGCACTGCTGCTCGAACGCGTCGCAGGCTGGTTGAAGGCCAGACGGCAAGCTCTTTGTCCACATCTTCTGCCATCGCTCACAGCCCTACTTCTTCGAGGACAACGGACCGACGGATTGGATGGCGCGACACTTCTTCAGCGGCGGTCTGATGCCTTCCGAGAGTCTCATGGAGCGTTTTGCCGGGCCTGTCCATCTCGAGCGGCGCTGGCGGGTCAACGGCAGGCACTATGAAAAGACAGCTCTCGCGTGGCTTGGCAACATGGACCGGCAAAGCGAGGAGATTCGAGCGCTCTTCAGGACCGTCTACGGCAAGGACGCTGATCGTTGGTTCTACCGCTGGCGCCTGTTCTTTTTGGCCTGCGCCGAGCTCTTCGCATACCAGAATGGTGAAGAATGGTTCGTGTCGCACTCCCTCTGGACAAAGGACGAGAAGGCGGCGCCCTGAAAGGAGTCACTCTCGATGACCGGCCTGAAGATTCTCTTTTCCCTGATTCTGCTGGCGATGCTGGCGGTAACCACGATCGCCATCGCGATCTGCGTTCTCATCCAACTCTTTCGGCTGCCCCCCTCGGCAACCTTCGAAGATCTCCTCTTGCGCGGGGACGGCCGGTCGTGATCGCCGCGATCACTGCCCTGGCCTGGCCCGGTCTCGTCGTCGCCCTGGGCTTGACCACCCTCGTCTGGCTAGCCAGCCTGGTGAAAAGGGACGCGTCGATCGTCGACATATTCTGGGCGCTCGGCTTTGTCACGCTCGCCTGGTTCTACCGCAGCCAGGTGCCTGTCGAGTCCTTCAGGCAGACGCTGGTACCCCTGCTCGTCACTCTCTGGGGTGTGCGCCTGTCCGTTTACATCTTCTGGCGCAATCGGGGACACGGCGAGGACTACCGCTATGCCGCCATGCGCGAGAAGTGGGGCGCTCGATTTCCGTGGCTCTCTCTGGTCAGTGTCTTCTGGCTCCAGGGTTTCCTCTTCTGGCTCATCGCCATGCCTCTGCTGCAGATTCAGATCTCACGTCTGCCGGTCGCCCTTTCCTGGCTCGATGGGCTGGGTCTGTTGCTCTTCGCGATCGGCTTCTTCTTCGAATCCGTCGGCGATCTGCAGCTGGCGCGCTTCAAAGCCGATCCGGCCAACCAGGGCCGGGTCATGGACCGCGGATTATGGCGCTACACCCGCCATCCCAACTACTTCGGCGACGCGACGCTGTGGTGGGGCTTCGGATGCTTCGCTCTGGCGACCCCTGGATCCCTATGGACTCTTGTCGGCCCGTTTCTCATGACTCTCCTGATCCTCAAGGTCTCCGGAGTCGCTCTCCTCGAGAAAGGGCTCAGCGACACCAAGCCCCAATACCGGGACTATGTTCGACGCACGAGTGCCTTCTTCCCGTGGCCGCCCCGCACTCCGAGAACGTTTTGAAGGATAACGGCTTGACTTTTCTTCTTCAGCCGAATACGTTCGGCACATGAAGAACGTTTTGAACGTTTTATCCCTGACAAGATCTCTCTTCCTGATCCTCGTGGCCTCTTGCCTTTCTTGGCTCCCCAGTCTGCCCACTCGGGCCGACGAGGCGGCTCTGGCCGGGCCTGTCCACTGGAATCAGTGGCGTGGCCCAAACCGAGACGGAACCGTTGTTGGCAATGACTGGCCTGACGATCTCTCAGGTCTCGAGCGACTCTGGCGCCTGGACCTCGGGAAGGGTTACTCCGGCCCTCTGGTCGTCGGTGAACAGGTCTACGTCACGGAAAGCGTCGGTCGGAACACCGAAGCTGTCAGAGCCTTGGCACGGGACACTGGCGAGCAGCTCTGGGAGGTCCAGTGGCCAGGCAAGGGCAAGGTACCGTTCTTCGCGGCTCGCAATGGAGACTGGATTCGCGCCACCCCGACACACGATGGCGAAGCCCTCTACGTTGGCGGCATGGAAGAGGTCTTGGTCAAACTGGACCCAGGCAACGGTGAGGAAATCTGGAAGGTGAATTTTCCAGAACGCTTCGGTACCAAGATTCCAGACTTCGGATTCGTCAGCTCCCCCCTCATCGACGGTGAGGCTCTCTACGTTCAAGCCGCCAACTCCATCGTCAAGTTGGACAAACGGACCGGACAGACTCTCTGGCGTCAGCTGGCGAGCTCGGCGGACATCTACTCGAGTGGCGCCTTCTCGTCCCCGGTTCTGGCCCACCTGGCCGGGCGTCGGCAGCTCGTCGTCCAGACCCGAGAGGTGCTGCACGGCCTGGACCCTGAAACGGGGGACGTGCTGTGGGAACAGCCTGTTCCGAGCTTTCGCGGCATGAATATCCTCACCCCAATGGTGCACAACAATCACATTCTCACCAGCACCTACCGCAACGGTACCTTCTACTACAGCATCTCCGAGAATCGCGGGCGGCTCGAGTCCCGAGAGATATGGCGGAACAAGGTGCAGGGCTACATGTCGAGCCCCGTCGTCGTGGACGGACACGCCTATCTGCACCTGGGCAACGGCCGGGTAGCCTGTCTGGACCTGGCGAGCGGCACCGAACGCTGGATCTCGAAGCCGTTCGGCAAATACTGGAGTCTGGCGGTGCAACGAGACAAGATGCTGGCGCTCGACGCGGGCGGAGAGCTCCTGCTGGTGCGAGCCAACCCGAGGGAGCTCCAGGTTCTGGACTCTCGCCCCATCAGCGATCAATCCACGTGGGGACATCTCGCCATCAGCGGCAACCAGATCTTCGTGCGCGAGCTCGAAGGTGTGGCGGCCTATCGCTGGGCGCGCCCGCAGCTGGAATCGCCGAGAGCTCTCGGCACTCGGACCGTGTCGAGCTCGCGATAGCCGCACGCTGGCGTCGTTGCAGATACCTGTTCGACCTACCAGGCAGGTACACGTGCCGGTTTCAGATCTGCTTCTTGGCCCGGCGGAGCATCCAACCCAGCCCCGGCACATGCTCGAAGAGGCCTCCGGCCGAATCCCAGAAGTCTTGGTGCAAGAGCACTTTGCCCTCGGAGTCGAACCGGATGTGCGTCATGCCAACCGAGCGCGTATTCTCACGGCTTGCCCAACGCTTGAAGCGGATCGTCATCACCCAACGAAAATAGTAGTTGCCGTTGTCGGCAACGAGATCGAGGAACTCGACCGTGCCCATGTCGATCGCCTCGGCACTCGCCGCCAGGTACTCCTCGACCGCGTCGACTCCGCGTACGGTCTTGAGCGTGTCGTTGAAGAAGACATCCTCAGCGTAAACCGCGCGGATTCGAGTGCGAAAATCGGCGGCCTTGAAGTCACTCAACACACCCTGGAATCGCTCGATGGCTTGGCGCTCCTCTTCGCTGTCCGGCACGAGCGGCGCGCCCTCAGCCTCGAGCTGATGCACGGTCTCCAGATATTCCATCCAGTTCCTTTCCGAGTCGCCGCGTGGGTTGGCCGAGCAAGCAGCGAAAGCCATCGAGCTGACGACGAAGAGCAGCGCGGTGGCTACCCGACCCGCAGCATGTCGATGTCCTGGACCCTGATGAATCACTCTCTCCACACCTTGGAAGGTACTGCCTCGAAGGATCCTACAGGAACGAGCTCCAGGGGTGTCGGACCCGTCATCCCTCTCCCGAGGTCGTCTCTCCCGGAGAGCCGCCTACGACCTATATAGTGAGCGCCATGCGTAGGATTGCCACCTTCATTACCGCTTGCCCGTTGATTATCGCTCCCGCTGCGCTGCTGGCCGCCATGGACAGCGGACCTGCGGCCGAGTCCAAGATTTCGGCCGCGGCGTTGCTCGCCGATCTCGAAGTCGCCCGTGAGGCCTACACAACCCTCCATCCTGGCCTCTACCGATACAACACGCCGCCGCAGATCGACGCGCGCTTCGACCAGCTCGCGACACGGTTCGCCGACGGATCGACCCTGCGCGAGGCCTACCTGGCGTTCTCCGAGGTCCTGGCAGCCATCCGCTGCGGTCATACCTACGCCAACTTCTGGAACCAGTCAGAGGACGTCCAACAGCAGCTCTTTGGCGGCGCCGACAAGGTACCGTTCACCTTTCGTATCCTCGATGACCGGCTGATTGTTACCGGCAGCGCCACCGACGATACTCGGGTGCGGCCGGGGACGCAGATCTTGGCGATCGACGGCGTGGCAACAGGTGACCTTATCGATCAACTGGTTGAGCTCGTGCACGCGGACGGCTCTGCCGACCATCAGCGACGCTTCGAGCTACAGGTCACCGGGGTTGGAGACTTCGAGATCTTCGACGTCTTTCAGCCGCTGGTCCATCCACCCACTGCGGGTCGTTACCGGTTCTCGGCCATCGATTCCGACAGCGGCGAGCCGTTCGAGTTCACGGCCGAAGGGCTAACCCGCGAGCGCCGGAAGACTCTCCTCGAAGAGCGCCACGGCCCCCTCGCCAGCACACCGGACGAGCTCTGGCGATTCGAGCTCCTCGATGAGACCACTGCCTACCTGAAGGCGGGCTCCTTCGTCACCTGGAAGATGGAGCTCGACTGGCGCGGTTTTCTGAATGATGCCTTCGACATACTCCAGGAGCGGAGTGTCGATCACCTCATCCTCGACGTGCGCGGCAACGGTGGTGGCGACGATGAGGTGCTGGTTGCTCTCTTTGGCCATCTGTTGCGCCAGCCGATCACCCTGCCGCCTATCCGAGAGCTCATACTCTACGAGACCGTGTCGGCGCATCTTGTGCCATTTCTGGATACATGGGACCGCTCGTTCCTCGATCGAACCGGCACGGTGCGGCCGACCGGCGATGGCTTCTACACCTGGAAAGACGCCTCGCTGGAGCCGAGAACGATCCCAGGCTCAGCGACCGCATTCTCCGGCGAGCTCTTCCTGCTCGTCGACCCCAGCAATAGCTCCGCGACATTCACCCTTGCCAGGATCCTGAAGGACGCGGGCCGCGCGACGCTTGTCGGCCAACCCACCGGCGGCAACCGGCGTGGCATCAACGGCGGCCAGATGTTCTTCCTCCGTCTTCCGAACTCGGGCCTCGAGATGGACATCCCGCTGATCGGCTACTACCCGCTCGAGCTCCAGCCGGACGGCGGCGTTCTGCCGGATGTAGTGGTGGTACCGAGCATCGACGAGATCGCCCAGGGCGTGGATGCGGTCCTCGAAGCCACCCTGCGCCTCATTGCCGACAAGCGGTCCTCTGAGGAGTCCACCTTTCGGCCAACGGGCGACGCGATACCGACAATGGGAACTCGATAGCTTGACGGGTTCTTCACTCGTGTCGCATTCGTCTGACCAAGATCCGCTGCGACCGTGGTCGGCGACCAGCGTCCGCAACCTCGTACTGCCCTATCTGTTGCTGGTCTCCGTTCACTGGCTGTCGGGCCTGCAGCTGGAGCAGCCGATCATCTTCGCCGACGAGATGGGCTATCTGGGCAATGCTCGGTATCTCGCCGGGGCGGCACACCTGCCCGATATGCAAGACGCCCAGTTCTATCACTTCGGATACTCGTTGCTTCTGTTGCCCGCCTTCTGGCTGTTCTCCGACCCCGCCTCCATCTACAAAGCCGCCCTCGCCATCAACGCGCTGCTCATGAGCGCGCTTTACATTCCGCTGTATTCGATCCTGACCGGAGTGCTCGAAGTTCCCCGGCAGGTGGCGGTTTGGATCGCCATGACTTGCTGTTTGTATCCGTCCCTGATCCTGTACTCGAACATTGCTTGGTCGGAGAACGCTTTTGTTCCCTTCTATGCTTTGTCCATTGTCCTCTTTGGGAGATATCTGCGTTCCAAGTCCGCTCGTGATGCCTTGCTCTTCAGCCTGGTTGCCGGTCTGCTCTACACGGTCCATCCCAGAGCGCTGCCGATTCTCGTCCTGGTCCTCGCCTATCTTCTCGTGCTGGCTGTACTGAAGGTCGTTCCCAAACGCCAGCTACTGCTCAGTGCCGCGGCCATTGGCCTGGTCTTCTTTCTCACCAGGATCGTGAGTGAGCATCTCATGGCGATAGGCTGGGCTGGTGCGGTCGAGTTCTCGCCGGTCCGTCTGGCGACTGCGGATCGTCCCCGGCAGCCATTTCAAGAGTCTGATTCTCAGGGCTGCGGGTCAGGGTCTCTACCTATCACTGGCGACCCACGGCCTGTTCCTTCTGGGTCTCATGACTGTCGCTGTCTACGTTTTCAAGCGCACGGCCTCTACGTCCGCGCGGCGAGTCCTGGCACACCCCAAGACCGGAGTGCTGATCTTCATCCTGATCACCGCCACCGGCGTCTTTCTTGCCTCAGTGACGACAAAGGTCTTCAGCCTGTATGGAGTGAACACCGTTCGAGCGACCAACTTCCTGTACGGGAGGTACAACGAGGCCTCAGCCGTCCTGTTCATGGCCATTGCCTTGGTGCAGCTCTGGCGCGGCAGATTGGACGGCCGGCTCGCGGCTCGGCGTGCACTCGTGGTCACTGCGGCCATTGTGTTCCTGACGGTGCTCGTCACATTCGAGATCCATACGGCAGAGGAGGCTGTCGGCCCCGACGTGCCGTGGACCGTGGAGGCCGTCAACGTCGCTGGAGTGTTTCCGCTGATCGACACGCTGGGGCTGCAAGAAATCCACCTGATCTCTCTCGTCGCCATCCTTTCGTATCTTGCGATCACGGTGATGATGCGCTTCTCCTACCAGGCGGCGATGCTGCTGCTGGTGCTTCTATTCTCCTGGTGTTCGCTCTACACAGAGCGATTCAATCTGCGACCTGCCAGAGAGGCCACCAGGTCGCGGCTCTCCTTCGCTACCGTACGCTTCTCGACTCGGACAGCTGGAGGACGTCAGCTACGATGTCGCTCACCTCGACCGGGAAGTTTTCTACGGATCTCAGTATCTGCTGCAGAATACGATCTTCCATCGGTTCAACAGCAGAAACGGTGAAGAGCCCCCCTCGAAGGTGGTGATCAGCGGGAACGATTGGGCTCAAGCCCGTCGCCTCGACGCGAGATTCGTCATCTCGGCGGCCGACGGAGGCACTGCCCTCTGGGTTTTGCCGGGCGATCTTCAATCTCGACTTCCCTCTCCATCCTACGAAGGTCTGGCTTTGGGCGTGGAGCCTCGGTTTGGTATTCAAGAATCCGGCTTTCTCAAGCCAGAGATGTTCGCAGGCGCACCGGCTCGGTGGACATCCGGCACCGCGACATTGAGAGTGCCGGTGGACCCTCAGAACCTGCCGCAGAGCCTCGAGATCGAAACGGCGGCCACCGCGGACAGCGGCACCCGGTTGCAGTTGCTCGCCAACGGTACAGAGCTTTGGAACGACTGGATTCCGGGGGCGTGGTCCAACACCTTCGACCTGGCGCAGGTACCGCCGAGTGATGTGCTGACCGTCGAATTGAAGAGCGGCACGATCCATCCTCGATCAGATGCGACAGGACTCACTGATGACAGCCGCCTGGGTGTTCTGCTGAGAGCCATTCGTTTGCAAGCGAAGGAGGACCGACCCTCCATATCCTACGTGGGTCTCACTTTCGGAACAGAGCCTGTACCCGGGTTTCGGGAGGTCGGGTTCCATCCACCGGAACTCTTCGACGACAAGAGGGCGCGCTGGACCAATGGAGCAGCGAAACTGAGCGTGCCGATGGATCCTCAGCATCTGCCGCAAAGCCTCGAGATCGAGGCGAGTGCCCCGGGCCGGCACGCAACCCGGCTGCAGATTCTCGCCAACGGTGTCGAGTTGTGGCACCAGCGGATTCCGGACCATGGCTGGTCGCAGACCTTCAGCCTGGAGGGGGTGGAGCTGAGCGATACGCTGCTCCTCGAATTCCATAGCGACACCTTTACGCCATCTGAGAGCCTGGAGGGGTCGACAGATCACCGGATCCTGGGTGTGGTGGTCAATGGCCTTCGATTGATAGAACCCCTGGCCTCTGAGGAGCAGGCTCGGTATCGCAACGAAGTCGAATAATGCCAGTTCGCGAGACGCCAGACGGCTCGGGGCAGTATGATGCGTCCCCGCGCATGATGTGACTTCCGACCGACCCGACATGGAGCCTTGGAATCGTGAGATCAAACAGAATACTGCGGCATGGGCTGATGATAGGCCTGGTGCTTGTCACTTGGGCTTATCCAGTGGCCGCGCAGGCCCCCCCAGGGGACCAAGCGAAACCACCAGGACCTTTCTTCAGTCTTTCTGGATCGGCGATCGCCCAACTCGACGCCGATTTCGACACCCAGGGCAGCTACTCCGTCTCCTCACTGCTCTTTCGCGCCAGCGTTGCCCAGCCGGTCAGTCGCAAGACGATTCTCGGTTTGAGCCTGAGCTACGACCACCTCGACTACGATTTCTCTGACGACGCGGCGCTCGAGTCGGCAAGTCCCTGGGATCGCGTCCATGGACTCAACCTGGCGTTGCCTGTCATCCGCAAGATCAACGACCGATGGATCATTGCTCCTGAGTCCTTCCATTGGCTGGTTTGGTGCTTCTGGAGCCAGTTCCGGCGACTCCCTGACCTACGGTTTGGTCTCTGCCGCGACCTACGCCTTCCGTCCCGACCGCAAGCTCGGATTCGGCGTGGGCTGCCTTCGAACGGATCGGCGAAACTCGGGCCTTTCCATTCGTCAGTATCGACTGGCGGCTCACCGACGCGAACGCGCCTGACGAATCCACTGACCGTTGGCCCAACCGGCCCTGCCGGTCTCGAGTTGGCCTACGAACTCAGTCCCACGTGGGAATTTGGCGTTGGCGGTGCCTACCGCACTATTCGATTTCGACTCGACGATCAAGACCTCGAGCCGAATGGCATCGGCGAGCAGCGTGGCATCGTGACCTTCGCCCGAATCCTCCACAACCTCAGCCCCAAGATCAACCTCGTGATCTACACCGGTCTCGTTCTCAGCGGCGAGCTCAGGATCGAGGATGAGAATTCGCAACAACGACGGACGGCCGAGCACGACACCGCGCCCTTGTTGGCGATCAGTCTCAGCGGCCGATTCTAGATGATCAGAATCGCGACTCTCACCGGCCTGCTGCTGCCCATCCTGACCGCTCTCGCGATCGCCGCGCCTGAGACGGCGGCAATACCGGTGGATTCATCGGAGATCTATGTCCACAAGCCGGCGAGTCGAGACGGCATCGGCAAGGTCTACATGGGCCGAGAGATCTCGTTCGTCATGGGTCATCGGGGCATCGACTGGCTGGAGCGCGCCAACCGCGAGCGAGAGGAGCGGACCGATCTTGTCGTCACGAACATGGAACTTGCCCCCGACGCGGTGGTGGCCGATATCGGGGCAGGAAGTGGGTATTTCGCCTTCCGAATCAGCCCCAGAGTGCCGCAAGGCCGGGTACTCGCCGTCGATATCCAGCCCGAGATGCTGCAGGTCATCGAGCGCCGAAAAGAATCGGCTGGCACCTCCAACGTCGAGACGGTGCTCGGCACGGCGACAGACCCGAATCTTCCGGCCGCGAGCGTCGACGCCGCGCTCATGGTCGACGCCTACCACGAGTTCTCCGATCCGCGAGAGATGATGAGCGCCCTCGTCGAGGCTCTGCGACCTGGCGGTCGGGTCTTCCTGATCGAATATCGAGAAGAGGATCCCTCGGTGCCGATTCTGCCCCTGCACAAGATGAGCGCAGCCCAGGCTCGTCTCGAAATGGAGGCCGTGGGTCTCGAATTCGTCGAAAACCGGGCCATGCTGCCGCAGCAGCACTTTCTGGTCTTCCGCAAGCCCGGGCCGGAGTCGTAACGGCACCCGGCAGCGGTCTACTTCTGGGTCTGAGGTTTCGTTTGGCGAAGGCGCAGATCGACAGCGACAAGCTTCTCGTCATCTCGAGCGAACAGGATGCCATCCGCCAAGGCCGGATAGGCACGGGTGCCCCGGTCCAAAATCGGTACCCGACCTGCAGGAAGAAAGCCCTTCGGCGAGGCGGGTGCGGCAACGAGCTCGCCGGTCTCCCTCAAGATCAGCAGGTGATCCTGTGCCAGAAGGAGGGTGCCAGCACCGAAGCGATCTTCGCTCCAGACGACCTCGCCCGTCGCCAATCGGACACAGCGCAGGCTGGGTCCACTCTCTTGCCGACCGTGAAATCCGTAAAGGAAGTCGTCATGATGAACGCTCGTGGCGTAATGATTGGTCAACGATTGATCTGATTGCCAGATCTCTCTTGGCTCCCCTTGGGTCACCGCCAGGAGAACCGCCCCAGTCCCATAGCTCGACGAGAGAAAGATGCGATCGTTCACCACGATCGGTGTGGCGGCATTGACGGAGGCATTCAATCTCGCCCGCCACCGGTACTTCAGCAGGATCTCGCCGGAGGCAGCATCGAGCGCCAAGAGGCCTTCGCGCGTCAAGAACACGGCCCTACGAGTGCCTTCGAGAGACGCAAGCACCGGGCTCGAATAGCTGGCCTCATCGTTCGAAGCCGTCCAGACGGTGGCGCCAGTGGCGACATCGAAGGCCACTACACCGGCACCATCCCTGCCACCAACGTTGACCAGCACTCGATCACCCACGACAAGGGGGGAGCTTGCGACGCCAAAAAATCCCTTCTCGACTCCGAAGACCTGATGAGTGTCAACGACCCAAAGACGACTGCCCGAGTTTCGATCGACAGCCTGCAGGATGCCCCCGGCGCTGAACGTGAAGACACGAGCGCCCTCGACGACCGGAGTAGCGCGCGGGCCGCCGTTGAAGCCAAAATCATCCCGGTACTTGGTGGCGTGGGTAACCCGCCAGACTCGACTGCCGTCGGCGCTGCGAAGCGCATCGAGAACGTTGTCAGCGCCCTCTCGGTGCGAGACATACACGCGTTCCCTCGACCGCCACCGGTCCAGCAAATCCCTCCCCCAGGGCGACGCTCCAAAGAACCGGTGGCCCCTCCTCGCCCCAATCGGTCCAGACCGCATCGCCACGATACTTCCCGTCCCGTTCAGGGCCCAGGAGTTGTGGCCAGTCGCCCGCCAGCGATTTCTGATCGCCAGTCGCCAAGAGGATCCAGAGAATCGCGAACAAGATCGCCTTCAAGGTCTCGCGGCGCTGACGGCGACTTCCGCAGTTTCTGCTGAGTCTTTGATGAAACACCAACCTTTCCAAGAAGCCCTGCCTTTATTCGACACCTCTGCACGAGCTTTATGCTACCATAGAAGTGAACGATTTGAACGTTTATAACAGTCAAGGAGACTCCATGCCGGCAACCAGCTCATCCCAAGTCATCGCAATCCTCGGAGCCTACGGCGGCATCGGCACGGCTCTGGCCCGACAACTGACCGATCGCGGCTACCGATTGGTTCTCGGGGGTCGCGACCGCGACCAGCTCGACTCGCTCGCCACCGAGATCGGCGGCATCGCGGTCGAGGTCGACGGCAGAGAATTCGATCAGGCCCAGGATTTCGTCTCCCGCGCCGCCGAGGAAGGCCAGCTCACAGGCGTCGTCAACTGTGCCGGCTCCGTGATGCTCAAGCCGGCGCATCTGACCACCCGCGCCGACTACGACGCAACCCTCGACACCAACCTCACCACTGCCTTTGCGCTTGTCCGCGCGGCGGTGAAAGAGCTACGCAAGGAAGGTGGATCCATCGTCCTGATGTCCTCCGCCGCAGCCAACATCGGCTTGGCCAACCACGAGGCCATCGCCGCCGCCAAGGCCGGTGTGGCCGGGCTGGCGCGTTCTGCGGCGGCAACCTACGCCGGCCGCAACATCCGCGTCAACGCGGTAGCTCCAGGATTGGTGGCCACCCAGGCTACCCAGCGAATCGTCGAAAACGAGAAGGCGCTCGAGGCTTCGCTCCGACTCCACCCTCTCGGACGGATTGCCCAGCCGGATCAGATCGCCAACCTCATTGTCTGGCTGTTGGATTCAGCCAATGACTGGATGACCGGCCAGGTCATCCAGCTCGACGGCGGCCTGTCCTCCCTGAAAGTGACACGCTGAAACGGAGCCGCCCAGACTCTACTCGGCCGTCTTCCTGTACCGGGCTTCAGCGGCCCTGCGGTAGGCTGCAAGCTCTTCCATCCGCGCCAGCGTGGCAGCCGTCCCCCCCCTCATAGAGCTGCCGGGCATCTTCGGGCGAATCGATCAGCGCCTTGACAGACCCTGTCGGTTCCCGCATACTCTCTATTGTAAAACGTCCAAATCGTTCAAAGCGGACATCCATCATCGCGAGCAGTCATGATCAAACATCATCTCTCAATTCTTCGGAGCTTTCAGACAGTTTGGAGCTCTCAGACAATCTGGTCACTGGCCACCGTTGCCATGATGGCTATGCTGCCCGCCTGTGGAGGTCAACTCATGGCCCTGGAGAAACCGAGCTACACGGTCCTGGAAAGCGACGGAAACCTGGAGCTGAGACGTTATGAACCCTATATCGTGGCAGAGACTCTGGTCGACGGAGATTTCGAGAGCGCCGGCAACCAGGGCTTTCGCCGACTGGCGGACTACATCTTTGGCAATAATCGCAGCCGTCAGAAGATGGAGATGACGTCTCCGGTCTCGCAGGCCCCGTCTGAGAAGGTGGCGATGACAGCTCCTGTCGCTATGCATCGTCAAGGGGATCTCTACCGCATCACCTTCATGATGCCCTCCAGAATACACGCTGGAAACTCTGCCGGAGCCGGTCAACCCTCAGGTTCAGCTCCGACAAATGCCGGAAGAGCTGGTGGCTACGGTACGCTACAGCGGCACCTGGAGCCAACAGCGCTACGAATCACACAAGGCCGAGTTGGAGGCCTGGGTGACTCGAAACGGCTGGAGCATCGCAGGAGAACCTGTGTTTGCCCGCTATGATCCACCGATCAAGCCTTGGTTCCTGCGGCGCAACGAGATCCTGATTCCGATTGCAGACGGAGCCTCGCCTTGATCTCACTGTTCATCTTCATCATCGGTTGTTTCGTCACCAGCCTGGTGGCAGTCGGCCTGCTGTTCGCACTGGCTGCGGTCGGAGACGGCGATGAGTACGAATCAGACAGTTCCCCGTCCTCCGGACAGGCCCAGAAGTTCGCTCGCCGGATCCTGCGGCCAGAAACAGATACCCCTGAGGGTCTCAGGTGAGTATCGCTCAACCTCAAACAAGCAGGAGGTTCCACAATGTTCGATCGAGTCGACGTACCCTTTCTTCTTGCAGCCTTCGCCAGTTTTCTCGTCAGTGTAGGCCTGTGGTTCCTGGTGAACCGAGGACTACGGCGTGTTCGTCGGCATCTGGGTCCCGTCCATACTCATTCTCTGGGTCGGCGTGCGCGTGCGCATGCTGCGCGGTTGAGGAGGCACTCGAGCCATGACTGCACAATTGATCGCCATTTTTGCATTCGGACTGGTCATGACAGGAGTCGTGTTCCTGGGGATCGTTCGGGCACGCGAGATCGAAGGGCGGGCCGCCAAAGTCAGAGCAGCGGAGTCGCACGACGACTCGGCACAATGAAACTCACCAGAGAGAAGATCCAACGGAGCGCGGCTGAGGGACGGGTCTCTCTAGCCGCCCTTTCGGACGCTAGATCCGCCAGAAGTGCCTCCGCCGCCCGTCTGCCCGAAACCATCGCACCTTGGATGGAAGCCGTGTCCAGATGATCACCGCAGGTATACAGCCGATCCCCGATGCGGACCGGTCGCTCGGGTGGCTCCAGGTGGGGTGGTGACTGACTCGGTAACGCATGGCGGATGCGGTAGATTCTGAGCAGCTGCCACTTCTCCACCTGCGGTCCGAACCAGCCGTGCAGCTGGTCACGAACCGCCGATTCCAGATCGCTATCGAGACCGTCATGGCTGAAGTCCTGTCCTCCGATCACGCTCGCTGAGACCAGGGCTTTGTCATCGGGGGCGTAAGACGGTGCGACCTGGCTTGGAACACAGAGATTGTTGACCGGCCCCTCACCCTCCCCGTTCAAGATCAAGATCGGCCGCGTGACCGGAGGCTGGGGAGCGGAAAAATAGAGGCAGGAGGTCGAGCACCAACGGGTTTCTGGCAATCGGGACAGCAGCTCAGGTGTCTCACTCAAGGCGCTCGCCAGCACGATAGCGTCGCCTTCGATCCATTCCCCGAATCGAGCCTTACCTTCTTCGTTTGGAGCTTCAATGACGCGGCAGTTCGTCCGCACGGCGTTGTCCGGCAGACCGCTCGCCAGCTGCAGCGGAATCGCCCGCATCCCCGCTCCCGGCAGTGCAGTCGAACCCGAGCTGAACATCTTGTAGACAAACTCGAACATGCGGCTCGAGGTCTCGAGCTCGTTCTCGAGAAAGATACCTCCCAGGAACGGCCGGAAGAATCTGTCGATCATGAGGCTCGAAAAGCCTTCTTGCTCCAGCGCCTCGAGAGTCGTTCGTTCGGGGCTCGACAACACTCCATCGAGATCGGTCGAGAGGAGTCGTCGGCGAAGTCTGGCGACTCGCAGCTTGTCACCGAGACTACCGATCGGAGCCAGAGCCGCGAGGAACCCAGCCAGAGGCCGACGCCAGGGATCGGCCAGGGTGTGGAAGCGCCCGCCGAATCGCACGGCCGCACCCGGGTAGAAACCATGAAGATCGAGGCCTTCGTAATCCAGCTGGCGCTGGCATTCCGGATACGCAGTCAAGAGAACCTGAAAGCCACGGTCCAGCAAGAAACCGTCGCTCTCGTCGGTTCGCACGCGACCGCCGATATCATCCGAGGCCTCGAGAACTTCGACCTCGACCCCCGCGGCGTGCAGATGCCGCGCACACGACAGACCTGCCAGTCCGGCTCCCACAACTACGATTCGCGAGTCAGTCATGATTCTCCTCCGCCAGTGGACCCAGCAATGAGCTCACTCCTTCTCTCGCGGCAACTGGGAGCGGAACTTCCCCTGGCGCCGCAGCTCGAATCCTTCTGTCTGTGCGGCTGCGAGTCGCGCCTCGAGGCGGCGGAAACCGGCCTCGCATTCCGAGCGTCGCAGCCAGTCGCGAACCTTGTCGAGATTGGCCGGTTGTTCTCTCACCAACGACACGAGATCAGATTGCCTCTCAGAGGAGAGCTGCGGCCCCTCGCGGCGCCAACTCGCCAGCAAGATCTGCGTCGGAGTGGCGAACACTGCCCCGGCTCTTCGATCGACGACAACCTCGAGCTCCTCGGCGGGATCGCTCGCCAGAGAGCGGGTCGGTCGCGGAAACTCGATCCTCCCCGGTGAACCTTCGAAGACTCGCCCATTGAGCTGTCGAAATCCATGCTGGCGCAGCAGTTCCGAGATTCGGTGCCGAGCTGCGGGCCCAATCAGATCGTAGTCGTAATTCTCGTAGTGTTCGTCGACGAAGATCGAGATCGCAGAGAGCCACTCACATGGCGCCGCGGAGACCCGGCCCTGATTCAACCAGCTTGCGACTTTGACGATATTCATTCTCTCTCCTACTTGGTGCCTTTCGCGACTCGGGAGGGTATCAAAGGTGCTGGTTCTTCCCTTGCGAAATGACCGCCAACCAGAGTTGATGAAATATTACTAAGATTGTCCACCTTCATATCTTCCCTACTTTTTGGAGATCAGCCGATGAAACGCATCGACCCCGCTCCCGGCCAGGAATCCGTTTGGGACTATCCCCGACCGCCCCGCGTCGAACCGACGGACAGTCTGGTTCAGGTCTTCTTCAACGGCAAGAAGATTGCCGAGACTCGGGCTTCCAAGAGGGTCCTCGAGACCAGCCATCCGCCAACCTATTACATCCCGTCTGAGGATGTGGATGGAAAGTACCTTGCGGACTCCGACCGGCACACGTTCTGCGAGTTCAAGGGAAGCGCTCGCTACCATTGCCTGGTCGACGGCGAGCACCGATCCGCCGACGCCGCCTGGTCCTACCACGATCCCGCTCCCGCGTTTCAATCGATTCGAGGTCACCTTGCCTTTTACCCTTCTCGCGTCGAGGCCTGTTTTGTGGACGGCGAACGAGTCGCCGCTCAAGAAGGCGACTTCTACGGTGGCTGGGTCACCAAGAACATCGTCGGGCCCTTCAAGGGCGGCTCCGGAACCTGGGGCTGGTAGCCACGAAGTCGGAGGTGCCAGCCGCTTCTCGAGCGCTCGATTCAGGTGCGTTGAGCTAGTGTCAATCTCGCGACACGGTGACGAGACCGAGATAGCCATCCACCGTGAGACGGTCACCGGTGACGATCAGGTTTGTCGCCTTCGGCACCCCAGTGACGCAGGGCAAACCGTATTCGCGAGCGATGATCGCGCCATGGATCAGCATGCCACCGCGCCTTTCCACCACCGCACTGGCCATGGGCACGATGAACGTCATGTTGGGATCGATCGCGTCGCACACCAGCACCTCTCCTGTCTGGAATTGAAACAGGTCGTCCGCGTTCTCGACAATCCGCGCCGCGCCGGTGGCTACCCCCGGACCGGCCGGTTGGCCGACTAGTTGACGGGGCTTGGCACGAAACCCTTCCTCGACTTCCGGGGGTTCGTCCGCTGGCCGCGGTTCACTGACCAGGTTCGGATGCCGAAGAGTGCGCACCATCTCTTCCAGGTTCAACGAGGGCTGTTCCCCATCGCTCGCATCTCGAAGACGGCGGCGACCCTCCTCCACCGCACTGAGAACCAGAGCCTCGAGCCGCGACAGATGGATGTTGTCATCGTCTCGCAGGCGGTGGCTGGCTCGGCCGAGATCCAGAAGCTCGCGGGCCAGCGGTCGTTTCTCGTCGTCTACCGCGGCCAGGAATGTTTCCGTCAGCCTGTCGATCCCGGCTTCATCTCTCGGTTCGGCCACCGCGGGTGCGTCTGCCAGGGAGAGCAGAAACCGGATCAGTCGCAATCGATCACCGAAGCACCTGCGAGAGGCGAAGGATGCCTCGCCAAACTCGCCTTCGAAATCGGCCAGTGCCTGCTCGAACTGCGAGTCTCCTTTCTCGCCCGCCTCGAGACGCGTTCGCAACTCGGGACTGCTGCGGATCTTCGCCGCAAGGCTAGCCAGCGCACGGTTCCTACGCACGCTCAACATGGGCGTTGCCACCAGCAGACCCATGAACTCGTATGGGTCCTCAGGGTGGAGGACCTGGTTATGGAACTGACCGAAGAGACGCACACCGTGGGCAAGGGGAATGAATTCGCGCGAGTAGACGTCCACCCACCGGTCGTGAGCCTCGTGACGGACTTGGATCGCCTCGGCCAGCTCGACACTACCGAGCGCGGCCAGATCCTGGCGCGCGAGTGCGGCTGCCTCTCGGTCCATCGCGGGTAGCAACTCGTTCTCGACACGCTCGCGAAGGCCGACAAGGCTGTGAAGACTGCGCGTCAGGCTCAGATACCAGCCGCGCTTGTCGCCTTCCCCGTCGGGTGCCGCCGTGACGGGACGCGACTGCAGAAGCACGAGAAGTCCATCGGCCAGGGTCCATTCCACGTCCTGCGGCAGGCCGAAGAGCTGACCGGCGTCGCGAACTGCAGCGAAAATCTCGGCCAGCTCTTTCCCGTTCAGAGGGGGTGAGGCGGCCTGCTTCGGAGGTACCGATTCGACCGTGGTTCGCGAACCACGAACGACGAGCCGCCGCCGCTCGGTCGGGGCAATATGCTCGACCGTCCGAGCGGTATCGCGCTCCAAGCTCCAACGATCCGGCTCGATGGTACCGTCTACCAGACCCTGGTTGAGCCCATAGACCGCCTCGATCGCAACCAGCTCAGGATCGGTAGGTTGGATCCCGAAGGCAATGCCGGAGCGCGAGCCTTCGACAAGCTCCTGGATCAGGACCGCCATCGCACTCGCGTTGACGTCGATGGCGAGCTCCCGGCGGTAGAGTAGAGCCCGGTCGGTCCAGAGGGAGGCCCAGACGGTGCGGATCGCCTCGATCGTGGCCGGCAGCCCCTCGACCCCGACAACAGAGTCATGCAATCCGGCAAAGGAGGTGCCAGCCGAATCTTCACCCGGGGCTGATGAGCGCACCGCGACGGGACGCTGCAAGAACTCTTTCGGCAGAAACGCCCGCAAGGCGGTGACAATCTCTTCTGGGACAGGAGCGCGGAGAAATCGGTTGCGAATGCGAAGTGCCAAATCCCACACCTCTTCCCATCGCATATCCGCAAAATCCTTCCGACTCAGCTCTTGGTGAATCACCGCTCGCAAGGATGCCCGATCCACAAAGAGCTCGTAGGCCTCCGTGGTGAGACAGAAGGTCTGTGGAACCGTCATCTCCGCTCTGAAGAGAGCGGCCAGGGCCACCGCCTTGCCGCCAACGCGGGCGCGGTCAGCAGCCGAAATCTCGTCCAGGGCAGCGATGAGCTTCATGAATCGACATGCAGCTCGATCACATGCTGGAACTGATTCACAACCATGTAGACCGAGACCCTGAGCCTCAAGAACACGCAGCTGGGCGACCTGACAAAACTCTCGAGCTGAGGGTGCTTGGTTAGAAATAGGTGCTCGAAACCGGGTCGTTCCGGCTCGCTGATCTCTTCGACCACTCCGACAGCAGTGGCAGCCGCAGCTGCCGTGAAGTCAGCGGCCTGATTGGTGCGGTTGTCGACGAGCATCGAGGCTCGTGCGTCCCCCTGCAAGTTGGCAAGTTTGCGGGTCGAGCGGCCCGTAGCGAATAGCAGCTGCTTGAGATCTGGGGTGGCGGCAAAGCCGACGAGACTGGTGTACGGGTTGCCCTCATGCTGGGTTCCCAACACCCCCAGCAACTGGGTCTCGAGCAACCCTCGAAGGATCTCTATCGGGCTTTGGCCCTTGCCTTCTTCCTTTGCCATCACAGTTTCGGTTCGAGGGATCGAGCTCGGATGAGGCCCAATGCGCCCGGGCACCGAGCGCCAAGGGGTCGATCCTGATCAGTCCTGCCAAGTATACGCAACAGCCTCGGGAACAACAGATAAAGACAAGACGCCGGAATCGGATAGCCTCCTGGCATGGAAATACAACCCGACAACCTCGAAGTCCACAATCGCTACAAGTTGCTGATCGGGAGTATCGTGCCCCGCCCCATCGCCTTTGTGTCGACCCTCTCGCCCGCCGGGGCCCTCAACATCGCCCCCTATTCCTTCTTTACCGGTGTGGGCTCGAATCCGATGACTCTGCTCTTTTGCCCGGGCACCCTGGCCGATGGCTCAGACAAGGACACGCTGCGCAATTGTCTGCTTCCTGAGGAAGGCGGCGTGGGTCAATTTGTGGTCAACGTGGCCACGGAGGCCTATGCGCGAGAGATGGCCGCCGCAGCGGAAACGCTGCCTTACGGCGAAAGCGAGTTCGACCTGACGGGTCTGACCCCGTGTCCAAGCTCGAAGGTTCGTCCCCCGCGCCTCGACCAGTCCCCGATCTCCTTCGAATGCGAGACCCTGCAGGTCCTGCGCACATCTCCCGGCAAGCCGGGCAGCGGCAACGTCGTGATGGGCCGCGTGCTTTGCGTGCACATCGATGATGGGCTCATCAACGAACGCTTCCACATCGACGCCGCGCACCTGCAAGCCATCGGCCGCATGGGAGGCTTGGAGTACTGCAGGACTCGCGATCGTTTCGAGATGCCGCGCGGCCGGGCGGCGCTCGAGGGTACGAAACCGCCTAGCCCATGATCTCGACCGCGAGGATCGAGGCGTCATCTTCGAGCGGCGTTGGCCCGGTCCAGTCATCGACCACCCGCAGCACCCGGTCCAAACCGGTCTCCAGCGGCTGAGATCGCAGAGAAGCCAACAAGTCGCTCAGCCGATCCATACCGAACTCGACGTCATCCCGGTTCGCGGCTTCCACCAGGCCGTCCGTGTAGAAGTAGACACGATCTCCACCATCGAGGTGCACCAAACGATCCTACCCAGGTGCGCTCCGGAAATAGACCGATGGGAAAGCCATCTGAACTGAGACGGGTCGGTTCGCCTTGCCGAGGTACCCGAATGGGCGGCAGGTGGCCGGCTGAGACGTATCGAAAGGTCCGCTCGTCCGTATCCAAAAGGCCGTACAGGAGGG
Organism: uncultured Acidobacteriota bacterium; assembly: GCA_963719055.1. Lineage (GTDB taxonomy): Bacteria > Acidobacteriota > Thermoanaerobaculia > Multivoradales > JAHEKO01 > CAXMQZ01. Next base: position 27,552 of record CAVRAU010000027.1, on the reverse strand, counting down.
TGAAGAACTGAGCTGTTCGGGGATTGAAGGCGAAGAGCTCATTGAGTTTTGCCGCGACTCCAGACGGTGAGACGAGGTTCCGATCCTCGGGCCCGGCGGCAGCATCGAAGAGAACCGATTGACGAGATGTTTCCGAGAGCATCCGACTGACGGTGACCGAAAGCAGTGCCGCCGCCACTCCGTGGCCGCTGACATCCAACAGGTAGAGGCCCAACTGGTTCTTCCCCAGCTGGTAGAAGCTGAGAAAATCGCCGGCAAGCTCGGAACACGGACTCAGCCGCCAGGCGATGTTCGGCCCCTGGCACGCCGAGGAATTCGGATGGCAAGAGGGCCTGCTGAACCCGAGCGGCTGCTTGCAGGTCGCGCTGCATCCGGTCGTTGGCCGATTCGAGTTCTTCCTTGGCTCGTTGCAGCGCCTCTTCGGCCATGCGGCGCTCGGTGACGTCGACCTGGATACCGATGTAGTTGGTCACTCGGCCTTCTGCGTCACGGACCGGATCGATCGTCAGTCGGTTCCAGAAGGGAGTACCGTCCTTGCGGTAGTTGAGAATCTCAACGGTGAGCTCCCGGTTTTCGCGCAATGCCCGTCGAATCTCCTCGATCGCTTCGGGATCGGTATCTTCCCCTTGCAGGAATCTGCAATTGCGTCCCACCACTTCGGCAATCGAGTAGCCCGTAATGCGCTCGAAGCCTTCATTGGCATAGATGATCGGGTTGTCCGGTAGGCTGCAATCGGAAATCGTCACGCCCTCGGCGGTCGAAGACAGCGCACGGTCTTTCAACTCGAGAGCTTTCTGAGCGGTTTCGAAACTCATCGACTTTTTCTCCGAAGACAGCAATACTACTACTCTGAGATTGGTGAGAGGCGGTCACGGTGCTGGAGAGTACAGATAAGAAGCCGGACACCGAGTCTCGAGAAGCACACCCTCGACGGCATCCTTTCGCGTCTGCCCGACATGGGCTATGACGCGGACCGGCTGCAGTGGACCCCACAAGCAGAAAACGAAGCGAAGGAGTGATGTCATGCGCGCCAGGACAATCCCGTCGTTGAGCCTCTTCCTACTGATGTTTGGAGCCCACACTCTCTGGGGCGTAGAGGCTGACTCACTCAAGTGGACCTTCGAGCTCGAGGCCGGACCCGTCTGGCAGAGTCGAAACGATGTACAGATTCCCAATGACGAATCGGGGACGAGATTCTCGCTGGTGGATTTGGCGGGCAAGGGTCCTTGGTTCGCGCCAAGACTCCAGATCTCCTGGACCCTCAAAGGACGCCACGGCCTGCAGGTCTATCTGGCGCCGCTCTCCTACACCGAAACCGGGCAGTTCGATCAGCCAGTGCGGTTTGATGGGGAGACGTTTGCTGCGAATACACCTACCGAGGCCACCTACCAGTTCAACTCCTGGCGAGCGTCGTATCGATATCAGGTGGTCAGGGGGACTCGATGGCTGGTTTGGGTGGGCTTCACCGGCAAAATCAGGGACGCCAAGATCGAGTTGCAACAGGGCGAGACCGTCGCTCGCGACACCGACACCGGCTTCGTTCCCCTCTTTCTGTTCGAAGCAGACTACAGATTCGCCGATCGGTGGCACTTCCTGGTCGATCTGGACGCCCTCGCCGGCGGTCCCGGTCGAGCCGAAGACCTGGCGTTGAAGATCGGGTACGACCTGTCAGACCGCTGGCGAATCACAGGCGGCTATCGAATGATCGAAGGCGGTGCCGATGTGGATGCGGTCTATAACTTCGCCTGGTTTCACTCGGCAGTTGCTTCCGCGGTCTACCGATTCTGACCCCTCGGCCGGCCGTGGTAGGTGGGGCAAAGAGGAATTCGAACCTCACTGCCTCGCTTTCCCTGAAATACACTCATAACGTGCACATTCATGGCCCACTCATTGGCAGCGAATTCATCCAATGCGTTAATTAGAATTGACCTAAAGCAACATTTCTGTCACAATCTGTCGATGGAAAATTCGTTCGTTTCGTTCACGACTGCAAAATGAAACCTCTACTGAGCCCTCGAGACCTTGCCGACGCCATCGGTGTCAGCGAATCCTCCGTCAAGAGATGGGTGGATGGCGGTGTCGTTCTCGCCACCAAGACCGCGGGCGGGCACAGGCGCATTCCTGTCAGCGAAGCCGTGCGCTTTATCCGAGAATCCCAGGCGGCGCTGGTAAAACCGGAGGCGATGGGACTGAATGATCTCGAATCGCTCCTGGATCTCGACACCGAGCGGGGAGACGATGGGACCCTCCTCTACGACTACCTCCGTGAGGGAAAAGCGGAGTCGGCACGGGGCCTCCTGCTCTCCCTGTATCTCAACGGTCGCAGCGTTGCCCAGATCGTCGATGGCACCCTGCTGCCGGCCATGGAGCTGCTGGGCGAGATCTGGAAGAGCGACGAATGCGGAATATTCTGGGAGCACCGGGCCACCGAGATCGCCATCTCCGCGATCAGTCGGCTCAGAATGTTGATTCCGCCGCGAGACGATTCTGCTCCCGCCGCTGTAGGGGCCGCACCCCCAGGCGATCCCTATATCCTGCCAACTCTCTGCGCGGCGGCGGTGTTGGAATCCCAGGGACTCAATGCAGTCAACCTTGGCCCAGACACTCCGATCGCCTCGCTGCAGTTGGCCACAGAGGCCCTGCGGGCGCAATTGGTCTGGCTGAGCGTCAGCGTCATCCCCAATTCTGTGCTGCTACAACAAGAGCTTCTCGCCCTGGCTGCGGCCATGCGCAAGCCGGGAGTGCCCATCATCATCGGCGGTAGCCAGGCACATCTGCTGGCTCTCCCCGATAGCGCCCTCAGCCACGTCGGCTCCTCCATGAGCGAGCTCGAAGCCATGGTCAAAGGCCTGCGAGTCGGCACCACCGCTCAACAGGCCTCCTGAACCGTCGTCCCCCCTAGATCTCCTGCCAACGGCTCGCCACCTTGCGGGCTGCGGCAAGGAACAAAGCGGTCAGCGAGAGAAGGACGCCGACCTCCAGCGCCAGGTCATCGAGCCCGGCGTCGTACCAGAAGACCTTCTGATACCCATCCAGGGCCCAGGCGTTGAAGGTCAGCAACCCCAAGCGCTGCAGAGAATCGGGCATGAGGAATCGGGGGAACATGCTGCCCCCGATCGCCGACATCACCAGAATGAGAACCGACGAGACTCCGTTCAGCTGCGCCCGGCTGCGGCAGGCCGTCGCCAGCAGAAGCCCCAGTCCGGCCGCTGCCGCCGCACTGGCTGCCGTCATGATCAAGAAGCCCATCAGATGCATGGGGCTCCACAGATCGAGGTCGAAGGCAATCGAAGCCCACACGAACATGACCGTCACCTGGCAGAACCCTAGAATGACGAGAAAAAGCCACCTGCCGAAGAGCAGCTGCCCCATGGTCAGTTGCGAGGAAAGCAAACGGGTCAGCACGCCGCTTTCGCGCTCCTCGATCAGGATGGCACTTCTGCCACTGACCGCAAAAAGCAGAAACATCACACCGATCCCCGCTGCAAAAAACGCCACAGAGGGTCGCTTCCCCTCCCTTTCCAGGGTGCTCTCGACTCTCACTCGGATGAGCCCATCCGGACTGACAGGTGCTGTCTGACCGGTGAGTCGGGACATGGATTCAAAACCGAGCTCGAGGGCCGCCGCCTGCAGCAGTCCCTTGGCGATGGGCTCGGCAAACGGATTGGCCGAGTTCGTATAGAGCAGGATCTCTGGAGGCGTCTCGCTGCGAAATGCAAACCGAGCCGAGAACCTCTCCGGGATCACGATGGCGGCATCGACCCGCCCCCTTTGAATCAGATCGAGGGCTTCGACCCTGGTCAGAGGCTCTCCGGTTGCACGGGCTGTGACGAGTCGCAGTCCTTTTTCAGAGATCAGGAGCTCTCGCATGCGGACTGCCCCAGGAGTCTCCTCTTCCACAACCAGGGCAGCGTCGATATCGCGAGCCGCATCCCTGTCCATGCCACCAAAGACCAATGCGAAGACCGAGAAGAAGGCTACCGGCAGTAGAAAGGTGAGTGCCAACGCGACCCGGTCGCGTCGCAGATTGAGCCAACTCACCCGCAGAATGGCTCGAATCACTCGCGTAGCTCCTTGCCGGTCACGTGGGCGAAGATGTCTTCGAGACTGGGTGCATCCACTTGGACATCCAGCACCTCGAGACCCTGCTGCGCGCCGAGTCGCAGCACCTCTGGCAGCTCGAACGCCAGATCATCGACCTTGCCGAAGACCTGATTGCCCTCCACCTCGAAACGCTGCCCGAAGGGCCCTGGCGTCGGCGAGCTGTTGAAACGGACCATCAAGCGTCGTTGACCGCCGAGGAGCCCATCCACCAACTCCGCCAGCTCTCCGTGCCCGACGATCCTCCCGTGATCCATGATCAGAACTCGGTCGCAGGTCGATTCGATCTCGTCCAGCTGATGGGAGCTGTGGAGCAGTGAGGTACCCGTTTCCCGCAGGCTTTCGAGCATGCTCCAGATTCGCCGCCTGGCTTGCGGATCGACACCGACGGTCGGCTCATCGAGCAGCACGACTCGCGGCTCATGGAGTACCGCGCACGCGATGTTCAGCCGCCGCTTCATGCCCCCCGAAAAGGTCGATACGAGGTGCTGGGCTCGATCGGCAATTCCTGTCCATTGCAGGGCCCATTCGACCCGCTGATCGAGATCTCGGAGATCGACACCGTGAAACCGCGCGAAGGCGCGCAGATTCTCTTCACCGGTGAGCGTTGGGTACAGAGCGATTTCCTGCGGCACCACACCCAGTGCCTTGCGAGTTCGAGCTGATCGCTTGGGGTCGATAGGTTGGCCCAAGAACTCGAACTCGCCGCGATCGGCCGGGGTCAGACCGGCAATGATCCGCATCAATGTCGTCTTGCCGGCCCCATTCGGCCCCAGCAAGCCAATCCACTCACCCGAGCGCAGCTCGAGATCGATGCCCTGCAACGCCAACACGTCACCGAATCGCTTGTGCACATCCTTGACGTGCAATGCCATCGGCCGCGAGCTTCTCGACGGCATCAGGTTCTTCCCTTCCACGCGACGGTTCCACCACCGAAGGATGTAAGAAGGGCGAACCACTGGATCGCCAACACCACGAGGATGCCGACAGGGTGCAAGAGAGCCCCTTGAATCGATTGTTTGAAGCGCACGCTCAAAACCAAACGTGAACCCATCACCAGGCCGACAGCCAGCAAGGCGAGACTTGCACCCGTTGAATCGCCTGCGAGGCTCGAAAGCGGCAGCAAGAGAAACGGCAAAACCTGGCCACCGAGAAGCAGCAAAGTCCACGGCAGAATCGCCCCAGGCGAAGCCATACCCTCGGTCGCGTTCTTCGCGAAGCCCTGCAGCAGGTCCGAGTCGTTGTCGTACATGCGACACACGGCGACATCGGTGGCGTCGAACAAATCGGTCTCGTAGCCCGCCTGTCGAAAAGATCGGGGCAGCATCAGACCATCATGTCTCGAGCTCCGAATCGACCCGTGCCCCCCGGCCTGCTCGTAGGCTTCGCGACGCACCATGAAGAGCTGTCCACAGCCGGCTGCCCAGGAAGCGCTCTGCCAGCGACGCATACCCGCCAGGGGCAGAAAGCCAAGGAGAATGAAATGGATCAAGGGAATGACCATTCGCCCCAGCACCGTATCGGTCTTCTGCCGCGGCACCCCGCTGATCAAATCCCTTCCGGAGTTCCTCAACATGGTCACCATCCGAGACAGTGCATCGGGCGCCAACTCTACATCCGCGTCGACAAAAAGGAGGTACTCGGCGTCAGCCTGATCCGCCAATCGAGCGCAGGCATGCTGCTTGCCGCACCAGCCTTGTGGCAGAGTCGGTGCCTTGACCAGCCGCACACGGGGATCCCGTTTCCCGATCTCCAGAACGATCTCGGCAGTTCGGTCGCTGGAGTCATCGTCCATAACGATGACTTCCAGATCGACTCCTCGATTGCCAGTGGCTGAGCGCACGGCATTCTCGATGTTCTTCTCTTCATCCCGGGCCGGAATCAGCACCGAAACAAGAGGTTTGCTGCCGCGGCCGGAAAGGGCCATCGAGCTCGTCGGGGCTGCCCTATAAAGCCACAGATTCCAGGCGACATTCACCGCAGGGATACTCGCCAGCAAGCAAGCTACAACGGCCAACTCGATCATCATCGGCGTCGGTCCTCGTGCGAAAGCATCAAATCCTCACCGGCGCGCCGGGCCCGCCAGCGACGCCATTGATCGTAGATACCGCCCACACCAGCCTTGCCCAGTATGCAAGGTGTCGAAGAGCTCCGGATCACGGCACATGGATTCATCGGCGAGTGCATCCATGGTCTGTTCCAGATTCTCCTCTAGCAGATGATTGAGCGAGCTCACCTCACCTCTACCTTCAGATGGCAGATCGACAGGAGGCCCGAAACGAACCAACACCTCGGGGAGTCGCTCGTTCCAGAACGGATACTCGATCGCCAGAGGTAGCACCCGTAGATTCGGAATCCTGCGAAGCAGATGCGCCAACCCGAACTGCAGTTCGACAGGGCGACTGCGAGAGTCTGTAAAGGCACCCTCGGCGGTCAGCCACAAAACCGAGCGATCCTGACTCAAGATCGCCTCCGCGGTGCGCAAGAAGGTCACCGCGCCGGTGTGCGAGCCGCGCTCGATCCCGAAAATTCCCAACCGTTTGAAGATCGGATACTTGTTCAGCGCCTCGGCATCCATGGGTCCATAGGCTCTGCGCCCTGGAAACAGCTCAGTGCTCAGGAGCATGAATAGGATCGGATCCCACCAGGAGGCGTGATTCGCATACACCACGAGCGGGCCGGCTTGGTCTTGGAGCGCCCCACCCCCTCTGGAGATACGGATGGCATCGAAGTGCTTCCGGAAGTACCCCCTGAGATAGCGGCTGAACCACCTCAACAATCTCGGTGAGGCTCGCGGGAGATACGATCGATTCTCGGGCATAACGAGTTCCTGACTCGGCTCAAGCGACCTTGACTTGGCGACGGACATCCTGATCCACAGCGTCGCCGGCGATCCAGCCGGACATCATCACCATCGGCATCCCGGGCCCCGGGTGAGCGGCCCCTCCCGCCAGGTAGAGTCCTTCCACATCACGACTCCGATTGCCGGGTTTGAACGCACCCATGAACTTGCCGTGACTGGCGAGCCCATAGATGGCGCCATTGAGGACGTTGTACCGGTCGTGGATGTCCTGGGGAGTCAAGGCGCTCTCGAAGACGATGCGTTCTTCAATGTCCTCCATGCCACCGCAACGCGCCAACTTGTCGAGAATGACTCGGCGATACCCTGGCAACATCTCCCGCCAGTCATGGTGTGCCCCAAGAAACGGAGTGTGGACCAGCACATAGAGAGCTTCCCCACCGGCCGGGGCCACTCCGGGCTCGGTTCTTGCCGGTGCCGCCACGTAACAGGTCGGATCGGGGGCAGGCTCGCCCTGGTCGTAGATCCAGGAGAACTCCTCTTCCGGATCGCGGGAGAAGACAAAGTTGTGGTGCAGGAGATGGTCGTAGGCCCGATCGAGACCGAGATACAGAACCACTCCGGAGCAGGCGGGCTTGTACCGGCGGCGCTGCTCAAAAGTCCGTGCCGCAGCCCCTCCTACCAGCTCTCGATAGGTGCGCACGGAGTCCATGTTCGAGACCACGGCATCGAAGGGCAGTGCACCGTCCTGCTCTGTGCTCACGCCGGTGACCCGATTGCCGACCCTCTGGATCTTCTCCACACCGGTTCCGAAGCGGAACTCCACACCCAGCTCCGACGCGAGCTTATGCAGGGCTACCGGCACAGCCCGGGTTCCGCCGCGCGGATACCAGACTCCCCCATCTGTTTGCATGTGGGCAATGCTGCACAGAACTGCAGGCGACTCGTAGGGCGAAGACCCCACGTACTGGGTGAAATGGTCCAGCATCTGCGACACTCGGTCGTCACCGATACGCCGACGGATGGTCCCCGCAACGCTTCTGCCCATCCGCAGCTTGGCCACGTCTCGCAGGGTGGAGAGATTGAAGGTAGAACCCAGGTCCATCGTGTCTTTGATGTCCTCTACCGACTTCCAGAAGAAGAACCTCTCTGAGATGTCGTGGAGCTCCTCCGAGAGTCGGATGAACTGCTCATAGCTGTCCGAGTCGCCCTTCTCAGCTGAGAAGCTACGCAGAGATTCCGCCATGGTCTGTGTGTCCTCATGGAGATCCAGAACCGAGCCATCCTCGTAGAAGCAGCGCCATTGTGGATCGAGGCGAATCAGATCCAGCTCGTCCTCGAGCTTGCGGCCTGCCTCCTCGAAGATCCGCTTCAGGACCCTCGGTACCGTCAAGATCGTCGGTCCCATATCGAACCGAAACCCCTCTTCTTCCAGCACCGCGGCTTTGCCGCCCAGCCACGAGTTCTTCTCGAACACCGTAACCTGGTGCCCCCGCGCCGCCAGAGTGCAGGCAGCAGCCAGCCCTCCAAGCCCAGCTCCAATGACGGCAATGCGATCCTCACTTGCTCTGTCTGACATCAAGTACCTCCTCCGTTCGCGCTCATCTGCCTGGCTTTCTTTCTGACCGCGCCTGCGAGATCGACCCAGGCCCGCGTGCGCTGTCGCCAGTTCTTGTGGTGTTTTGCCCTCATCAGGCTTTCAAAAAGCACCTCGTCACCCTGTTCCAGAGTCTGAAAGTGCGGTCGCCACCTGCCGTTGCGCCTCAGGACTGTCTTCGGCCGAGTCAGCTCCAACAGCCCTTCTGCCCCGCGGGTGACACCAAAACCGCTCTCCCCACGTCCCCCAAACGCCACCCTTGGATCGGCGGTCGGCGCGATCATGTCGTTGATGACCACCACTCCCGAATCAATCTTCGCGGCCCAGTCAGTGGTGGCTTTCGGCGGCCCGAAGACCGAGGCACCCAGTGAATAGGGGCACTGCCGATCGAGCTCCAGTGCCTCTGCCAGATCCTTGACGGGCATGATCGAGACCAACGGTGCAAAGAGATCCGTGCGTGCCACGGCCATCTCGGGTCTTACATCGGCAAGAACCACCAGCTTCGAGTCCTCTTCGAATTGCATCCCCGGACCGACAAGACGAGCGCCCTGCCGGAGAGCGTCGAGCACCAGCAACCGCAGCTCCCGGCGACGATCCGGACTCAGCCGGACGGAATCAGCCTCGCCGACGAGGGATGCAAGCCGTTTTTCGAGCTCCTCAGCTCGCTGCTCGGCCACGAAGACCCGACGTGGGGCAATGCAGGTCGCACTGCCGTTGAAGGTCAAGCCAAATCGAAGAGCATCGACCACGAGCTCGAGATCGGCATCAGGATGCACAAAAACAGAATCACAGCCCGACAGCTCCAGCGTTGCAGGTGTCAACGTGTCCGCCAGCTGCGACAGGACAGCTCTGCCGGTTTCAGACGACCCCGTGAACAGCACCTTGTCGACGCCGGCGGCCATCACTCTCTGAGCGCTCTCGGGTGTTTCGTCGAGCACTACCAACAGATGCGGCGGAAAACCTGCCTCAGCCAGCATCTCGGCCAGCGCAGTCACTACGTCTGCCAGTACCGGGACCAGGCTTGAGCAAGACCGCGTTGCCAGCAACCAAAGCCTGGATCGCCTGCACCCCGGGCAAGAAAATCGGGTAGTTCCCGGCGCACACCACCAGCACCAAGCCCCAGGGTGAGCGTTCAACTCTTACCGCCAATCCGCCGGGCATCAGGCCGCGGATCTTGCTCGAAACCGTCGCCCGCAGAATCGTCTTGGCATGGCTCTCGAGGAACTTGCAGGCCTCAGCCAGTGGCAAGATCTCGGCACTCAGAGTCTCTGCCACAAGGGACCTTTCAGGGAGATCAATCGCCGCTGTGAGATTGGCAGCCTGCTCCGCCAGCAACCGACGAAAGGCCCTGACCTTTCTCACACGTTCTTTGATCGGAACCGCGGCCCACTCGGCCTGCTCCCGACGAGCCGATTGGAGGGTCTGGTTCATCGCCGACCTGTGGCTGAACAGAGACAAATGTTGAACGGAGGATGCGAGCATGTCTTCTCCGCCTCAAGCGCTCTGGGCTGCCTGCTCCATCGCTGGCAGCCGGGATTCGATTTCGGTCAGCGGATCCGTGGTGTTCCAGGCCGCCTCGATACCGAAGTCCTGCGTCAATAGTCGGGAAGTGATCTTGGCCGATTCGTAGATCACTGGCAGACCACTCCCAGGGTGGGTACCTCCACCGACAAGATAGACAGATTCGAGATCTTCGAAGCGGTTGTTGGGCCGCAGATGCAGCATCTGGCCCAGGTTGTGCGCCAGATTGAAGGTGGCGCCCTTGAAGATCTGATGGTCGTCCTGCCAGTCTGCAGGCGTTATAACTTTCTCGAACCGAATCCGGCTCTCCACGTTCTCGAGGCCCACCTTGCCAAGATGACGTAGCACCTTGCTTCTGAACCGATCCTTCTCCAAATTCCAGTCCACATTGGAGTGCTGGTGAGTCACCGGCACCAGTACGTAGAGAGAGCTCATTCCCGGCGGAGCCATTCCGGGATCCGAGACACACGGGTTGTGGACGTAGAAGGAGGGGTTGTCGGTGAGAACATGATCTTGCTCGATGTCTCTCAGGTTCTGACGGTAGTCGTCCGCCAGATAGATGGTGTGATGGGCCAAGTCCGGTTGCCGGCCTTCCAGGCCCAGATACATCATGAACGTCGAGCACGAGTAACGCTTCTTCTCGAGGTTTCGATCCGACCAGCGGCTCCGCAGCCGATCCGGAACCAGCTTCGACATGGTCTGGGCGAAGTCCGAGTTGACGACCAGGGCATCGGACCGATAGGTGTCCCGGTTGGTTCTGACCCCAACCGCCTTGCGGCCTTCGAAGAGGATCTCCTCCACCGGCTCCTCGAGATGGATCTCCACACCCAGTTTCGTCGCGGCGCGCGCCATCGCCTCCGAAACCGCGCCGCAGCCACCTCGAGGATGGTAGATACCGTGCTCATACTCCAGAAACGAAAGAATGGTGAACAGGCTTGGGCACCGGAAAGGAGACATACCGAGGTACTTACTCTGAAACGAAAAGGCCAGTCGAACCCGGGGGTCCTTGAAGTGATGACGCAGGTCCTGATCGACGCTCCTCCAGGGCCTCATGAGGGGCAGCAGCTCCATGAGCGACAGATTCAAGAGATCCTTCGCGGACTCGAACGGGGACTCCAGGATCGGCTTGAAGGCTGCCAACTTGCGACGGTTGTCGCTCATGTACTGCTCGAGATTCTCAGCATCGGCGACAGACAGCTTGGCGATCTCATCGCGCAGCAGATGCGGATCCGGACTGATCTGCACTTGCTCTCCCCCCTCGAAGACCAATCGGTAGTGAGGGTCCAGCTTGATGAGCTCGACTTCGTCTTCAAGACGCATGCCGCACATCTGGAAGATCGAGCTCAGCACCTGTGGATAGAGGAAAAAGGTCGGGCCGAGATCGAACTTGAAACCGTCCGCCTCGATGGTCGAGGTTCTTCCGCCAACACGGTTCGCCCTTTCGAGGACCTTTACGGAAACCCCCGCCTTGGCCAGCAACATCGCATTGGCGAGACCCCCTGGTCCCGCCCCGAGAACAACCACCTCGGGTGTCTTCTGTCGGTTTTGATTCGCCAATCTCAACATTTCTCTACTCCCTCTGCCTTACAGGCACGACCCCAGCAGGGTGGGTCGCTGCCAACGGAATACCTGGGCCGTACTCGAACTCTTCAGGTCCAGCACTGCCCTCCTGAGATTTTCGACTTCTTCCTTCTGCGGCTCACGTGACTCGATTCGCAGGACGACGGTGCCGTCTCCATCCAGCAGCACCACATTCGCGATCTCGGGCTGGAAGTCGTAGATACCCACGACCTGACCGTCCCAGTCCAAGAGCAGCGGTGTCTCCAATCCGCGCCGCAGCTGCTTCCTGACAGTCCCCTTGAGGAACACGGGTACACCCCTGAGATCGGCAATCCGAAGGATCTCCGCACGGCCCTGTAGCTCCCCATCGGTTTCCATCAGGCTGCCAACCGTCTGGGCCCAGATCTGGCTCTCTTGCCGCCCGGCTCGATCACTCCCGATGACAATGACCGGCCTGCCTTCGACATCGGCTGTCGAGTGCAGATCACCGAACTGATCCTCGAGTTCGAACGACAGGGCCCTGGGCGGCTCGGCGGCGGCAGGACTCGCGAGTGTCGGAGCGAGCAACACAAAGGCCAGCGCCTTGAGAGAAAATGCGAACACGATGGATATTTCTTGGATGTTTTAAATGTTTTAGAGACTTCATGTCACTTTGCCAATCTGCTCCAAATTTACCAATAACCCAGAAATTGCTAAGATGAGCTCGGCTCAACCGCAGACGCACTATATGACCGTTTTGAACGTTTGTCAACACCATACCCTCCTGAGCCAAATTGGCACCAATAGCCCTCGATGAAGACCTTCGAATCCAGCTGCGAGCTACCTGTGGCCCCGCCAGAGGCCTTCGCCTGGCACGAGCGCCCCGGCGCTTTCGAGCGTCTGGCGCCTCCCTGGCAGCGGGTCCAGATCCTCGAGGCGGCGGATCGGCTGGAGGATGGCTCTCGCCTGCGGTTCGAGATGCGCAAGGGCCCGATCCGAATCGGCTGGCTCGCAGAGCACCGGAACGTGAAGCCCGGCCGCAGCTTCGAGGATATTCAGATCGAGGGCCCCTTCGCCCACTGGGAGCATCGACATGACTTCCTCCCCGGGGAAGAGGGACGAACTCTCATGCGAGATCGGATTCAATATTCCCTCCCGGGAGGTCCGGTGGGTCACCTGGTCGCGGCTTCAAAGGTGCGCGACGATCTCGCTCGACTGTTTGGCTATCGCTACCGCACCTTGCGTTCGGACCTCGCCTTCCACCAGCACTTCGCAGCCCGGCCCCGTTTGCGAGTCGCAATTTCTGGATCAACCGGCCTGATCGGCACCGCCCTGTCGGCATTCCTCACAACTGGAGGCCACCAAGTCCTGCGGCTAGTTCGCTCGCCGTCCAGCGCCGACTCCTCCGAGATATCCTGGAATTCCGAACAGGGGATTCTCGAGCCCGAGAAGGCCGAAGGGTTGGATGCCGTCGTTCACCTCGCCGGAGAAAACATCGCATCGGGTCGCTGGACCCCAGACCGAATGGAGCGCATTCGCAACAGCCGCCTCATCGGTAGCCGCACTCTCGTTGACAGCCTCACAAGACTCCGCAAGCCACCCGAGCACTTCCTCTCCGCTTCGGCTATCGGCATCTACGGTGACTGCGAAGACGAGGTGCTGGATGAGTCATCACCTGCCGGGAGAGGCTTCCTTGCCGACGTCTGCAGCGACTGGGAGCAATCCACTCTCCGCGCCGCCGATTTGGGTATGCGTGCGGCGGCTCTTCGCTTCGGAGTTGTTCTATCTCCTCTCGGGGGAGCTCTCGCGAAGATGTTGCCAGCGTTTCGCCTCGGCGCCGGAGGTGTCCTGGGGTCTGGCCGTCAGTACATGAGCTGGATCTCCCTCGACGATGTCATAGGGGCCATCGCCCATGTCCTCCTGACACCCGAGATCTCTGGACCGATTAATGTGACTGCCCCTGAGCCCGTCACGAATCGAGCCTTCACCTCCGAGCTGGGTCGGGCTCTGCATCGGCCAACCTGGACTCCGATGCCCAGTCCAGCATTGCGACTGCTCTTCGGTCGCATGGCCGACGAGACCCTGCTAGCCAGTGCTCGGGTCTTGCCGCAGCGGCTTCTCGGCACCGGCTACTCGTTCCGGCATCCGCAGCTGTCCACTGCTCTGCAGCATCTTCTCGGTGTCGAGACCGCCTGAGGAAACTCAACCAAGACCCTTCGCTCTCGGTATTCCGGCGGCCTTAGACGCCGCAGGCGCTCGGCGGCGAGGGTGCCCGCTGCGATCAGCCGGCCCTTTTCTTCGTAGCTGATCCCCAGGTTGCCAGGCTCCACGGCGCGTCGGCCGGGTCCGGGCTCAGCCAGATGACGAAGATCTCTCTGGGTCGTCTCCCAACGACCCCGGGTACAATCCGTCAATGTCCAGTCCTGGTCACCGCCAAGCATGATCCGGTTCGAAGGCGTCACCCACCGATTCGGTGAAGTCGCGGCCCTGCGCGAGATCGACCTCGAAGTCGAATCCGGACGCTCTACAGTGCTGATCGGGCCCAGCGGATGCGGCAAGTCGACTCTTCTGCGGCTGGTGCTGGGTCTCGTGGAACCGACCGCGGGCGCCATCACAGTCGGCGGGCGGCACGTGGATCCGGACTCCGTTCTCGGGATCCGTCGCCGCAGCGGCTATGTCATCCAGGGCGGCGGTCTCTTCCCCCATCTGTCAGCCAGAGACAACGTCGTCGCTGATGGCGCGACATCTGCGCCGACCGGAGGCCGAAACGCAAGATCGACTCACCGAGCTTTGCGGCCTCACCCATTTTCCTGCCAGCGCTCTGGTTCGCTATCCCCTGGAGCTCTCAGGAGGTCAGCAGCAGCGAGTCGGCCTGATGCGGGCCCTGATGCTCGATCCCGACGTTCTCCTGCTCGACGAGCCCTTGGGGGCTCTCGATCCTCTCGTGCGGCGCGAGCTGCAAAGCGAGCTCCGCGAAATCTTCAATGCTCTGCACCGCACGGTACTCCTCGTCACTCACGATATGGCGGAGGCCGCTTATCTTGCAGATCGGATCGTGCTGATGCGAGACGGATCGATCGTGCAGACGGGCACCCTCGATGATCTCCGCGAGCGGCCCGCGGAGCCGTTCGTCACCCGTTTTCTGTCGGCCCAGCGGCCACCGGTGGAGATATGAGGGGTTCCCGATTCATCCTCGCCGCCTGGCTGTTGCTGACAGCTGCTTTGCCTCTCGGGGCCGCTACCGTCCGCATTGGATCGAAGAGCTTTACCGAATCCTACGTCCTGGCGGAAATCGCTCTGAGGTCTGTCGAGAATACCGGTCTTCAGGCCCTGCATCGACCAGGGATGGGAGGCACGATCGTCCTTTGGCAGGCCCTGACTGCCGGAGCCATCGACGCCTATCCGGACTACACGGGGACCATCAGCGAGCAGATCCTGAGGGCCTCGAGCCCTCAGTCCACCGCGCAGATCAGCAGCGGCCTTGCCGAGCACGACATCGGAATGACAGGCTCCCTGGGCTTCGACAACACCTACGCCATCGTCATGCGTCGCGGCGCAGCCGCGCGTCTCGGCATCCGAACGATCTCCGACCTCGCGACGCATCCCGACCTCGAGGTCGGTCTGACTCACGAGTTCCTCGAACGACGCGACGGCTGGCGGCCGCTGGCGGCTCGCTATCAGCTCCAGATGCTGAACGTGCGTGGCCTGGAACATGCCCTCGCCTACCCGGCCCTCGTTCGGGGCGAGCTCGATGTCATGGATGCCTACTCCACCGACGCCAAGCTGTCCGAGCTCGACCTCGTCGCCCTGGAGGATGATCGCGCGTTCTTCCCCCGCTACGAAGCAGTCTTTCTGTACCGGCTCGACCTCGAGCCCTCAGCCCTCCAGGCCCTCCAGAGCCTGGTGGGTAGTCTCGACGAGGCTCGCATGATTCGACTCAACGCCGTCGCCGAGCAAACCCGCGACTACAGCGCGGCTGCCAACCTCTATTTTGGCCAGGCCACCCAGTCTTCGACAGGGCTGACCGGTATCGCGTCGCGAATCGCAGGTTGGACTCTGCGTCACCTGCAGCTCGTGGTCATCTCGCTGACGCTCGCGATTCTCATCGGGTGTGCCGCTCGGCATCCGTGCCGCCCAGCCTGGCGCTTTGTCGCAGATGATCCTGGCTACAGTCGGTGTCATCTACACGGTCCCTTCGCTGGCGCTGATGGCGATGCTCGCCGCCATTCCCATGCTTGGGATCTCCGGCCGCACCGCGATCACGGCACTGTTCCTCTACAGCCTTCTGCCCATCGTTCGCAACACCGCGATCGGCCTACGGTCGATTTCCCCCGAGATTCGCGAATCGGCGGCGGCACTGGGACTCGAGCCACGCTCGCGCCTACGCAAGGTCCTGCTGCCTTTGGCCATGCCCACCGTTCTTGCCGGAATCAAGACGAGTGCGGTCATCAACGTCGCGACAGCGACTCTTGCCGCACTCATCGGAGCGGGAGGTCTCGGCGAGCCGATCTTGAGCGGCCTCAATCTGAATGACCCGGCCACCATCCTCCAGGGTGCGGTGCCGGCCGGGATCCTGGCCCTGCTCGTGCAGCTCGTGTTTGACATCCTCGAGCGCCGGTTGGTCTCGCGCGGCCTACGGCTCGACGTTACGCGTTCTGGAGGTGGCCATTGAAACAGGTGGGGGCCAGAGCGGAATGCGGCGCCTTCGGGGGATCATCGACTTGGCGTTCGACCTGGTCGAGGAGACAACAAATCTCGTCGAGCGGACGCATGATGCAGTGATCGAGCGCTCGGTACGGCGGTTCGTTCCCAGCGAGACCCTCGAGAATCCGGTCAGGGTCGTCACAGGCATCCAGACGGCCATTTCCGGTGGAGTCTTCGGATCGATTCGCCTGATCAACGGCATGGCTCGTCTGACAGTCAATGCCGCCGCTGATGTTGCGGAAGTCGGACTCGACCAGGTCTTCGAGTCGGAGGATTCTGACCTCGCGACGTTGCCCCGATTGAAGACTGCAGGAACCGCGAGTCTTTATGCCGACTATCTCGAGGCGTCACTCAACGGGTTCTGGGGCGACTCTCTGAACCAGAACCGCAGCCTCCTCGATCTCGGAATGACGCTCCGCCAAGAAGGCAGGGATGTGCCGACCACTTCGGAGGCCCTTGCTGCAGCCTTCCCGAGCCCGACGAACAAGATTTGCGTCTTTGTGCACGGTCTTGCAGCGACCGAGAGGCTGTGGAGCCTCTCTTCTCAGGAGTACTACGGCGATCCCGACGTCACTTTCGGTACACGGATTCACGCCGACCTTGGTTTTACTCCGATCTATCTGCGATACAACACCGGTCGGCACATCTCTGAGAATGGACGCGCTTTGGCGAGTCTGCTCACTGAAGTGTTGGAGGCATATCCAGCGCCAGTCGAAGAGATCACGCTTATCGGGCACAGCATGGGCGGACTGGTCGCCCGAAGTGCAGCGCACTACGCGAGAGAGAACGATGAGCCATGGGTCTCTCACCTGCGTCACGTCGCGTGCATCGGCTCACCGCATCTCGGCGCGCCTCTCGAAAAGGCCGTGAGCCTGCTGACCCGAGCACTGGGAAGCGTCGACTCAGCGGGGGCGCAGGTCCCGGCCGAGCTGCTCAATAGCCGCAGTGCTGGAGTCAAGGATCTCCGATATGGCTACACCGTCGACGAGGAATGGGTTGGCATGGATGCTGATGAGACGTCGGCAAACAATCGACGAAATGTGCCTTTCGTCGAGGGAGTCGGATACTACTTCCTGGCTGCGACCTTCTGGCGCGACTCAGATCATCCGCTTGGCTGGCTTCTCGGGGACTTGATGGTTCGCTTGCCCAGCGCTTCCGGTATGGCTCTCGAGCCCGGTCGGCGGATCCCATTCGACAAAGGGAGGGTATTCCCAGGGATGACTCACCTACACATTGCCAACCATCCCGATGTCTACGAGGCGCTGCAGGACCTGCTGATGTCGGATTGACTCTGAGCGGGCGACTACGGTCCAGCCTCGACCACGGCTTTGATATCTTCGAGATCCTGCAAGAGCGCCTTCTTGGTAGCGCCCTTGAAGAACACACCCATAGTGGCAGACATCAGCTTCCCCATGAAGGTCTGAGCCTCCCCTCCGAACTCCATACTCAGGATGTGACGATCCCCTTCCTGAGAAATGGCGAGTCTAGACAGGTAGACCATGCCATGACTCTCGGCCCGAACGTCGTAGGACTCGTTTTCGACGACGTCGGTGATCCACATGACTTCGGTGGCGGATTTTCCGAACATCGTGCGGGTCTCCCGCCATTTCAACCCCACCAGACCCGACTCGGGCTTCTCGAGAATCTCGATCTCATCGATCGCCGAAATCGTGTCCACGGAATTCTCGATGTCTGTGATGACCTTCCAGATCTCCTCTCGGGATCCGTTGATCGACACCTGCACACGTATCTGCATGACGGGTCTCCCTTCAATCAAAAGGGGCCGGCGACTCACTCTCGAGAGTCGCGAGCGCTCCCCACTATCTAAAGAATCGGTCTGCAGCGGATTGTATACCTGGAGTGGTCTCAACACACGCCTGGGACGCCTGCGTCCTAACCTGGATCGCTCTGTTCGGTTCTCGGGGGCGCTTCGATCAGCTCGTCGACGGGCTCGGGCGGTTGTTCGTCGGCCTCGATGTCGGCAGCGACCGACGCGACCGCTGCCCTGCGAATCCAGCCGTGATCGGCCGCGTGTCGAGCCATATCCAGGCTGTCTTCCACCAGATACAATTCGCACCGTCCGCTTCGACATCGCGGCCAGGTCCTGGATCGACTCGGCGCGGCTTCGACTGTGCGTCACGTTGCGAATGAACGCCCCCAGCAGCCGACCTGGAAACTCTTCCGAGATGGCTCGATAGATCTCCGGATCCTTCTGCCCGCTGTCGCCGACCAGGATCACCGGCAGGTCCGGCTCGAACTCGAGAATCCGTCGGATGAGACCGAATTTGTGTCCCTTCGGACGGGCCTTCGTCAGCCCTTCGAGCGAAAAGCCCCAATCTCTGAGGTAGAAGACCCTGCCGCCGGGGATTCCCTGCAGGTCACAGAACTGATCGAAGAGATCGTAGAGGTTCCACGGCGACCGGGAGATGAAGATCAGAGGATTCGCGTCGTCGCCCGACGGTCCGTCGACGAGGGCCTTGTAGAGTGACGCCACTCCAGCGAACGGTGTGCGACTGCGGGCGTTGCCCAGAAAGGTGGCTCGCGCCATCGCCAGAGATTCGTGGCGTGGGTGTGCACCACGGTGTCGTCGATGTCGCTGATGACGAGGAAACTCGAGCTCGGCGATCGAACTACGACCTCGCCCTGTTCGACCACGGGCTCGTCACCCGACGGCTCGAGGAGCTTCGAGTTCGACCGCCTGGAGAGGTGCCGCGAGAAGGGGCAGTCTCGCGGCTTCCAGCTCGACCTCGAAGTAGCCCTCGTGGTCGGTCACCGCCTCGACGACCGCGCCGGCAGCCGACACTCTCACGCGTGCTTTTGGAATCTCGATGGTGTGCAGCCGACGGTACATATTGACGAGGTCGTCCCAGAAGTCGTCGTCGGTCTCGTACGTCGTGGGGCCTCGGTCAACCAGCACGCGACCCCTGACCATGAGTCGGTCAGGACGACCGATTCCGCGATAGGCGAGAATTGGAGCGGCCCGGGGCCCCCCAGGGATCGCAACAGCTCGAGCCGCAGGTCATCCCAGCCGTCGTCGAGATCAATCGCGACGTCACGCAGCTTTGCGCGGAAACTCATGGGTCGACGAGAATCCCTAGTCGCGCAGCCAATCGAGGGCTTCTTGCATCTCGTCGGGCTCGAAGAATCGCTCCTTCGCCCGCGTGAACGGACTCACCAGCAGGGTCGCAAGCTTCTGCCAGTCTAGAGAACCCACGACTGCGATCTTCTCTACCCTGTCACCGTGAGTCGTGATCAATTTGAGCTCATGCCAGGCATCACTCAGACTGGACGCCCCTTCGTAGCGACGAAGATCGAGAAGGATCGGCGGGGGGACTTGCCTCTCATCGATCTTGTCGTCGAGAAGCTGATCCGATTCGGCAACATGTTCTTTGTGGAACTCACCCACCAGTTTCAGCACGAGGATCTTGCCTCGATAGTCTGCAGATAACATGGAATCTCCTATTCTCGGGGACTGGAATTGTGCAACATTCGATCCGCACCGGTTGCTTCAGACTACGAAACATATCAGGCGGGTGCCATGAGACCTTCGTCCAACCGCAGCGAGCCGGTGGCGCGGATCGTAGACGGGTCAGCACGATTTCTTCCATTGGACCTTGGTCCCATTCCCCACCTATCATTGCATTGGACACAATTTTTCGATGTGCAGCGAGAACACTCCAGAACCAGGCTGGTTGAAGCGGGAGCTCAGTCTGCTCGTCAAGACCGTCAAGGAGGCGTCGCAGGACCATGCGAAGGACCTCGCGGCGGCCATTGCCTTCTGGGCCTTCCTCTCCATATTCCCCCTGCTGATCGGCATCTTTTCCCTGGCCGGCTACTTCCTCCAGTCCTCTGAGCTGCAGGCTCGAATCTACCAAGTGGTGACTGAGATTTTTCCGGGCAGCGGCAGCCTGGTCAGAGAAAACCTCGAAGCCATGATCCAATATCGCGGCACCATGAGCTGGGTGGGTATCGGCGGTCTTCTCTGGTCTGCCAGCAAGGGGTTCGGGGCCATCACCCGTGCCGTCAATCGCGCCCTCGGGGCCGAGCAAACTGACAATTTTTTGCTGTCAAAGATACGCAGTTTCTTCATGGCCATCGCCGTTTCGATTTCGGCGATCACGTCGATCGCCATCACCCTAGCCATCGAGATCGTCCTCGATTCTCCGTTGCTGACGCGCATTGGATTCAAACCGATCGATGTCTCACACGTGAAGAGCTGGGTCTTGAGCCTGCTGCTGATGTTCCTGACCTTTGCGCTGATCTACAAGCTCGCTCCCTACGTGAAGGTACGGTGGCGCCAGGTTCTTCCCGGCGCATTCCTCGCCGCAGTGCTGTTCGACCTGGTCAAGACAGCGTTCGTGATCTATCTGGATCGGTTCGCCGACTTCGAGAAGATCTACGGCTCGCTGTCGTCGATCATCGTACTGCTGCTGTGGCTCTACATCTCAGCCCTCGTCCTGGTTCTGGGAGCCGAATACAACATCGTGCGTTCCGACACGGCCGAAGCGATAGGCGAGACTAATCCCGGCGGCGCTGAACGAGCCCACGGGAAATCACGAGTTGGATGAATCTCCTGGCTACAGCTACAAAAAGTGCCATCCGATTCTCCTCGCCTTACGAGCGGCTCAACGCCCTGCCCACGAAGTGCCACCCGAATCTGTTCCTTCGGCGCGTGGGACAGCTTCCCGCAGCTCTGCTTTCCGACCTCGAAGACGCGCTTCGGCTTCACCTCGGCCTGTGACTCAAAAGGCCAACAACCCCAGACCAAGAACCGGGAGCGAGTCTCGATCGGCGGGTCTCCAGGCTACGAAGCATCCGAGATTGACGACAGCCGCCAAGTCAACAGGTTTGGAGATTTGAGGGCCAGGGCGACGACCGATGGTTGGCGCGATAAGATCGATGTCATGAAACGCTGGGTGAGGAAGCTGAATTCCTTTGAAGAGGAGCGTGTCGCAGATCGTGAGTTCTGGGCACAGATGTCGCCCGACGAGCGCGTCGCCGCAGTCGAAGAGTTGAGACTCGAGTGGAGCAAGATCCGGGGGGAGAGCCACGAAGGATTTCGAAGAACTGCTCGCGTGCTTAGACTCGCGGGAAGTTAGGGCCATTATCGTAGGCGGTCACGCTCTCGCGTTTCACGCCAAGCCCCGTTTCACGAAAGACATCGACATCTTTGTCGAGCCCAGCCCAGAGAACGCCGGACGCTTGATCAAGGCGCTTGACGATTTCGGCTTCGGTGATGTGGGTCTTTCCGAGGGAGATTTCTCCACTCCGGGGATCGTCGTTCAGCTCGGGGTGGCTCCAAATCGGATCGATCTGATCACTGCCATCGACGGTGTGACATTCCCCGAGGCCTGGCAGGGCCGAGCCAAGGGAAAGTTCGGCTCGCAGGAGGTCTTCTATCTCGGCAAGGCCGAGCTCATCCGAAACAAGCGAGCCTCGGGTCGCAAGCAGGACCTGGCGGATCTCGAGTGGCTCGAGTAATCTCACCTCATTCCGCTTCTGTCGGCAGGCTCAAGGGGGCACGACGGACCTAGAGGATCAGCTCCTGCTCACACACGACGCTCAGTTTCCACCCTCCGCCTCGCCGCCGCCCAAGAGCACGGCGAAGGACTGCGTGGCTTCGCTGGACTCGAACATGATCTTCAGGGGCGCTGTCAACGGCACCGAGAGCAGCATGCCCACCGGGCCGAGGAGCCAACCCCAGAAGACCAGGGATAGAAAGACCACAAGAGTCGAGAGCCCGAGACCCTGCCCCATGATCCGCGGCTCGACGAGGTTGCCGATGATCGTGTTGATGAGCACGTAGCCCACGGCCACCAGGAGCGCCGAGGTGAGGCCATTGGCTATCAGCGCCATCAGCACCGCCGGTACCGCGGCGAGGATCGAGCCGATGGTGGGTACGAAGTTGAGGAGGAAGGCCAAGAGACCCCATAGGATGGCGCATTCGACCCCCAAAAACGTGAGCCAGAGAGTCACCAGGACCCCGGTCGCCAGGCTGGTCAGGTTTTTGATCCCCAGATAGCCCCGTACGCTCTTGGCGACGGACACCAAGGTTCCCTGCGAGCCACCCAACATGTCGACCTTGGCGGCGAAGACCGGAGCTTCCAGCAGCATGAAGATCATCATGAAGACGATCAGAAAGGTCTTGCTGAAAAGATTACTGACGCTGCTCAGTATGTTGCTCGCCAGCGAAAACGACGTATCCGGCGAAATCTTGTTGAGAATCGCCGCCAAATCGGTGCCGACCGGCGAGTTCCCGGATCCGGCGAGCAGAGAGTCGATCTGGTCCTGGAGCCTCTGCTGGTATTCCGGGGCGCGCTCCGCCAGATCCTGAATCGAGGTCCCGAGGAGGGCCCCGATCACCACCAGCGCCAATGCGATACCGGTGACCACCAGCAAGATTGCGAGGATCCGGGGGAGACCCTTGTGATGGAGCCAGGCGACGGGCGACTCGGCAATGAGAGCGAGAAAGAACGCCATCAACGTCGGCACCACGATCGCGTGAGCCTCGCGCATGGCGAAGAGCACCACTAGGACCGCCAGAGTGATCACCGCTGTCGTCATCGCGCCGGTATTCTCTGTCGATTTCTCCAACTTGTGCTCCGTTCTCTCATCGCTCATCGCCACACTCTAGCGCGAAAAAGGCGGGCCCGAAGGCCCGCCTGTGAGGTTATAGCTGCTGAATCTCAGGCCGATCGATTATTGCGTATTCCCGGGATTCAACATCTTTTCAATGACCTGGTCGACCGAGAAGCTCGACGGCTTCATGCGGGGCGGATACTCCTGGAACGTCTTCAGAAAGGCTCCGACGTACTGCTGCGCCGGTACCAGCCAGAAGATACGACTCATCATCCAATCGTAGTAGGTGTTCGACGTGAACTGGGCACGCTCGTAGGGATCCTGCCGCAGGTTGAAGATCAACGGAGTACGGAGCACGGTAAAGGGATCCATCCAGACCCGCAGGCCGCCCTTGGTCCTCTGCTCCGCGAAGACGAACTTCCAGTCGTCGTAGCGCAGGGCGGTTAGGTCACCGGTGTCCGAGAAGTAGAAGATCTCGTGGCGTGGGCTTGGGACCTTCTGCGGGTTCTTGAGGTGCTCAAGGACGTTGTAGCCGTCGAGGTGCACCTTGTAATCGCGGCCCATTGCCATGCATCCAGAGACGCATTTCACCCCCAAGATCTTGCAGAATCGGATGGCACTTAGAAGTAGTCGGTGAAGGAGAGTCCCATGCCGAGGGTGTTGTTGAAGTAGTTGTAGTCGATCAGGCTCTCACCGTAGCCGTTGAAGTATTGGGTATAGAACCGCAGCCGGCGATAGATGGGGAAGCTCCAATCGAATTGGAAAGCGCCTCTTTCAAACCCCGACTGGAGCTGATTGCGCGACAGCAGGGTGAATGTTTGCCGATTCCATTTGTAGGCAGCACGAATTTCGTAGTTGCCCAAGAAATCGGTGACGTCTTCGTTGCCTTTGAGATCCCCGATGACGACCCACGGTTTGATGGCCAGCGCGAAATTGCCCCGCTCGAACAAGAAAGTGGCAAACAGCCGATTCCAACTGCGCGACAGCGGATCGTTACGACCGTTGGATTGATGGTTGTAGCCGAAGGTGATCAGCCTACTGGTCAGACCCAGAACCTTGCCGCGGGTGTCGAACTGGAACCAGAACTCGGGCTCGTAGTTGGTTTCCCGAAAGGGGGCCGAGAGATCGTCATTGAACAGCTGCCAGAAGGATCGGTTGGTGAAAGCGAAGTACAGATCGCCGTTGTTGCCGAAGATGTCCTGGACGATGGGAAACATGAAGCTGATCTGGAACTTGACCTCGGCCGCCAGGAACTCGATGTCCTCGTCGGGAAACGCCTCCTCGAAGGGCGCGGTGTTCCCGCTGGGGTTGTAGCCGACCATGATGTAGTTCGGCTTGAAGGGAGTGATGACGTATTTCATCTGCTCCGTGGCTCTGGTCTCGTCGATCCGCGCCTCCAGGGGAGTCGTCTCTTCCTCCTCGCCCGCCGTCGCTTCTGCGGTCTGCGTCTCGCCGACTGTCGAGCCGTGGCTGGCAGCCAAGCAGGCCTGACGGATCTTGCTGACCGGTGTGTCGTCATCTGCGGTTCGCAGCTTCTCCAGCAGGCACTCGTTGTAGGCCTCGACGTCGATCTGTGGATCCTCGGCTGCGAAACCCGCAGTAGCGACCGCGAGCACCAACACCGAGGCTATGAAATCGCGTTTTTCCATGACTCTCATCATTCCATCCTAGGGCTCGAGCCACAATACGGCTCCAGGCCCCAGAAAGTAAAGGGACCTTGGTCGCATAGGCGAAGCTCAGGCCGCGTTCCGGATCACCACTGAATCGCAAAGCCGGCATAGGCTCCCGACATCGTCAGATCGGTCTTGAGCCTCACCCCGTCCTCCACCTCCTCGATGTCCATGTCCATATACCGGTATCCAAGGGCCAACGCATACCTGCCCGACTTTCCTAGATGATAGGTGAACCCTACAATCCCGTTGAAAGTGACCACCGTGCCGCCAGCACCGACATCGCCACGAAAAGCTTAGCCCCCCTTCTTGCCAAGATTCCCGGAGTACCTCAATCCAAAAAATCCGTCTGTGAGAGTCGGCGAGCTTTCCACCGTTGTCTGGAGCCCGAGAGGGTCCGGCAGGATCAAAATACCCGCGACGCAAGCCAGCCGTCGACTCCACGGAATGCGACGAACATTCCCGCCTGGACGCCATGGAACCCCAAGGCACCCTGGCCCGTGATTCAGCGGCTCGCCATGGGTGCAGCGCTCTTTATCGTGGGGAGGATCTTCGCGCCTCTGGCCGTGCTGGTCCTGAGACGCGTGATCCCTGATCCGGATGCTGCGGCGACGGGTTCGTGGTGGTGGCCGGCGCTTCTGGGTCTGGTAACGATCCTCGGGTCGGGTTTCGTGGCGTGGCTGGCTCAGGCCCGCACCTCCCGCATTGTGCCAGGCAGCCGTACCAGTCGGGCCGTGGGGAAGATCTTCGTCCTGGCCGCCCTCGGGGCCTGCGCCTACTTCATCGAACCGCTGCTGCTGCTCGAGCCCGACGATGACGAGGCCGAGCGGCGAGATCTCGAGCGCTTGGAGAAGCTCGGTAAGGGTTTCGAGAAAAAGCTCCCCATTTAGACATGGGACGGTTTCTCGTTCGATTCAGAGAACGCTCGCCCAGCCAGCGTGCTCAGGCGCCAAGCACTCGCTGAGCGTTTTCCGGAGTCGGCTGCACCCAGATATCGAGATCGCCGGTCGACCTGGGTACGCCATGCAGCGCCAGAGCATGAGCGCCAACGACAAGAAATTCCGTTCCGGACTCGACCAAAGCCCGCAGCATATCGACGAAGTCGTCATTGAAACCGGATTCGGCGGTCATTGGCAAGACCGAATGACCCGGCCAGGGGCACGATGGCGTGAGTATTCAGGCAGCGGCTGTCCCGACAGCGTCCACGCCTGACGAGAGAGCTCCCACATCATTGCCAGGCGTTCGGGTGGGGTGGTCGAGGCCCAGAGATTCTCTCCGGGCTCAGCACCGAGATCGAATCGACGAATGGGCCAGTCCAAGCGGGCTCGTGCCCGCTCCGCACGTCTTTCTGAATTCGACGACATGCCTTGATCCTACCGGGCCTCCACTCACATCTCCACGGCTGAGAATGGCCTAAACCTGAGTCGGTGCCTGAGCCGGGACTCGACCCGGTTCGCCCCAGGCTGCCGACCTCAGCGGGTCCACTGCAGCCACTTGCGGAACAGCGATTTCACAAAGGGCGTCAGCCGAGTGCGATTGAACTCATCGCCAACTCTGCGAATCGCCTCGGCCTGTGTCGGGTAGGGGTGAATCGTATCGGCGATGCCCTTGAGGCCGATCCCGTGCTTCATCGCCAACGTGATCTCGGAGATCATGTCGCCGGCATCGCGGGCGACGATGGTGGCGCCGACAATCTGATCCGATCCCTTCTTGACGTGGACCTTGACGAAGCCCTCCACCTCTCCCTCGAGAATCGCCCGGTCGACGTGGGCCATCTCCTGCACAAACGTATCGACCTCGATCCCCTTCTCTTGCGCCTCCGACTCATAGAGGCCGACATGAGCGATCTCGGGTGAGGTGTAGGTGCACCACGGGATGATCAGGGAATCGACCTCGCCACGGCCCTTGAACAGGGCGTTACGAAGCACCAGCCGAGCCATGAAGTCCGCGGCGTGCGTGAACTGGTATCGCGACGCCACGTCTCCTGCCGCATAGATATTCGGGTTGGCAGTCTGTAGCCGGGAATTGACCTCGATCCCCTTCTTGCTGGCCTTCACGCCCGCCGCTTCGAGGTCGAGGTTTTCGATGTTGGGCGCCCGGCCCACCGAGACCAGCAACTCGTCGATCGGCATATCGTAGCTCTTCCCATGAGACTCCAGCGTCAGTCGGATCTCTCCCGATGCACCCTTGCGGATCTCGGTCTTGCGTCCGCAGCACAGCAGCTTGACCCCATCCTCGAGGATGGCCTTCTCGACGATCTCGGCAGCATCGCGATCCTCGCGCGGCAGCACACCATGCTCGGCTTCTATGAGAAAGACCTCCGACCCCAAACGAGCAAAGGACTGTGCCAGCTCGCAGCCGATGGGACCTGCCCCGATGATGCCCAACCGCTTCGGTAGCTCCGTCAGGGAGAAGACCGATTCATTGGTCAGATAGTCGATCTTGTCGAGACCCGGAATCGGCGGCGCCGCGGCGCGTGCGCCGGTCGCAATGAGGGCTTTCTTGAACCGCAGCGTGGTGTCGCCGACCCGAACCCGGTCGCGGCCCCCAAATCGGGCCTCACCCAGGAAGACATCGACACCCAGATTCTGAAAGCGACTCGCCGAATCGTTCTCGCTGATCTCGGCTCGCAGCCGCCTCATGCGGGTCATCGCAGCCGCGAACGAAACCTGTACGCCAGCAGGAATCTCAACGCCAAACTCCTTGGCCTTGCGGGTCTGAGCCACGGCCCGGGCAGCGCTGATCAAGCCCTTGGACGGCACGCAACCCACGTTCAGACAGTCGCCGCCCATGAGCTCACGCTCGACCAGCGCCACCTTGGCTCCCAGCCCCGCGGCCCCGGCGGCTGCCACCAGCCCGGCCGTTCCGGCTCCAATGACCACGAGGTTGTAGCGGTCGGCGGGTGTCGGGTTGACCCAGTCCGGCGGCCTGACGTTCGATTCGAGCTTCCGGTTGTGCTCGTCTTCCGGCTGCAGCTGCACGAGATCATGGGATCCGGTCATTGTGCGTTCTCCTTGCTGTCGAGGCGCCAGTCATGGTCC
>CAVRAU010000026.1:0-20776 GCA_963719055.1 uncultured Acidobacteriota bacterium | reverse complement strand
GAGATCTTCGAGGATTTCGCCCAAGGAGACTCCAGCTCGGCCAGGGAACACGGGGGCTCGGGACTGGGGCTCGCCATCTCTCGCCGTCTGGTCGAGCTGATGGGCGGGGAGCTCGAGTTGGATGAAGCACCCGAGCAAGGCTCTGTCTTCCGCTTTTCAGCCTGCTTCGAGGAGGTAGCCGAGGGAGAGAACCCACCGATCGACGCCCAGCTCCTCGAATCCGTGCGAATCCTGGTCGCAGATCCCAGCTCGACCTGGCAGGAGATCCTCGAACGCCATCTGAGTAGCCGAGGGGCCAGCGTCGAGCATGCCGACACCGGACGCGATGCCCTCCGGGCCATCGATTTGGCGAACTCCGCGGGCCAGCCCTATCACCTGGTGCTGGTCGAGCAGCGTCTCCCCCAAGGATCTGCAGTCGAGTTGGCGAGGCTGCTCCAAGAGGAGCATGACCTCTCGGCGCCACGAATCATTGCCCTCGCACCTTGGTTTCAGACGTCTGATCCTGATCCCACCGCTGGTTACCCACTGGCGGGTCGTATTGCCAAACCCATCTCTGAGCTGGAGCTCGAGGACGTGGTGCTGCGAGCGCTAGGTCGCCAGCCTGTCAGTGATCGGCAGGCGCGGCAGGAGACCTCCGAAGCCGCCGGTACCGCACGCTTCTCTGGCCGGGTCCTGCTGGCGGAGGACAACCTGGTGAACCAACAGGTCGCCATCGAGATGTTGCGGTCCATGGGATTCGAGGTGGCGCTCGCCGAAGACGGCATGCAGGCGACCGAAGCCGCCGCACGCGAGGAATTCGACCTGGTCTTGATGGACTGCCAGATGCCCAGAATGGACGGTTTCGAGTCGGCACAGGCTATTCGCCTACAAGAGGCCGAGTATCAGGATGACTTGAGGCCAGAGGAGACGCGTCGGGTGCCCATCATCGCGCTCACCGCCAACGCGTCCAAAGAGGCTCGCGGCCAGTGCCTGCACGCTGGCATGGATGACTACCTGTCCAAGCCCTTCGACCAGGCGCAGCTGACCACGGTACTGGCCCGCTGGATACGGGCGAAGCACCTGAACCACCCCTCGACAGAATCGCCTGGCACCACCTGGATCCGCCCGTCCGGGTTCGCCGCGCGTCAAGCTTCCTAGCCCTTCGCCGACAAGCGATCTTCGTGCTTGGGCACTCGTTTTCATGGCATGGCGGCTGGCCTCCTCGACCCCGGCCCCTAAGAACCCACCATCCTTCAATGTGCCAGGCGATTCTGTGTCTCTGGACGCTCAGAAGGCCACACGGCTCATCCTCGGATCCCTTCGTCACCACTTCACAGTGGCCCGAGGAGGCTCGCGGCTCGCTTTTGACTCCTCGAACGGACAGAGACCTCCGGATCATCCCGTCGCAGAGTCAAGGAGGCCCCATCACGAGCCAACTCGTGTCCTCGAATCACCTTCTTGTTCGGACGAAGGCGGCGGTCCAATTGCTAGCCTGGCGCCAGCTCAACACTGCGCCCGACGAAGGGAAGCCTTGGAGGAAAGCTGCCCTCCGGAAATCTCGCGCTCTCGTTCCCCTGACCTAGTCGCTCAGCGGCTTCGCGGTACGCACCCACAAACCAACGGTAGGCCTCGACCAGCTCTCGCCGGGCAGACTTCGTGGCCGCATGAAAGGCCGGGGCCCAGGCCTTCTTCAGCGTCTCGGGCCGATCATGAGGATCCTGGACCAGGATGGCTTTCACGCCAAGTGGCCGAGTCCCCTCCCGTGCGTGGCGGGCGGCCGTCTCCGCCTCGATCTCCACGATTACTTCACCGACTCGGATTCCGCACTCCCTCTTGGAAAGATGACGCCAGCAAGGTAGGGAGTCGAGCTTGATCGTCTCTACTGTGGCGAATTGCAAACGGTGAAAGCTCTCCCCACGAACTCGCGCCGCATACTCCTGGGTGCGGTCAAACCACAAGCCCGCGAGAGAACGATCCCCCACTAGGGCCTCCACACACTGGGCCCCCGGCCAATCCCGAGGCCGAGCCACGAGACCCTCCTTGCACCCTTGAGAGAGAAGGTACCGTAGGCGACTCACCTGCGCCACTTCTTCCTCACTGACCACGATTGCCTGGTACCTGCGACCCCAGAACTTCTCTCGCCAACGATAGAGCCGACCCGCTTCCCGGGCGAGGTTCGAGTTGAGGTAATTCATGAAACGAGCAAGCTGAAGAGCGTCCTCGACACTCAGAAGAAGATGGTAGTGATTGGAGAGGAAGACAAAGGCGTGGATCTCGACCGGGTAGAGCTTCTGGCCGCGTGCGAGAACTCCTATCACCACGCGGCGAAGCTCCTCGCTCGGCTTGAGCAAAAAGCGGCCCTGCACGCTCCGACAGGTGACCTCCACCAGCGAGCCGCCCTCGGGAATGAAGCGAAGTCGTCGGGCCATGACAGAAGAGACGGATTCGCACACCACGATCTTGCACAATCGGATGGCACCTAGTTGGGGGGGGAGATGTCGCGGAAGAGCTGCTCGCTCTCGATGAGGGGACGCGTGGCGTTGTCGGCCTTGGCGTAGGCGAGGTGCACTCTCGCCACTCGATCGGACTCGCCCAACAAGACGCTCACCTGAGCACGCTTGAAGAGGGCCATGGGGTAACCCGGGTGGAAGGGCGAGACCCGGTCCAGGCTAGCTGCGGCCTCCGATAGCTGGCGGTTGGCTAGATAGGCCACGCCCAACTCCAGGTTATAGGTGAACTGCTCGCCCAGAATGCCTCGCGATCTTTCGAAAGCTCGTATGGCACCGGCCGTGTCCCCGACCGCCATGCGCAGCTCGCCGAACCGTGCCAGCTCGAGGCCCGGTGATTCCTTGATCCTCACAACCCTCTCCAGCATCCGGGTCGCATCGTCGATCCGCCCCTGTCGTGTGTAGATCTGGGCCAGGGCTTCGAGGGCGGGAAGGCGATCCGGCATCTGCACCAGTACAGATTCGAAAAGCGGCTGCGCCAAATCTTCTTTTTGATTTCGGAAGTGGTGCATAGCCTGGTAGTGACGCAGATCGACCGAAGATGCATCGATCTCCCGAGCCCGCGCAAAAGACTCCATCGCCGCGGTTTCATTGCCCACGACGGAGTATGCGACCGCCAGACGCAAGGCCACCATGAAGTTCTGGGGATCGGCTTCGGCAACGCGGGCAAACACCGGAATCGCCTGTTCGTACTCCCGTCGAATAAAGAGGCTGGCACCTATGTCCAGATCGCGGTAGAGGTGCACCATGTCCTTGGGGCTCGGGGCATCATCGCGCAGTGCCGGCCGCCCCTCCGAGCCGAAATACCCCAGACTGGCCAGCTTCTCCCTGGATTCCTGACTCAGATTCTCGCCGGCGGCACCCCTGTCTGAGAGAGCCTCATCGGCGTAGGCCGAGAGAGCCTGACGGAGCGACGGCTCAAGCTCGATCTGTCCGGCGAGGTTCTCGATCTCGGCCGGGTCTGCTCGCACATCGTAGACCTCGGTCTCTCCCGATCGGATGACCTTGATGCCATCCTCGACGGCCATGAACTGAGGCTGCCATCCATACTGCAGATAAGGCTTCATGGCCTCTGCCAGCACCGGCTCGTCAACCTCCTCGAGCAAACCTCCCTGCCGCCCCATACCCGCCCAATCGAGGACCGTGCCAAAGATCTGTCTAACGCTAACGGCCCTTTCCACCACCCCCGGCTCGATCTCTGATCCCGCCAGGATCAGTGGGACCCGCATCGCCCCTTGGTAGAGAAGGTTGCCGTGCAGGGTTTCGCCATGATCCCCGCGGCTTTCGCCATGGTCACCCACCACGACGATCCTCCAGGCGCCGGCTCCGAGCCTCTCGTTGAAGCCCACCACGAGACGACCTACCTGTTCGTCCATGTAAACGATCTCGCCCAGATAGGGGTTGCCCGCGTACCGGGTACGAAAGGGCTCGGGCGGCTCATATGGTTCATGCGGATCGAAATAGTGCACCCATAGAAAGAGGGGGGCTTTCCCCGTCTTCAGAAAGGCAAGAGCCCGGTCCGTGGTTTCGCCAGCAGTCCTCTCGGTACGGCCCTCACCGAACTCGTCATCGTAAAGGTCGAAATCCCGAGCCAGCCCGAACTCACTGGCGAGGGGAAAACCCGACACGAATGCCGCTGTCGTGTAGTGACTCTCCTTGAGCGAACCCGACAGAAGATCCAGTTTCTCGCTGACCCGTCGCCCGTTCTCCCGAATCCCGTGGCCCGCGGGATACAGCCCCGTCATCATCGAGGTGTGAGAGGGCAAGGTTGTCGGAACCGTCGAATAGGCTTGAGTAAACAGCAAACCTCGAGCTGCCAAGGCTGCCATCTCCGGAGTGACGACCGCGTCAGATTCGAGCCCCAGCGCATCGGCCCGCGTGGTGTCGAGGGTGATCAGAAGAATCGATGGCGACTCGTCCGGGGCAGCCGTCGACGAATCGGGTGGCACCTCTGGATCGGAGGTGCATGCCGTCGCGACCAGGAGAACCATCGCGACAAAAACGTTGAGTCTGAGAGCGGCAGACATGGTCGTCACCTGTCCTCTGTATAGCACATGGTCCTGTAAGATCCTTCTTCATGTTGGAGACCCTGAGTACCGCCGTCAACTGGGCCAGTAGCCTCGTCTGGGGGCCCTGGACCATCGCGTTCCTCTTTGGCACCGGGGTCTTCCTGACCTGGCGATTCGGCTTTGTCCAGATCCGCCGATTCCGCGAGGCTCTGGTCAACTTCAAGCCCCAGACCGAGAAGGGCGCCAAGGGAATCTTGAGTCCTTTCCAGGCCTTCATGACCGGTCTGGCCGCGTCGGTCGGAACGGGCAATATCGCTGGTGTCGCCACCGCTGTAGTGGCCGGTGGCCCCGGCGCGGTCTTCTGGATCTGGGCCTACGGTTTCGTCGCCACCGCCATCAAACTGGCCGAGGCCACCCTGGGTGTGCGTTTCCGTAAGGTCGAAAACGGCCAGCTGTCAGCAGGACCCTCGCACTACCTGAAGGACGGTCTTGGCTCGCCGAGACTTGCCTGGATCTATGCTCTAGTGGCGGGAATCGCCGCCCTGACCACCACACCCTTCACCCAGCCCAACTCGATCGCCGTCGTGTTCGAGAGCGAATTCGGCATCGCCACCTGGATCAGTGGCGTAGTGCTGGCGGTGATGGCCTGGCTGGTCGTGATCGGTGGGGTCCGCTCCATTGGTCGCGCGGCCGAAAAGCTAGCCCCCACCATGGTGATGCTCTATCTGGTCGGCGGCACAATCGTCATCCTGGTCAACATCGACCAGGTGCCCGCTGTCTTCAGCCTCATCTTTCGGGAAGCCTTTTCGCTGAAGTCCGTCGGTGGCGGCGCCATGGGCACCGGCATGATGATGGCCGTGCGCTACGGGCTGGCACGCGGCATCTACGCCAACGAAGCCGGCTACGGTACGGCGGCAGTGGCTTATGGCTCGGCCCAGTCCGCCCAACCCGTCCAGCAGGGCTTGAACGCGATGATGGAGGTCTACATCGTCTCCTTCGTCACTTCCTCCATCAGTGCACTGACCATTCTGGTGAGCGGCGTCTGGCGGGACTCGGGTCTCAACAGCACGGCTCTCGTGGCCGCGGCCTTCGAAAGCTCCATGCCCTTCGGCGGCATCCTGGTGGCCCTCTGTGCCCTGCTCTTTGGCTACACGACTCTGATCGGTTGGGGTTACTACGGTGAGCAATACCTGGGATTTCTCTTCGGCGTTTGGATCGTCAAACCCTATCGGTGGGTCTACTGTGGGCTGGTCGTACTCGGTGCCATGACGAAGGTCGAGCTGGTCTGGGCATGGGGTGATCTGATGAACGGCCTACAAGTCTTTCCCAATCTGATCGGAGTCCTGGGTCTATCCGGATTGGTTGCCACCTTGTTGCGCAAAAGCAAGAAGACCGCCTGACCATGATCTCGATTCGACATCGCCGCCAGGATCTCTACCTCCGCCACACCTTTCGCCTCGCCCGTGGCGCCAGCGACGAACGTCACAACCTGATGATCGAGTTGGAGCACGAGGGTCTGGTAGGGCTCGGCGAGGCCGCTCCCATCGAACGCTACGGTCAAGATTGGCGCTCGGCAGCTGAGGCTGTAGAGACCATGGCGGAGGAGCTGGAAAGTCCTCACACCTTCTATGACACCGCTCAACAGACTGCCGTGGAGGGCCAGCCTGCGGCCGAAGCCGCCCTCGACATGGCGCTGCGGGACCTGGCGGGAAAGCGTCTAGAGGCACCGCTCTACGAACTGCTGGGCATCGACCCGAAGGCCACGCCCCCCACCTCCTTCACCATTGGCATGGACACCCCCGAGGTCATCGCGGCGAAAGTCGAGGAGGCCAGCGACTACGAGATCCTCAAGATCAAGATGGGGTCCGACGACGACCGGAAGATCCTGGAGGCGGTCCGTGATGTCACCGATCGACCCCTGCGAGTCGACGCCAACGAAGGATGGAGCCTGGAAGGTGCAGTGGAACGCCTGGACTGGTTGCAGGCTATGGGTGTGGAGCTGGTGGAACAGCCACTGCCCGAAGGAGAGCTCGAAGCCATGCGGGAGCTTCGCCGGCTGAGCCCGCTACCTCTCTTCGCGGATGAGAGCATTCATCGCGCCACCGATATCCCCCGACTCGCCGAAGGCTTCGACGGCATCAACATCAAGTTGATGAAGTGTGGTGGTATCGGCGAGGCCCTGCGGATGATCGCCACCGCCAGAGCGCACGGCATGCAGATCATGCTGGGTTGCATGGTCGAATCATCGCTGGCGATCACCGCTGCCGCCCACCTTTCTCCCCTGGTCGATTTCGCCGATCTGGACGGCAATCTCCTGGTCACCAACGACCCGTTCGTGGGGGCCACTGTCGCCAGCGGACGCCTCGTTTTGCCCGCAGAGCCCGGCCTCGGTGTACGCCCTCGAGAGTAGGGTTTTGGCCTGCTGCCGACTGCCGGTCCCATGCTAAGGTGCGATGCAATGACCCCACGTTATGTCATCGGAATCGACGCCGGCGGCACCAAGACCGTCGGTCTCCTGGCTGACGAGGACGGCAACATCTCGACCAAAGCCCGGGGCGGCGGCGCCAATCTCGTGGTGCACGGCGAGCTGGCCGTGGAAAAGGTCCTCTATCAGATCATCGAGGATCTGGAGGCCCCCGGTCCGATCGCGGCCATCTGCCTCGGAATGGCCGGCGTGGACCGACCCGAAGACAAGGAGTTGATACACGATCTGTTGCGACGCTTGGGCATGAGACAGGCGGTGTACATCGTCCCAGATGCCCTCGTGGCCCTGGTGGCCGGGGCGCCGGAAGGTGTCGGCATCGTGGTGGTCGCTGGAACAGGATCGATTGCCTACGGCGTCGCACCGGACGGCAAGACCGCTCGCTCGGGTGGCTGGGGATACTTGCTGGGTGACGAAGGATCGGCGTTCTGGCTCGGTCATGCAGCCATCCGCCAGGGGATTCGCGCCATCGATGGCCGTGGGCCGGCGACAACCCTGTTCGAGCGCATCTCGGAAAAGCTCGACCTGGACGTACCTGATGGGCTGGTGAAGTGGTTTTACGATCAGGAGCTCTCCCGACACCGCGTCGCCACCTTGGCCAGCGTTGTCGAGGAGGCCGCCAACGACGGTGATGATGCCGCCAGCTCGCTCCTCGACCAGGCCGCTCAGCACCTGGCACGCGCTGGCAGATCGGTGGCTCGGCAGCTGGACTTCGAAGATCCGTTTCCCCTTGTCCAGGCCGGCGGAGTCTTCAAAGCTTGCCCCAGCCTGCACCCGCGGCTCGAAGCCATTCTCGACTTGCCCCAGGCCAGACCGGTGCGCCTCGAAGGTGAACCCGCTCAAGGATCCGTGACCCTGGCTCTCCAACTCCTGAAGAAATGAACCAAGCCCTACGAAGACTGATCGTCAACGCCGACGATCTGGGACGCACTTCAGGGATCAACGAAGGGATCTTCGCGGCTCACGAGAAGGGGCTGGTCACCAGCGCCACGTTGATGGTGATCTATCCGACAGCCGAGGAGGCGGCGAATTCACTGGATCAATACCCTGATCTCGGCGTTGGCCTCCACGTGCAGATGTCAGGCGGATGCCCACTGCTGCCGCCCGAGACCATTCCCAGCCTGGTGGACGTCGAGGGAAGGTTTCCGGCAAAACCCGACGGCCATCAGAACCCCTCTGCCGACCAGATCCGGGTCGAGGTTCAGGCTCAATTCGAACGCTTCCGAGCCCTCACGGGCCACCTTCCCACACATCTGGATGGGCACCATCATTGTCTGCGGCATCCGCTTGTCGGTGAAGCGCTCATCGAGGTGGCCCGGGAGTGGCAATTGCCGATCCGCCGGGCTTCATCTCAGGTCGCCGACTGGCTTCTCCAGACCGGTGTGCCCACCACCGACGTCTTCATCGAGGATTTCTATGGCGAAGAGGCGCGGCTGGACTCGCTGCTGGGCATGCTCGAAAGGGTGGGCCCGGGAACCACCGAGATCATGTGCCATCCAGGACTCTCCGATGATGGCCTGCGTAGCGACAGCGCCTACTCGGATCAGCGGGAAGAAGAGTTGGCGATCCTGACGCACCCCGATGTCCGGCGGGCTCTAGAGATTC
The DNA here is from genome assembly GCA_963719055.1 of uncultured Acidobacteriota bacterium. Taxonomy (GTDB): domain Bacteria; phylum Acidobacteriota; class Thermoanaerobaculia; order Multivoradales; family JAHEKO01; genus CAXMQZ01. Next base: position 12,194 of record CAVRAU010000026.1, on the reverse strand, counting down.
ACGACATCCACCTGACGCACTTCGGCGAGCTTTGAGCGTCGGCACCGTAGATCTCGTCATTCTGCTGGCCTACATGGCCGGTGTCGTGGCTCTGGGAACCTGGGTCGGCAGGGGTACCCGGTCGGCAGCCGACTTCATGCTCGGCGGCCGAGACCTGCCCTGGTGGGTGATCCTTTTCTCCATCGTGGCCACCGAGACCAGCACCGTCACATTCCTGAGCATTCCGGGGTTCGCCTTCGGCCGGGATCTGACCTGGCTGCAGGTCGTCGGCGGATTCGTCATCGGCCGCTTTGTCGTCTCATTTCTCCTTCTGCCGCAGTACTTCAAGGGCAATTTCTTCACCGCCTACGAGGTCCTCGACAAACGGTTTGGGGGCGCCACCAAACAAGCGGCCTCCATGATGTTCATCATCACCCGCAGCCTGGCGGATGGGCTGCGTCTGTTTCTCTCGGCCATCGTGCTGCAAGAGATGACGGGTATCCCGATGCACTGGGCGGTGGTGACTATCGGCACCGCTACCATCATCTACACCTACTTTGGCGGCATGCGGGCCGTTCTCTGGACCGACTTTCTGCAATTCGCGGTCTACATGGCAGGTGCTCTGATTGCCTTCGCTCTGCTCCTGAACAAGCTACCGGGAGGCTGGGATCAATTGGTCACCATGGGCGGCGAGGCCGGCAAGCTCCGAGTGTTCGATCTGGCCCTGGATTGGAGCGAGCCGTACGGTCTCTGGGCGGGTCTCATCGGGGGCATCTTCATCACGCTGGGCTCCCACGGCGTCGATCAGATGATGGTGCAGCGCTACCTGTCAGCGCGCAATCTCTCGGATGCCCGGCGCGCCTTGATCACCAGCGGCTTCGTGGTCTTCGCACAATTCGCTCTGTTCCTGCTGATCGGCGTGGGTCTCTTCTGCTTCTATCAACTGACTCCGCCCGAGGTGGCCTTCGAACGCTCCGATCGCGTCTTTGCCCGGTTCATTCTGGACGAGATCCCGGTAGGGGTTCTGGGAGTCCTTCTCGGGGCCATTTTCGCGGCCGCCATGTCGACTCTTTCGAGCTCGCTCAACTCGTGCGCCACCGCTGCCACCAACGACCTCTATTTTCCGTTGGCCGGCAAAGAAGTCTCACCAAAGCGCAAGCTGCGGGCCATCCGCATCTTCACTGCCGTATTCGGCCTGATTCAGATCGCCGTGGGCATCGGCGGGCAGTGGCTCAAGGCCACCGTGGTCAGCAGCGTGCTCGGCATCGCCGCTTTCACCACTGGGATTGTCCTGGGAGTGTTCTTTCTCGGAATTTTCACCGAACGGGTCGGTCAAAAAGCGGCTCTGGCGGGGCTGATCCTGGGCCTGGCCGGCATGACCTGGATATTCTTTGCCACTGATCTCGCCTGGCCGTGGTTCGCCCTCGTAGGTTCGGCTGGCACCTTCGCCATCGGTCTCGCCGCCAGCTTCATATGGCCCCGAGAAGACCCGCTTTCAGCCTCTCGATAGACTCGAAATACCCTTCGATCCCGGCTGGCACCGTATTCGGCTGGCACCTCTCGAGAATCGGCTGGCACCTTGGCTGTCGGTCTCAGAATCGACAGGGAACGCTTGGCGTTCTGGGAGCCTGCGGATTCGGCTGGCACCTCTTTGGAATCGGGTGGCACTTCTGTGGGGAGGGCAAAGAAGGGCTATTCTGGGCTTCAGTAGAGGAGAAAGGGTTGACGTTCCTGGCGCCAGGTCTCGTGATCGTCCTCGTCGAACGCCACGATCTCATCCACTGACATTCCCGCCTGGAAATCCTCGTAGGGACGCGGCGTGCCCATGAGCCATGTCAATGCCTCGCCGTCCCGGCGCCACTCGAAGTCGGGTTGTTTCATCAGCTCGGTCACCAGGCTCACGCCCAGCCGGTAGGGTTGGGCAGTCGATCGATCCGTCACTACCACCCTGAAACCAGCGCACTCCTGGTCCTGATACTTAGGGCTGGGAGCTGCCGGCGAGGACTCCGGTGTGAACGTCGTCGGCTCGAGCCCGAAGCCCGGAACCGAGATCTGGACCCTCGCCGGATCCAGCCAGGGGGCCCCGATGATGAGGAAGGGATCAGGAGTGCCCCGACCCTCGTTGACGTTGGTGACCTCGAGAAAAGCGGTTCCCGGATACGTTAGAGCGGCCTCGGCACTGCGCAGATTGGGTGAGGGCGAGATCCACGGCCGGCCCGTGTCCTCCCAGGTCATACGCCGCTCCCAACCCTGCATCGGCACCACTGTCAGGCCGGCGGGAGGCTCGAGCTGCGAGTTGACGAGCCGTGCCATCTCGCCCAGGGTCATGCCGTGCACCAGAGGGCCGGGTGCCATGTTGACGAAGCTTGCCGGGACCACGTCTCGGGGGACGCTGACAGGCCCCTCGACCCTCTCGCCTCCCAGGGGATTGGGTCGATCGAGAACCACGAACTCCAGTCCGGTTTCGGCGGCCGCCTCGAGACAGAGCATCATGGTGCTGACGTAGGTGTAGAAGCGGACACCGGCTCCCTGCAGATCGAAGACCAATACGTCGAGCCCTTCCAGATCTTCCGGGGTCGGTTTCCTGTTGGCTCCGTACAGGCTGACGACCGGCAGGCCGCTCACCGGATCGAGACCACTTCTCACCTGCTCACCCGCTGCGGCTCGGCCCCGTAGACCATGTTCCGGCGAGAACAGTCGAACAACCTCCAAATCCAGATCTCGCAGGACATCGATCGCGTGGCGCCCATCCACAGTCACCGAGGCGGCGTGGACTACCAGCCCGAGCGCGTTGGCCCTCGAGAACGTCCGCTTCACCGTCCTCCAAGCGCTCGAGACCAACTCGCACGGCGGACGAGTCCAGGATCTCTTGATAGGTGCCAGCCGATTCTGGAACACGTTCCGGTGGTTCCGGTGCCGCGCACGACACGGCTAGCAGCAGCATGGCCAAAGGCATGGCGCCTGTAGCGATCGACCACCCAGGCTTCATGGCGTCTCCAAGGCCTGAACCACCGCGTCAGCCACCGCCGGGCGCACCTGGCGGATCAAGTTGTTCTCCCGAGTCGGGTGAACCCGGTTGGTCAACAGAATCACGAAGAGCTCGCGCTCCGGGTCGACCCACATGGAAGTACCGGTGTATCCCAGGTGGCCGTAGGAATCAGGTGAAAAGAAGTTCCCTGCCGAAGACTTCTCCGGCGACTTCGTATCCCAACCCGTCGCCCGATCCGACTCCGGGATCCCCGCCTTCCTGGTCCACTCTTCGACGATGTCGCGCGAGATGATGCGCTGGTGCTCGAAGACACCCCCGTTGAGGATCATCTGGAGGAACCGAGCCAAATCGGGAGCGGTACTGAAAACCCCAGCATGGGGAGCGACACCACCCAGGGCGTGGGCGTTCTCATCGTGGACCTCTCCCCGCACCATGTACCCCCGCCACGGGTCGTCCTCCGTCGGCGCGATGCGCTCGCGCAGATCCGCTGCCGGTAGAAAGCCCGTGTTCTCCATCCCCAGCGGGCCGTACACCCGCTCTTCCAGAAAAACATCCATGGGCTGACCGGCCACCCGCTCCAGGATCTCGCCCAACAGGATCATGCCGTAGTCGCTGTAGACCGACTTGGTGCCGGGCTCGTAGTCCAGGTCCATGGACTGGATTCGTTCCAGATAGGCCTGCTTGCCACTGATCTCGTTGTAGAGATCGCCGTAAGCCACCAATCCGGAGGAGTGGGTCAGAAGATTGCGCACTGTCACCTTGTCCTTGCCAGCTCCCTGGAACAACGGCAAGAAGTCCTGCACAGGTTTATCCAGATCCAGAAACCCCTCGTCCACCAGGATCATGGCCATCGTGGTCGTCGCCACGACCTTCGTCAGGCTGGCGAGGTCATAGATCGTGTCGGCGAAGACAGCCGGCGAGTCCTCATCGTAGGTGAGGTGGCCAAAGGGCTTCAGATAGGCCAGCTTGCCCTGATAGCCCACCGCCAGAACTCCACCCGGAAAGGCTTTTTGCTCCAAGAAGTCCGCCAGCACCTTGTCGATCTCAGCCGTGCCACCCGGCCGAAAACCCGCCTCCGCCGGGTCGGCCACCGGCAGGCTCATTTCTCGACGCGCCAGCTCCAGACCATGGCCATACGGATAGAGACCCGGCAGGGCAACAGGAAGCTTGCCGCCAATGTCGAACTCTCCGAAAAGGGCAGCTACTGCGGCCTCGCTGGCTGGAAGTCGAGGATCCATACGTGGCGACAAAGACCGGGATCTCAGGCACCTCGTCCAGGAAGTAGGGACTGTTGTAGGCGAGGACGATGACCGGAATCCCCGTCTGATGGAGCCGTCCCAGCAGTTCCTCCTGGCTGTCCCGCAGATCACCGCGAGCCGACGATGAAACCCATATGTGGGACGAGACCACGACATGGGTGAACTGGCTCACTTCTTCCATGATCTGATCGGCGATCACCGGCGCCACCTCGGGCCCGAGAAAGCGGGATTTGAAATCGATTCCCCGGGTCCGCAGCTCGTCGTCCTGGATTCCCTGCACGGCCCGATCCCGCAGACCGGAGGAGATCACCAGATGCAGGATCCTCAGAGGGTCCTCGGCGTGCAGCGGCAAGATGCCGTCCTCGTTGCGCACCACGGTGATGGACTGTTCCGCCACCTCCAGGGCCCGCGCCATGTCCTGCGGCCGAGCCACGCTGCGCCCGATATCCCCCACATCCACCAGACGGTCTTTGTGGAGACCCAAGCGCGCCTTGGCCTCGAGAACGCGCTCCACCGACTGATCGATGCGGGCTTCGGTCAGCTGCCCCTCCTCGACCGCGCGTACCACCGACTGGATGGCAACCTCTGTTTGTCGAGGCAGAAGAAGGACATCGGCACCCGCCTGAATGGATCGCACGACCGCTTCCCCCGTCCATGCCGGACGAATCCCTGCCATCTCCAGGGCATCGGTGACGATGAGACCCTCGAACCCCAGCTCGTCACGCAGCAGACCCGTCATCACGGGCTTCGACAGGGTGGCCGGAGCCTCCGGATCAACGGCAGACATGACCACGTGCGCCGTCATGACGGTGTCTACGCCGGCCTCGATCGCCTGACGGAAGGGCACCAACTCCACTGCGTCCAGACGTTCCCGATTGGCGGCGACCACAGGCCGCGTATGGTGACTATCGGTGGAGGTGTCGCCATGACCAGGGAAAGTGCTTGGCGGTCGTCAGCATTCCCCCAGCCTGGGTCCCCTCGATATAGGCGCTGACCATTTGGCCCACCAACTCGGGGTCCTCGCCGTAGGAGCGAATGTTGATGACGGGGTTCTCCGGGTTGTTGTTGACGTCCGCCACAGGGGCCAGGGCCCAGTGAATCCCCAGCGCGCGGCCTTCGCGAGCCGTGACCTCACCGGTGAACCGGGCCGCCTCTGCCGACCGTGTGGCCCCAACAGCCATCGCCCAGGGCAGGGGAACCGTTCCTCGTTGAACGCGAAACGCCAGACCGCGCTCCACATCCGCCGAGACCAGCAACGGGATCTCCGCCGCGTTCTGCAGCTCATTGAGCAGCCGGGGCACGGTCTCGAGCTCGGAGGCGAAAACCACCACACCCCCGACACCTAGATCGCGTACCTGGCGCAGCAGCTCCCGATGCTCCTTCGATCGGGGATTCTCGAAGAAACCGAACGACCGGATGGCCACCAGCTGCGCCGCCTTCTCCTCCAGGGTCATGTCATCCAGGGTGTTGCGTACCCACTTACGAGCGGACCTGGACAGCTCGTCGGGCAATGCCGAGCTGGACGGGGCGGACGAAGCCGCAATGGCCGTCGTTTCGCCGACCGGCAGGAGTAGAGCAGCGAAGAGTAGAGCGAGGGTAAGGAGAAGCTTCTTCACGGTGCCTCCTGTTACGGCGTGGTTTGCAGCTCGATGCCGTCATGCCAGACGGACACCAAAGCGGTCTTCTGGAAATCGATCTGGCCCCCGGGCGCTGGAGACACCAGCAGGAAGGAGGCCGGTCGCCCCGGACGCAGAGCGGGCAGACCGCTGCTGGCGGACAAACTCTCAGGCCAGAGATCTTCCAGAGATCCCGGGGACACCGAGTGCCTGCAGAACATCTTCCAGCCTGCGGGATGGGGCTCTCGGCGGTCGCGCCTCGAGAACGGACTGGTGCCGGGTCCGCGTGCGCTCCAACCACTTCCACCTTGGTGTGACTCTTGCTGTTCAACTGTTGGACCAGGGCCTGCGCCGAGGCGTTCTTACCTCGACCGACCGACCAGCGCACCGTGCCGACACCCAGACGGGTCAGACTCCGCGAGCGTGGCCGCGTCCAGCCACTTGCGAGCCGACCAACCCTTGCACCGTGACGACAAAGGGTGCCAGAACAACGGTGTCGCTGGCATCGATCTCTCGTGCCCGCACCGATAAAGCGGTTGTCACCGATCTCGAAGATTCTGGAACCGGTGCCCGTCTCGATCTCACAACCCGCGAGCTTTCTATCGTCCTGGAACCGATAGAACGACAGATCGGCCCGGTAGGCTCGAGAAGTACCAGGCTGTAGGAGATATCCGTCTCGTACAACGACCTCCGCCCAGGCATTGTTCTGATTTCGCGGGAGCTCTTCGTAGATTTCCGGGTCGTGCTGGGCAAGGTCGTCGGCGACCAGATCCTCCAGAACCGTGAGCAGGGCGACGAAGTTGAGGCGTGTCAGATCGGTGAATGGGTGGCCGGATGGCAGCCCACCACTCTCGATGAGGACCACCGGTGTGCCCCAGGCAGTCATGTTGTCGCCAAAGGCCCGTGGGCTCCAGTCCTCGTCGTACCGAGCCATCCCACCCGGCATGAACGGAGCCAGAGCCTTCGACGATGGCACTGCAGGCTCGCTTGGCTCGCAACCGGCCGGGTGTGACCGTGCCCTCGGGATCCCCTGCCACAGCCAGCACGGCGTTGGTCGCCAAGACACCGGTATCTCCCACCGCCTTGCGCCGATCCTGGTCGTGCAGATTGAACCCCAGCACGGGTTCGTGCCGATCACGGACGGCCTTGAGGGCACGACCCTCGGGGGTCGTCAGGTTGAGAGCATCGCGATTGATGTCGATAGCCTGGGCGTTGCGCCGCACATAGAGCTCGGTGCCATCCGGGTTGAGCATGGGAACCATCAAGAGGGTCAGATTCTCCAGAATGGCCTTGGGCCCCGGTTCGTCGGCATGGCCCAATAGGTAGTGGGCCATATCGAGCAAAGCCGGGGTCGCTGACGGCTCGTTGCCGTGCATCTGCGACCAGAGCAACACCTTTTGCGTCCCCTTGCCCACCGTCATCATCTGGATCGATCGGCCCAGAAAGGACTCTCCCACCTCCTCCAGTACCACCTGCCCTGGATAACGGTCCGCGAGAGTCCGCAGGGTCTCCATGAGCTCCGCATGACGCAGACAGGGCGCCGCGGTCATGGTGAAACGCTCTTCGGGCCAAGCTCGCCACAGCTCCGCCGGCGATAGGCCGAATGCGCGCAGATGAGAGAAGACAGAGAAGCAGGTAGGTAGAGATTCTCGTAGCCATTCTGTAGTCCGGATTCGCTTTGCGGCGCCGGGGCTGTATCGCCCCGGTCCCCCGCTGGTAGTCTATTCGCTCCAGTCGGGATTTCTCACCAGCGTCTGCCACGAGGCCGCCGGAATGAGGAATCCCGATCTGCAAGGAGGGGAAAGAGAATGAAGAGTCTGTTCCTGGTACTGATGGTCCTCCCGTGGGTCGGATTTGTCTCGAGCGGCTGCCAGAAGGCGCCCGAGTTCGATGTCGTCATCCGTGGCGGCACGCTCTACGATGGCACCGGCGGCGCCCCGGTACAGGGTGATATCGGGATTCTCGGCGACCGCATCGCAGCCATCGGCGATCTCGACGGGCGTCTGGGCCACTCCGAGATCGATGCCTCCGGCATGGCCGTGGCGCCGGGATTCATCAACATGCTCAGCTGGGCCAACGAGTCGTTGATCCAGGACGGACGCTCGCTGAGCGACATCCGTCAGGGAGTGACCCTGGAGGTCATGGGCGAGGGCTTCTCCATGGGTCCGCTGAACGACGAGATGAAACAGGAGGCTCTCGATCGACAGAGCGACATCCACTATGCCGTCGACTGGACCACCCTGGGTGAGTATCTCCAGTTTCTCGAGGACAAAGGCATCTCGACCAATGTCGCTTCCTTTGTGGGCGCCGCTACGGTGCGGGTCCATGAGATGGGGTACGAGGACCGTGACCCCACGCCCGAGGAGCTCGAGCGAATGCAGGCCCTCGTGCGTCAGGCGATGGAGGAAGGGGCTGTCGGTGTGGGCTCTTCGCTGCCCTACATTCCGGCGCCTTTCGCCTCGACAGAAGAGCTCATCGCGCTGGCCAGAGCTGCCGCCGAGTACGACGGCATGTATATCTCGCACATCCGCAACGAGGGCGACACCATCTTCGAGGCCATCGACGAGTTCGTGCAGATCGTCCGCGAAGCTCCGATCCGCGGCGAGATCTACCACCTCAAGATGTCGCACAAGCGCAACTGGGCCAAGATGGACGAGCTCATCGCCCGCATCGAGGCGGCGCGGGCGGAGGGTCTCCCGGTCACGGCTGACATCTACACCTACCACGCCAGCTCCACCGGTCTGAACTACGACTTCCCCGCCTGGGTCAAGGAAGGTGGACACGAGGATTTCGTGGCCCGTCTGCAGGATCCGGCAGCGCGGAAACGAGTCATCGAAGAAACCGAGATGATCCCACCCGAGGACATCCTGCTGGTGAGCTTTCGCAACGAGGATCTGCGTCATCTGACCGGCAAGACGCTGGCCGAAGTCGCGGCGATGCGAGGTACTTCACCTGTGGTGACCGCGATGGATCTGATCGTCGAGGATGACAGTCGCATCGGTACAGTGCGATTCACCATGGACGAGCGCAATATCCGCAAGAAGATCGCTCTGCCCTGGGTGAGCTTCTGCTCGGACTCGGCTTCCATGGCGCCCGAGGAGCCCTTTACCAACTCGCAGCCGCACCCCAGAGCCTACGGTTCATTCGCTCGTCTACTGGGAAAGTATGTGCGCGACGAAGGAATCATTCCGCTCGAGGAGGCCGTCCATCGGCTAAGCGGTCTGCCGGCCACGAACCTGCGGCTCGTGGATCGCGGCCGTCTGGCACCCGACTATTTCGCCGACATCGTGGTCTTCGACCCCGAAACCGTGATCGATCGGGCAACCTTTGAAGAACCCCATCAGTTGGCCACCGGGGTCAAGCACGTGTTCGTCAACGGCGAGCTGGTCTTGCGTGACGAAAAACACACCGGCGCCACACCCGGCCGCTTCGTCAAAGGACCCGGATTTTCCGCTCCTTGAGAAAGGACCCTGCCGTGTCGAGAAAACGGATCCTGATCTGGATCTCCCTGTTCTGTCTCGCCTCACCCTTTGTGGCCGGCGCCAGTGATCTTGTCGAGCAACACCCAGAGGTCGCCGATGCCATCACGCTGCTCGATCTCTGGATCGAGGAACAGCTCGCCTACCAGCAGCTACCCGGGCTCGCCATCGGCATTGTCTACGACCAGGAGTTGATCTGGTCGAAGGGGTATGGGTTCAGTGATCTGGCCGAGCAGACACCGGTTTCGCCCACCACCCTTTTCCGCATCGGCTCCGTGACCAAGGTGTTCACGGCTACGGCGATCCTGCAACTGCGTGATGCCGGCAAGCTGCGACTGGACGATCCGATCACCCGACATCTACCCGAGTTCGAGATTCAAAACCCCTTTCCGGATGCTCCAGAGATCACGATCTGGAATCTGCTGACTCACACCGCCGGGCTACCGCGTGAAGGTGCTTTCCCGTACTGGACCGATCACGACTTCCCCACCCGTGAAGAGCTTGTCGCCGCGGCCGCCACCCAGAGGCTGATCTATTCGCCTGGCACCCAGTACAAGTACTCGAACCTCGGAGTCTCCCTGCTGGGCGCCATCATCGAGAAGGTCTCGGGAGAGAGCTATCAGGACTACATCACGAAGCACATCTTCTCGCCCCTGGGGATGTCGCGCTCCTCGGTAGATCCGACCCTCGAGCAGAGTGCGAGCCTGGCAAAGGCCTACATGCGACGGCAGCCCGATGGCAGCCGCAAAGCCATGGATTACTACGAGGTCCGGGGCATGGCAGCCGATGGGCAGTGTCGTCTCGACGGTGGAAGACATGGCGAAGTTCGCTGCCTTGCATACACGACAGGACAACTCGACCACGGACGGTCCGGTCTTGAGTACCAGCACCATGCGGGAAATGCATCGTCCCCACTGGGTGTATGCCAGTTGGAGCGGCGGCATGGGTCTGGGGTTCCGTATCGCCCCCCGCAAGGGTCACAACACCGTCTCTCACGGCGGTTGGATCGGCGATCATCGTGCCCATCTGCTGATGGTGCCCGACACCAGTCTCGCCGTGGTCGCCATGACCAATGCCGGCGACGCCAGTCCGTACACCTTCAGCTTCGAGGCTCTCGATCTGGTCGGTGCCGCCATCGCGGCCGGTCCGAAGCCGGCATCGGAGGACACGAAAATCGATCCAGCCTGGGAGAAGTACCTGGGGCTCTACAGCGACCCGTGGGGCTGGGAATACCGGGTCCTGATCCTCGGCGACCAGTTGGTGATCTACTCCTACGAGTATCCGCCTGCCGAGGATGCCGAAGACGGCGTCAACCGCCTGGAGCCCGTAGGGGGAAACAAGTTCGAGATGGCGGAGGGGGAATATGTGGTCTTCGAGACGGACGATGACGGCAAGGTCATCCGCATGAAACGCCGAACCGACTACCTTTTCCCTGTGAACTGAGAGAGGAGACGATGAAAGACGTTCCCGGATTTCAATACCATGATGGGGCCCTACACGCGGACGATGTGCCGGTGTCGGCGATCGCCGACGCCGCTGGGACTCCGACCTATATCTACTCTGCGACCGCCATCCGCAACGCCTACCGGCGCCTGGAGAAGGCCTTCTCACCGCTCGGAGTGAAGTTCCAATATGCGGTCAAGTCGAGTCCCAACACCCACCTCTGTCGCCTTCTGCATGAATTGGGTGCCGGCATGGACGTCGTCTCGGGAGGCGAGCTCGATCGCGCCTGGTATGCCGGAGCGCCCACCAAGGACATGGTCTTTGCCGGGGTCGGCAAGACCGACGAGGAGATCAAGTCGGCCCTCGATGGCCGCTTCCACGGACTCCAAGGTGTGCCCGATCTGGCGGATCGCAATCCCGAAGAACGGGGTCCGGTCGGCATCCTCAACGCCGAGTCGACCTCGGAGCTCGAGCGCATCGCCTATTGGGGCAAAGAGCTCGGCGTCACGCCCCGGGTCTGCCTGAGGGTCAACCCGGACGTCGATCCCCACACCCACGAGTACACCACCACGGGCAAGGAAGAGAACAAGTTCGGCCAGCGACCCGTGGGGCTGGGAATACCGGGTCCTGATCCTCGGCGATCAGTTGGTGATCTACTCCTACGAGTATCCGCCTGCCGAGGATGCCGAAGACGGCGTCAACCGCCTGGAGCCCGCAGGGGGAAACAAGTTCGAGATGGCGGAGGGGGAATATGTGGTCTTCGAGACGGACGATGACGGCAACGTCATCCGCATGAAACGCCGAACCGACTACCTTTTCCCTGTGAACTGAGAGAGGAGACGATGAAAGACGTTCCCGGATTTCAATACCATGATGGGGCCCTGCACGCGGATGACGTGCCGGTGTCGGCGATCGCCGACGCCGCTGGGACTCCGACCTATATCTACTCTGCGACCGCCATTCGCAACGCCTACCGGCGCCTGGAGAAGGCCTTCTCACCGCTAGGCGTGAAGTTCCAATACGCGGTCAAGTCCAGTCCCAACACCCACCTCTGTCGCCTTTTGCATGAGTTGGGTGCAGGGATGGACGTCGTCTCGGGAGGCGAGCTCGATCGCGCCTGGTATGCCGGAGCGCCCACCGAGGACATGGTCTTTGCCGGGGTCGGCAAGACCGACGAGGAGATCAAGTCGGCCCTCGATGGCCGCTTCCACGGGCTCCAGGGTGTGCCCGACCTGGCGGAGCCGCAAACCCGAAGAAGCGCGGTCCGGTCGGCATCCTCAACGCCGAGTCCACCTCGGAGCTCGAGCGCCTCGCCTATTGGGGCACGGCAGCTCGGCGTCACGCCCCGGGTCTGCTGGCGGGTCAACCCGGACGTCGATCCCCACACCCACGAGTACACCACCACGGGCAAGGAAGAGAACAAGTTCGG
>CAVRAU010000025.1:0-37828 GCA_963719055.1 uncultured Acidobacteriota bacterium | reverse complement strand
CTCGGGAATCTCTTCGGGCTCTGGAGCCGCCTTGTCCACCTTGCCGCTCAACCGCGGATCGAGCACCATGGGCTGCAGCAGCGCCACCGTCTCTGTCGGATCGCGCTCGGGCAACAACAGGGGCACATAGGTCTCGAGGGCATCCACCCGAGATTCCGGCTCCTTGTGGTCATTCAGCGCTGACAGGTCCAGCGTCACGCCATCGATCTGACCTGCCGCGAGGGCCAGACCGAAGTTCATCCGGTGAAGCAAGGCGCCACTGTTGACCCAGAAATCGGCCCGATCCGGATATCCGGTGGGGGCCTGGTACGAATAGAGCGGCTGTCCCATGCGGCCGATCCATTCCACGGTCTCTCGAGGATATTGGACCTCCGCATCCAACGCTCGCAGGGCCGAGACCGTCAGCTCGAAGGGTGACTTGATCTTCTGGTGGCGCGCCGCCTCATCCCAGAACTCCGGTGACTCCACCAGGACCTCCATGACCTGACGCAGATCGCCATCGGTACTTTGCAGAGTCTTCGCCAACCGTGTCACCAGCTCTGATGGCGGCTCATCCGAGACGAATCGCGCGGCCAACTTGGTGGCCAGATGCCGGGCTGTCGCGGGGTGTGTGGCAACAATCTCCAGAACCTCTTCGCCATCCTCCATTCCCCGACCCGCCGGCAGAGTTCTGCCCAGTACCTTCTTCTTCTCGGCATCGTGCGCGTCGGCTCTGAACAGGAATCCGTCTTCCGCGTAGAACCCGATTCCGGCAGCCAGAGCTCGATCGAGCCGATCGCCCAGCCGATCGCGAAAGGCCCGCGGAGGATAGATGGCCCAGCCGGAGAAAGCCCGGGCGACCTCGACCACGTCTTCTTGCGAGTAGCCTCCGTCCACACCCAAAGTGTGAAGCTCCAGGAGCTCACGCGCATAGTTCTCGTTGAGCCCCTGCGGCCGGTTGCCTTGCGGACGTCTGTTTTGCGAAGCCCGGCGTGACGATCGTCTCCCGGAACGCCCCATCCGCTCGCTCATGTACTGATCCATCGTCGTGGTTTCACCGGGGTTGGCGGTGGACTGGGCGTTGTCGAGGTACAGCAACATGGCCGGGTGTTTGGCGGTCGCCTCGAGCATGTCGCCGAACTCACCCAGGACATGCGGACGAATGGCATCTCGCTCGTAGGACAGGACGTAGACCCGGGCCTGATTGTCTGTCAGGGACACGTTGAAGTGGTTGAACCAGAAGTCGGTGAGAACTTCTTTTACCTGGTTCTCGGAATACAGGGCACGGTAGAGCTTCTGGGTCACCAGCTCGCCCACCAGAACCCGTTGAGACTGATACCCCCGGTCGTCCATCTGGTTCTCGGAATACAGGGCACGGTAGAGCTTCTGGGTCACCAGTTCGCCCACCAGAACCCGTTGAGACTGATACCCCCGGTCCCTCGCCCATTCGAACAGAGACCGACGCGCTTGACGCCGGGCCTGGGGGTCGTCGATCGTGCGAATGTCCACGCCTTCGGGCAGCACCCCGGCTTCGGTGGCCTCCCGCAAGACAATCCCCGGATTGGGATAGGTCTCCGGGTATTCCCGGACATCCAGGTTCAGAGACGGCAGATCGGCCAGCCACGACTGCAGCACCCGGTCCGGGTCGCGCGCCTCGAGCTGCTGACGCAACCACGTCTCCAACCCCATCTCCACCACTCGGTCCACTTCACCTGGACGAGGTCCGAAGGTCAGCCGATTCAGGAGATGTGCCGCCGCCTCTTCTTCGGTCAAGCCCGCTTCCTGCCAAGGCAGGTCGAGAGAGCTCGCCGGTAAGGCCCCGAGAAGGACCAGGAATGTCGCCAGTTTTAGTGTCAGCAATCCGTTTCGTGATTCGCTCTTCATCATCAGGGGGCCTCGAGATGTGAAACCCCTGAACCGCCGATATCCTGCGCTCCCATGACAACAGTTCTCCCGTTCACGCCTGGGAAAGGCGTTCGGGAGAGGTTCAAAGGGAAGGTGTTCTGCAGTAAGGCCGACCGACCGTCGGCTCGCGATTCAGGAAGCTCAGCTGAAGCCCGACCCGGGCCCGCACCCGCCACCACCGAAGCTGGCAGCCGTGGACGACTGGCCACTGGAAGCACTGGCAAAAGTCGAGAATTGCTTGGTGACCCGGGACTCTCCGCACTTGGGACAGGTCAGGTCCTGCGCTCCTTCGCCCATCCGTTGCAGGATCTCGAATCGCTCGCCACAGTCGAGGCACTCGTACTCGTAAATCGGCATGACGCCCATTCTAACGCGGATCCCATCTCGGTTATTCCACTTCCACCGGTACCGACCCGGGGCCGGCTCTGCTACTCTTCTGGCCCAAGGGCTCAGCTGAACCGAGATGGGCTCCACTTGTTTCCTGCTCGAGAGGAGAGATATGCAACGGCACAAGATCCTGCGGAGTGTCGCGATGGTTTTCACCATCGCTTGCCTGGTCCAACCCCTGTGGGCCGGCAAGAAACAGGAGACCAAGGTTCGCTCTGCTCGTTGGGTCTACGAGGAGCTCTTCGGCAACCAGCAAGAGAAGATCCCGGCCGCGCTCATGGCCGACACCCGTTGCCTCGCCGTGTTTCCGGGTCTGGTGGAGGCTGGCTTCGTGTTCGGCGGCAGTCATGGCACAGGGGTCGTCAGCTGCCGAAACGAAGAGGGCAACTGGAGTCCACCCTCCTTCGTCAAGACCAGCGAGGGCAGCTTTGGCCTCCAGGTCGGCTACAAGGCCTCCGACCTCGTGTTCTTCTTCGTCACCGAGAAGTCCACCAAGGTACTGCTGGAGAAGAAGACCACTTTTGGGGGCAGTCTGAAGTACGCCGCGGGCCCTACGGGCGGCGAAACCGGCACCACGACCGATCGTGAGCTCAGCAGCGACGTCTACATCTACGCCAAGAGCCGCGGGCTGTTTGGCGGCGCTTCGGTGGAGGGCGTACGACTCGGCGCCAGTCCCAAGGCCATCCGCAAGTTCTACGGTCACTACATCTGGCCGGGGCAGATCCTCTTCGACCACGATGTCCCCGAGATGCCGGCCGAGGCCCAGGAGTACATGGACGGCCTCAACAAGCAAGCCTGGGAATAGAGGCCAAGTCTCGGCTGCCGATCACCGCATCAGCGACGACAGACGACACGGCTGGACCGGTGGCCGGACACTATCCGAGTCCCAACCGCAGAGAGATCGGACTGCGGCCCCACAGACTCGGCCCTGACACGGGCCCATACCCAGTCGTGTGTACAGCTTGGCCTGACGGATGCTCCATCGGGAATCGAGATCGCCCCACCTCACGTCCTCGCAGCGACAGATGATCGTTTCCGGCAGCAGCCGGTCCGCCAGCTCTGGACGGGGTCGAAAGGCCCTGGCCAGGTCTTCCGAGAATCGCTGGAGCCTTTTTCGGTGCCCTTCGAGAGCCCTGAGTTGCCCACTCACCCCGGCAATATGCGCGGCGGCGATCTGGCCTTCCACGATCGATTTCTCGGCTCCACCGATCCCGGTCGACTCCCCGACACAGTAAACGTTCTCCCGACTCGTGGACTGGTAGCGATCCACCTCTACCCTGCCGCTGTCGATTCGGCATCCAAGAAGCCTTGCCAGCTCGGTGTTGGCCACCAAACCGTAGGAGCAACAGAGAAGGTCGCATGGCTCACTCCATGTCCGTCGACCGTCTGTAAGCTCGACCTCGCGCACCTGGGAATCACCGCGAGCGGCGACGGTCCAGACACCCAGACGATACGGAGACTTCAGCGTCTGCCAGCGATACCCGAAGGCCTCACTGATCTTCTTGGCATGGCGCCACAGTCCAGCCCCGAATCGGACCACGTCCGCTCTGGGTGCCTGCTCCGCGATCAGCCGCAGGTGGGCTCCCCGGCTGGCAAGAAGCGCGGCCACCGGTAGCAGCAGCGGGCCAGAGCCAGCCAGCACCACCGAAAGATCCCGCACGTCGGCTCCCGCTTTCATCAAAGCCTGGCCCCCACCGACTCCAACCACCCCGGGAAGGGTCCACCCCGGAAATGGCAGAAACAGCTCACGCGCCCCGGTGGCCAGGATCAGGGTATGGCCACGAATCTGAAGAGTCGCTTCAGCGCTCTCCGCCACCAGCGAACCGTCGATATCGACATCGACCACAGAGGTGCCCGTCAAGGAACGCACCCGCGTGGCAGCCAGACGGTCCAGCCATTGGCGTGCCGCAGTCGGCAGCTCGCTGGCTTGCCGATGGCGCCAGATCTGCCCACCCGGGCGAGGCGCTTCATCCACCACCAGCACATCCTTGCCCGCCTCCCCCAAGCAGCAAGCCGCGGCCAGGCCCGCCGGGCCCGCACCCACGACCACCACCGCGGCCTCGATCGACTCAACCACCGGTATCCACCTCCATACCGGCGCGGCAACTTTCCATACAGGCGCGGCGGTGCGGCTGCCCGTCGATGGTCACTCGGCACTCGAAGCAGATCCCCATGGCGCAGACAGGAGCTCGGGGACTTCCATCGACGGAAGTTCTGAAACACCACACACCGCTATTGATCAGAGCTGCTGCGACTGAGGTGCCCTCTTCGACACTCGTCTTCGCGCCGTTGATGGAGATCTTGATCACCGGGAAAGGCGCTCCCTCAAGTCAGCACCCTCATCGGCGCATACGGCTGCACGTCGATCGCCGAAGAGCGTCCGACGATCTGGTCCGCGAGCAGTCGACCTGTAGCCAGGGCCATCGTGATCCCGAGACCCTCGTGACCGGCTGCGATCCACAGACTGCGGCCTCGCGGCCAACGTCCGATCAAGGGCAGATGATCGGCGATCGCCGGGCGAAAGCCCACCCAGGTACGCAGGGCGTAGAGATCTGCGAGTCCAGGCAGGTAATGGCGCGCCCTTGCCAGCATACGCCCCACGATTTCGTGGTTGATGCTCCGGTCCCAGCCGACCAACTCTCGCGAGGAGCCGATGAGCAACTGACCGGTCCGACGCGGCTGGACATTGAAGGCGACCGACTCGCTGGTCATCGTGTGGGCACTCTTGAGGTACCCCATCTCGACCAACTGATGACGACAGAATCCAGGGTATCGATCGGTGATCACCAGATGACCCTTGCGGGGCTCGATGGGAATCTCCGGTGTCAGCTGGGCTGCCTGGGCCCCGGCGGCGTTGACCACATGCTCGGCAGACACGGTGCCCTGGTCGGTAGTCACTTCGCCGTTCTCCGAGCCGAGCCTGCGTACCGTGCAGCCCTCCCGCAGCTCTGCCCCGCCGGCCACAGCCTGTTCCACCAGCCAGCGGGTCGCCGCGGGCGGGTAGATCACCCGGTCGTCCGGCACCTGCAGACCGCCTGCCAATCCAGGCCTCAATGCCGGCTCTTCCCGCGCCATGTCCTCTGCGGTCAGCTCGACCACGCGCACACCCCGTTCTCGCAAGAAAGCCGCCTTGGCGGACACATGGGCCCACTCTTCCTCGTCTGCCGCCACCCAGAGAGTGCCGCAAGTATCGTTCTCCCATTGCGATCCGAACTCTTCCGCCAGCTCGGCCCATAGTTGCCGCGAGTAGGCCGTCAGCGCGAACTGCGCCTCCGACTCATCCATCACCGCGATGTGCCCCATGCCCGCTGCGGTGGTCCCACCGCCGGCGAAACTGGAGTCCATCAGACACACCTCGAGGCCCTCCTGCACCAGGTAGTAGGCACAAGCAGCTCCTACAACGCCCGCCCCCACCACCACCACGTCAGGATTCTTGCTGCTCACCTGAAGCCGCCGCGAAAGGGATCATCCGGGACAAATCGCAGATGGCCACGGGACATGACCCAGGCCCGACCCGCGGATACGGGGCACCAGTTGCCCCTCTTCCTCGGTCAGCCAACCCACAAAGCGCCCCCCTGTGATGCTCTCCTGTCGCCACTCTTCTTGCAGGGCCAGCTCTCCCCTGGCATGGAGCACGGCCAGCTTCGCCGATGTGCCGGTGCCACAGGGGGAGCGATCGTATGCGCCTCCGGGGCAGAGGACGAAGTTGCGACTGTCCGCAGTCGGGCTGGATGAGGGTCCAAAGAGCTCCACATGATCGATCTGGCCCTCGCCGGCCAACAGATCCAACTCGTCGAGAACCGATCGGATGCTCTGAGTGACGGCCAGGAGCTCACCCACATTGGCGAGCTCCAACGGCAGGTCAGGCAAGCTGGTCAAGAAGAACCAGTTCCCTCCCCAGGCGACATCGCCTTTCACGGTGCCCAAACCCGGCACCTCGATCTGCGTGTCGAGACTGCGGCAGAGGGCCGGCACATTGCGAATGGTGACGGACCCATCGTCTTCCAGCTGAGCGCCCACTCGTACCCACCGGAGTATCGAGCTGCACTCGCCCCGACTCCAGACGCCCGAGCTCCTCCAGCGTCTTGACCACACCGATCAAGCCGTGACCACACATCCCCAGATAGCCGATGTTGTTGAAGAAGATCACCCCCGCGATCGACGCTTCGCTGATGGGAGGGGTCAACAAAGCACCCACGACGGCATCATGCCCCCGAGGCTCACAAACGACGGCTCGACGCAGATGATCGTAGTCTCGCCCGAGCGTTTCCCGCCGCTCCTCCATGGTCTCCCCGGAGCATGGCGGCCAACCTTCGACGACAACTCGGGTCGGCTCGCCCTCGGTGTGTGAGTCGATGATCTGTATGGATTCGGGGAACCGGGGCATTGCGGCTATTGTATAGACTCGAATTCCAGACGGCCGGTGAGGCAGGCCGAGGAGGATGTGATGCTGACCACGGAAACCTATGTTCAACGCCGCAACAAGCTGGTAGAGACTCTCGACTCCGGGCTCGTGTTGCTCATCGGACATGACGAGTCCCCGATGAACTTCATCGACAACCCTTACCCCTTCTGGCAGGACGGCTCGTTTCTGTATTACCTCGGACTCAACGAGCCCGGGATGGCAGCGCTCATCGACGTAGATGAGAACCACTGCACCCTCTTTGGCCACGAGCGGACCCTGGACGAGATCGTCTGGACCGGCGAGCTGCCGACGCTGGCCGAGCGCGGAGCCGAAGCCGGGATTGCAGACTGTCAGCCCCCCGCCGAGCTGCAGAGTCGTCTATCCGCGGCCACTCAGGCCGGTAGGACCGTCCACTGTCTGCCTCCCTACCGGGACTCCACGACCCTCAAGATCGGTCATCTGCTAGAAGTTCCCACCGCCGACGTGGAGAGCATCGTGTCGCGCGAGTTGGTGAGGGCCGTGGTCGCCCAACGCTCGATCAAGTCGGAGGAGGAGATCGCCGAGATCGAGCAGGCCATGGCCTTGGCTCGGGAGATCCATACGATGGCGATGCGACTCGCCCGACCCGGGATGAAGGAACAGGAGATCGTCGGCGCCATCGAAGGTCTGCTGATCTCGCAGAGCTCAGCGGTCTCCTTTCCGGTCATCTTCTCTGTCCGCGGCGAAGTACTCCACAACCACAACCACGACAACATCATGCAAGAGGGCGACCTGGCCATTCTCGACGCCGGCGCCATGTCGAGGGCCCGCTATGCCAGCGACATCACGCGAACTTTCCCCGTCGGCCCGACCTTCACCCCGCGGCAGCGTGACATCTATCAAGTCGTCTTGGCGGCTGAGGAAGCGGCCATCGAAGCGTTGAAACCCGGCAAACCCTACGAAGAGGTTCACCTGCTGGCAGCTCGCAAGGTCGCCGAAGGCCTGAAAGGTCTCGGCCTGATGAAGGGCGATGTCGAGGCGGCCGTCGAGCAGGGCGCCCACGCCCTCTTTTTCCCCCATGGCCTGGGTCACATGATGGGTCTCGATGTCCACGACATGGAAAGCCTCGGCGAGGACGACGTAGGCTACGACGACACGGTGGCTCGCAGCACCCAGTTCGGGCGCGCCTATCTACGGCTCGCCAAGAGTCTGGAGCCCGGCCACGTCATCACGGTCGAGCCGGGGATCTATTTCATTCCGCAGCTCATCGACAGCTGGGCGAAGGAAGAGCGTCTGGCAGACTTCATCGTCTACGACAAGCTGGAAGATTGGAAGGATTTCGGGGGCGTACGAATCGAGGATGACGTCCTGGTGACCGCTGATGGATATCGGCTCCTGGGGGAACCCATCCCGAAGTCGGTGGAAGAGGTCGAGGACCTGCGGTCGTCCTGAATGTCGACAACAAGCGCTACTTGTCATTCGAGGCGACGCTGCTAGAGTGGTCCCGTGCTGGTCTACGGGATTGACTTCACCAGCTCTCCGAGTCGCGCCAAACCCATCGTCGTCGCCGTCTGCCATCCGCGACCGGGTCGGCTGAATCTCCATCAGCTCCTGCGCATTCGAGATCTTGGAGCCTTCGAGACCAGCCTGCAGGAACCGGGGCCCTGGGTGGCCGCCATGGACTTCCCCTTCGGCCTGCCCGAGCGGCTGATTCGGGACCTGGACTGGCCAGGTAAGTGGAGCCGCTACACCCAGCACGTGGCGGCCCTGACCCGGAAGGAGTTCGAGAATCTCCTGCGGCTCTACATGGCCGTCGCTCCCAAGGGGCAGAAGCAGCTACGCCGTCAGACCGACACCTCGGCTGGCGCCCTGAGCCCCATGAAACTCGACTATGTGCCGCTGGCCAAGATGTACTACGAAGGTGCCAGGAGACTGCAGACCTCGGACCTCAACGTTCTTCCCTGCCGGCCCACTGACGACTCTCGTGTCGTTCTCGAAGGCTACCCAGGGCTGGCAGCCCGACAGCTGATCGGCCGGCGGAGTTACAAGATCACCGGCCGAGGCAAGCAAGAACAGGCACGCCATGATGCCAGAGTCGGGATCGTGCGGGCTTTGACCGGCCAGAAGGCCTTCGATCTCTACGGCTTGCGGGTGGATATCGGCAGCTTCCTCATCGAAGAGCTGGTCGACGATTCTCTTGGCGATCTTCTCGATGCCGTGCTCTGTGCGACTCAGGCTGGATGGGCTCTCGCCCATAACTCCGACGGATACGGCATCCCTCCCAACTGCAATTCCCGCGAGGGTTGGATCGTGGATCCCGGCAACCGCCCTCCTTAGGGTGAGGTGCCCGACTCGGGATGCAAGCAAAGTGCCCGTTCATTCTGTAGGATGATAGGGGGGTCGAGTTCGCACATTCATTGGGCCCGACCCGAGCCTGTGGTAGCTTGCAGGCAAAGAAAAAGAGGAGTTGTAAAGATGTCGAGAACCATTCCCGCACAAGGAATTCACAATCACGAGCCGTTGCCGGTCGAAGTAGCCCGGTACTGGAACAGCCTCCTGGCACCGTACATGAAATCCAGCTATGGCAAGGCACTTTTTCAGCTCGTCTCCACCCTGGCTCTTTATGCCCTCGGCTGGTACCTGATGTATCGAAGCCTGGAGGTCTCTTACTGGCTGACCCTCTTGATTGCCATACCCACGACCGGCTTCCTTGTCAGGCTGTTCATCTTTCAGCATGACTGCGGTCATGGCTCCTTCCTACCTTCCAGGAGAGCCAACGACATTGTCGGCTTCTTTCTCGGTGTGCTGATGCTGACCCCATTCAAATACTGGCGTCGCACCCACGCCATTCACCATGGTGGCTCGGGCGATCTCGATCGTCGTAGTTTCGGGGACATAGAGACCCTGACGGTCGAGGAATATCTGGCCCTTTCTCCGGGCAAGCGATTGGGGTATCGGGTCTACCGCAACCTCTTCGTGCTGCTCACGATCGGACCCGCTTTCCAATTCCTGATCAAGCACCGATTCCCGTACGACATCCCGAGGTCTTGGAAGCGAGAGTGGTACAGCGTCATGTGGACCAACCTGGTGGCGGTGGGTCTGTTTCTGGTGGGCTGGAAGCTCGTGGGCCTCAAGAGCTTGCTTATGGTGCAGTTGCCCATCACGCTCATGGCTGGTGCGGCCGGTATGTGGCTGTTCTACATCCAGCACCAGTTCGAAGACACCTACTGGGAGCGCCACGAGGAGTGGAGCTTTCACAAGGCCGGCATCGAGGGCAGCTCCTTCTATGATCTCGGACCCATCCTGCACTGGTTCACGGGCAACATCGGCTACCACCACATCCATCATCTGGCGAGTCGGGTGCCGAACTACAAGTTGAGAAAGTGCTTCAAGGATCTTCCAGAGCTGCACGAAGTCACGGTTCTCAGCATCCCGAAGAGCTTTCACTGCGCCACCCTGAAGCTCTGGGATGAAGAGCACAAAAGCCTGGTCGGCTTCCGGCACCTGAAGACCGCCAAGGCCTGACGGACCGCCACCGCAGGGCTAGTTGGGAATCATCAGTCTCTGACCGGGGTAGATCGTGCTGCGGCTGGTCAGACCGTTGGCTGAAATCAGCCGGCTGAGCGAGACACGGTTGGCCTGAGCGATCTTTCCCAGCGTGTCGCCACGCCGAACAACGTAGGTTCCGCCGCTTCCCGAACCGGGAGCACCACTGCCACGCAGGACCAGGCGCTGACCCGGCTGCAAGGTCGAGTTACGAAGATTGTTATCGCGCTTGATGCGCTCCACGGTGGTGCCGTAGCGATTGGCCAGAGCCCAGAGATTGTCGCCTCGTCGGACGCTATAGGTGAGCTCGGATCCGGGCGCCAGCGCGTCGGCCGAGCGCGAGCTGCGGGTACTGCTCCCTCCTCGGCCGTCGGGGACATGCAGCTGCTGTCCCGGCCAGATCCGATTGGCGCTCCGCAGGTTGTTCAGGTCCATCAGCACACTGACGCGGGTGCCATAGCGGGAAGCGATACCGGAAAGGGTCTCGCCCCTGCGAACGCGATGAACCGATGTCGAGTTCGCCGGCGCCTCCCATTCAGGCAGGGAATCCAGGCTCGCCAACAGGGTCGCGGTCTCGCCGCCGGGAATCTTCAACTCATAGGGATCTTGAGGTGTGGCTTTGCGACGCAGCTCCGGGTTGAGTATCGCCAGGGTCCCGGACTCCAGACCCATGGCCTTGTCGAGGGCCGTAAGCTCGGCCGACCGCTCGATCTCGACCTCGTCCCACTCCAGAGGTGGAAAGGGCTCTGGAAGATCGTTGAATCCGTAGGCCTCGGGATCCTCGAGAATCGTCAGAACCGCGAGGAGACGTGGAACATAGCGGCGCGTCTCTCTCGGCAAGCGCGTGTAGATGTCCCAGAATTGATCGAAATAGCCTTCGCCTTGCCGGCGAATCGCTTTGAGGACGTTGTTCTCGCCACAGTTGTAGCCGGCCAGGGCGAGATACCAGTCGCCGAAAAGATTGTGGAGATCGGTCAGATAGCCGATAGCACCCAGGGTCGCCTTATGGGGATCCATTCTCTCGTCGATCCACCAGTCGCGCTGCAGATCGTAGCGGTAGCCAGTTGAGGAAATGAACTGCCACAAACCCAGGGCACGGGCACGGGACAACGCCCTCGATTTGAATCCACTCTCCACCAGAGGCAACCAGCTGATCTGCTCGGGCAGGCCGGCGGCCTTCAGCTCCTCGACCATCATGTCGCGATAGAGGCCGGATCTCTGGTACGACTCGAGGAAGAACTTGCGCTCGGGGCCCTGGAAGCTCTTGATCTCCCGTTCGACGTATTCGTTGACCTCGAGCGGAATGGCCTTGTTCATGTCACCGACGGTCGTCCGTCGGGAAGCGTAGATCTCCATGATCCGGCGAGAGATCAGGTGGCGTAGATCTTCCTTTTCCTGGGCGATGTAGGGATCCCCGTTGAGGGGTACCTCAGCCATCAACTCGTACGAGCGATCCAGCGCGGCGAAGGCATCGTCGAAGTTCCCCTGCTCCCAAAAGACCTGCGAGGACTCGTAAGCCTCTAGCGACTCGTCCAGCAGCGTGGCTGGATCGACCGGCTCGGGCTCGATGGGCTCGTTCAGATCTTCCACTTCGACCGCGGCCATTGTCGCGGCCGGATCGGTGCTCTCGGCTTCGAGCTCGGTGATCTCTGGCATCTCGTCGGAGCCTGCAGCCTCGGCGACAGCCGTCCGCTCATCTTCGCTGTCGTCGTAGTCGACCGTGACATGGCCACCGGTGCTGACGGTTCCCGAAGTACTGTTGCTGGCACAGCCAGCCACCAGGAGTGCGGCCAGCACAACCACGAGCAACACAAGGTTGGCTATTTGAGGACGCGACAGAACGGGCACTGCATAGGCTCTGATTCGACGCACGAGGCGTATTCTATGCATTCCTGGCTATTTGTCAGTAATGGGCTGCACAATCTGCTTTCGCAGGTGCCCAGCTTCGCGCGGATTGCGAGGGGGCAAGACCCTCCCCGACGGTGAACCGCGCCAGGCCGATCGCTCGAGATCAGGAGGAGCCGACGACCTGTTCGGCGTGCTCGACCTGGTCGCGATCCAGGTCGCCGTCGGCCCAGTAATCGAGGAAGCGTTGATACGTCTGCCGAGCTTGCTGGTTGTTGCCCTGCGACTCTTCGATCTCACCCAGGAGGTATAGAGATCGGACGAATTCCACCGGGCTCACCGCAGGTGCGCTGCCGGCCTCCACGATTTCTCCGAGTTCTTGTTTCGCCTTGCTGGGCTGTCCATCCGCAAGATAGGCCCGAGCCAGATCATGGCGCACCTGGATCCCGTCATCTCCAAGGGCTGTCTCGGCTGGCAAGAGCGCCTTCGGCCGCTTCGAGCTCCGCGACGGCGGCCGCGGTCTCGCCTTCCGCCAACGCGACGCGAGCCTGGAGCCAATGCCGGTCCCGCTCGACTCGGGGACCCGGCAGCTCAGCGACAACCTTGTTCCGCCGGCTCAGTGCTTCCCGGGCAGCGTCATACCGTCCCAGATCGGCTTGAGCTAGAGCGATTCCAACCAGCGCTCCGATCTCGACAAACTCCTGCCGACTGTTCGCAGCGGCGGACTGGAACTGTTCGAGAGCCTGCTTGGCCATTCCGGCACGAAGCAAGTCGAAACCAAGTTCGTTCTCGATATCGGCACGGCCAGCGTCCTTTTCCGCATACTCTTCGACTCTCTGACGCATGCGTGAGAGAGCCTGGTCTGATTGGCCCTGCAGCCAATCGAGGTCGGCAAGACTCGCAAGACCCATTCGCCGAACGCGGGGAATCTCGGACGCGGCTATTCTCTCGGCCTCACTGCGCGCCCCTTGCCAGTCCTCCAGCCGGACTCGAGCATTCACCGGGATCTGGCCGGCGACGAAGTGACCCGGCATCAACTTGTCAATCTGGCGACAGTGTTCCAAGGCCTGTCCGGGATCGCCCCAGATCGACTCGATCATGGCTCGGGCCCAAAGCAGGTCGGGGCTGTCTGGACTCTTGACGGCCAGATCATTCAGCCGTTGCTCCGCTTCCCCGAGGCGACCTTGGAAGGCATAGGTCAACGCCAGGTTGACGTATGTCCCACCGAAGGACGTACCGATCTCGATCGCCTCCTCGAAGAGAGGGATGGCCTGGTCCCAGAGCTCGAAACCCATGTACTGCAACCCCAGGTTGTTCAGCGCCGTCGTGTTGTCGGGCTCGATCTCGAGCAGATTCTCATAGGCTTCCAGACCCTGACTCAAGGTGCCAGGGCGATCCGTGTAGAAGCCGGCCTGAACCAGGTACTTCTCACGCTGGGGCAACCGATCGGCGCTCTCCAACGCTCGTCGGGCAAAGTTCTGCGACTCCGCGACTTCTCCCTGATTGCCCAACACCATGGCCAGCTTACGCAGTGCCATGGCAAAGCTGGGATCGATCTCCACCGCCTTTCTCAGGAGCGGCACGGCCTCTTCCCCACGACCCTGGTCTTCGAGGTGTATCCCCTCTGCGTAGTATCGGTAGGCCTCGAGAGACGAAGTCGTGACGTTCATCAATTCGCGATCGCCGCCGACCGTGATCGCCTCGCCCGTGTCAAATCCCTGCCGGATCTCGCCGGTCAGATTGTCGACCATCGCAAAGAGGTTGTCGCCTCCGGGCCCCTCGACTCTGTTGGTCGACAGGATCTCGCCGCTCGCGGCATCCTGAACTTTGACATTGATCCGCAGGGTCTCGCCCGCCCTGGCAAAGCTGCCGAGGACGACCATCCCGGCGCCGGCCTCATCCGCCACGCGCTGAACCATGTCGGCTGACGTTATAGGCTCCTCCAACATATCCATGTCTTTGAGGATCTGATAGATGCGGTCGGTGCCCACGACCTTGATTGCCGACAACTGGGACAGGTCGGTCACGAGCATGTCGGTAAGCCCAGTGCGCAACCAATCGAGCTCTTGATCACTCGTCAAGTTGTCGAAATAGAGCACGGCGACAGAGGGCTTTCCCGTCGGTGCGGCAGCCGCTGAAGCGGCTTGCTCTGCAGCAGGCGTGGCCTCTTCGCCCTTGCCATCCAACATCATCCACACCAAGGCGACGAGCGCGATCGCCGCCACTCCTACCACCGGCAGAAGCCACTTCGGCCGCTTCGCCATCGGCTGCGCGGCGACCATCGTCGAGCTACTGGCAGGTCGCGTATGCCCGGACGCGACTTCACTCTGCAACCCCTCGAGCTCGTTCCTGAGATCCAGAGCCGATTGGTAGCGCCGCTTCGGGTCTTTTTCCAGGCAGTGCTTGACGATGCGACTCAGGTGAAACGGCAGCTCGGCCTTTCTCTCAGCGACCGACGATGGATCATCGCGGAGAATCGAGGAAACCACCTGGGCGGAGTTCTGCCCCTGGAACGGCCGGTCACCTGTAGCCATCTCGTACAACAGAACTCCCAGTGAAAAGATGTCAGTGCGGTGATCCACCAGGTCTCCTTGCACCTGCTCCGGAGACATGTACGGCACTGTGCCCACGACCAGCCCTTCGCGGGTCAAGGCTTGGGTTGGCTCATCCTCTCCTGCCGGCATCGAGTCTTCCTGGAGCTTTGCCAGACCGAAGTCCAGAACCTTTACCCGGCCCTCCGTGGTCACCATGATGTTGGCCGGTTTGAGATCGCGGTGGGTTATGCCCTTTTCGTGAGCGACGCTCAGGGCGTCGGCCAGAGGCACGGCGAACTCGAAGAGTTGATCGAGATCCATACCCCCCTTGGGGATGAGCTCACCGAGACTCTTGCCTTCGATATAGCTCATGGTCAGGAAGTGGGTGCCGGCATCCTCTTCGACGGAGAAGATGGTGACGATATTGGGGTGATCCATGGCCGCCACCACCTCGGCCTCGCGTTGAAAGCGCTCGAGACGGCTCGAGTCGCCCGCCATCTCCGATGGCAGGACCTTCAGCGCCACCTTGCGCTTGAGCCGGGTGTCCTCGGCGAGGTAGACCTCGCCCATGCCACCTTCACCGAGCTTCTCGAGAATCCGATAGTGCGAGAGGGTCTCGCCAATCATCGTCGCCTCCAGGAATCTTGCATGTAGATCAACAAAAGCCAAGCGATTGTATACCGCTCATCAGACAGAACGGCGCAGGGAGGGGACAAACCCCTCCCCTACAGGCTAGAAGTCAACACAAGGGTGGCAGCGAGAGAGTCAGGCGCCCACCGGTTCAAGAAGAACGTCGCCGAAAACCGGCAGTTCCTCCACACCGTGATCGCGTGCATCTTTCATCATGATCTCCAGCAGCTGCGCCTGCAGATCCTCCGAGAGCGGCTCGGTTCGATGACTCGTCAGCAGTTCCGCGACCCGGGCGTGGGCGCGAATCCCTGAATCCAGTCGCCCGTCCTCCTCCCATTCACCATAGGTTGCGCGATCGATCACCTTGTCCGGGAAATAGGCTTCGTGACGAAACCACTTGGCGGTATGGGGCAGGGAGAGGAAGTCCCTATCTTCGATGGCCTCTTCGATCAGGTCTATGGCGATGGGTTGGTCCCTGATCTCGATTCCCCTGGTGAGGCGCTGGGTCAGACCGACGATTTCGTGATCCAAGACCAGTTTCTCCAGGCTCTGACAGGATTCGAAGTCGTGCATTCCGGGGCCCGAGATGTTGTTGATGCCACTCAAGACCCCCACGGTCGCACCCATGGCGCTCTCCATGCCGGCCTGGAAATCCACCACTTTCGAATCACTCATCCCCAGATAGGCGTGGGTGACCAACCCCAGGTGCTTGCCGATCTCGGCATAGGCTCCGTCAATCATCTGCGTCTCTACTGCGCCCATGGGCGTGGTGCCCTTGCGCATGTCGAAACATGCCGGCGAGCCGCCATAGATGATGGGAGATCCTGCCCGGGCCAACTGGTGAATCAAGATACCGCTCAGGCTCTCGGCACAGTGCTGGGTTACGGCTCCGGCCAGCGTCACGGGCGAGGTGGCACCTGTCAGCGGCATCGACACCAGCTCGGCCGGAATCCCCGTCCGGGCGCAGTCGATGAGTGCCTGTGCCGTCAGATCGCTCCACATCAGGGGCGGCGACGGACAACAGTCGAAGATCGCCAGGGGCTGCTGACGCAGCTCTTCCTCTCCACCGGCCACCGCGGCGAGCATGGCGTGCATGGTGCGAAACGCTTCCTTGCCGAAGGTTCCGGTCACCACGGGCTTGACCGAGAACTGCAGAGCCACGAACAGACGGAACCGATCCGCCAGATCCTCCGGCACATCCCCGGGGATGACACCGGTGCTCTGGGCCGCATAGTTGGGAAGAGCATCGGTCAACCGTGAGAAGTTCACCAGGTCTTCGGTGATCGGAGTCCTGGCGCGTCCCAGGTCGTAGTCGAGGATCCTCAGCGCCGCCGAACCGGGGTTGAAATGGACTCTGTCACCTCCCAGGTCCATGACTTCCTCACCCCTACGGTTGAAGATCTTGATTCGGCCAGGAGCGGTGGCCAGAGCCCGGACGACAAGATGCGGGGGAATGAAGACTCGACCCTTCGAGCTCTCGATTCGGGCACCCGCACCATCCAACAACTGCAGGGCCTCGTCGTTTTCGACGAAGACGCCCACTTTCTCGAGGATCGCCAGGGCCTCATCGAAGATCCTGGCTCGAGTCGACTCCTTGAACCATCGAACGCGCGGCTGAACTGCCATTCTTCTACCCCCTACGTAGTGACACCCAGCCTAGCGATCGAGGGCGATCCACGCACCGCCCAAACGGGTGGGGCGGAATCTCCCTAGCGTATTGCCGTGCCTTCACCTTCTCTCCTCTGGAAAGGGTGATCGATCTTCACGTCGAGAGGGGTTTGCAAACCCCGGGCCAGACAAGCCCGATGTCCGAGTTCGGTAGAATCCTCGCAGCAAGCCCAAGAGCTGAGGGAAGCGGGTCCAGGGATACTCAGCAATCCAGGTGTCTTCGACCCCGAACAATTCGGCTCGGCTAACGTAGTAACTAGCAGAATGACGGACACGCTCTGCCTGGCGCCGCGAACGTGGCGGCCCGGGAAGAGCCTTGGAGGGATGATCGTTCGATGTGGATGCACATAGTCAAAAAGCTGGGAATCACCGCTTTCCTGTTTCTGCTCCTGTTGTCGGTCACCTCGGCCTGCAATCGAGCCGGCGGAGAGTCGGACGAATCGGAGACCGCCACGGCTGAGAATGGCGAAAAGGCCTCCGGCGACGGCGAGAGCTCTGAGAATGACTCCGAGGACGGGGAGGACGAAGAGGAAGACGAGGCGGTGCCCGTCGAGGTCGTCGAGCTCGGGCGCGGCCGAATCGAGTCGATTCTGCGCTTCTCCACCAATCTGGAGGCCGAGAGCGAGGTTCAGGTCTTCTCCGAGGCCGCCCGCAAAGTCACTCAGCTCCTCGTCGAAGAAGGTGACATCGTTCGCAAGGGCCAGGTTCTGATTCGGCTGCAGAACGAAGCCCAACAGACGGAGCTTGCCCGGGTCAAGAGCCAGCTGGAGAACGCCAGGCAGGAGTACATTCGCCAGACCAATCTCTATGAGCAGCAGCTCATCAGCGTCGACGAGTACAACGATGTCACCTACCAGCTGGAGCAACTCGAGTTGTCGCTCCAAGACGCTGAGCGAGAGATGGGATACACCCAGGTGCGAGCCCCTATCTCCGGCACCATCACCGAGCGGTTCGTCAACGTCGGTGACTACGTCACCGTCAATCAGCACCTCTTCGACATCATCGACTTCGACTCCATCGTGGCCCGCATCTATGTGCCCGAGAAGGAACTCTCCCGACTGCGGCGTAGGGCAGGATGCCCGAATCCTCGCCGAAGCGGCGGGAGCGGACGAGCGCCGTGGAGCCGTGGACCGTATCGCTCCGCGGGTCGATCCCCGCAGCGGCACGGTCAAGGTCACAGTGGCCATCCCTCCGAGCGAAGGCCTGCTGCCCGGTATGTACGTCACGGTCGAGCTCATCACCGATGTCCACGACGATGCTGTGCTGGTGCCGAAGAAGGCTCTTGTCTATGACGCCGACCAGCTGTTCGTCTTCCGGCTCCTGGAGGACGACACCGTCGAGCGGTTGCTCATCAAGGCCAGTCTGGAGGACAGGGACAACATCGAGCCGGTCGGTATCCTCGAAGTGGGGGATCGCATCGTCGTCGCCGGTCAGGCGAGCCTGAAGGACGGTTCAAAGGTTCGGGTGGTTGGCGCAGCCGCCGCAGCCGAGCCCGTCGAAGAGTCGTCGGAATGAAGCAAGAAGCCAAAACTGAAGCGGCAAACTCCGACAGCACCTCTGGGGGTCTGTCGAGTTTCACCACCCGACGGCCCGTCGCCATCACCATGGTCTTTGTGGCGGCCGTGGTCTTTGGCTACTTCTCCTATGGGCGCCTGCCCGTCAACCTGATGCCGGAGATGTCGTATCCCACGATCACCGTGCGCACGGAATTCCCCGGTTCGGCGCCTGAAGAGGTCGAGAACGACATCAGCCGTCCGGTGGAGGAGGCCCTGGGAGTGGTGGGCGGGTTACGCCGCATCAGCTCGATCAGCCGATCAGGAGTCAGCGACGTTGTGCTGGAGTTCACCTGGGACACGGACATGACCGAGGCCATCCAGGATTCTCTCGAGAAGCTGGATCTGATCCTCCTGCCCAACCAGGCGGAGCGGCCCTTGATCTTGCGCTTCGATCCCTCTCTGGACCCGATCATGGAGCTCAGTCTCTCCGGCACCGGCGATCGCTACGAGGGCGAAGATGGATTGCGGAGGCTGCGGCGAATTGCCGATCTGCAGATCAAACGGGCCCTGGAGCCCATCAAGGGGGTGGCCGCCGTGCGGGTGCGTGGAGGCCTCGAAGAGGAGATCCACGTCCTCCTGGACGAGGAGGAGCTTCGTCGAACCGGTCTGTCCATTCAGGCGGTCATCGACCGACTGGCGCAGGAGAACATCAACTTGGCCGGCGGCACTCTGAAAGAGGGTCGCACCGAGTACATGGTCCGGACTCTGAACGAGTACGAGAACCTCACCCAGATCGAGGACACGATTGTCGCTCGCTATGAGGGTCGCGACGTGCGGATCCGAGACATCGGTCAGGTACGGCGGTCCCACAGAGAGCGCGAGATCCTGACGCGGACCAGCGGGATGGAGAGCGTACAGCTCGACATCTTCAAGGAGGCGGATGCCAACATTGTGGCGGTCGCCGATCGGGTACGCGATGAACTGGGTGAATTTCGACCTTGAAAAGGCCAGGCAAAAGGCCGCTGGACTCGAGCCAGAAGAGGAAGAGCAAGAAGGATGAGAAGGCTGGTGCCCGCGGCGGTCGCGGCAAGCCGCCGGCCCCCGCCAGGGCTGATCGAGCAAACGTGGAAGAATGAGAGCGCCGAGATGGCCCTGGTCGCCGATCGCTCGCTGTTCATCGAGAGCAGTATCAAGGAAGTCCGCAATACCGCGATCATCGGCGGCTTCCTGGCGGTTCTCGTCCTGTTCTTCTTTCTGAAGGACCTGCGCACCACAGCCATCATCGCCATCAGCATTCCCATCTCATTGCTGGTGACCTTTGCACCGCTCAACCTGCTCGGGGTAAGCCTCAACATCATGTCCCTGGGTGGTCTGGCGCTCGGGATCGGCATGCTGGTGGACTCCTCCATCGTGGTCCTGGAATCCATCTTTCGGTGCCGCGAGGAGGGAGACAGTCTGGAAACCGCCGCGAATCGGGGCACCCTGGAGGTCAAGGGTGCCGTGGTCGCCTCGACTCTGACCACCATCGCGGTCTTCTTCCCGATGGTCTTTGTGGAGGGTGTGGCTGGCCAGGCTTTTGGCGACTTGGGTCTCGCAGTCGTGATCTCACTGCTCGCCGCCCTGATCGTAGCCCTCTTCCTGATACCCATGCTGGCCAGTCGGGGCGGTCTGCGTTGGACCGAGTCCAAGCCTCTGGAGACTCATTGGAAGGAATACGGTGCCTGGGTAGCCCTGCGAAGCGATTGGCGGGCTTTCCGCGCCGGTGGCCAGAAGAAGCGTGGATTCATCAGCAAGATCTCTACGCTGGCTGACCTACCCGCTCGTCGTTGTCTACTTCACGGTGCGGCTTCTCATCGGCACCGTCCTGGAGATCCTCGGCAAGACCACGCTGGCCGTTGTCTTCGGAGCTCTCTGGTTGGGGCGCAAAGCCCTGCTCCCGGCCCTGCGGGTGGTCTTCGGCGCCATCATGTATCTGCCCGTCAACCTGACTCAGAAGACTCTCGATGCCCTGCATGAGGGGTATCCCCGCGCGTTGCGCTGGGCCCTGCGGAGCCCATTCATCATGGGGCTGATTGTGGTGGCGTGCTTTGCAGCCACGGGATGGACGCTGATGTCTCTCGATACCGAGCTGCTTCCGGAAGTGCGGCAGGGTGAGTTTACGATCGAGGTCCAGCTGCCGGTCGGTACTCCCATCGAGGCGACCGAAGCCATCGTCTCGCCCGTTGAAAGTGCGATTCTCGAGGAGAAGGAGCACATCGAGTCTCTGCTACTGACCGTCGGTTACGACGTCGCCTATTCGAACCGCTCGGACGAGGGTGAGCACACGGCTCGCTTCAAGGTTCTCTTGGACGCCGCCGACCCCGGGATCGAGGACCAGGTCATCGGTAGACTCCGTGCCCGGTTCGCCGAGATCCCCGACCTCAATGCCAGAGTCACCCGACCGGTTCTCTTCAGTTTCAAGTCCCCCATCGAGGTGGAGGTCCACAGCGACGACCTGATCTTGCTGCGCCAGCAGGCCGCGCGGACCAAAGAGACCATGGCCGCAATGCCCCAATTGGCAGATGTCGAGACCACCCAGCGACGGGGAGCGCCAGAAGTCCAGGTGATCTACGACCGTGATCTCTTGGCCCGGTATGAGCTCAATCTGGCTACCGTGGCCCAACTGGTGCGGGACAAGGTCCAGGGCTTCGAAGCCACCCGATTCAATCTCAAGGATCGCCGCATTCCGATCGTCGTCCGTCTGCGCATGGAAGACCGGGAGACCGTCGAAGAAGTCAGCTCGCTGATTATCAATCCGGGCCAGGATAGGCCCATTCCTCTCTCCGCCGTCGCCTCGGTGGAGCTGGCGGAAGGACCCAGCGAAGTACGCAGAATCGACGGCCGGCGGGTGGCTCTGGTGACGGCCAATATCGCCGACGGCTCGTTGGGAAGTGCCGTCGAAGGCATCCGCGAAGAGCTCGACGCCATGGTCTGGCCCTCGGGGAGTACCTTCATCATCTCGGGTCAGAACGAAGAATGGGAACGCAGTCAAGGAAGTCTCTACCTGGCCATGGCGCTCTCGATCTTTCTCGTCTACGTGATCATGGCAGCCCAGTTCGAATCTCTCTGGCAGCCACTGATCATATTGTTCACGATTCCCTTGGCCTTTTTTGGCACCGTGATCACTCTCGATCTGTTGAATATCAGCCTCTCCATCGTCGTCTTTCTAGGCATGATCATGCTGGCTGGAATCGTGGTCAACAACGCTATCGTGCTGGTGGACTACATCAATGTTCTGCAGCGCCGTGGTATGGGTGTGGTGGAGGCGGTTCTCACGGCTGGAACCGTGCGATTGCGGCCGATCCTCATGACCACAGCTACCACCACGCTCGGCCTGCTGCCGATGGCCCTGGGAGTCGGCGACGGCGCCGAGCTGCGCACGCCAATGGCCATCGCGGTGATCAGCGGTTTGGTGATCTCGACCCTCTTGACCCTGTTCATCATTCCCTCCATCTACACTCAGGTAAGCCGTCTGCGAACCCGTCTCGGGGGTGAAGAGCTGGCGGTCGAGACCGTGGTCGCGTCGACAAGGCCGACGGTCGTGCCTGCGGAAGGAACTTCCTACGAGACCAGCTAGCTCGACGAAAGGACATTCTTGTGAAACCCATCGACCAGGGCCAGCCCGTTACGACCGAGACCTCGACCCAAGAATCTCGGCTCCCTCGCTTTTCGCTCAATCGACGCATCACCGTCCTCATGATGCTGCTGACGCTGGTGGTGCTCGGTACGGTGGCGACGGTCAGTATTCCGCTCGAGCTCTTTCCTTCGGGCTTCGAAGGCCCTCACCTGAGCGTTCTGGTGCCCTGGCGGGACGCCCCTGCCAAGGAGGTGCTGGACAAAATCGCCCTGCCGATGGAAGAGGAACTGTCGACGGTCGCGGGAATCGACGAGATGGACACCTATGTCCGTACCGGTCAGTCCTGGATCACCCTGAACTTCAAGCAGGGCACCGACATGGATGTGGCCTATCGCGAAGTCCGCGACCGGGTCGAGCGGGCGCGGGTCCAGTTGCCCAACGACGTCGAGCAGATCTTCATTCGCAAGGACGACGCCTCGGGGATTCCCATCAGCTTCATTGGCCTGGCGATCGATCCGGCTGTCGTGGATCCCTACAACCTCATCCAGGACGAGGTCGTGCTGCCGCTACAGCGGATCGACGGCGTTGCCTCCATCGACATCCACGGTGCCGACGAGAAGCAGATCCTTATCGAGCTCGATCGCGAGCGCACGGCCGCCTCCGGTCTCAACATCTACGAGCTCGCCCAGCAGCTGTCCGGCGACAACTTCACCCTCTCCAGCGGCACCGTCTACCACGGCAGCAGCAAGCTGCTGCTGCGCTCGGTGGCTCGCTACGAGAGCCTCGAGGAGATCGAGAATCGACTGGTTTCTCCCAATATCCGGGTCAAAGACATTGCCACGGTCACCTACGCTCTGCCCGAGATGCAGTTTCGTGTGCGGGCCAACAGCAAGCCGGCGGTGGCGATGGCAATCAACAAGGAGGGTGACGCCAACACTCTCGAGGTCGCGAAACGGGTCGCCGCCGTCGTCGAGGAAATGCGCCAGAATCCGCGACTCAACCTGATCGAGATCGGCATGCTCTTCGACCAGGGCGAGGTCATCACCGAGTCCCTCGACACGCTGCTGACCAGCGGCAAGGTCGGCGGCATCATCGCCCTGCTGGTGTTGTTCTTCTTTCTGCGGCGCTTCCGCATGACGCTCATCGTCACCCTGTCGATACCGGTCAGCATCGTCATCGCCCTGACCGTGATGTATTTTGCCGGCGAGTCGCTCAACATCCTGACGCTTTTGGCGCTGATGATCTCGGTCGGTCTGCTGGTCGACAACTCGGTCGTGGTCGCCGAAAACATCTTTCGGCTGCATCGGGAGGGCCTGTCCCGACGCGACGCCTGCATCAAGGGCGCCGGTGAGATCGCGTTGGCCATCGTCATGGCGACCTTGACCACCATCATCGTCTTCTTGCCAGTGTCGCTGGTAGAAGGCCAGGGGCAGTTCTTCCTGCTCAGACTCTCGATCCCCATCTCCGTTGCCCTCCTGGGCTCGCTGTTGGTGGCTCTGGTCTTCATCCCGCTTTTTGTGTTCATGAGCCTGCCGGAGAAGGGTGAGAACGGCAAGAAGCCCCACCCGGTTTCGAGCTGGCTGAAGAAGACCTACGATCTGACCTTTGGCAAACTCAACAGCGCCTACACGAGTATGCTGGCGGTCTTTCTCAGACGTCGACTCGATCTGGTGCTCGTGCTGTTGGCCGTCTTCGCGGTCACCGCCGGCGTGGCCATGAGAGAGGTGAAGTTCGTCGAAGTGCAGGAGGAAGCGGAAGGCCAGTTCCAGATCAACGTCGATCTGCCGCTGAATACGACCTTGGAGGAGGCTGGAGAATACTTCCAGGCGGGAGAGAAGGTTCTCGAGAAGTACGCCGATGAGCTCGATCTAGACGGCTGGTTTGTCCTCCACCTCTCCACCGCCGGGCGCTTCGAGGGCTTCTTCAAGAGCCCGCGCACCAACAAGGTGACGTCCCGAGAGGCCATGGCCAAGCTCATGGAAGAGCTGCCCGAAAAGGGCGGAGTGCGTCTCTACACTCGTGCGGATGAGCAGGGCGGCAGCGACAAGAAGGACCTGAGTGAGCACAAGTTCGTGCTACAGGCGGACGACTCGGAAGTCCTGGAAGAGGTCGCTCAGGAACTCGAGCCAATCCTGCTATCGGTCGACGGCGTCCTCGGGATGAAGAAGCTCGATGACCAATCACCCAGCGAGATGGCTCTGGTTCTCGACCGCGAGCGCATCCAATCGCAGAACATCAACCCGATGGTGGTCGCGGCAGTGGTCGGCTACGCCTTGCGGGGCCAGACCCTGCCCCGCTACCAGCGAGAGGGCAAAGAGATACCGGTGGTCGTTCGATTCAAGGAGGAGGACCGAGACTCCCTCGACGAGCTGAACGACTTCTGGGTGCCCACCAATGACGGCGACTTCGTCAAGCTCTCTTCGCTGGCCGAGCCCCGCTACACCTCGGCTCCCAAACGCATCTTCCGCCAGAACAAGCGCACCTCCAGGGAGATCACGCTGGAGCTCGAGGAGGGCCGGGAAGAAGAGACCCAGGCTCGCCTGATGGCCATGGCCAGCAGGATCGAACTGCCCGAAGGAGTGACCTGGGGAGCCGGAGACCGCGAGATGGGGCTCGACGAGGATCTGCAGTCGATGCTCTTTGCCGGGCTGGTGTCGATCATCTTCATCTATCTGCTGATGGGATTCCTCTTCGAGAGCTTCGTGTTGCCGCTTTCGATCATCCTCACCATTCCGTTGGCGAGCCTGGGAGTCTACTGGGGACATTTCTTGCTCGGACTCGATATCGACTTCCTGGGCGTCGTCGGTCTGATATTGCTGGTCGGAGTGGTCGTCAACAACGGCATCGTCCTGATCGACTACGTAACCCGTCTGCGGCACGTCGGACATGACCGAAGCGAGGCTCTGCTGTTGGCTGCCGAGCGGCGCTTTCGGCCGATCATGATGACGGCTCTGACGACCATCGGGGGCATGATTCCCCTGACGATCCAAGGCTCTTCGAGCATCGGCCTGAGCTACAAGAGCTTCGGTCTGACACTGATCGGCGGTTTGACCACCGCCACGCTGCTGACCCTGCTTGTAGTGCCGATCTTCTATACGTTCTTTCGATGATGCCCGGGCCGCGTTTACAGGCATTCTCAGGCAAGCTGCCGCGAAACGGCGTCAATCCAAAGCGGTGGCCGAGACGGTCTAGCCAAAAGGCGGTAGACTCCGCCGTCGTGTTGGTGCAGACCTCGCAGCCCGTGCCGGCCCTGAGCCGGCTCACCAAGAATCCGTCTCTGAGTGACGAGTCGGTCGATTCATTTGTGCAGAACCACACCTTTCCGCTGCAGGACGGCTCGCGCACGACATTCGTCTTTCAGGGTGCGGCCGAGGCCGTCAGGTTCCAACACTGGCTGGACGGCTCCGCGAACTCCCAGTCGTTCCAACGACATGACGGTCTGGACCTCTGGCATCTGACGCTGCATCTACCCGAAGACTCCCGAATCGAGTACAAGCTCGAAGTTGTCCACGACGGTCAGAGCGAGCTGATTCATGACCCTCTCAATCCCCTGCTGGCGCACGATCCGTTTGGCGCCAACTCCGTGTGCTATGGCCCGGGATACGAGATTCCGGACTGGACCCTGCCCGACCCCTTAGCCGGCGCCGGTACCGTCGAGAAGGCGACTCTCGAAAGTGGGGCCTTTGGCGACACCCGAGACGTGGGAATCTATCTGCCCCTCGGGTTCGAGGACGACGGCTCCTATCCAGCTCTCATTGTTCACGATGGTACGGATTTCGTTCGCTTCTCCGAGCTCATCACCGTCCTCGATAATCTCATCCATCGGCAAGAGATCGCGCCGCTGGTGGTGGCGTTGATCGACCCGCAAGACCGCCTACGAGAGTATGCCGGGGATCCGAGACACGCACGGTTCGTGACCGAGGAGGTCTTGGATCTGCTCCAGGAGGGCTTCGGTGTCTCCAGGCATGCCGCGGACCATGGTTTGATGGGCGCCAGCTTTGGCGGCGTGGCGTCGCTCTATACTGCCTGGCGCTATCCCAACGTCTTTGGCCGGCTGCTGTTGCAGTCCGGATCCTTTGTGGTGACCGGTAGCGGACTCGAGCGACTGGCGCCGGAGTTTCGCCCCGTGGTGGCGTTTTCGCAGCTCTTTCGGACCAATCCGCGGGCCGTCAGCGAAAAGGTCTATGTCAGCTGTGGACAGTTCGAATCCTTGATCCATCACAACCGCGAGTTGGTGCCCTTGCTGGAAGCCGCGGGTATGGAAGTTCGATACACCGAAACACGGGATGGGCACAACTGGGAGAACTGGCGGGATCGTCTGCAAGAAGGCCTCTCGTTCCTGTTCCCCGGACCGGCGAGCAAGATTTGAGAAGGGGGAGTCGGCATTGGCAAAAGTGACACGCAGAATCGGACTTTCCCTCGGTGCGGACATCTGCTGGCCGCTCTGCTTCGAGGGGATTCTCGACGATCTCGATCTGGCGATTCGCGCCGACCAGGACGAGATCCGGATCATCGTCGAACGTCTGACCATCGAGCCCTTCAATCTGCGGCAGGACTGCCGTTTCGATGTGCTGCTGGACCGCTTGACTCACTGGTACCACACCAGTCGCGAATGGATCAAGAAGGCCGTGTTGATGGACGACCTCTACGTCTTCAACAACCCCTGGTCTTTGCAGTCCATGGAGAAGCACACTTCCTACTGCGCCATGATGCGGCTGGGACTTCCGGTACCCGACACCTGGATGGTGCCGCCCAAGGAATATGCGGAGTCGGCCGATCTGGAGCCCACCCTGCGCCGCTACGCCGAGATGTTCGACCTCGGTCAAGTCGGGCAGCGGCTCGGTTTTCCCATGTTCATGAAGCCCTACGACGGCGGCGCCTGGGTCGGCGTGAGCAAGATCGAAAGTGACGGCCAACTGCGTACCGCCTACGAGCAGAGCGGTCAACGGGTCATGCACCTGCAGAAGGCCGTCGAGCCCTACGATCTCTTCGTGCGCTGCCTCGGTGTCGGTCCCCAGGTCAACATCATCCCCTACGATCCTGGTTCTCCCCTGCACGAAAGGTACAAGGTCGACTTCAACTTCGCAGACGGTGACGAATGGTCGCTCCTCACCGATATGGCCTTGACCATCAACAGCTTCTTTGGTTGGGATTTCAATTCCAGCGAGGCCCTGCGCCACGACGGGGGGTTCCAACTCATCGATTTCGCCAATGCCTGTCCCGATTCGCAGGTGACCTCGCTCCACTATCACTTTCCGTGGTTGGTCAAGGCCAAGATCAGATGGGCCGTCTTCTGTGCGGTCACGAAGCGGCCCATGCGAATGAATCTCGACTGGCAGCCCTATTTCGAGATCGCGGACAAGGACCTTCCCTTTCGCGAGCGTCTGGCCGAGTACTCGAGCATCGCCCGCCAGCGATTCGACGCCGATCGCTTCTCAGAGTTCTGCGAGGAGCATCTCGGCGCACCTGGACCAGGTGGCCCTCGATTTCTTCGGCTCGGAGCGGGCCCACGAGGCCGTGCGGCTCAAGGTCGAGGCTCTCTTTCCGCGACACGAGGTCGAGAAGTTCACCGACCACTTCTGGGGCCTGATCCAATTCTGGCGCCGAACGGAAGCCGACCGTCTCGCCGCCAACCCACGATGACCGCAGAAGGCTCGAGATGGTACACCCACCGGTTGTATCAGGACGTGCGACTTTCGAGATGGGGGCACTACGGCATACCCGTCCTCCTCTTCCCCACCGCCGGTGGTGACTCGGAAGAGTGCGA
Organism: uncultured Acidobacteriota bacterium; assembly: GCA_963719055.1. Taxonomy (GTDB): domain Bacteria; phylum Acidobacteriota; class Thermoanaerobaculia; order Multivoradales; family JAHEKO01; genus CAXMQZ01. Next base: position 10,071 of record CAVRAU010000025.1, on the reverse strand, counting down.
ACGTTTCCAGCTCATCCAAAGTCTCGAGCCTCTCATCGCTCCCGGTCACATCAAGGTGTTCTCGGTGGACAGCATCGCCGGCGCGGCCTGGACATCCGGCCAACATCACCCTCTCCACTGTGCCTGGTTGCAGAACCAGTTCGACAGCTTCATCTATTCCGAAGTCGTGCCGGCTATCCGTGCCGACTGCCGATCGGCTGACATCGAGATCGTCACGGCAGGGTGCCTCGGTCGGGGCCTTCAACGCGGTGGCCTCGCTCTGTCGTCACCCGGATGTCTTCTCCCACGCCATCGGCATGAGCGGTACCTACGACCTTTCCAACTGGCTCTATGGCGAGTGGAGCGACGACTTCTACTTCTCCTCACCCCTGCACTACTTGCCAGATCTCGGTGAAGGTGAGCAACTCCAGCGCTTGCGAAGCCGTCACGTCGTGCTGGCTACCGGTGAGGGTCGCTGGGAATCTCCCGGCGAGACCTGGAAGATGGCCCATATCCTGGGCACCAAGGGCGTTGCCAACCGAGTGGACCTCTGGGGCCCCGACTGGGACCACGACTGGCCCACCTGGCGACAGATGCTCCCCCAATACCTCCACGAGATCCTGTAGGCCACTTGTCAGAGGACCCATGACGTCCTTCTGCGACGCTTGCGATCTCGTTAGACATGATGCCTTCCCGAGAAGCACCCACTCCGTCGGTCATCGAGTCGCGATCAACGGCCGGCACCGGAGGCCGGCCGCTTCAATGCAGAGTCCCCAAGGCGGCCTTTTTGAATCCCTCCGAAGCGAGGCCGGCCGTCACGGATGCCGAGATCCCTCGACGATCTAGCGATCGGATCTCGAACATGGCCATCGCTTTCAGGATGGCGCGGTGGGAACGGGCCAACTCGTCGTGCTGTAGGCGAGAGAGCTCGTGACGCTCATGCATCTGTTCATGGAGGGCTGCTGCCTCTTCCGAAGACTCCACCTGACCGGATTCTTCGCGGCGAAGTCGTTGTTCGTGCCTATTGGCCAGCTCCTGGTGCGCCATGATCGCGGCCTCGTGGCGATCCAGGGCCTCCTCGAAGTTGGCCAGTTCCAGCTCGGGAAGTTGCTGACGAGCAAACTTCAATACGGCCGCCTGGTACCCGCTCCGCCAGTGTTCCAGTTCCTTCAGCCACCGGGAGTGATCCTCTTGGGCCCCCAAATGATCCAGGTGCGCGGACGACCGCTCTGTCGGGGACATCTTCTGGTGCTGTCGCTTCTTCATCTGTGCCTAGGATACAGCCAACCCATCCGCGGTCTTCATTTTCCAGTTCATTCGCCGACAGGATCAAACTCGAGAACCGCCTTCAGGGTCTCCAGGCTGATCCGCGCACCGCTGACAATCAGCACGACTCGGGAACCTTTGTAGTCTTTGGCGAGACGCCGAAACCCGGCAATCGAGAGAGCGGCAGCGCCCTCGATCAGAAGGTGGTGCCTCGCCATCGTCCATCGAATGGCGGACGCGAGTTCCTCCTCTTCCACCAAGACCCATTCGTCGACGAAGTCACGGCAGATTGGAAAGGTCATCGCCTGGCTCTCGATTCCACCCGCCGTGCCGTCGGCGAGAGTGGGCTGCGATGCCTGCTCGACGATATGACCGGCCTTGACCGATTCGTACATGATCGCGGAGTTGCGAGGCTGACACCCCACAAAGCGGACCTGGGCGTCGGATGACTTTAGGTAGGCGGCGATGCCGGCGGCCAGACCACCGCCGCCGACGGGGCAGAAGACGGCATCGATGCCCTCCAATTGACTCTCGAGCTCGAGACCAATCGTGCCCTGTCCCCCAATGATCTTCGGATCGTTGTAGGGGGAGACGTAGACCCTGTTCTCCTGCTCGGCTGCCTTCCGGGCAGCTCTCTCGGCCTCCACTCCATCGGTGCCCAGGACGACCAGATCAGCGTTGTAGGCCCGCAAGGTCTCGACCTTGGCGCTGGAGGCGGTCTCCGGGATGTAGATCGAGCCCGTCAACCCGAACTTGCGCAGCAGATACGCGACCGCCGAACCGTGGTTGCCGGAGGAAGCTGTGACGATCCCCCGGCGCCGCTCATCCTCTCCGAGTGACAGGATCCTGTTGAGGGCGCCGCGAAACTTGAAGGAGCTGGTGATCTGCAGATTCTCCAGCTTCAGATAGACCTCGCAGCCGGCTTCTTGACCGAGCCAGAGCGATGGCTCCAACGGAGTCCGTCGTATGTGCAGACGAATCCTGTCCTCGGCCTCCAGAACCTCACTGCGTACATCGGGGGTGAGAGGTGAGGTCATCTTCTTCGAGACCCCGGGCAGGCCCATGACGCGGATTTTCAGTCGGCCTCGAAGCCAGCTGCGACGTGCGAACCATCACAGTACGGTTTGTTGCTCGAGGCCCCACACCGACACAGCGCCTCCCTCTGCCAGTCTGTGACTCCCCATCATCGGCACCGACGACCTCCAGCGCACCTTGAAAGAGAATCGGACCTTTGGGGACCGTGGACAGCTCGAGTGACTGTCCTGTCTCCTCAGAGATCGGTGCCATGGACGCTACGCCGAGAACACCCGAGTCCGAGAAGCCCGCCTGCAAATGGCTGTTGTCACAAAATGGCTTGTTCCGGGAGCTCCCACATCGACAAAGAGCCACCCGTCTCTCCGGCCCACCACCCCCAAGGGCGAGCTGCAGCTGCAACCGACCCTCGAGATAGATCGGCCCATCGGCCACCACGCGCGCGATGTTCTGCGAGGGCTCCGCCTCTATCGGACCTCCATCCCGCCGTTCGACCTGCAAGGCCCCGGTGGGGCAGCGCGACACCACATCGACCACATCCTGAGGAGAACCCTGATCGGGATCGATCCACGGCCTTCGATCTCTTTCGAAGACCCCGGGCAGGCCCGTGACGCATTCTTCGGCATGGATGCATCTCTTGGGCTCGTAACGAATCAAGGCCAACTTGCCCTCATAGTCGTAAAACCGCTTTCTTGGCATGAGAATCCTCCTCCACCTCAAATATAGATCTCATCCGCGCAGCCCACGCACTAGGCTGCACCTCGTGCACCTGATCCAGATGTCGGCACTCGGCATTCATGTCTCTCCTTTATCGCTGACTATCCAGGGAGCATACGTGACTGATTCTCAGCTGCCTATACGAGCTCCGTTTCCTCGATGGCCTTGCCTTCCAGAATCCGCTCGGGCGAGAAGACCGACAGATCCAGAGTGGGGGGCCGATCGAGGATCAACTCGGAGAGGTATCGCCCCACAGCCGGGGCTTGCTGCAGTCCATGACCCGAGAAGCCGTTGGCGAGGTACAGGCCCCTCAGGTTGGGCCACTCGCCGAGAATGGCGTTGCCATCCAGGAGGTTGACCGCATACAGCCCGGCCCAACCGCGCTCGAATCGTAAGCGTTCGAATGCCGGCACGAAGTCGACCAGCTCGGGCCAGAGCAGATCCGAGAAACGACTCTCTTCCCACCGCAGCTCGAATCCTTTTCGGTCGTCCGGAAACGATCTTCCCACCAGGATCCGATCTTCACCCTCGCTGCGGAAGAAGAGGCCCGTGGGCAGGTTGGTGAGCGGCAATGGGATTGTGGGCTTGACCTCGGGCTCGACCACAAACACCTGTCGCTGGACAGGTGTCACCGGCAGGCTGAATTGAACCCGGGCGTTACCCATCGAGAGAGCCGAGGACGCCTGGGCGTAAGACGGGTCCTTTTCGACAACAGCAATACGAAGGCCCTGCTCCGCCCTCGTCAGATGGTAGGCAACGGAGCATCCCATGACCCCACCGCCCACGATGACGACATCGAAGCGGCTCGCTGCAAGTCCGGTTGTGGGCATGACTGCGTTTTCCGATTCAGCCCGCGCCAGGGGATTGCGGTCCCTGGTTCTCTTCCTCGATCTCCGCAAACCATGGCACAACGAGCATGATGAGACCCTGATCCTCCCCTCGCTCGGGTCCCTGGGCGAGAAGAAATCGCTCGCCATCGCCGACGACATCGTAGAAACCGTTGTGACCACGAAATACCGAGTCATCCTCGCGGTAGGAAAAAAGCATCTTCGGCATCCCGAGGTCGAGCCCACCATCCTTCTTTCGGCGCCTTACCTCGACCTCCATAAGCACCGCCTGCGAGGTGCCAAAGAAGACCTTGTCGCCCACTTGGACCCCAGCGACCCTGGCTGGCCCGTCCCGAGGCTGACACCTGCCACCTATCCCCGGCACTCGGAAACGGCGAGACATAGACTTGATCCGCACTCGACTCTCTCGAGGTATAGAGCAGCCATCTGCCATCCGGCGAGAACTGACCGTCACCAGCCCAAGGCCGAGTCTGAACGAATGGGAACGGTTCCTCTCCCCCGTCCAGAGACATTATCCAGATCTCGGTGGCCCCCGGTGGGCCCTGGTCGAAGGCCAACCATCGACCGTCGGGCGACCAACTCGTCGGCACCTGATCCAACTTCGATTCCCGCAGCAGCTCCGCGTCACCCGCGCCGCGTGAGGACACCACGAACATGTTGAGCCTGCCATTCTCATTCATGGCGGCGAACGCCAGGCGCTCGCCATCCGGAGACCAAACCGGTGCTCGATTGAAGCTCGTCTCCAACGTCAGTCGCGTGGGATCCTGGCGATCCAGCTCGTAAATCCAAAGCTCGGGCTTCGGCGAGCCCGTGGCAACGGCCACTCGATCTCCTTGTGGCGAAACCCGCAGATCCCAATGCAGCCCGCTTTTTCCCAGAACGCCCTCCTCGTTCCCCAATCGATCGATCCAGGTCGGCCGCGTCCCCAGGTTCCGCGAGCCGATCTCGAAGGCCAACACATCCCGACGAGACGCTGAAAACACTCCGCTCCAGGATCCACCGCGATAGCGCACGCCCGCGGCTAGGGGAATGGCTTCACCCACCAATGCCAACCGAGCGAGATCGAAGGGCTGCGCCAGCAAACTACCCTCTCGCAGAAACAGCAGTCGGCCAGCCGAGAGAACGGGCTTGGCATCAGACACAGTCAGCAAGCGGGACTGTCCACCTGAGATCGGAGCGATGTAGATACCGTTCTGGCCACCACGGGGGTTTGCATGGCTCGCTGCGAGAAACAGGAAATGGCCGCCGCCCGGAAGCACTGCCGGCCAGCGATGAGTACTGTGGACAGGTCTGTCCACTGTGGTCACAGCCCGCGGCTCTCCACCGCCGGCATCCACCTCGAAAATCCCTGTTCTCGAGTCGGGTGCGAAGAGAATCTTGCCGTCTGGTCCCCAACTCCCTCCTCTGCCGTGTGGGGCTGCACAGATCGTGGTCACTGGACCTCCGATCGCCGCCACTCTCCTCAGCTTGCCGCCGGCGAAGAACCCAAGGGTCTCACTGTCGGGTGACCAGAAGGGAAAGTTGGCACCTTCCGTTCCAGGGATTTGCTTGGGTGTCGCCTCACTCAGGGGTCGAATCCAGAGCTGATGGGTGGCAACAAACGCTATCGAACGACCATCAAGCGAAACGGCCACGTTGCTTTCGTATGAATATCTGTCGCTGCCAAACCCGGGGGCCACGGGTGGCGCGAGGGTGGCCCGCAGGACTCGCGACGGGCCAACCGCCGGCTCTGGCCGCAGCAGGGATACCATCGCTAGAACCGCGATCAGACCGGCCGCAGCAGTGATACCCCAGGCCAGCTGCAGGCTACTGCTGCGCCTCTCCAGATTGTTCAATGCCGGTTGCCCATAGCTTGTGCGCTCGCGAGATTCTATCCCGCTCCCCATGCTAGCCTCTCTGGGTCGATCCATGGATCAGAAACAAATCATCGAATCGGTCTTTGGCGTCCGGCGTGCTCTCGTCGGCATGATCCACGTGCAGGCACTACCCGGCACCCCGAAGAGTCGACTCTCTGTGGATCAAATCTGCGAACAAGCAGTGCGCAGCGCGGAGCAGCTGCGAGACGCTGGCTTTCACGGCTTGATGATCGAGAACATGCACGACCGGCCCTACCTTCGGCGGCAGGTCGGCCCGGAGATCGTCGCCTCCATGGCGGCGGTCGGTCGAGAGATCCGGCGGGCCGCCAGCATGCCACTGGGAGTTCAGATTCTCGGCGGCGCCAATCGAGCTGCCCTCGCCGCAGCTCTGGCTTGTAATGCGGATTTCGTTCGGGCAGAGGCGTTCGTCTTCTCGCATGTCGCCGATGAGGGCCTCATGGACAGCGACGCCGGCGAGCTTCTGCGATACCGGCGCGCCATCGGGGCGGACCGGATTCGCATCTTCGCCGATATCAAGAAAAAGCACGCCTCGCACGCCATCACCCAGGATTCGAGTCTCGTCGACTCGGCTCATGCCGCTGAGTTCTTCCTCGCCGACGGTGTGATCGTCACCGGTACCACCACCGGCAGCGCGGCGGATCCCGACGAGGTGGATGCTGTCAGCCGCACGGTCGGCATCCCCACTCTGGTGGGCTCCGGAATCACACCCGAGAATCTAGGTGATTTCCGGTCGGCGGACGCCTTTATCGTGGGTTCCGTCCTCAAGCAGCAAGGACTCTGGTCCAACCCACCGGACCCGGCCCGGCTCCAAGCCATGATCCAGGCCTTCGACGCCTTGCCGTAGCGGCCCCGTCATGCATCTCGACCTGGTGGTCCTCGGCAATCTGATCGTCGACGACGTCGTCTACGAGAGCGGTGAGACCCGCATGGCGCAGCCTGGTGGTGCCACCCTTTACATGGGTCTGACGGCTCATCTGTGGGGCCTTCGCGTCGGTCTCGTCTCGATCGCTGGCAGAGACTTCCCGTCGAGAATGCTTCGAGCTCTCGAGGAGCGGGGCATCGATCTGGCGGGAGTCCGCCGTACCGACGATCCAGGGCTGCGAACCTGGCTGCTCTACGAAAGCGGTATCCGGAGGGTGGTACACCGCTTGGACGGGGCGAGCCACGCGCAATCGTCACCGACCGTCGAGCGATATTCCTTCCCAATGGCAACCTGAAGCAATTCATCTGGCTCCCATGCCATTCGGCCAGCAGCTCGAGTTGGCCACCGAGCTGTCCACGAAGCTTGGCAACAAGGTCCTCCTCTCCCTGGATCCCTTTGAGCTTCTGACTGAGGAGGGGCTCGATCAGTGGCAGAGCCTCCTCTCTCGGGTCGATCTGTTCTTCGTCAGCGAAGACGAAGTGACCTCGCGGAAGATCCGTCTCGACCCGCAGCCCTTCTTGCGGCAGCTTCTTGTCGGACGGCTCGGAACGATCCTCTTCAAGCAGGGCAAGACGGGAGGGCTCGTCCTGCGCTCCGGCGAAGCCCCCAATCTGAGATGGCAGGGCCGAGCAGACCGTGTCGAGGACACCACGGGAGCAGGCGACGCCTTTGCCTGTGGTGTCCTGGCGGGTCTGATCCGAGCACGAGCCCATGGTGCGGGCCCTACAGAGGGGAGTCGTCTCCGCCAGCTTCGCCATCGAGGGGCAAGGTGTGGAAGCGCTGCTCGACGCGACTCCCACCGCCGCACAAGAGCGTCTCGAAGCCTGGTTTCGAGGATAATCCCACCCCTCGGGGTGGTGCTCGACAGGTCCTTCAGTCAATACGCTATGGGTTCCAATACGAAGCTCCTGAGGAGGAACTCATGCACGAGAAAAGCATCGAGCTACTGAACAAGGCCCTGGGGGAAGAGCTCTCCGCCGTCCATCAATACATGTACTTTCATTTTCACCTCGACGATCTGGGCTACCACCCCCTCGCCGGCCTGCTGAAGAAGACCTCCATCGGCGAGATGATGCACGCCGAGGAGCTGGCCGAGAGAATCCTGTTTCTCGGCGGCGAGGTCGAGATGGTGGTGTCGGATCCTGTGCAGAAGATCCACGAGCCCAAAGCCATGCTCGAGCGCGCTCGAGCCATGGAAGATGCCAGTGTCGAGTTCTACAACGCCGCCGCCCAGGAGTGTGCCAAGAACGCCGACGCGGCCTCGAGAAAGGTCTTTGAAGAATTGGTGGCCGATGAAGAGGGTCACTCGGCCATGTTCGATCAGCAGATCCAGTACATTGATCGATTCGGCGAGCGCTTTCTCGCTCTGCAGTCTCTGGAAGGAGACGCCGAAGGCGAATAGTCGGCATGCTAGCCTCTCCCACCCATGGCGGGAGGAATTTCAAGTAGTCCCTTGAACATCTCACCGAGCGTCGCCGAGGCTCTGCGAACCGGCCAGCCGGTAGTGGCCTTGGAGACCACGCTCGTGACCCACGGATTTCCGCCGGCCGAGGGTCTCGAACTGGCTCTCGAGTTGGAGGATCTCGTTCGGGACGCCGGTTCGATTCCGGCCACCATCGGTGTGCTCGAAGGGCAACTGACCGTTGGCTTGTCACCGGCGGAGCTGCGACGTCTGGCGGATTCGCCGACGGTGGCCAAGCTCAATCTCGGCAATCTGGCCGCGGGCATCGCCTCGGGCCAGCTGGGCTCCACCACGGTGGCCGCGACTCTGTTGGCTGCCCACAGAGCTGGGATACGAATCATGGCAACCGGCGGCATCGGTGGAGTCCACAGACGGGTCAGCGATACCGGAGACGTTTCCGCGGACCTCGTCGCTCTATCTCGTTTCCCGGTCGCGGTAGTCTGCGCCGGAGCCAAGGCGGTCCTCGATCTTCCCAGGACGATGGAAGCGCTCGAGACCCTCGGAGTCCCTGTCTACGGTTACGGTACCGATCACCTGCCCGCGTTCTATCGCCGGGACACCGGGCTGCCCCTGGATCGAGGATTCGAAGACCTCGAAGAGCTCGGCGGCGCGATTCGTCTCCATTTCGAGTTGGCACCGAGATCCGGGGTGGTGGTCGCCAACCCCATCCCGATCGAGGATGAAATGCCTCGCGGCCTCTACGAGACAGCCCTGGATCGAGCCCTGTGGGAGCTCTCGGAGAGTCCAGTGCGTGGTCGGGAGGTCACTCCGTTCCTGCTGGCGAGACTGCGAGATCTGACCCAGGGCAAGAGCGGCTTTTCCAACCAGGCCCTGCTACGCAACAATGTCCGGCTCGCCGGCCGGCTCGCTGCTCATCTCACCGGCAGGTAGAGGTGAGTGATCAGCTCCTCCTCCGGCGTGCTCCCCGGATCCGACACGTATTCTTCCCACGGCAGGCCGCTCTCTTCATAGCCATGAGCCGCAACCCAGGCCCTGACCTTTTGCCAGTAGGTGGAGAGATCTGCGTAGGATCCCAGGCTCACTGCCCGCACCGTCTTGCCGCCGCTTGTCTGCCGAATCTGCACAGGGGAAGCTGGATCGATATCGAGGTCCGGCATCTCGGCAATCGGGATACCCGCCTCGAACTGCCATTCCGCTTCACTGGACGACGTCGTGATCGCCATGGGTGATCCCGACATCTCCAGCTTGTTGGCCGCCATGAAGCTGCTGATCTGACCATACGCTTCGCCAAGGGCCTGGCCAATGGCGGCCACATCCCAGGGCGAGCTGGCCGCACTGAAGACGATCACCGAGGGCTGAAGATCCACCACCTTGATCTCCATCTCGCTCCAATCCTCCGCTGGCAGGCTCTCCGCCAGTTCCGCGAGTTTGGCAAGACCGGCTTCGTAGTCGGCGCCGATCCAGCTGTCGAACATCAGACCCATGTATCGACTCACCAGATTCATCCCGAAATCGGTGTCGAAACCCCAGGTGACGGTGGTCCCGGTTGCGGCCGGTTCGATTGCGAAGAACGCCTCCGCCGTCCCCTGAGAGCCGAAATCCAAATGAGTCTGGACCCGCGCGTGGGGCTCGCTCACCGTGATCTCTTGATACCCCGTTCCCACCTGCGGGTTCTGGCTGGTCCAGCTCATCTTGGCACCGACACCCGAGTCGGGTCCCTCGAACAGGTACTCGGTCTCCGGATCGCGCTCGGCCCACGGCGACCATTTGTTGAAGCTCCGATACCCGTTGACCAAGGCGAAGACGTTGGCTGGAGAAGCCTCGATGGTGGTCGACCGCTCGACGTGGGCGCTGGCAGGCAGAAAGGAAGCCGATCAGCACCAAAAGGACAGCCAAAACCACCAGACCGAGGAGAATCCTTTTCAGTATCGACATGAGGCAAACCTCCGAATCGAGACTTCGTCGCCCATCGGCGGGAACCGACTCGTGGAGTCAAGATTCTAGTTC
>CAVRAU010000024.1:0-169506 GCA_963719055.1 uncultured Acidobacteriota bacterium | reverse complement strand
AACTGCTCACCAACTCGACCAAGCTGCCCCGTCGGAGCCGAGCTCCGTAAACGGACATTTTGTGTGGCATCGAGCGCCAGCTGACATAAGATCGCCACACTTTGTTGGAGAGCTGCGGGTGTCCTTAGAGCCAGGCCAGAGTCTGCTGCACTACCGCATCGTCGAAATGCTCGGTGCAGGCGGCATGGGTGAGGTCTACCTGGCCGAAGACGGCAAGCTCAAGCGCAGAGTAGCACTCAAGGTTCTGCCTCCTGGATTGGCGGGCGATCCGGACCGACTGTCGCGGTTTCAGCGAGAAGCCGAGGCCATCGCGTCGCTGAGCCATCCCAATATCGTGACGATCTTCTCGGTCGAGGAGACCGAGGGCATTCACTTCTTGACCATGGAGCACGTCGCCGGCCGGGCCATCGACGAGCTCTTGCCCGAGGGAGGCCTTGCTCTCGACCGTTTCTTGGCCCTCGCCATTCCGATTGCCGACGCTGTGGCTAGCGCCACGAGCAGGGCATCATCCATCGCGATCTCAAGCCGGCTAATGTCATGGTCACTGATGACGGCGAGCGGTTGAAGGTCCTGGACTTTGGACTGGCGAAGCTGGCCTCGAGCCGCGGCGCAGCCGACGACCTCGGGGAGCTGCCCACCCTGACCCAGACCCAGGAGGGGATGGTGATGGGCACGCCGCACTACATGTCGCCCGAGCAGGCCAAAGGCGAAGTCGTTGATCACCGCTCTGACATCTTCTCGCTCGGGGTGATGCTCTTCGAGTTGGCGACGGGTGAAAAGCCTTTCGCAGGCACCAGTGCGATCGAGCTGCTCTCGGCTGTCCTCAGAGATCAGCCACCCCCGTTGACCGAGACCCATCCGGAGCTACCTGGTAGTCTCGACCGCCTTGTCCAGCGCTGCCTCGAGAAAACCCCGGACAATCGCTATCAGAGTGCTCACGAGGTCTTGAGCGATCTGCGGGGCTTGCGCACCGGGTCGGAGAGCGGCCAACTGCCGTTCAAGGACGGGGCGTTCGCCACAGCTCAGCAAGCCTCGGCCGATACGAAGTCGATCGTCGTTCTTCCTTTTGCCAATCTGAGCCCCGACCCCGACACCGAGTATTTCAGCGACGGGCTCACCGACGAGATCATCACCGATCTGTCGAGGGTTCGCGCGCTACGCGTGATCTCCCGGGCCTCCGCAATGCGCCTCAAGGGCGATACGCGTGGCCTCGCGGCTATCGGCCGAGATCTCGCCTGCCACTACGTGCTCGAAGGAAGCGTGCGGCGCGCGGCGAACAACCTGCGGATCACCGCGCGGCTGGTGGACGCGCCGACCGACGCCCAGCTCTGGGCCGACAAGTACGGGGGCACGCTGGACGACGTGTTCGACATTCAGGAGCGCGTGTCACGATCGATCGTGGACGCTCTCGAGATTCGGCTGACGCCGCAAGAGGCCGCACAACTTGCCGAGCGGCCGATCGCTGACGTTCGCGCGCAGGAGAGTTATCTCCGCGCGCGGAGCGAGATCTGGAGCTTCCTCCCCGGCGCCTTGGATCGGGCAGTCAGCCACCTGGAAGCCGCGCTCCGGCTGGTCGGCGACAACGCCTTGGTCTACCAAGGGCTCGGTGAGGCTTACTTCCAGTACGTCAACATTGGGGTCGCGAGCGGCAGGGAAGAGGAGTACGTCAGGAAGGCCGAGTGGTGCGCGGACAAGATCTTCGAGCTCGAGCCCGAATCCCCGCGCGGATACCTGGTGAGGGCACAGGTCCAGATGGCCCGGGGCGACATTCATGGTAGCGGCCGAAGCTTGCGGCGCGTGTTGGAGTTGTTTCCGAAGGAAATCCTGGCGCTTCAGCTCTACACCCACCTGCTCGGCTGGCTGGGCGGAAAGCCGGACGCCGCGGCGCCGCTGGTGGCACGGCTCCTGGACGTCGACCCGCTCAATGCGATGAGCCTCCTGATGAGCGCCATGGTGCCGCTGTTCGCCGGCCGGTTCTCGGAGGCGGTGGAGCGGGCGAGCCGCATGTTCGCCCTCGATCCGGTCACCCCGGTGTGGCGGGCGAACTACGTCATGGCCCTGAGCTACGCCCGGCGGTTCGACGAGGCGGAGGCGCTGACCGAGGCGGTGGCAGCTCAGCCGGACTCGGACATCGCCACGTGGCAGATGGGGCTCCTCCGCGCGGCCTGGCGGGCGGACCGTGAGGAGGTCTTGCGGCTCGCCGACGGCCCCTACAGCCAAGTTGCCGCGTGGGATGCGGAGGTCCCTTGGCTCCTGGCGAGTGCCCACGCCGCAGTCGGCGCCAAGGACGAGGCGCTGCTTTGGCTCGACCGGGCGATCGACCAAGGGATGATCAATTACCCCTTTCTCTCCGAGCACGACCGGTTCCTGGACAACATCCGCGGCGAGGCACGATTCGGCCAGGCTATGGAGCGGGCCAAGCGCGAGTGGGAGCGGTTCGAGGTGTGAAGCTCTACCCTAACCCGCAGCAGTCGAACGCTTGAAGGGTACTCTGCGCACCAAAACCGATACTTCCGCGCCCAGTCTTGTTCTCAGGGGGCGCGCCAAGGGGGTGGGGGGAGGTTGTGGCTCTTTCAAGCTGGCAACCCGGATTCGTTTGAAACTCAGTCCAAGGACAAGAGAGGTAGTCCCGATAGTGGCCTGAGGTCGGAGGGCGTTCGCCACTTGGTATTCAAGAAGTGATCATGCCCCGCTCGCTGCCAGGGCCTGAACGGCTGGTTCCGCGCCGAGCGCCAGCAGCGCCGCCTTGCCGCGCACCGTCAGGTCGCTGGTGAATTGGAACTGTTGTCGGGTGTCCACGGGGTAGGCTTTGAGCCTATAGTGGGTTCCCCACGGCTTCTCGCTCAAGACGACGGTGACAGGGAGGTCCAGATCCAGGTAGCAGCTCGTCAGGACCACGTTCCGTAGCGTGTGCCGGACGCGCTGGGCGTCGTGTCTCGGATGGAGGTAGAAGTCGGCCACGCATAGCTGCGTGCGCTGTCCCGAGTTGGAGTTGAACAAGTTGGAGTTCCACATCTTGGAATGTGGGATGGTGACCTCTGTATCGTCCGGCGTCACCATGGTCATTGCGCGAAGTCCGATGGATTTGACTTCCCCGTAGGCGTCGTCCACCTGCACCCAGTCGCCGGGACGGTACGGCCGTTCGTAGATCGTCACGATGCCGCCGATCAGACTGCTGGCATACTCTTTTAGAGCGAAGCCCATCGCCAGCCCAAGGGCACCGAAGATGGCTATGAGGTTCTCGGGCGTCGGCGTGATGATCTGCGGCAGGACCTGGCCGAAAGCTATGGCCAGAATGGCCAGGCGCAGTACCGGCACCAGCCGCAGAAGGTGGAGGCGCATGCGAGCGGGTACTCTCTCGGCCAGCCAAGGCAGCACCCTTTGGCAGGCGACGATCAGTAGCCACGCGCCAGCCACGATAGCCGCTATGACCAGGAAGTTGATCTCGTCCAGGCTCTTGATGACGTCAGTCGCTGCGGTCTGCCCTTCGTTCACAACATCCTCCTCGTTAGATCACGCCAGCGAGATAGCCGGCCTCGCGCAAGCTCGCCCGCACTGCGGGATAGCCCAGTCTGGTGACTCGCCACCCATGAGGCCCGACTTCGGCCAGCCCCGACTTCCGAAGTACGTGCAAGCTGTTAGTGAGGTCGGCCAGTGAGTAGGGCAAGAGATGCGCTAGAAGCTCTGCAGTCGTGGATCCCTGCAGCAACAGCTCGTGGAGCACGGCGTGGTCGCACGGTCCCATCGCTCCGGGCGGGCTGGGGAGAACCACCGCCGACCAGGCGGGCACCCAAAGCGTCGCCTCTCTTCTGGCTTCGCCAGTAGGATTCTCACGCTCCAGGCGGAGACTGTCGCGCCATCCCTGCCAGGCGATGAGCGGAATACCCCGGCTGAAGGCCGCGAGCTGCCTCAGGAAGTCGGGGTCTTCGCCGGGGCTGTCGTCGTGGCCAGGGCTCTCGCGCTGGCGCTTTCTGACGACGAAGGCCGACCCGGTCTCCCCGGACTGGCAGAAGTCGAAACGGCCTGCGGCGAGCTGGCCGAACCAATCCCGTAGCAGGTGATGGTCCAGGGCCTGGCTCGCAAGCGGCTGACCCAGGGCGACATCTATCTTCAGGGTCCGAGTCAGATAAGCCCAGCTCCAGCTGCCGCAGCCCACCAGGATTGGTCCTCGAGTCGTAAGCAGGCGCTCGATCAGTCGCTCCGCAAGCTCCAGCCCGTCGTAGTGACGCAAGTAGAACTGGTCGAGGCGCGTGAGCACCCGCGGCGTCTCGTCCTGCGCCACCCCAGCCAGCCAGTCCTCACCGCCCGCTAGGATCTGCTCGGTCCGTGGGGGATCGACGATGCCCCACTGCCGGGAGTTGGCCCAGGCGCCGACGATCTCGTCGGCAGCTGCGCCCGACGGGCTGACGACGACACGCACCTGGTCGTCGGGTGCGCCGCCACCTTCCGCCCATTGCCCCAAAGCCGCATCGAGGCCCGCTACAGCCTCACCCCAACTCGGCGAGGGCACGGCCTCGTCGAGGAGAGCGAGGGAGGGCGGCCCTGGCTTGACCTGGGAGTCCTGGTCGTCGACTGCACCGGCGCTGCGGATCCGGTCCCAGAGCCGGCCGAATCCAATGCGCACTCGCTCAACCGCCGGAGCGGCAGGAGCCAAGTAATCTTGCAAGGGAACGAAGCTCCAGAGCGGCGTGGTCTCTTCTTGGCTCATGGCACGACCTTTGGTTCTGTGCCGCCCTCGAGCCTGACGTCGAGAACTGGTGTCTCCACGATCTGGAAGGTCGCCGACGCCAGGGCAACGCGACCGTCGGAAGCGGCAATCTCGTCGAGGATACTGCTGAAGAGCTGGTCTTTGGTGGCGCGCCGCTTCTTGAAGTCCACTACGTAGCGCAGCGTGAACTCCATCCAGTTGTCGTTGGCGACCATCGTGACCATGGGATCCACCTTGGCGTCCTCGATTAGATAGCGCTGCACGAGCTGTTTCCATGCCCCTTTCGCAGAGGCGACCTTCGCGTCCATCGACCACGACGGTGTCGCCGAGTCGGAAGTTCTTTTTTACGTAGTAGGCGGCAAGAACGTTCCTCGCGACTGCCCTCTCATTGACCGTCATCTACTCCTGAACCAGACGTTAGAGTTGCGATTTGAAGTAATTGATCGACTGTCTCAGAGTCTTCCAGACATGCTCCGCTTCGTCGGTCAGATCCTCCCAGGATTCTTCGCCCGCGGCGCGGACTTCGCTTAGCTTCTGCCGTGCGCCGGCGTAGCTGTCACGGACCTTCGAGAGCTGGGGCTCGAGTTTGCTTCTGACGGGTTCCGCCGCCTTCGAAATCTTGGTTTCTAGCTGCTCGAGGTCCGCATTCCATTCATCCAGCTGCTGCTTCATTTTCGCGACGTATTCATCTCGCTTGGTCATTTGAATGCTCCTTTGAAAGTGAATGCTAGCAGTCGCCTGTCCGATCTAGAGCTCAACGGCCAACCCGAGTCAAAAAGGGACCCGACCGCACGAGTATCAACATCAGGGTCACCACTGTCAAAGGTAGGACGAAGCCCGCCATGGCGGCGAGAAAGACGCGCAGCGCCGGGGACTGGGCCGCGACGAGGACGACAAAACCCGTGTAGGCCAGGTAATAGCCGAAGAATAGGCCGCCCTGCCAGCAGCAGTGTGGCGGTCATAGGCATCTCTATTCGTGGCCCATCGGCGGCCGCAGTAGCGCTATGTTGGCGTCGCGGCGCTGGGCTCGGATTTCGCAGACTTGTCGGCTGTGCCGGGTCGGGGAGTCGCGCGTTTCGCGATGCCCTGAAGCAGACGACCGAGGATGTCGGCGCCGGTCACGATGCGTCGCGAGGTATCGGTCCAGAAGACGATGACATCCCGATCGACGACGCGATCGCCCGCATGCTCGGCTTCAACAACGAACTGATCGAGAACGCCGTCCAGGGTCGCTTCCGGATCGGTGACGAGAATCGGCCGATGGCAGTAATGGTAGACGTCGACGGTCGAGTTTCCAGACAGCACTTCGCGCAAGTAACGGTCGGTCTCGAGCACCAGCTTTGGTTGGTCGGTCTCGTCGGTGATGATGGCCCACTTCAAGTGGATTTCGTCGATCGCATCGACAAACTCCTTGCCGCCGGGATCGTTCGGACCGGGAATGAACGGCAGATCGAGCTTGGCCGGAAAAGAAAACACCGTTTGCGGGGCGATCTCGACGCCCTCCTCTGCGATGATCCGATCGTCGAGGTTCAAGAAATTCAGAGCGCCCAGTCCTTCGGTTGTTCCGATCTCCGAGTCGGCCTCGCGAATGTGTCTCTGAAGAACGATTTCCATGTCGCGCTCGCGCAAGAAGGTGGGACCCTCCGGGCCGACCCACCCGTCCAGAATGATCGCGGTCGGCTTGGCGACGAGAAACAGGACCACCTGGTAGAAACGGATGACCGGCGCCAGGAGCGCGCCAACGCGAATTCCGTGCCGGGAGAAGTAGGCCTGTGGAAGGATCTCTCCGAACACCGTGATGCCGACGGTGCTGAAGGCGAAGGCGCTCACTCCCGCCATGACCGAGTCGCTGAGGAGAGCGAGAAGCACGTTGACGCTGACGTTCCCCCAGAGGATCGTGCACAGGAGGAAGTTGGCGTCCTCGCGTAGGTTTAGGACTCTCTGTGCCGCTTTGTTACCGCTTTCCGCCTCCGCCTCGAGGCGCAGCCGGCCGACTGAGAAGAAGCCGAGGTTGAGCCCCGAGAACATCGCCGACTGCGAGAGACAGAAGGCGATTCCGAGCCACTTCAATACCGTTGGCGAGAAGAGCTCTTGCAGCGAGGCAAAGGTGAGCGCGAGGCCGGAACTCGGCATCAGATCCTGGAGGGCGCAGAGCATTCCGGCGAGAGGCAAAGTCTGAAGAATCACGGCTCCGCCATTGTACAAGAGGAGAGATGCTCCTTGACCTCGGGTCCGACGCTGCCGAATGATCGAAGCACAAGGCAAGCCCGACTCCCTCAGCCCAGGGTGCTGACCATCCTGGGCGCCCCTCATACCGGCCTACTTGGTGGATGGCTCATTTCATCGGGTCTTCGCCGAGCCCCGTGGCAGTCGGGAGAACAATGGTGAGGATGAGATCCAAGTCGATCTCCAGGTCACCAAGGGATTCAACCTCGGCAGGGGCGTCCGGTTGCAGCTCATCGACTCGATATTCAACGTCTTCGACACCCAGAACATCACTGAAGTGTGTCCCTGGGTCAACGGTTGCGGCGACGGCCTGAGCAGGATGCCAGTTCTCTGCCCGGAGAGGCGGGCCGCTGGGTAGACCTGCAGCACATCGGTTAGGTGGCCGAGGAACTTCCTCTTGAAGTCTCTGAGCCGTGCGTAATCGGCACCGAACTGTGTCTGCAGCGCCTCCGGCTCTTCAGCCCCTCGTCGCCGAGCTCTCGATATCTGGCTCGCCATAGGTAGAACGTCGACCTCGCGACGCCGAAGTACCGGCAGGTTTTGTTGACATTCCCCGTGCGCTCGGCGTGCTCGAGGACTCGCTTCTTCCGATGAATCTCTCGCTGCTCGTTGGTCATACAGATCTCCTTGGACATCCCGGACTCTGACAGTCTCAGGCTAGTCCGGCTGGATCTGTATTTTCACATCTTTCGCGACGTCGATGATTTTGACAACCAACCCATCCCTGGAACCGAGGGTGCTCGGAATCCCTTCTTTTCGCCCGACGGCAAACGAGTCGGGTTCTTCGCCGGAACCTGGACGAGATCGCAGATCTCACTCGGGCACGATACGTGGCTGGGAGGTATCTGGTCTTCGGACACGGGGACCCTGGTCTTTGTACCCGGGATGACGACGGGTGACCTGCAGCTGGTTTGGGTGGACCGTCAGGGCAGGACGATCTCCGCTGTCGAAGGCAAGGCTTCGTTCATGCACCCCAAGCTGTCACCAAACGACTCTCAGGTGGCGGTCTCGGCAGGATCCGAAATCGGCAGGCGGCAGATCTGGATCTACGACCTGGAAAGGGGAAGTCGCCGCCTTCTTCCTTGTGGAGGAAGCTGCAGTGCGGCTTTCTGGGCACCCGGCGGAGACGATCTGGTGTTTTCCTCGAATGCGGCTGGATCGTGGGACCTGAACATCGGAGCAGTGCAGGGTACGGAACAACCCAGGGAGTTTGTAGTCCGAGAGCACGAGCAATGGGGAGGCTTCTTCTCGCCCAATGGGCGGGTCTTTGCCTTCTACGATGTTTACACGGATACCGGTCGGGACATCTGGATTTTCGATGTGGAGGCGCAACAGAGCCATCCGTATCTGGTGACCCGAATCAACGAAAGGGCACCCAAGATCTCATCAGACGGACGCTGGAGGGCCTATCTCTCGAACGAGAGTGGCCTCGATGAGATCTATGTCGAGTCCTATCCTGAGCGGGGTCGCAAGTGGACCATTTCAACCGCTGGCGGTACGGAGCCTCTCTGGTCCAAAGACGGCACCGAGCTCTTCTATCGCCAGGGAGATCAAGTGATGGTCGTGGATGTCGGGCTCGGCGACAACTTCTCCGCCAGCAAACCTCGACCACTGTTCGCCGGTCGCTTCGAGGTCGGCGTGATCGGCAATCCCGATTACGACGTGACCTCCGACGGCCAGAAATTCCTCATGGTCCGGCGAGACGAAGGCTCCGCACCCGTCGAACTCCACGTCATTCTCAACTGGGATCGGGAGTTGACGCAGCTGTTTGCAGCCCAGGAATAGGATGATGATTGGCACCACCCTTTCTCACTTCGGTAGGCAAGGGACTCTGCCATTTATCGATTCGCCAGGGCGGTGGGCCAGTTGATAAAGAGATCGAGGGACTCGTCAGCTGCCTTCAGTCCCCCAGAGATCACCAAGAATCGTTGGCCATCGCGGGAAACCGCGAAGCCCCAACCACTGATCTTTGGCGACCTGGACTCGAAGAGATCGCGGGTCGAGCCGATCTTGAGGGCGTCTCCCGCGTAGTCCACTTCGACAGCCCGCAGCGACCCATCACCCTGGACATAGACCAGCTCCGTACCCTCCCGGGGCCAAGCGCTCCAGTAGCCGCTATCCACAGTAGCCTGTTCGGTCTTTCCCGGACGCTCGAAAGGCATAATGTAGATCTCAGCCTGTCCGGATTCCTCAGACCAGTAGGCGACCCACCTGCCGTCGGGTGAAAAAACCGCTGCTCCTTCGATGTATTCCGTGCTTCGCAGATGTCGAGCCTCTGGATTTCCGGACAGAGAGAGGACCCACAGTTCGTATCCCCTGTCCGAGGTGGACTCGAAGAACAGGACATGCTCGCCATCCGGCGACCAGTCCGTCGGAAAGAGGTTCGTCTCGGACTCGTAGAGCAATTCAGCTTCTCCGGTGCCGTCGACGGCCTTTCGATACAGAGAGAAAGTGCCTCCGCGATCCGAGGCGAAAACGAGTTCGGTACCGTCCGGTGACCAGATCGGGAAGGACTCCGTAGCCTCATCAAAGGTGAATCGGGTGCGCAGACCCCGCTCGATGTCGTAGATCCACAGATCCCAACTGCCACTCCCGGGTTCCGATATGGCTACCGCGGCCTGGGCACCATCAGGTGAGATGGTCACCGTTTCATACAGAGCGGCATCGCCCAGCGAATCGATAGGCGTTCCAGAGGGGTCCATCCATTCCAAAGACATTGCGGAACCCCGGCCACCTCCGACTTGATACACCAGGGTACCCGTCTGCGACGCAGAGAAGACTCCAAAGCCCGCACCGAATTCGAGATAGACATCCTGCACCAGGAAAACGGGCTCCTCCAGGAGCTCGCGCGAGCCCAGATCGAAGGGCTGTGCCATCAATACGTTCTCGCGAATAAAGAGCAGGTTTCCCGACGCGTATTGAGCCGCCACGGGAGAGGTGAGGAGAACCCGTTCGTCGCCGCCCACCAGCGGGCGCACGACGATTGAGCTCTTCACCGTCCCGCCAGCTGAACGCGCCAGATAGATGAAGTGCTCGCCGCCTGGCAGAAAGCGCGGGTGTCGATGCGAATCATCCCCTCGCGCAGCATCGAATTGGGTGATCGGGGTCGGCTCGCCTCCTTTGGACGAGACACGATGAATGGGAGCTTCCGGAAGAGGGGTAAACAAGATGACGCCTTGCTCACTCCAGGTGCCGCCCTTTCCATCCGCCGCTGGACAGAGTGTGATGGGGGGACCGCCGGCAACATCGATCTTTTTCAGCGTCCCATCGACCTAGGTAAAGAACCCGAGGAATCGAGAATCTGGAGCCCAAAAGGGGTACTGGGCCCCTCCGGGTCCTCCAAGAACCTCTCAATCGCCAGCCGCGCCTCTCCAATCGCCTGCAGACGATTCCGGATTTCCTTCTCCAGGCAACGCTCGAGCAGCGATCGGATGCTTCGCGGCAAGTTGGCAGGAAGATTCTCCCACTCGGGCTCCCGCGCCAGCACACCGGCCAGCGTGTCGGAGATCGTGTCGCCAGCATAGACTCTGGAGCCACTGAGCATCTCCATTAGAACGACTCCGAAGGCCCAGACATCGGCGCGTCGGTCAGCGGTCTGCCCACGGGCCTGCTCGGGGCTCATGTAGGCTGCGGTGCCCAGCAGCACTCCCACCTGGGTCATCTGCGCTGTGAGAGTCGGGGACAGGGAAACGGATTGGGAGGCATTGGACTCAGGCCCGTCATCCAAGGCCTTGGCCAGACCGAAGTCGAGCACCTTGACCTGGCCCTCGGGTGTCACCTTTACATTGGCTGGTTTGAGGTCCCGATGGACGATCCCGCCCTCGTGAGCCACCTCCAGAGCCTCGGCGATCTGGAGCGCCAAAGGAAGCGCCCGCTCGACAGGCATCGACCCTTGACCGATGTAGTAGGTGAGATCTTCACCCTCCACGAGCTCCATGACCAGAAGCTGCTGCCCCTCAGCCTCCTCGATCTGGTGGATGCCAGCAATATTGGGGTGATTGAGAGATGCCAGGACCTTCGCTTCGCGCTCGAACCGGGCCAACCTCTCCGGGTCGGAAGCCACCGCTTCAGGTAGCACTTTGAGCGCCACCTCGCGACCCAGCTTCGTGTCCTCGGCCCGATAGACCTCACCCATGCCGCCCTCGCCGAGCTTGCCGGTGATCTTGAAATGCGCGAGTGTCTTGCCGATCATCTGTCGACTCCTTGCCCGGTGGGCAGTACGACTGCCTGACTGCGGGGCCCCACCTACACCCTATTTCTCGTGGAAATCGCCGAATTCTAACTCACATCAACCCGGAAGGCCGGCACCGAGCGGAGCAGGAAATCGCTTTTCTGCGGATTGGGGTCTTGGGCTGTGAGCAGGCCGCGAAGTGTATTTGAAGTGGTACCTGGCGGACTCTCGTGCAGGTGCGCGGCAATCTCAGGCGCGATAGCCTTGCTGCTCGGAAGACCAAATTACTACTCTGCAGCCAGGGTCGACCGAGGACAATACCAGGTCGACTACGAGCCCGACACGGCCCCGGCATCCGCCATGGCTCCCTCGCACAGCGACAGCCAGGTCCGCAGCGCTTTTCCCCACTCCGCCAGAAAGTCATCCTCCTGCACCTCGAGGCTCCTGGCGGCCGATCGCGCACAAGCCAAGAGTGTGTCTCCTTCGATAGGCAGAGTCGCCAGAATCCTCCAGTACTGCTCGTGCGCGGCGATTCCAGGCGCCTCCTTGACGAGGTTCTCCAAGGCGTTGCTCGCTTGGGTGTGACGGACCCAGGGCTCACCGAGGGTGATCAGATCGCCGGTATGCGCGAAAATGCGCTGCAGCAGCAGACCGCACCATATGTCATCAAACCGCGCGTAGCGCGAACCCTGGCCCATACGAGGAAAGTACAGCGTGGGCAACGCCTCTCGCCGGAAAGCGAAATTCATGCCGCAGAACGGGAAGAACTGGTACGGCGACGCCACGCGGGTTCCCCCTGTGGGTCGAAAGCGTGTCAACATCGACCTGTGCTCGCCGTCGAGAGCGCTTCTCAGTGCCAGCGCCTCGACCGCACTGAGATCCGGGACGTCGCACCATAGGCCCATACTGACGAGCACCGGGGGGCCATCCCAGTCCATGTCTGGCTCGTCGTACGGGATGCCGCGAACTCTCAAACCGGGGACGGAGGACGCCCACGGCGGCGGCCGCCGGAGATTGCGCAGATGCGTTTCACGAAACTGTTGCGCGTCGGCGGCGGCCAGCGGGTGGCAATCGTCGTCCAGGGTGATGACGAATTCCGCACCCCGACGCACTGCCTGCAGGAAACCGAACGAGCGACACGCAGAGTCGCGCCGCGAGAAGATCCAGCTGTCCGAGCCACACAGCGCCTCGTAGTCGTCCCAGCAGTAGACGATGGCGTTCGGCCATTCGAGCGAGCACTCGCTCCTCGGGCCATCGTAGACCACGATGGCCTCGTCCCATGGCGCCTCGCCCCATGCCCGCCCGAACTCCGCCAGTCGGTCCGGCCGGTTGGTGGGGACGACTACGGTCACGCGCGTCACACGATCCCCTTCCAGGCTTCGGGGATCGGCTCGAGAGCGTACAGTTCGTCGTGGAAGTCGGTGTAGAACCACTGCTCGAACTCCTGATCGTCCACAATACGGTTCTGGTATCCCGCCCCCGCCGCGACATCCGCAGCCGACCACTGACGTGCGGCGTTCTCCAGGGTCTTGGCCCAACAGGTCTCGAAGTCCACCCGATGCAGGTGGAGCAGGAGCAAGTCAGGATCGGGGCCGGGAAGCGCCGACTCCGGAGAGCGAAATTGGTGAAACCCGATATCCCACTCGAGCGGATGCCCGGCCAGCAGTGGCTTCGAGTATCGGTCACTGCGCCGCCGATATCGTCTCTGCCCGAGCACCGGAAGCTGCCAGTCCAGTCGCGGCTCTCCCTCCCGTCGCTGGTGCACGATTTCGTATCCAAGGCAACGGACAAACCCCGCCTCCGGCACACCTCGGCGGCGCAAGAACTCCGCCAGACCTGCGGGCCAGCGCCCGGGATCGGGCGCGACGATCTCGTCAACCTCGCAGAACAGGACCAGCTCGTAGCTCTGCAGGAGGAACGCCTGGAAGCGCTCGACCACGTCGCGAAGCCATCCGTGATTGAAGCTTTCACTGCGATGCACGGGTACGCGATTGCACGTCCGAGCGGTCTCGACTGTCACGGCATCCGTGCTGCCGTGATCAAGCACGAACAGATCCTCTGGCGGAACATGCTGCCGATAGTACCGGCACCAGACAGGCAGGAAGACGGGCTCGTTCTGAACGATCGTGAACACCGCGATTCTTCTTTTCACGCCCATCTCCCTCCAGCGTCCGCGGCCAAGGTCTTCATTCAGCTGCTCCCCTAGATCTCATTACAGGCCAGCTCGGGCGCTCGGATAGGCGAAACGCTCGAGGACGGCACCACCCAGCCGCT
The DNA here is from genome assembly GCA_963719055.1 of uncultured Acidobacteriota bacterium. Lineage (GTDB taxonomy): Bacteria > Acidobacteriota > Thermoanaerobaculia > Multivoradales > JAHEKO01 > CAXMQZ01. The sequence goes on along the minus strand of CAVRAU010000024.1, from coordinate 156,127 downwards.
CGAGTTCAGCCACCTCCTCGGCAGGTTGGTGCTTCCATCGACCGAGTGTCGGCGGTGGTGAAATCTCACGGATCGCTGCCTGCGCCAGGATGGCCGGTTCAGAAGAGTTCAAGAACTGCCCGAGCTCCCAGCATACTCGCGCCGGCTCCGCACACAGATCCTCGAACCGTATTCTCCAGTAGCGCGAACCCAGCTCGCGCTCACCGAAGTCCGCTGCCGACGCATTCACCCTGCGCCAATAAGCCATGGCTTGAAGCCTCTCATCGTAGCGGCGCTCTTGGTCGCTCAGGATCAGATCGCCAAACATGCGGAGCTGCCACCGATCGTCGGAGTAGACCATATCGAGCCCGCTGCGAATCAAGTGCACGAACTTGAACCGGGGAAAACGCCGTTGCCAGTAGCCGAGCATCAGAATGCTCCGAGGCACCTTGACTCCCCACGGAGCCGCCGGGGCGTCGAGCTCCGCCAGGTGCTCCTCCAGGCAAGCACGGAATTGCTCCTCCGCAGCAGTCGACTCCGCGGTTTCGAATACTCCGTCGCGCTCCAAATAGGGACGCAGCCAGGCGTCATAGAACTCCATCATCGGTACCGAGTCTTCGGCCCAGTTCAATCGCGAGCCCATGAACACTCCGCCGGCACGAGCCAGGCGGGCCACCACTCGCGTCCCGGAGCCGCCGAGGGCTCCAATGACGACCGGATCGGCCCTCATGTTCCGGCCAGAGACACGTCGAGGTAACGTCCATCCTGCACCGGGCTGTAGCCAAGCAGCGAGCGGGCCTTAGCGATACTGAGGAGACCCTCGTTGCCGGTGGTCTGGTTCGGCACTTGAGGCCAGTATTGTCGGATGGACGCCTGGACGTCCACGATGTCCGGACTCACCTCCGCGTCGGCCAGGTTCACGGCCGCGAATCCGAAGCTCGGAGGTGCCTCCAAGGCACCGACGAATCCCGCCACCACGTTCTCGATGGACGTGCTGATGTAGAAGTTGGCGGGCGTGCGCGAGCGCAGGCCGGGAAACTCCAGGCGAAGGGCAGTGCTCTGCATGGTCCCATGGTTCGTCGCCTGCTCCATGTACCGCTCGAACTCGAGCTTCAGCCAGCCGTACAGGTTCTGCCCCTCCTCCAGGGTTGGACAGTAGTTCGACTCCAGTATCGGTAACTGGTCGATACGCACCGGATTGTTGATTCCATAGACCTGTCCCGAAGACGCGAACACGAACTTCGAGACCTCGGCATCCCGGGCGGCTTCGAAGACGTTGACCGAGCCCTCGTAGTTGATCCGTCGAAAATCCGCTTCGATGGCTCCCGGCATTCTCGGGTGGGGGATCCCGGCGAGGTGGACGACTGCAAAGCTGCCCCGAAAGTGCTCTGTCAACCGGCTGCGCAAGTCCAGGATGTCGTCACCCGACGGGCGCAGCACCCCGGCATTGGTCAACGCGGGCTCTACCCGTCGTTGGAGACTCCTGACTCGCTGGGCGCATTTGAGTCCCAGGGTCGATTGCGAGGTGCCTAGGTAGCGCCGGCGAAGCAGCTTGACCAACGGTCCTCGCATCCGGTCGAACACGCGAACGTCATAGCCGAACTGCGGCAACCCGACGCGCAGGAGTTGCCCGACAAAACCGCTACCCCCGGTGATCGTGACGACCTTCGCGCTCATGCCGATTCGCACCCCCGGGTCTTTTCCACCCCGGACCCCGCTCGAGCCGAGTAGTTCATGGTCAATCCGCCTTTCATGCGGGCAAGCATAACCGCGCACGGTGTGGGAGCCCAAGCGGTGGAGCGCATCTGCCAGCTCCTTGCCGCACCGAATCTTCCTGGCAGGCCCCTTGTTGGACCCACATTTCCTTCACCCGGCGCCCGTGTCCGGGCGTCGATCCACGGGAACATCAATCAATGTTGGTGGTCGGCGGCGGGTGGATATCCGCTGTGGCTTCGGCGATCGATCGCGCCAGCGATCGCAATGCTTGCGGATGAACCCTTCCGTAATAGGTGGGTCGAACCGAATTCGGCTGCCAATCCACACCGAAGAGTCTGCGATATTCCTCGTTCAGCTCGGAAAACGTCAACGGCTGTGCCGCACCGCCACCGGTCATCGCTCCGCCGTGTAGCTGATGGAATGAGCCCTCGCCGAGCAATAACAAGACCTGGGTTCCTGGAGCCGTTACCGCTCGGTTGAAGAACTCGAGGTTGACCAATCCACCTCCCGGCTTCTCGAATCTCTCGTTCATGCCCCCGATCTCATCGAACAGAGCACGGTTCATCACGACGAAGTTGCTTTCCGCAAGCGAACCGAAATGACCTTCTTTGCTCGACCCCGCAAACACCGAGATATCGAACAACCGATAGCCGTCCTGAGGCCATCGAATCGTCTCCAATAGCCTGTCTTCTGCCTCCTGGTCGTAGCTCTGGGTTCTCGAATGTCGCTGAATTTCGGGGCCCAGATGCCAGGCCAGAGTGACCACGACCGGCTTGGCCGAAACGCGGCCAGCCTCGCTCGCCTCGGCCAACGCACCCGGGCTGAGCATTCGAGCACCGTCGATCAAGATGCCAACACGCCGGCCTCTGGACTTGGCTACCCCGACATTCACGGCAGGAGCAGGCGACATACCCTTCTTGGGTAACCGCAAATAGGAAAACTCGCGCCCGTGGGAGGTCACCCACTTGGGGTCGAGGGGTTCGTCTGAACCGTTCTCGACGACCACGACTTCATAGTCGAGGTCCGCGACTCGCTGTTGATACGCGCGGCTCAAAGAATGCAAGGTTCGCTCAGCCTCGCGCCGCATGTTGTACATGACCACCACGATCGATAGGTCCGGATCGCTGGACACGAGCCCACGCTCGAGCCTTTGGGACCGGATCTGGTACTGGAGCCGCTCGGTCTCGGTCGTGGTGATCAACGATTCCAGCGACGGCGACAACGCGAGTGCATCGATGACGGGGTTCAGATCGGGCCGGCGACTGGCAGGACACAGAATTCCGAGTCCATGTAGACACGGGAAATGCACGTAGGTCAATTCCATCGCCGCCGCGCTGATGAAGTCTTCGACCGCAGTCCGCACACCGTTGCGAGCGCCCCCTTCGTGGTCGGCGTTGAGGAACTGCGGGTTGAGTCCCCCTCCATCTGGTACCAGCTCCGACTGCCCGGGTCTCATACCCTTGCGCGAGCTGGGTTGCTGATGCTCGAGTGGAACCGCCAAGGGGTCCCAATAGGAGTCTCGCCTGCCGTAAGGCCAGTCCACATCATGCAGCACCACCACCGGGAACGGGTGATTGTCTCTTTCGGCATTGGCGGCCAGAATCTGCAGCTCGCCACGGACGGTGTGGTAATTGTGATCGCCGTCGATCAGTGCCAGATCGATTCGCGCGATCCCGGGCAAGGCGTCGTGACTGAGCGCTCGGTGCAGAACGAATGACGGTGCTTCAATTCCATCCAACCGCGGAGCTGGATCGATTCCGTGAACAACGGCGCCGTGCTTGCTGCCATAGTCGACCAGCCTGTTCGTCGTCGCACCCGTCAGCACGCCGATCTCCACGAGCACCTGCGGCCTCAGCGCCCGCAATGCCGGTGCTATCGCCGCGTCAAAGAATCGGTGCATGAGCCGATCAGCCTGCGTCCGATCGGGAGACACTCCCGATCATCACGATATCTTCTCCGGAGGGCCGCAATATTCGCAGGATATTGCCGTAGTCGCCGGAACCGACGTGCACTGGCCTTGCGACAATGACACAAGGAAAGACTCTACCAGAGGTGCGTCAGCTTCATCCTGGACCACAACACCGCCTGAGCGATCCGCAAGAGTCTCGAGCTTCCGGCCAGGAGCCCGAGGCCCTGGCGCATCCGCCTCCCGAGACGCTGGAGCTCCTCGCAGAATCCGCCTGATCCTGTGGCTTCCAGTTCCCACACCTGGGAGCCTGGGACACGTGTGACTACTGCCAGGATCAAGCGGCTATCAGTCGAGTTCGAGATCTCCCCCGGGTGCGTTTGGACGGGGTTCAACCGGCCGCGTCAGGTAATGACTCGCACGAGAGTCCGCCAAGTACCACTTCAGGTGCACTTCGCGGCCTGCTCACAGCCCAAGACCCCAATCCGCAGAAAAGCGATTTCCCACTCCGCGGCAACCGGTTTCTGTTGGCGTTTCCCAAGGATCAGAAAGTGTCGTCCCGACTGAAGCTGGTCTTCAACTGGACCCAGCTACTGCAGCAGCTTTGATCCACTCGGGCCTACGCACCAACAACCGCCCAGTCGTTCGACGGGACTCTGCTACGATCGAGTCACACGACCAGACAGTCATTCGGATGCTGGGTCAGCGATCGGTCCCCTTCGAGATCGATCCGACAGGGAATCGCAGGAAAGGGAGGGTGAAATGAACAATCGGAAAATCCCGATCGCCGCACTATTGCTGGGCTTCGCGGGCTTGAGTTCGCAGGCCAGCACGCTTAGTTTCTCTGTCAGTGGGGAAGTCACCGAGCTGGAGATCACCCACTGTCGCACCGACAGCTACAAGTCGGGTCAACTCTTGGTCGAGGCCGAGCTCACTGCGGTGGGAACCTTTCGAGGGCGACCAGCGACGCTGCTGATGGCCAAGGTGTCCGGCTCGACCTCGGACTATCTCGACTTGCACCTGATCGAGATCGCGCCCGAGTTGCGCACGGCGAGTCCGCTCGACGCCTCGAACAGGATTACGATGGACCAAGTCAATCAGCTACGTCAACGCGAAGCCGAGGCCTCCGCAGAGCTCGACTTAGAGGCGTTGGAGAAGCTCCCGCCGGAGGAGATGGCGGCCAAGATGGATGCCGCTTCTAAAGCGCACAGGGAGGGCAGGGACGCCGCCGAGGCGGAGGTGGATGCGCGGTTTGCAAAGGTCCGCAGCTTCGGAGACATCAAGGTTGGCGGCTCGGCGATTGAATTCGAGGGCAGCGACACCAGGGTTATTCAGGGCGAGAACGAGGAAGCGTTCGCGGGTATCGCGGGCCAGGAATTGCGAGTCTCGGCGAAGTGCGAGAACTGACATCGTACTCCTGAGCGCCAGAGAGATCTACCCACCTTGATGGCCACCTTGCGGACGAGCGTAGTGTCCTCGGCACGACAGACCTCACCCATACCGCCTTCACCGACCCTGCCGGTGATCCTGAAGTGAGAAAGTGTCGTGCCGATCACCGGGCAGCTTGCTGCTATTCCCCTTTGTAGCCCCCGGTTCCGTAGCTTGCGGCTTCGCCCTCGGCAGGTGTCGTGGCCTCGATGAACTCGCGGATGTGCTGGTTGGACTGGGCCAGGTCTTCGCTGCGCAGGTACATCATGTGTCCGCTCTCGTAGCCCTCGAAGCGCATGCGGTCCTTCAGTCGGCCGCTGCGATCCAGGTTCCAGAGCACGTACTTGGCAGTGAAGTAGTCGGTCGCGCCGTCGTAGAAACCCGATTGCACCATCACCCCGAGATACGGGTTTTGGGCCATCGCCCGCCGCAGCTCCTCGCCCACGTCGTGCTGGTCGCGACCTTCCCAGGGTCGAACAGGCCCGAACAGGTAGTACTGGAGGTCGGTCTCGAAGCCGAGCTCGTCGCGCAGGTAGTGATTGATGGCAGGCGCAAAAGCGTGGTTCCAGGAGGTGAGCTCTGGTGGGTAGTCGTAGCGGTCCCCGGCGTCCTTTCGGTCGATCCCCAGATAGCGTGAATCGAGTCGGCCGATGGTGTAGCCCTCTTCGCGGAGCAGCTCCTTCCAGAAAGCAGACGCGGGCACCGCCAGGTTGTGATCCAGGACGAATTCCTCCGTGAGCCCTGCGTACCGGGCAACCTGGCGCGCGATCTCTTGGCGCTCTCCCTCCTCCAAGAAGCCGCCCCGGGACAGAGCGGGCAGGTACTCGTCCAGGGTGAACTCTTCAGCCTCGGCCAGCAAGCTCCTGGAGATCGAGGCCTTGCAGAGCCTCGTCCAGTTGCCCATGGTAGTGCGCCGCGGCGGCGTAGTAGGGGAGCTTGAGAACCGGAGAGCGAGGAGCCGGCCCCTCCGGGTGCATGCCCAGCCCGGTCGGTGAGACCAGGATGACGCCATTGAGATACATCCAGTGGCGGTTCTGCAGCTCGCCGGCCAAACCCGACACGCGGGTGGTGCCGTAGCTCTCTCCGATCAGGTACTTCGGCGAGCGCCAGCGCCCGTTGCGTGAGACGAACACGTCGATCCAGTCGGCGAGGTAGGTGATGTCCGCTTCGACGCCGAAGAAGACCTCTCGATCGATCTCATCGTCCAGGACCCGCGAGAAGCCTGTATTGGCCGGGTTCACGTAGACGATATCGGCCACGTCCAGGATCGAATGGGGGTTGTCACGCACTCCGTACGGCTGCACCGGGAAGCCCTCGTCGTCGATCACCAGTTGCTTGGGGCTGGTGTAGCCGAGATGCATCCACAGTGACCCCGAACCGGGCCCGCCGTTGAAGGAAATAAACAGCGGTCGGCGGGCGATATCGGTGACGTCGGTGCGCTCGTAGTAGGTGTAGTGGAGTGCGGCGATCGTGGCGCCGTCCTGGCCGTAGACCGGTTGCGTCCCCGTCGTCACACGGTAGGGCACCTTGGCACCGCGTATCGTCGCCTGGGCAGTTCTGGTGAGTTTGGTATCGGCGGGGAGCTCCCGGATGGGAAGTTCCGCCTTTTTGGGGGCCGGATCGTCCTTCCTTCTTATCTGGCTCCTGTGCCAGCACAGGTGCTCCGGCCAGCCAAGCTGCGATGGACAGCCCTGTGATTCCAAGGAGTAAGCGTCGGCAATCAAGTCCGGCCATGGTACACCTCCGATTCGTCCACTGAAGCGAGGGTTCAACCCGCTTCCGGATCCAGCGCAGGCTAGCACGGACTACTGCACGACCTGGTCCCAGGACCCGAGTGGATCGCACTGCTCGAAGGTGGAGCCGTGAACGAGCGCCCCTGGAGCGGTGACGGTGAAGTCGCCATTGGAGATGTCGAAGAAGATGTTGTCCTTGCAGCGCACCTGGACCTCTGGCCGTGGTTGTTGCGGCTGCGGGTACGGTCACCATCTGGACGTCCATCGTTGGCAGTCTGACCGCTCAGTGACAGTGGGTAGCTGAGACCGCCATCCACCGAAAGCCAGAGAGAGACGCTGTCACAGGAGACGGCTCCGGTGTCGGTTCCGGCAACGTCCCAGGTGATGGTCTGGGTGCTGCCCGCGGGCCAGGTCTCGCCGCCATTGGGTGCGGTCACTGAAAAGGGACCGGCGCTGTCCGTTGCCGTGATCTGAACCGTCGGGCTGGCGCCGGACATGTTGTCGCCAAAGGTGCCGGCGACTGGAGCGATTGTCACGGGCTGTCAGCCGGAAGTTCATGGTGCGCGCGTAGGTCGGGAGAAGCTCACCGATCGTGTGGGTGTTGTCGAGAATGTCCGACCACTTCGGGAACGACACGGGAGCCGGTGGGCGAGGCCGGAAACGAGCGAAAGATGGGCGCATCGCCGCTGGGTGAGTCGGGAGAGCCGGCCGGTCCCAGATCCCACTGTTCCCAGCTGTAGGTCAGGGCGTCCTGGTCGGACTCGTCGGGGTCGATTGCGGAGCCACACAGCTCGAATGGAGTCTCCAGGGGAATGGTGAAATCGTCTCCTGCCGAAACGACTGGGGGCTGGTTCCCAACGCTGACCGTCGACGGACAAGAGTCGCCGGTACTGGTCCGGCTGTAGGCGACGATCTCATCGAGGCTGATGGAGTGGAAGTAGTCGTCGCTGGTCGACTGAAGGTTCTGTGAGCCGCAGATCCCGGCGTAGGCTTGAATCGTGCTACCGCTGCCCGGTTCGTAGGCAGTGGAGCCGTTGCGGTTGCCCCCGGAGCAGTTCCCGGCATTGCCGTTGAAGGTGTGATTTCCACCCCACTGATGCCCCATCTCGTGAGCGACGAAATCGATGTAGAAGACATCGCCGATCGGGCTCGAGAGACCGGTGACACCTCGTGCCTTGCTGCCGGACCTGCAGGGTACTCGAAGAAAGGCGACACCGCCGCCGCCGGTGGAAAAGACGTGTCCGATGTCGTAGTTGGCGTCACCGATCACCGCGTCCAGATTGGCCTGATTCTGCCCGAGCATGGTGCCCCCGCTGAAGTTGGAATAGGGGTCCGTCGAGCCATCGGTGTAGACGATAAGGTCGTTGTTCGGAATCAGCACCATGCGAATGGCGACCTCGGTCTCATAGACGCCGTTGACGCGATTCATCGCCACGACCTGGGCGGCCAGACCTGCCTGAACGGTGCCGCCGTGGAAGGCGGTGTATTCACCTGTGGCGGCCAGGGCAAGACGGTAGGTACGCAGATCGACAGGCAATCCGGTGGGCTGTCGGGTCTCTGGCCTCGAGTCTGAAGGCGGAGCGTCGACGTGGCAAGTCCACGCCAAGTCCTCCCCAGCTCGAAGATCGCGGGCAAAGTAGACCACCAGATTGGCTCTGGTCTCCAACGCTATACGGATCGAGAAAGACACGGCCGGAGGCCGAGAGAATCTGGCCGTGAAACCCGTGGGGCGTGACGCTGAAGCGCAGCGTTGCTGAAGGCTCGTCGAGACCCTGACCCCTATAGGTCTTGATCTCTGGATACGCGGAAGCAAGCTCGGGTGCCATGATCGGTGCCTCTTCGATTCGAAAACGCCCGAAGCCTCCTGCGGGCAGCGGCATCGTCAGCACGACTTCCCGGGCCAGGGCGGCCGAGCTTTGCTCCATCGGAGTCTCGTAGAGCAACGCGTCGAGGGCTGTTCGATCGACGGCCACGCTGCGATAGTCGGTCGGCACGGTACGGCGTTCGCCGACCAGAGTGATGCTCGACTCAGGCACATCTTTCCAGATACGGTCCGCTGAGACCTCCGCCTGGGTCGAGACAGGCAAACAGGTAAGAAACCCTGTTACGAGAGCGACGATCAGCAGGCGATGGGAGGCGGTTTTCATAGTGGTCTCTCCGGCAGGTGGCTTCAGCTGGACTCGTACGCGTCACGACTCCTATTGGGCCGTGGTCAGCCAATATCTCACGAAGAGGCCGAACCGTAAGCGGCTTCTTCCACAGAGTCCGCTGAAACCGAAGCGGTTCAGCCTGAGCTCATGGTGCGCCGAGCTAGCTTTCGCTTGGCTACTGACCCCTTTCGAGGATGGCCTCGCCCCGAGGTGCGCTGATGTTCTTGGGATCGAGCTTTAGCGCCTCGTCGAACTTTGCCGAGTTCCTCGCCTACTTTCGAGAATGTCGCGAAGGCGTCGTGTTCATTCAGTACTACCTCCTTTTGACAGATCCCGAGCCGAGATTCAATTTCGGACTTGCCGGGTCTAGTTGGTTTCTGAGTGCCAAAAGGCATGGCCATGCAGTCTGGCTGCAGACCGACGATGGGATCTTTCGCCACCGGCCGAACGAGGGCTGGCAGCAGCGTTTCGCGCTGGCGAGAGCATCGACGGTCGCCTGGACTACGAACAGCTCAGTGAGGAGTGACTCGGGAGCGACCCTCGAGACACGCAACCAGCTGTCGCAGTGTGGCCGTGGAATGATGATCAAGTGGCCCGGGTGCTGCCGATCAGGACGGCGACTTCATAGTATTGTGGACGCGTGATCTTCAGTTTCGGGTTTCGCATGATTCTCTTGCCTTGGCTTGTGGCCGGCTTGACTCTGACAGTGTCACCGCTTCAGGGTCAGGGCCAGAACGAGACAGGCTGGCAGGAGGCCGGTCATCTCGAGGAATTCCTCCAAGAGGCCAAGATCGTTGGCAGAGCCGAGGTCGGCACCGGGTATACCAATCCGGTCAAGGTGACCCTGGAGCTGGACGGTGAGAGACACCAGGCGATTTTCAAGAAGATCGACATGCCGGATGACTCGTGGCGTCACGAAGTGGCCGCCTATGAGCTCGACAAGCTGCTGGGAATGGGCATGGTCCCACCAACGGTCAAGCGCAAGGACAAAGGAAAGCTCGGTTGTCTGCAACTGTGGGTCGAGGGTGCAACGATGGAAACCCTGGTGGGAGCGCCTCCTGATCTCGACGTCTGGCGGCAGCAAGTGAGCGCGATGTGGCTGTTCGACTATCTCACCGCCAACAACGACCGGCATGTGAACAATGCCCTGGCTTCCCCCGACTACCGCTTGCTGATGATCGACAACTCCCGGGCATTCGGACCCTACGGAATCCCGCTACGGGCGATGAACGAGGGGGCCGGTGCCACGCGGGCGTTGTTCTGGATGATCGACTTCGACCCCGAGCTCGAACATTTTCCGACAAGCTATCGGCCGGAGCTCGTCGAGCGAGTGAGGTCCCTGTCGGACGTGGAGCTCAAGGCCGCCCTTGGCACCTACATCGATAAACCCGTCAGGCGTCAAATCCTCGAGCGGCGCGACTCGATCCTCGAGACGATCGAGGGAATGCAAGATCCGGCACCGTAAGGCCGGCGCGCAGCACCGTGACGATCTCGACCTCAGCCTCTCTCAGCAGCGAAACCAGGAGCGATGTGACTTTCGACCGAGAAACCGGTCTGAGAGTGGTGACGGGCCAGGTGCGCCGGCGCCACGAGTCCTAGTTCCGTAAACAGAAGGAGATTACTTTATGACCACCAAGAGACAATGGATTGCCGCCGCTGTAACAGCCCTGGTGCTGCTTTTCCCGGTGGCGACGGCTGCGCAGGAAGACCCGGACGCGGCGACGGCGCAGACCCAACAGGTGACCGAGGAAGAGGGCCCAGGTGCGGTGACCGAGAAAGGGCCAGGTGCGGTGACCGAGGAAGAGGGCGCAGGTGCGGTGACCCAGGGAATCAGCGATACCGCCGTCCAGGTAGCTGAAAAGGGCAGCGCCGTGTGGAGCGAGATGCTCATGCCGATGCTGCAGCGCCTCGCAGCTGGACTGCCGATCATTCTGAAGGCTGTCGCCCTTCTTGTCGTCTTTTGGATTGTGGCGATCGTAGGTGGGGCCCTGGTCCGCAAGGGCCTTCAACTGACGCGAATCGACGACCGCGCCGCCGAGGATCTCGGTCTGGGCGACATGCTTGAAACCGAGGAAGGCGAGCCACGCTCGATCGCGGCCCTGGCTGGGACGGCGGTCAAGTGGATCATCCTGGCGTTCGGTTTTCTCGCTTTCTTCGACGCCCTCCAGCTGGGTATGGTCGCTGCGCCGCTCCAGAACATACTCGACAAGATCACAGGCGTGATCCCTTCCCTGCTGCAAGCGGTGGTCATACTGGGTGTCTATTGGGTCGTCGCGACCCTTCTCAAGCTCGTGGCCACCAAGGGACTCGAGGCCGTCGGCTTCGATAAGAAGGCGAGCAAGTATGTGGCCAGTCGCGAGATCAAGGGCGAAGAGGTCGGCCCGAGCGGTCTGGTTGGGCGGCTTCTCTTCTACATCGTGCTGCTCTTCGGCATTCCACCGTTTCTCGACGCCCTCGGTCAGGAGTCACTGGTAGCGCCTTTGCGCGACATGATGGCGAAGATGCTCGAGTTCCTGCCGAACATCATCGGCGCGGTCATCCTGCTTTTCATCGGGAAGATCGTGGCCACGATCGTGCGCGAAGTGGTGAGCAACTTCCTCGCCGCCGTCGGGGCCGACAGCCTCGGCGAGCGCCTGGGGATCACCAGCGACGATCAGGGTCGCAAGCTCTCTGAGATCGGCGGCGCGGTGGCGTTCTTCTTCGTCCTCATCCCCATTCTCGTGGCCGCGGTTGACAGCCTGCAGATCAAGGCCATCTCCGAGCCGGTCAAGAGCACTCTGCAGCAGCTCCTGTCGGCTGTTCCGCTGCTCTTTGTCGCCATCGTTATCGCCGCCATCGGCTACTTCATTGCCAAGGCGGTACGCGGCATCGTGGAGTCCTTCCTGAGCGGCGTCGGTTTCGACACCTTGCCGGAGAGGTTTGGTCTCGAATTCCTCAAGCCGCGAGAGGGTGGTGTCACGCTTTCGTCGATCGGGGGAACCGTGGTGATGGCGATCATCTTGTTGCTGACCGCGGAGCAGGCCTTGGCTACGCTACAGCTCGGTGAGCTGTCGTCGTTAGTCGGGAGTCTCCTCGGCTATCTGCCCAACCTGTTGGTAGGGGTGGTCATCATTCTCGCCGCCCTGAGCTTGGGCACTTATGTCGGCAAGATGCTGGCGAACATGCTCTCAGGGACCGACCACGCCAAGCTGGTGTCGATGGTGGCCAAGTACGCCATCGTCTTTCTCGGCTTCAGTATGGGACTCAACCAGCTGGGAGTCGGGCGCGAGATCGTGCAGGTCGCCGTTTCGGCTGTCCTCGGAGGTAGCGCCCTGGCCCTGGGCCTGGCCTTCGGGCTAGGTGGGCGAGATCGGGCGAAGGAGATTATCGAGCGCCAGGGTTCGGGCAGCTGATCTCCAGCAGCGAGCACAGTAAGGGCCGCGGGAAGGATCAATCTCCCGCGGCCCTAGTCTGTTCGATGGTCCCGATCTCCGCGAAAAGCTAGCCGTCGCCCTGCTACTGCGTCCTCTCTCGAGCATCGTCTTGCCACGCCGTGCGTTGACGTTCTCGGGGTCGAGCTCCAGCGCCTCGTCGAACTTCCCGGCCGCCCCCTCCGCGTCTCCACTCTGCAGTAGCGCCATGCCCAGGAAGGCGTGCAGATCGGCGGATTCGGGATAGATCTCCAGCGACGAACTCAGGATCTGCATAGCGGTATCGATGTCGCCCGCCTCGAAGGCCTCCTGCGCGAGCTCGCCGAAGATGCGCTCCCTGAAGTCGTAGAGACCGGCGCCAAAGTGCTCCGCTTTGAGCTCCTTGTACTGCGCCATGGCGGCGTCGACGCCTTCGCTTTCAGCGGTTTCGCTCAGGATCGCGGTCAGCTTGGCTGGCGGTTTCGGTTGGCCGCGGTGGCAGGTAAAGCAGTTGACACTCTGGTGCTCGCCCTTGCTGCCAGCCTCGTCCCAGCTGCCGATGTACTGGTTGTTGATCGCGCTTGCCATCTCGAGCATCGCTCGCGCCGCGCGCTTGTGCTCCTTTTCATCGGTGGCAAAGTCCATCCCTTGCAGATTGTCCGGCCCCACGTGGCAGTGGTTGCAGCGAACTCCCAGGGCTCCGGAGAAGCCCTTCATGATGCCGATCAACTGCTGCTTGCCGATGTCCTTGTCCAGGACCTTGAGATTGGTGAACTCGTCCGGAATCTGTGCGCCGAGCGGTGCGCCAAGCAGCACCAGCACCGCGAGAGCGCACGCCGCGACGATGAATCGTTGAATTGCCTGCGTCATTTCGAACCTCGCTTTCTATGTCGTTCAGAGTCTACGTTGCCACAGGAGTCATGGTTTCTGTCAAGGCCATGCAGGCTCGGACAGCAGACCGATCTCCTCGTCGATCCAAGCCAGCAGCAACGTGCGATCGGCGTCGCTCAGCCGCGCGCCCCAATGCAGGAGAAGATAGCTATCGAGAGGCATCTTATCTGCCGCGATTTGCTTCTTCATCTCGCCCAGGAAGAACAGCTGCCCCTCGATGTCCATCAACGGCCATTCGGTCAAATTCAGATTTTCGCGGGCGTCACGCACGTGCCGGATCACGAACCAGGACGCGGGTGCCACATACGAGTACCAAGGCCATTGCGTGCGATTGGAATGACAATCGTAGCAGGAGCGCTCGAGCACTCGACCCACCTCGGCCGGCGCCGGGATCTCGAGCTTTGCCGGCGGATTCGTGCGCTCTATCGGGACCAGCTGTGCGGCCAGCAGCAGGACGAGAACAGCGAGCGCGATGCGTCTCAGCAGCTTCTTCATCGATGTCTCGAAAGTCTCGATCAGATGTAGAGGCGATCCTTGTCGACCTCATCGCGCAGGATGCGCAACTCTTCGGCGCTGGGCTCCTCGTTGGGGCCGATCTCTTCGGGCAGGAGTAGCTCGAAGCCGGTGGCGGCTTGTACCTGTTCCAGTTCGACCCCCGGGTTGAGCGCCAGCAGTCGCATCCGCTTGCTCTTCTCCTCGAAGTCGAGGGTGCAGAGATCGGTGACGACTCGGAAGGGACCGGTGTCCGCGGGTAGGCCGGCGCGCTCCCGCGCTCCGGGCCCGTCGAGATAGCCGGGAGTGGTGAGAAAATCGACCTTGGACACAAAGGTCCGCGGCGACTGCCGCATGATGACGATGGTGCGCCAGCAGGCGGAGCCCACATCGTTGCCTCCTCCCGATCCCGGCAGTCGCACCTTTGGCGCCGGCTGCTCGCCGATCACCGTGCTGTTGAGGTTGCCGTAGGCATCGATCTGGGCGCCGCCGAGAAACCCGTACTCGATGAAGCCGCGTTGCGCTGCTTCCATGGTGGTACAGATGCCGGCGGCGTGGAGGCCCTTGTTGTAGGTGCGCATGTCCCCCACCGCCAGCGGGAGCTTCTCCAGGATGGCGCCGGTGCCCCCGAACTCGAAGACCGGCGTCAGGTTCTTGGCGTGCATCTTCTGCGCCAGCGACGCCGCCAGCATGGGAATGCCGGTGCCGATGAAAGCGGTCGCATTGTCGGCCATGGTGCGGCTGGCCAGGCAGATCATCAACTCGGTTCTGGTGTAGCGCTCATCTGCCATCTCAGACCCCTTTGATCCTCAGCTCCTCCAGCCGTTCTCTACCCACCAGATCGAGGTAGGCCTCGTGACTCTCCACCCCGTAGACCCACTTGTCGAGATAGGCCTTCACCTTCTCGACGTCTTTGGTGCTCTCGTAATAGGAGCGGATGTGCTCCTCGTCGCGCTCGTACATGCCGTTCATCTCCCCGGGGTGGGAGCCAAAGGGTGCTTCGACGACGGCGTCGACCACGTACCAGGGAATGATGGTGCGATCGGGCGTCCGTCGGATGACCTCGGTGTCGACGATCTCCTCGGCCGAGATGATGACTCTCTTCGAAGCGCAGGCCATCTCGGCTGCAAAACCCGAGATGCCGTCGATCTGGCAGTTGCCGTGCTTGTCCGCACGATTGACGTGGATCACGCCCACATCGAGGATCAGCGCCGGCAGCAGGCAGACTGGCTCGCCGGTGAATGGGCACTCCACCACTTTGGCGGCCGAGTACTTGAAGAGTGTCGGTCCCCAGCATGGAGCGCGTCGGCAGGAAGGGCACCCCCATGGCCGCTGCCTTGAATCTCCAGGCCAGGGCGGCGTTGGACCATTCGACGACGTTCTCCACATAACCCGATTCGACGGCCCGCCGGAGGTTCGACGACACACCGTAGACCTCGAGACCGATATAGGTCCAGTCCATGGCCTTGAACGAATCTGCAGCGGCGAAGAGATCCGATTCGTAGACCCCCTGGCCGACGCCGCGCAGACTGCGGTAGCCCGCTCGGATGAGCTCGCGGGTCAGCGACATTGGGCAGCGCACCGTGCCGTAGAGCTCCACCCCGACGTAGTCGCCTTCGTCGACGAATCGCCGGATAGCCTCCTTCTCGCTCATCCGTTTGTCCACCAGACCCTTCTCCTTGGCCCGGTTGTGAGCGCGGAAGGCTTCGAGGTCGATCGGCGTCAGCAGGTCGCCGACGCCTTCTTCGAGAATCTTCAGACTCCTCTCGTTCATGTTCCCCTCTCTGTGGGTGCACCCGCGACGTCACAACGCTTCCTCGGACCTTGCTCCCCCATAATTCTACTCTGTCACTATTCTGACTCAGGCACTCAGCTGGGGGCAGCCCGACGGCCAAGAGAGGACGCACGAATCTTGCCTGCATGGGCCGGGTCAAAGCTCCGCACGAGGTTGATTTCGCTCACGGCCTTTGAAGGTCCAGAGGCAGCGCGCGGCAACCAGGAGAACACCGGCGCCGAGGATAGCCATGGATGAGACGCCGGCGTGCTCGATCGGCACGATGAGCCATACCAGGGAATAGCCCAGGCCTGCGAGAACCAGGGTCCAGCCGCAGAACCGCTGCAAGGCTTGAATCCTGGACGGATCGCCAGTCGTGGCCAAGGGCTCCAGGGTCTTTGGAGCCAGGTTTGCGCAATAGACGACCAGGAATCCAATGGCGACTTGAACTGCACGTTTGGAGGTCTCGTCTCCGATATACCCGGCTTTGTCTGCGAAGACCACAGCCAGCGTGAATAAGAGCATGAGGCCAGCGAGGAGTAGCGCGCTTCGTATTTTCATGATGGTTCTTCTTCCTCTCCAATGAAATCACCGTTCTCGCTGTCTGCGCGATTCGGCTGTTTGGTGAATCCGAACGCCTGGGAGAAGCCGAGGAGCGCGTCTTCGAGCACCGACATCTTGAGGCGGTACAGGATGGTCTTGCCGTGCCGCTCGGCCTCCACCAGATCGGCCTCTCGCAACACCGCAAAATGGGCCGACATGGTGGGCTTCGAGACCGGGAAGTGCTCGGAGAGCTCGCCGGCAACCATCGGTCGCTCGCGCAAGAGCTCGAGCACCCGGCGTCGGGTGGGATCGGCAAGGGCTTTGAAGACCTTGTTCATGATTCGTAATTTAGCTAATCATCTAAATGTTGTCAAGCCCCAGGCCCGGATGGGCTCTCGAATCAGGGTTGCCTATTGCCAGTTTCTTGGAACCCTCGCGGGCAATACGTCAGAATGGAGGTCTGAATTCTCTTCGGAGGTCGACATGCCAACTTCTCGCTCCCCGCTGACGGTCGCCGCCGCGCAGCAGTCGTCTGTCTTCCTGAATCTGCGCGAGTCGGTCGACAAGGCCTGCACCCTCATCGCCGAGGCGTCCAAGAACGGCGCACAGCTCATCGTTTTTCCAGAGGTCTTTGTTCCGGGTTACCCGGACTGGGTGTGGTTGGTAAAAAACAGCGCCGTCGCGGTCTTGAACGGGTACTACCGGGAGCTGCTGGACAACGCGGTGGCTATCCCGGATGAGCCCACCGAACGACTTTGCGAAGCTGCACGATCCGCAGGCATCCACGTCGCGATCGGGGTGAACGAAAGAAACGCGGAGTGCTCTGGCTCCAGTCTGTTCAACACGCTTCTTTTTATCTCGGATGAGGGCGATGTCCTGGGCACCCACCGGAAGCTGATACCGACTGGGGGCGAGCGGACGGTGTGGGCCCAGGGGGACGGTACTACTCTGAGTGCCTTTGACACTCCGATCGGAAAGCTCGGCGGGCTACTCTGCTGGGAGGCCTACATGCCCCTGGCGCGACAGGCGATGTACGAAATGGGAGTGCAGATCCTTGTGGTTCCGACGTGGGACTCGAGCGATCCTTGGCTCCTTGCAATGCGCCACATCGCAAGGGAGGGAGGGATGTTTGTAATCAACTGTTGCCAGGCCCTCCGCCTGGAGGAGATCCCGGAAACCTACGAGTTCAAGAAGCTCTATCCGGAAGGCAGAGAGTGGATCAACCAGGGCAACAGCTGCATCATCGATCCAATGGGGAAAGTCCTCGTTGGTCCGGCAAAAGGGACGCAGGAGATTCTCTACGCGGATCTCGATCTCGACCTGATTCCTGCGGCGAAACGCATGTTCGACTCAGCCGGTCACTACGCGCGTCCGGATGTATTTCAATTCGCCGTTCGTCGCCACGAGTAGCGAATCTCCAACAGGACTACATCACATCCATTTCGTTTGAACCCGGGACAGTATTCTCCGCAGGAGGCAGGGGAACGGTTGGACGAGGACGAGACAGACGGCTCACGCTGATACAGTCGGCTACAGAGCAAGATCTTGAAACAGACGCGGGACCTGTCGGTTGGCTCCCCAGACATCTGGCAGCCCCGTCGCAGGACTCATCCACCAGAAGGTGCGTGGACGAGAGGAGAGTCTCGATGAATGACCCTGGACTGCAGGACCAAATCGCGGCGGCGGAGGCCTACGAGGCACTGCACGTTCCGGCGCTCTTCCAGGAATGGACGGACCCCGTTCTGGACGCGGCAGGGCTGACCTCGGGGCAGCACGTCCTGGACGTCGCCTGCGGCACCGGCGTTCTTGCCCGCGCAGCTTCAGAGAGAGTAGGGCCGACTGGCTCGACCACAGGGGTCGACCCAAACGCCGGCATGCTCGCTGTAGCGGCGAAGCTGGACTCGACGGTCGAGTGGCGACCCGGCGTCGCGGAAGCCCTGCCCTTTCCGGACGCGACCTTTGACGCGGTTGTCAGTCAGTTCGGCATGATGTTCTTCGCGGATCGTCTTGCGGCGCTCAGAGAGATGTCGCGCGTGCTGGTGCCGGGAGGAAGGCTCGTGGTGGCGGTGTGGGACGCGCTCGAGAACTCTCCGGCCTACTCGCTCGAGGTCTCGCTCCTCGACCGCGTGGCCGGAAGGCCCGCGGCTGATGCACTCCGCGCTCCGTTTGCTCTCGGAGATCCACAAGAGCTGACCGCCTTGTGCGAGGCTGCCGGCCTCTCGGCGCCCAAGGTGATCACTCGCATGGGGACGGCCAGGTTTCCGAGTATTCGAATGATGGTCGAGGCGGACCTGCGCGGTTGGCTCCCGGTGATGGGGGTGACGGTGTCGGAGCCGCAGATCGAGCAGATCCTGACGGAGGCGGAACGCGAGTTGGCCCACCTGGTCGAAGAAGGTGGCGACGTGGTGTTCGATTCACCGGCTCACCTAGTGGTCGTGAGCTGACGCTATTTCTGGTGGGGGGTGCCCGTGGGTTGTCCTGGGCTCTCGAGATTGCCGCCAATGGAACTCCAGGAGACCCCTGCCTGGATGAAGCAGTCACCGCTGAGAATCGAGTCCTCGACAGTTACAGTGCCCGGGTTCCATGCCGCAACCGAGTAGAAGGAGCCGGGCGATCGGACGAGCGTGACGTTCCTCAGATTCGCGGTGCCACCACCCGACACGTTGATCGCTGCGCCTCCCGAGGAACCAATGGCAGTACTGATGGTCGAATTTTCAGCCAGGAGGTCACTCTGCACGATACTCACCTCGCCCAGGGAGTTGCCGGCAATTGTGGAACCCTCGAGCGTCCCAAAGAAAACTGGCTCGCCCTGATTCCGCCACCAGGGAGACCTGGGTTGCCCTCGTTCCCGGTGACCAGGACGTCCAGTAGGTGCAAATCGGCGGCTCCGACAAGGATACCCGCACCTCCTGCGCTTGGCTCGTAGCCATTTCGGACTATGAGGAACTGCATGGTAACGACCGCTGTTGGACCAATGACGTGAAAGACCCGATCCAACCGATTGGCGTCGATCACGGTGCCCAGGCTCGAATCTCCCCAGAGAATCACCGAATCCAGAACGTCGAGATCACCCTCGGCGGCAAAGTCTTCGCCTGTACCGGCAATCCCGAACACGATCTCGCCTGGCGGCAGGAAAATCTCGTCGAGACCCGCGGAGTCGTTGGCGGCGATGACGGCTTCTCGAAAGGAACAGTCGACGTCGCAGAACCCGTCGTTGGTGTCATCGAGCTTGGTGACCGTGAAGTCCACAGCCCCGACCCCCGGCCGCCTGGCCGAGCAGGAGTGCTACGGCTACGGTAGTTACGCTCTTGAACATGGATGGTCTCCCGTGTAGCTTCATTGGACCGGCATTCTCCTGGCCCGGCCTTTGTCGAGCCCCCTCTAAAGGTACTGCCGGAAGGCCGTGAGCGCACTACCCCTGCGGGTGGGACCAAAGGTCGATACTGAGCGGATCGGAGGCCCGATCCTGCAGCTCGACAACTGACCAATCCGAGGCTTGCCCATCGGCGCCTTCGGATAACGGGCTGAAAGTCCGATTCCTTCAGCCGTCGTCTCTGGCTTTGATTTGCTCCAGACTTCTCAGGCTTTGGTCGACGTCTTCGAGGTAGTCGAGAATCTTCTGATTGGAAGGGTCGAGCGAGAGCGCTTGGCGCCAGAGGTCCCGGGCCTTGGTGAGCTCACCCTCGGAGAAGAGTTTCAGACCCAGCAGCCGACTGTACTCGACGAGGTCGCTCCTCGAATCCGGATCTGTCGGTGGGTTGTCGAGGACTTCAGAGGTCAGACGGCTCGCCTCCACCAGATCGCCACGTGCCTCGGCCGCCCGCGACTGGGAGAGCTTGACGTCGGAGCGTCGCTGCGCCTGAAGCCGACCTTCAGCCTGATTCTCTGAGAGAACCCCTTGGACGTCCCGCAACTGCTTCTCGGCCCAGAAGTACTTGGGATAGACCTCGAGGGCTCTCTCCAAATCGGACGAGGCACCCTCCAGGTCACCAAGCTGTCTCTTGGACTGGGCGCTGAGCACCAGAGCGTCGGCCTCGGCAAGGCGAGCGCGGGCCCCATCGATCGCGACTCGGACTTTCTCCGGACAGACGATGCCCTCCTTCTCCAAGGTAGTCATCTCGTCGACTGCGGGCTTGAGCTCGCCGTCGTCGGCAAGGCTCGCAATCCGATCACACGTTTCTTCGTTACCGGGGTGGGGTCGGATAGACGCGCAGCCTGTGAGCAGGATGACGACAACCGCTGGGGCAAGCGTTTTCATCGGGCATGGCTCTCGCCTGTATTCTCGTAGATTGCGGAGATCACACCCTCATCATACAGCCGGAGAAAACAGTCCACGATCTCGGGATCGAACTGCTCGCCCGCCCCTCGTCGGATCCTCCGGACCGCCTCTTCGTGGTCCAGCCCGGCGCGGTAGGAACGAGTCGTCGTCATGGCATCGTACGCATCCACGAGATGGATGATCCTGGATGCCAGTGGGATGGCGTCGCCGGCGATTCCGGCCGGATAGCCTGAGCCGTCGTAGTGCTCGTGATGATGTCGGACGTAGGTCCCGACTCTCTCGAGAAAGGAGATGGGACTCAGGATTCTGGCGCCGATCTCGGGATGTTCCTGCATATTCTGCATTTCGCTCTCGGTGAGCCGACTCTTCTTGCCGATAGCACTGCCGGGGACACCGATCTTGCCGATGTCATGAAGAAAGGCCGCCAGCTCCAGATCTCGTAGATCGGTGTCCTCGACACCCATTTGCTCGGCCATGGCGCGAGAGATCCGGGCCACCCGCTCACAGTGTCCGCGGGTATAGACATCTTTGGCCTCGATCGCAGCCGCCAGAGCGCTGACCGTCTGCGCCACGCTGCTTTCGAGCTCGCCCTGCGCGGTCTCGAGTTGGCGGACCATACGGTTGAAGTGGCGAGCGAGCCGCCCCACCTCGTCGCGTCCCTTGACTTCGGTCTTCACGAGCCTTTCCCCGGCGCCCAACGCCTGCACTGCCACCTCGAGGTTTTCAATCCGCCTGACATGCACTCCGGTGAGCCAGAAGATACCCCACACGGAGATCAGAGTTCCTAAGCCCAGGGGGAGCAAGAGACCCAGTGCCGTGGCGGTCATCGCCTCCTTGATGAAATCCAACCCCAAACCGACGACGGCGTGACCCACCGTGGTGCCTTCGATCACGATGGGGACAGCAGCGAGAAGTTCCTGATCACCGGACAAGACCGCTTCACCCGAGTACTGGCCCCCGATCCTCTGTCCGTCCGGATGGTAGACGATCGTGCCTTCATGATTCGCTACAAAGGCGTAGAGCACGTCCTCTTCTCTCATGACCGACTGAGTGATCGGCCCGAGGCGTAAGTCGTCGCCGATGAGCAGAGGATCCCGCGCGTTGGCGGCGAGGTTCTGGGCCAGGGCCTGGACCCGCTTCTCGCCCTCCCGCATGAGAAAGAGCGACTCGTAGCGCATCAAGGCGAGCCCTACCGCCCCTGCTATCGCAACCAGCAGAACGGACACGGACAGAGCGACCTTCCAGCGTATAGAGATCTCGGCTCCTCCCTTGAAAATCCCGGCTCAGGCTAATGGTGCGGGCGCCCCGGAGCAATGACCCCTCTAACAGGAAGCACTGGCTTGTCTAGTTGCCTGCAGCCCTTTCGAGGGTGGCGACGAAGTCTTCCGGACTCTTGAGGCCGTCGCGGTCGGTGCGGCGAATCTTGCGAGGGGTAGCTCCGGGTGCTGACTGAATAAAGAAAGAGGGGTAGCCGTGCACTCCGTACTCGTTGGCCAGCAGACGCTCGCGGCGGCCGCTCTCCGGGTTGACCCGGATCTTGACCAGGTACTTCAGGAAGTCCTCGACCTTGGCGCGGCTCAGAAGGTCGCGCTCGAGCTCACGGCAATAGGGGCACCAATCGGTGTAGAAGTAGACCGCTAGCGCCTTGCCCTCCTGCTGCGCTTCTTCGATTCCACGCTCGAAGCCGTTGGCCCCTTCATACCAGGTGTAGGAGGGCGTGGCGAGCTTCTTGGGTTCCACGGCCGGCTCCGGGACTGGGTCGAAGTCCGAGATCGGTTCTACTACCGCTGGTACAGGTCGGGTTTGTTGCGGGGCGGGTAAGACTTCTTCGGCGGGTGGCGGGTCGGCGGGCAACGGTCGAGGTGGCGCTGGAGCGGGACTCTTCTGCTGCGACGCATCGAAACCGGCGATCACAGCGATGACGGCAATCAGACCGACCAGCCAGGGGAGAAGTGTGAATCGTCTCGGACCCGGTATCGCTGTTGCCGGTCGGACTGCGTCTTTCATCGACCCAGACGCAGACGAGCCTCGACGTCGCGGAGTTTGTCGAAGACATTCCGCACCGCGGACACTCTGACGCCAACGGTCCGTGGAAACCGCAGTGCGGGCATTCGTCGCTTTGGCGGGTGTAGCTTCATGCCGTGCAAGACCTCGTGGAGTCTTTATACCGGAAGACCCCGCTTTTCGCTGCGAGAACCGTAACTCGGTCTTGCCGGTCAGAAGGTGTACCCGACTCCTGAGCGCACGATCCACTCATTGGAGTACGGGCTGCGGATCTCGTCGCTGTCGTAGGAGAAGTTGTAGAGCGTGGACTCGTTCGAGAAACACCCGAGGAGTAGGAATTTTGCGGCATACGTACCCAAAACCTCGTTCAGCCTGCTAGGATGGGCTCGGCGTCGCGCATTCGGATGACGACCCTAGTCGCCGTCACCGAGAATCAGGCCCCGACGCCGCCGAGTCGACCTTGCCACGAGGTGAAGTCAGAGTTGGTGGGATGAACGAGAAGCGTTCGACAAAGGGGAGAAAGCGGAAAGATCGGGGGAGGCCGCGCACTGCCGCAGCCGCTGACGGGCTGGTGCCGCTGTACAAGCGGAGTGTTTCCCACTTCAAACCGCAGGAAAGGGAGCTCGGATCTGAGTGCCTCCACGCCGGCCGGGTAGAGGTCGAGATCGATGGTCCCCGCGCGCTGGCGATCGTCAAGGGAGTCGAGGGCGACGAGTTGGAGGCCTTTCGGGTGGGAATCGACTGGACCCGGGTCTCAAAGCGACGGGTGCACACCTTCTGCGAGTGCCGGCGATTTGCCGGTGGACAGCTCTGCAGCCATATCTGGGCAGTTCTCCTGGCGCTGGCGGAGACCGGCTCGGAGCATCAGCCCCCAGGCAAGGATCGCCTGGGTTTACGCCGCGACCGTGCCGCGAGCTGGGAGGATCTTGCCCGGCTTGCCGGCGGCAGTCTGGTCGAATCGCCCCCCAGCAGCAGCTCCGGCCCCGCGAGAGCCAAGAAAAGTGTGCGCCGCACAAGAGCTCCTCGTCAGCGGTCGGCGTCGGCTACCGGCCGACGCGGGCGTGCGATCGCCACCTCCTGGCGGTCTCATCTCGCCTCTCTGAGAGATCAACTCGACACGCCGCCGGGTCGCTCCATGGCGCCGGCCTCACCTGTGGCGCGGTCGACTGTCGCCATAGAGTTTGCCATCAATACGGCCGCCAGCCTCGACACCTCGGGTCTGATTCTCGATGTGTTCGGGCGCACGGTCGGCGCCTCCGGAAAGTCCGGCAAGCCCAAGCGGGCGCGGGTCGGGCACCACGAGCTCGAGCAGCTACTCCTGCCCCGCGGTCCGAACGGCAGCCAGGCAACGGAGTCGGGGGGCTTGCTGGCCCTGGTGACCGAGCTGCCCAGCTCGTCTCCTCGACGCAAGGCGGCGGGTCAGCGCCGGGCGAAAACGCCGACCGGGATTCGCAGCCTGCGCCTACCGCATCAGCTCTTTGATTCGGTCCTGTCGCATCTTTGCGCACAGCACGCGCTGAGCTGGTGGGACGGCCGCACGCAGGCCAGTCTGCAGCCGTTGCGTTGGGAGACAGGAGGCGCTTGGCATCTGGCACTACATCTCAGAATCGACTCTGCGGGTGAGGCGCATCTAAACGGGGCACTCGAGCGCGCCGGCGACAGCATCCCGCTGGGCGACCCGCAGCTGATTCTCTCGCCCTCCGACCGGGCCTCGCATGACAACACCCCGGCGCTGGTCGTGTTCACCGAGTCCATCGGTCGCCTGGCGCTCGACCGGTCCAGAGATCTGCCCTGGATCACCCTCCTGCGGGGTGGTGGCGATCTCGTCATCCCTGAAAAGGAGGTCGGGCAGGCTCTCGCGGAGCTGCTCGAGCTGCAGGCGCTGCCGCCGCTCGAATTCCCGCCGGAGCTCGGTCTGGAAGAGGAGTCCGTACCTCCAGAGCCCAGACTCGCCCTCGAGCCCGCGCCCCTTGCTCTCGATACGTCCTTTGTGGCCGAGCTGTCCTTCGACTACGGCGCTTTGCGGATCAGCGCCGAGGATGCCCGTTCTTCGATCGTCGACTGGGAGAAGCGCACGTTGTTGCGGCGTGATCTGGACCGTGAGCATGCGGCCGTGATCCGCCTTCTCGAGCTCGGTCTGCAACCGGTCGAATCCACGGACGGTGGAGTTCAGGCGCTCGAGCTCGATCCGAGCAAGCTGCCGGCCGTCATCGAGCCGCTGCTGCAGGAGGACTGGACCGTCGAGGTCCAGGGTCGATCGGTAAGCCCGCCGGGTCCCCCGAGCCTGCGCATCGAGAGCGGTGTCGACTGGTTCGATCTCAGCGGCCAGGTGGATTTCGCCGGCCACCGACTGGAGCTCTCACGAGTCCTCGATGCCGTCTCGCGTGGTGATCGTTTTATCAAGCTCGAAGATGGCTCGCAGGGTCTGCTGCCCGACTCCTGGGTCGAGACCTATGACTCGCTCGCCAAGGCGGCCCGCGGCTCCACCAGCGACGGGCTTCGCTTTCTCTCTTCGCAGGCCCTGATCGTCGATGCCTTGCTGACGGCGATGCCCCCTGCCGACGTCGACGCCGCCTTTTCCAAGCTGCGACAGAAGCTGTCGTCGTTCGAGCGCATCAAACCGAAGAAGGAGCCGCGTGGTTTTGGCGGCACGCTGCGTACCTATCAGCGCCACGGTCTGGCCTGGCTCAACTTCCTGCGCGAATTCGGTCTCGGCGGCGTGTTGGCCGACGATATGGGTCTGGGAAAGACCGTCCAGGTGCTGGCTCTCCTGCTGACCCATCGAGCACCGTCGAAAACCACCAAGCTCCCGTACCTGGTGGTGGCTCCGCGGAGTGTGGTCTACAACTGGATCGACGAGGCCGCCCATTTCGCCCCGAAGCTCAAAGTCGTCGAGTATCGGGGCGCCGGTCGTGAGGAGTTGCGGGAGCGTCTCGACGAGTTCGACATCATCGTGACCACCTACGGGACCTTGCGCCGCGACATCAGCTATCTCTCCACCGTCGAGTTCGACACGGTGATTCTCGACGAGGCGCAGGCCATCAAGAACCCGTCCTCGCAGACCGCCAAGGCCAGCCGCCTCCTGGTGGCGCGCCATCGCCTGGCTCTCACCGGCACGCCGATCGAGAACCACCTTGGCGAGCTGGGATCGATCTTCGAGTTCCTCAATCCCAATCTTCTCGGCAAGCTGCCGCGGCTCGAGGTTCTCACTGCCGCTCGGGCGCCCAGCAAGCGGGAGCTGGAGCAGTTGGCCGAAGACCTGCGGCCTTTCATCCTGCGGCGGACCAAGGCGCAGGTCCTCCCCGATCTGCCGCCCAAAACCGAACAGGTTCTCCTCTGCGACATGCGAGAGGAGCAGCGCGAGATCTATGACCGGCTGCGCGCCAGCTACCAGGTGAGTCTGATGGATCAGGTCGAGACGCACGGCGTCTCCGGCTCGGCGATCCAGGTGCTCGAGGCCCTGCTGCGTCTGCGCCAGGTCGCCTGCCATCCGGGGCTCGTCGACACGTCATGGGAGGAGGCGGGGAGCGCCAAGCTCGAAACCCTCTTCGATCAGGTCGGGGAGGTCCTCGAAGAGGGCCACAAAGTCCTGGTGTTCTCCCAGTTCACGACCCTTCTGGGCTATGTCCGCAAGCACCTCGACGAGCTGGGGTCGACCTATGCCTACCTGGACGGCAAGACCCGTGACCGTGGCGAGGTCGTCGAGCGGTTCCAGAACGATCCCGACTGCAATCTGTTCCTGATCAGCCTCAAGGCCGGTGGTCTAGGTCTCAACCTCACCGCGGCCGGCTATGTCTTCCTGCTCGACCCCTGGTGGAACCCGGCGGTCGAGGCGCAGGCGATCGACCGCACCCACCGCATCGGCCAGACCCAACCGGTCTTCGCCTATCGCATGATCGCGCGGGATACCGTGGAAGAGAAGCTCCTCGATCTGCAGCGCGCCAAGCGTGATCTCGCCGAAGCGATCCTGGGTGGTGAAGGACAGTCTCTGCGTGACCTGACGGCCGACGACCTGCGCCTGCTACTGAGCTGAGAAGAGAAGGCTGCGCCGCGTAGTGGAGGGGCTTGTCCCCTCCCTGGCTGGTGGTTAGGGGTCCGCGTTGCCCAGGCATCGGAGGCGGGCAGCCGCTGGGTTTCTCCCCGTGACACTTCTGTGAACATCGAGAGGTACACTTGGAATCAGTGGAGCCAAGGCCTTGACATTCGTGGATGGAGGAAGACGATGAAACGCTGGTCACTTTGTTTCGTGATCCCGAGCCTGGTGTGCGTTGCTGGGCTCCTGGCCCAGACGTCGGCTCAGGCGGCGGCGACCGGAGGGCTGGAGCCCCAGGCCGTCGCGAACCGGTTGGGCTCGGTGCAGATCCCTTTCATCCGCAACCAGGGGCAGATCGCTCATGACGACGTGCGGTTCTACGCTCGCACGTTTGCTGGGACCTTCTTCGTAACGGCGAAGAGCCAACTCGTGTACGCCCTCCAGCGGACGACCCGCGAGGGCAAGCCAGCGAAGTGGGTGCTGCGGGAGTCGTTCGCCGACAGTCTGCCGATGCTCGCGCGGGGCTCCGAGCCGAGTCCTGTCCGCGTCAGCCAATACAAGGGGAACGACCCGCGGGCCTGGAGGTCACGGCTCGAGACTTTCGAGGGCGTGGATCTCGGCGAGCTGTATCCCGGGATCCGGGTATCGCTGCAAGCGTCCGGTAACAACGTCGAGAAGCTGTTTCACGTGGCGCCGGGAGGTGACGTCGCCGTGATCGACGTCGTCGTCGAAGGGGTAGATGACCTGCAGGTCGCCAACGACGGCCGACTGGTCCTGGCGACCTCTCTCGGTGAGATCGTGTTCACAGCACCGGTCGCCTACCAGACCCTCGATGGTCGTCGTCAGCCCGTGCAGGTGGCGTACGCTCCAGGGGAGCTCGGCCACTACGGTTTCCGTGTCGGCCCCTACGACAGGCAGCGCGAGCTCGTCATCGACCCGTTGCTGGAATCGACCTATCTCGGCGGTCACAACCCCTCTCCTCCGGGCAATTACGACGACGACATCATCCACGGCCTGGTGGTTGCTGATGCGGGAGTCTACGTCGCGGGCGCCACTCAGTCGCCGGATTTCCCAGTTCATCTCGGTTACGACGAAACTCTCGACAGCGCGTACCCCGACGGCTTTGTCACCCTCATGAGCGCTGACCTGTCGACAGTCATCGCTTCCACCTACATCGGCACCGAGTACTTCGACCGGGTGGAGGACATCGTCCTCGACTCCGAGGGCCTCATCGCGGTCGGCCAGGCGGGATACGGATTCCCCGTGACCGACGGCGCCTACAACTGGAACGACACCACGCCCACGGGCGGAGGTTTTGTCGTCAGATTCAGTCCCGACCTGTCGTCACTCCAGGCCTCCGCGGTGGTCACTCCCTCCGACTACCCGAGGACCGTCGCACTGGGAAATGGCGGCATCTACTTTGGCGGCTCCACCAACGACCCGAGCTTTCCCATCACGCCGGGGGCCTACCAGTCGACCTGCTGCCCGCCGGGACCCTTTGGCATCCGCGAGTACGAAGGCTTCGCCGGCAAGCTCTCTGCTGATCTGACGACTCTGCAGGCGATGACCTACCTGGGTGGAAACATCGCCTCGAGCGTCGATGTGGCGCCGGACGGCACGGTGTTCATGACCGATGGCTTCGACTACGCGATCACGGGATACCTGGCGCGCTTTGACGCCGACCTGACCACCCGCATGGCCTACCTGAGCTACTACCCGGAAAGCCAGAGTGGAAGCAGCCGGACCTATTTCAACGATGTCGTCGCGCGTGATGGCTACGTTGTTGCGGTCGGCCAGACCTACATGAACGACCTGCCCGCCACGGAGGGTGCGTTCGATACGACGTGCGGCACGGACGGTCTCTGTGACGGTCAGGGTCCGCTGCTGGTGCCCCGCTCCGACGGATTTGTCGCCATCTACGACCCCGATCTCGAGATCACGGTGGCACTGACCTACTTCGGTGGCTCGGATCACGAGTCGATCCGCTCGATCGACATCGGGGCGGATGGGGCCATCTACGTCGTTGGGGAGACCACATCCATCGACTTTCCGACAGCCGGAGACGGCATCGATGACACCTGCGGCCTAGACGGGGATTGTGATCCCGCTTTGCCCCTCAACTCGCCGACCGCCGACGGTTTCGTGGCGCGACTCGCCGCCGATCTCTCGACTCTCGACTTCGGGACCTACCTGGGCGGATCGGGGGAAGATCGGCCCCTGGTGGGCGGCACGGACCCGGGGGGGACCTTCTATGTGGCCGGATACACCCGGTCGCCGGACTTTCCAACCACCGCGGGAGCGTTCGACGAAAGCTACAACGGCGGTACCTCGGATGCGTTCATCGGCCACGTCGATCCGGGAGTCGACACTCATGATGATCTTCGCCGACGGATTCGAGTCCAGCGACGCCTCGAAGTGGAAGTGATAGCGGCTCTGGTTGGTCTCTGCCACCACTCCCGCCGGTGTAGCCGAGATGAATTCGTTCAAGACGGAGCGGCTGGATCTCATCCAGCAGGACAACTCGACCCGGGGAATCTGCGAGTAGGTCCTGTTTGGCGCTGGAAACTCGATCGTCTAGGTCATAATCTGCTCTCAGAGAGGACAGACGGCGGGGCACGTCTCAGGCTCTGGGCTCCTCTCGGAGCCCTGGTCGGATGTGACTTCCGACCGCCGAAACGGTCAAAGAACAGAGAAGGACCCGATGGCAGGGACTCTGGATATGGTCCTGGCCATGGGTCGAAATGGAAACCAGAAGGAGGGTTGAATCATGTTTAAGGAATTCAAGGAATTCGCCATGAAGGGTAACGTCCTGGATATGGCCATCGGTATCATCATCGGCGGTGCGTTTACCCCGATCGTCAAGTCGCTAGTGGATGATCTCCTGATGCCGGTGATCGGGCTGTTTCTGGGAAACGTGAACTTCTCGGATATGTTCGTGGTGCTCAAGCAAGGTGCAGAGGCATCGGGACCGTATGCGACGCTGGCCATGGCTCAGGAGGCCGGAGCCGTGACCATCAACTACGGCGTCTTCGTCAATACCATCCTGACCTTTCTCATCGTCGCCTTTGCGGTCTTCATGCTGGTCCGCAACATCAATAAATGGAAGAAGCAGGAAGAAGCGAAGCCAGCAGCGCCGCCGCAGGAGGTCGTTCTTCTCGAAGAGATCCGCGACGCTCTCCAGGGAGGCGGAGCCAAGAGCTAGGCGCAACTATGGCAACGGGTGGGTGAATTGTCGCGTAACGACGAATCGACGGACGAACAGTTGGTCGAGCGCTCCGTGAGCGTCGCGGGTGGGGATGTTCGGGCTTTCGAGCTTCTCGTTCGCCGCCACCAGGAACGGATTCTGGCCAACTGCAGATACCTGACCGGATCCTCCGTCGACGCGGAGGATCTGGCGCAGGAGGTCTTTGTCAAAGCCTTTTTCGGTCTGCGTCGATTCGAAGGCCGGTCGAAGTTCTCGACCTGGCTGCAGCGCATCAAGATCAATCACTGCCTGAATTTCAATCAGAAACAGAGAAACAAGTCGTTTGTCAGCATCGAATCCCCCGAGGTGGAGTCCCGAGTGGATCTTCAGACCTCACCGCGGGCCGAGCAGAATCTGAGCGCAGCCGACGAGAGACGGCGCATCGCGGCGGCGCTCGACGAGATGTCGGAAAGCCTCCGAGTATCCTTGATCCTCAGGGACGCCGATGGGCTCAGCTACGCGGAGATTGCCGAGGAGCTGGACTTGTCTTTGTCGGCCGTCAAGATGCGGATCAAACGCGGTCGTGAGGAGTTTCGACGAGTCTACGATAGCGGCTTCGGCGAAGGACAGGACAAGCCATGAACGACGAACCCGACGCGCGGCACCCACCGGAGCCCAGCGACGCCGAAATGGGCTCGCCCATTGGCGAGCTGGCGGATATCGGTGAGCCCACTAGCTTGGGGTTCTTCGGCCGTGTCCGGAACAGCATCGATCGCCGCCGTCTGGGCTCGGATCTGACCGAGTTGAGCTGGAACGGAGTGATCTCCGTGATGCTCGAATTCGTCGACATGGCAGTACAGCTGGTTACCGGTACCGGAACCACAAAGAAGAGGAGATAGGTCATGGAAGAGACACTTGCGATCAAAGATCAGCTGCTGGCGACGTTCAGGGGCCTGCTGACCGGTGTTATCGAGGTGATGCCCAAGATCATCGCTGGGGTTTTGCTACTGCTTGTCGCCCTGCTGGTCGCCAAGACCATCGAGAAGATCTTGCGAGTCGTGTTGAAGCGGATCCGCTTCGACGCGTTGCTGGCCCGTCCGGGTATCGATCAAAGCCTGCAGCGTATCGGTCTGCGCCAGCCCGTGAGCGAGGTGATCCCTCGCATCGTGTATTTTCTGCTGCTTTTCCTGTTCGCGCGGGCTGCCGCCGATGCTCTGGGTCTGGTGTCGGTTTCGCAGGCGATCGGATCGTTCTTGTCCTATGTTCCGAATCTGATCGCGGGCATCCTGATCGTGATGCTAGGGAGTGTCGGGGGTCAGTTTGCCGGCGCTACCGTCGCCAGCGCCGCGGAGGGGGCAGGCATCGAGTACGGCTCGACCCTGGGTCGGCTGGTGTCGGCAGTTATCCTGTTCGTGGCCGCCATCATGGCGCTCGGACAGTTGCAGATCGAGACCGACATCATCGGGGTTGTAACCACCTGCGTCCTCGCCGGAATGTCTTTGGCCTTTGCCCTGTCGTTCGGCTTGGGATCTCGGGACATTTCCCGCAACATCATCGCCGGGTTCTATGCCCGCAAGGTATTCGAGCTGGGGGAAGAGATGGAGATTGGCGGGGAGAACGGGGTTCTGCGAGCCATTACCCCGACCCAGACCCTGCTCGAGCGCGATGGCCGCACGGTGGCGGTGTCCAATAGCGTGTATCTCGATCAGGTCGTCAAGCAGTAGCTAGACGGCGACGGTCCAGGGACGGCCGACCAGGAATCCCTGGGCCCAGGTGAACCCCAGGTCCCGGCATGCCGCCAGCTCGCCCGCGGTCTCGACTCCGACGGCAATCGGCAGCGCGCCGATCGCGTGGATGAATTCGATCACCCGGAGAAGGACTCTTTTGCGAAAGCGGACCTGCTGGTCGATTCCTGTCACCATGCGACGGGCGAACTTGACGTAGTCAGGCGGTGCCGCGGCCAGCTCGAGAAGCCGCGAGTGACCCGTGCCGAAGTCGTCGAAGGCGACGCCGATGCCCAGAGATCGGAGTTGATGGCGCAACTCGACATAGGCATCGAGATCCAGCGGCGCCTGCTCGGGGATCTCGACCGTCAGCTCGAGATCGGGATAGGTCTCGACGAGCTCGCGTAGCGAGGCGACCAGTGTCGTGGGGTCGTTCGAGCTCGGCAGGATGGGTATTGAGAAACAGCCGACCCGGCACGACGCGGTGGGCCGTCTTCGCCAAACCCTCGGCTCGAAGACGCCGGCTGAGCTCGGCAGCGAGGCCCTGAGATTCAGCGATCTGCAGCAGGCTACGAGCCGTCTGTGAGCCGCCGGTGTTTCGCGGTCGCGCCAACAGCTCGTGCCCGACCAGATCCGAGGACTCCAGATCCACCATGGGCTGCACAGCGGTGAGCACCGAGCGCGCGGAGAGAAAGCTGTCGAGTCTGGCTTTGGCAAACCTGGTAAAGCGGTTCTCTTCGAGGGGCTGTTCGGCTGGAATCATCATGAAGCCTCGCAATCCGTAGGTTCAGGGTTCTTCGTCGTCTACAAGATGGGACCCATGGTCACGAGGAAAGTCACATAGCGGAATTTCGATGTTTCTATGACCTCAAAGTCGACTATGAACCGCTTCATTTCCGGACTTGCGCAAATCCGTCAGAATGGGTGCATCTACGGGCACAGGCCCGGGTGGCGTCGAGGAACGATGGCTTATCGAAAGGGACCGACGACCAGGGCGGTGGCCGTGGGCCTCGGATGGCTCTGCACCGCTGCTCTCTTGCTTGCGGACGGCGCCGCCCCCAAGCCGATTTCCGAGGTCGAACGGGCTGCGGTTAGCCTGGCCGCGAATTACCTGACCTCCGGTCCAGACAGCTGGTGGCCAGCACTGGCCGCGGGCTCACCCTTGCGTGCCCTGGGCAAGAAGGCGGCCAGGAGAGAGATCGCGGTGCGGTGTGGTCCCGTGAAGGGCACGACCTGGCGGCTACAGACCTCGGCGCCCGGCTGGGAGGACGTTGTCGTCTTCACCATCGAGTATCCGTCCGGTCTGGACGAAACCCTGACCCTCGAACTGGTTCAGGACGAGGGGTGGAAGATCGCCCACGTTCGTATCATGGCGGAGTCGCCACCGCATCGACCAGGTATCGAGGAGATTCTGCAGGGATCGGGAGCTGCACCCGACCCCGGTTTATCGGCGCCAATCCTGCTCTGGGCCTGGCTCCTGACGTTGCTCGTCATCGCTACTGGCTGGCACTCGCTCGGCCGGCCAGGGCGAGTCATTCCCTTGGTCGGACTGGCGGCCTTTGGTTTGGCTGTTCTGACTTGGAGCTGTTCGAAGGAAGAGGTGGCGGTGGAAGCCACAAAACCCTTTCGTCAACTCGCCTCTCTGCTGACGTTGCGCGAGATCACGACCTCCGGAGGAATTGATCCAGAGGCCCTGTTTGCCGAGCTGCCTGCGGAGGGTGTGGAGGGCGAAATCGGTCACATCTGGGAGGCTGCCTATCGCATTCTCAGGTTCGAGCTCAACGAAGCGCAGCCTATCCTCGATTCCTTCCCGGCCCCCTCGGGGAATGCTGCGGTCGAGGTTCTGCGCGCCCGGCTCGGCTTTCTGCGCTCCGCGGAGGTCGAGACGCTGCTGGCCTTCGAGCGGGCTCTCGATGTGGGTCCCGATCACGACGGATTGCGGTTGGAGATGGCCCAGAGCTACATCCAGCTGGGATATATCGACAAGTCGGAAGTCACCTACGAGCTTCTCCGCTCCATGGGATCGCGAGAACCCGATGTTTACTATTCGCTGGCGCAATTTGCCGCGTACCAGGGCCGCGAGGAGGAAGGGATCGAACGATTCCGGACTGCCTGGAACCTGCTTCCCGTCGAGCGCAATGCGCTCTTTTCAGACCCGTTTCTGGCGTACCTGGCCACGAAGCCCGAGGTTTTTCCGCTGTTGGAGCTCAGCAAGGTCGCGGAGCCTGTGGTGGGGGAACCGGCGGTCGAGACTCGGTCCATGATGTTTCCGGACGGCGCTGAATCAAGGCTCTCGGGAGACTTGCTCGAGGTGAAACTGGGCGATTCGACGCTGCGAGTGCCCGGCGGCGGCGCGCTGGCTGACGCCAGCACTGTCGTGGAAGATGCCGGCGCTCGTAGCCGTCGCGAGGAAGCGACAGCTCTGGAGAGACTTCCTGTTCTGGTTGAAGCGACCCGGACGCCTGGTGCCTTGGCGCAACCGCTACTGCGGCGCCAGGCGCAGATCGCAGCTTTGGCGCTTCTGCGAGAGAGTCAGTGGGAGGAGTTGCTCGAGCTGACCGACGGGCTCATCGACAGCGTCGATCACGCGCCTCCGATTCTCGCCAAGTTGAGGGCCAGAGCCTTGACCGAGAAGGGGCGCCACGATGACGCCACCGATTTGTTGTTGGCGTTGGCCAAAAGCGACCTGGAAAAGGGTCGTCAGGACCCCGCCACCCTGTATCAATTGGCGGAGGTCTTCGCTTCCGCGAAGACTTCGATCTGGCGGTTCGGCTATTGAGAAGGGCCGAGGCGCTGACCCCCTTCGAGCCCGACTATCGAAGGCTCCAACGCTTTCGCATGCAGCAGGAGCTGGCTGAGAACCATCAGGGGTACACGAGCCGGCATTTCAACGTGCGCTACCCCAAGATGACGGGTGAAAAGTACGCGCGCCAGGTCTCCATCGTTCTGGAAGAGGAGTGGCAGCGTCTGCAGCGCTGGATACCGCTGCAATCGACTCGTCTGTTGGATGTGGATTTGTTTCCCGTTTTCGAATTCCTCGAGAGCTATTCAGAGAATGTTCTGGGGGTCTATGACGGTCGCATCCGCGTCCCTTTGGCCGATCTGCGGAGCTTGCACCCACAGCTCGTCGCGTTGCTGAGCCACGAGCTGGCCCACGCGATGATTGCCGAGAGCACCCGTGACCGGGCTCCCATGTGGTTTCACGAGGGCTTGGCGCAGCACGTCCAGATGGTGCATCACAATGCCAACCCGGTCGGCGATCTCGTGTCAGCCGACCGGATGCTCTCCCTGTCGGTGGTCGAAACGGTGCTCAACGGGTTTGTCGAGCCGCAGTTCGTCGAGATCTCCTATTCGCTGGCCGCCTGGTGCATGCACTTCATCGAAGCGGAGTTCGGTCGCTCCACGATCCCTGGTCTGATGAGGGCCTTTGCCGCCGGCCTGGACACGGAGGAAGCGTTGATCTCGGTGCTGGGCGTGACCACCGCGGAGCTCGATTCTCGATTCAGGGACTGGGCTATCTGGGAGGCGCCGGCGGCGTGGACCGCTGTTCTTCGTCGCTATGACACGGAAGCCGCAGTCGCCGAGCTTCTCGGTGCAGGGGGGCCGCGACCGACCCGTGTCCTGGCGGCTCGCGCACCCGGAGATTCTTCTACCATGCTCATGAAGGAATGGCACGAGTACTATGCGACTCGCTTTGGAGCGGTGAAATCATCTCTACTGCGAGTGGTCGCAGTCCTTCGCGATAGCGACCCGACGCTGAAGCTCAAGTTTGCCTGTGGCCAGCTGCGCACGGAATCCCGTCGGGCGCTGGCCGATAATCGCTTGCTGGCTTCCCCAGATCCCAGAGTCGGTACACAGGTCGATGCGGTTTTGGGTGAGCTGAGCTCTCTGGCCGACACCTGTCTGGCGACCGAGAGCGGCGACAGGACGCTCGCCAAGCTTCAGGAGGTGGAGAGCTCCCTCGTCAGGCTGGCCCAAGCCTTAGAGCCCTGGGGTCTTCAACCCTAGTCTTCGTCTTGCCCCGTAGCGCAATCTCCGAGGATCTGCTACAGTCCGGTTCCTAGATTCCGCAGAAACCTCTTCGGAACGCGGCGCACAACAGGATCTCCAACGAGTATCGCGCCGCCCTCGAGTACCCCCTATCTACAACTGTTGTGTGGGAAGGAAGCAGCGGCCCCGTGTCGTCAGAAAGACGACTGGGTACGCTGAAGAAAGATACACGTATGTCAACGAACACCAACGAATCCGCCAACGGGTTCACAAACTTCGACCTCGACCCTGTCCTCCATCGCGGCATTGCCGCTGCTGGATTCGTCGAACCGCGACCTATCCAGGTACAGGCTATGCCCGCGGCCCTCGAGGGCCGCGATGTGCTGGGTCTGGCCCAGACCGGGACAGGCAAGACCGCGGCCTTCGCGCTGCCCATGCTCGAGAGGCTGCTGGCAGGACGCCAGCCCGGCCCGCGAGCCCTGGTCGTGGCGCCAACTCGCGAGCTGGCGGCCCAGATCAGCAACGAGATTCGCACCCTGGCGAGATTCACTCGAATCCGGGTCGCCACCGTCTTTGGTGGCGTCTCGGCTCACAGTCAACGTCGGGACCTGTCCAGGAGGCCAGAGATCGTCGTCGCCTGTCCCGGTCGATTGCTCGACCTCATGCAGCAGGGCGTCGTCAGGCTGGATCGGATCGAGATCCTCGTCCTGGACGAGGCCGACCACATGTTCGACATGGGCTTCCTGCCCGATGTCCGCCGCATCCTGTCGGCGTTGCCCAAGGAGCGTCAGACGCTTCTCTTTTCGGCCACGATGCCGCCGCAGATCCGCAGTCTGGCCGACCGGGTCCTGCGCCAACCCCACGTGGTCGATGTGGCTCACGCCACTCCGCTCTCGACGATCGAGCACGCTCTCTATCCCGTGGATGGCACGCGAAAGCAGGCCCTGCTCGAGCGCATCCTCGACGAGGACGAGCTCGGCTCGGCCATCGTCTTCACACGGACCAAGCACCGCGCTCGTGCCGTCGCACGGAAGCTCGAAGGGGCCGGCCATCGCGCCGTAGCGTTGCAGGGGAATATGTCCCAGAGTCAGCGGGACCGCGCCATGAACGGCTTTCGCAAGCGCCGCTTCGACATTCTTGTGGCCACCGACATCGCAGCCAGAGGCATCGACGTCGAGCAGGTGTCTCATGTCGTCAACTTCGACATGCCCAATACGACGGATGCCTATACCCATCGAATCGGCCGCACCGGCCGTTCCGAGCAGCTGGGCAAGGCCTACACGTTCGTGACGGCCGAAGATCATGAGCTGGTCTTCAAGGTCGAAAAAAGACTCGGGGAGCCCATCCCGCGACGATCTGTCGACGGAATTGAGACCATACCGTTCCCGCAGGGTCGTTCGAGGAGCCGGCCATCCCATCCCAGAGGGAACAACGCGCCAGGTGCGAACCGGAACAGGGGTCGATACCGCTCGCGTCGATCCGCCTGAACCACCGTTGAGATTCCACAGATCCCGGTCCAGGTGCCGAGTACCCTCGTAGCAAGATGGGTTGCAGCGGTGCCGGAGCCGGGATCACCCGGTTGGTTTGCGTAGTTCTAGTCTTCGAGCTCCTGGGCGTTGGGGGAGGGGTGGCGGCGGAGCTGTACTGCGAGCAAAACCCGGTTGCCTTCTGCAATGACTTCGAGACGGGCTCCTGGGATGGCATGGAGAATGAGCCCGACGCGTACCTGGTAACCGATGGTGTTCCTGGATTCGACACTTTTCGGGGAGGGGGCTCGGTGAAGGCGGTTCTCGACTCGGATGGCGATGGAGCCGCCTTCGGCTATCGCTTTCCGGGCCTGGAGCAGGTCTACGTTCGCTTCTATATGAAGTGGGAATGGACCTGGGATCGCCCCATGCATCACTTCTTCGCCATCCACGGCGATCGAGACGGCGATATGTGGTCGTGCCACGGAACCGCCGGGTGCCGGCCCAACGGCACCCTGTGTCTCAACGGGGCCACCGTGGATACCCGGCAGGAAGTGGCGGGCGAGCTGCCCGGCGAGCCGTTCTTCTACAGCTACTTTCCCGACATGAATTGTGATCCGGGAGATATCTGCGCAGACTACGCGGACCCGGTCGCCATTTGCCAGGGTTGCGCCGCCCGTGGGCTTCCCTGCGAGGACGGCTTGGAGTGCTGCTGGGGCAACCACTTCAACCTGAATCAGGGCATCCCGGTCTTCATGCAGCAGGAGCGCTGGTACGCCGTCGAGACGATGATCAAAGCCAACTCGGTCTTTCTGGACGCGGGCGTCCCCGATGGTGAGATGGCTCTCTGGATCGACGGAGTCCTCGTGGCCCACCATAGCGGGATGCTCTGGCGACACACCGAGGATCTCTTGCTCAACCACTTCATCGTCTGGAACTACTTCCCCGAGGCTTCGCAGGCCTATCGCATCTGGTTCGACAATCTGGTCATCAGCGCATCACCGATTGGCACCCTGGGAAGTGGGGTCTTTGACGACGACTTCGAGAGCAGCGACACATCGGCTTGGTCCGAGACGCTGCCTTGAGACCCGCGAGAGGGACTTGCCTCGACGCTGCTGGCCGGGCGACCCCCTGGTGCTGCGCGCGATCCTGAACGACGCAGCGGCGGTTCTCTTAGAGTTCCTAAAGAGCCCGGCTCGCTGACGACGCCGGCACAGTGTTTGCTATGAGTAGGTCATCAGGAGTGATGGCGGTGAAAAAACCCATAGGAGTGTGCCTCGCGTTGAGTCTCATGCTCGGGGCAGGTGATCTGAGCGCTGATTCGCGCGCACCCTCCGAAGTGGGCTCCTGGATCCCGGAACAAGAGCTTCTCGACATCGGAATCCTGGTTCTCGATCCCGGAATCAAGAAGAAGAAGCTACCTGCTGTCCGGTTACAAGACCATCAACCCCGAGCTGCGCCAGTCGGAGGCCGCTTTCGTCGCCGTCCATCTCATGCGGACGCTCCAGGAGTCGGAGTAGCTTCGGGTTGGTGCGCATGATGCCGCGCAATTCCCTGTCGGCCGACCTCTTTGTCACCGGTCGGATTCGCGAGTCCTCCGGGCGTCGTCTGGGGCTCGAGCTGGAGGTGCTCGATGCCACCGGTCGCCGCTGGCTCAAGAGAGTCTACAAACAGAAAGCTCGACCCGCGTCCTATGCCTTTTCCTTCCATTCCAATATCGAGCCCTTTCAGGAGGTCTACGATCAGTTTGTCGACGACCTGATCCGCGCACAGAGTCGGATGAAAGGTGACTATCTGGAGGTTCTTCGCCAGATCGCCGATCTGCGATTTGCGGCGCAGCTGGCCCCAGGAATCTTCGGCGGCTATCTGACCGTCGATCGCAAGGGCAAGATCGAATTGGATCGATTGCCCTCACGGGACGATCCGATGATGACGCGAATCCGCACCATCCGGACGAGAGACGAGTTCTTTCTCGATCTCCTCGCCGAGCGCTACCAGGGCTTCTACGCGACCATGGACAGGCCCTATGACGACTTTCGTGCCACCCGCTACGAGGTCGAGCTGGCGCTGCGAGATGCCAGGGCGCAGGCCAACCTGGCCAATGCCAGGGTTTTGCTCACCCCGCCGAGCGAAGGACTCCAACGCCGCAATCCCTGGACAGCACAGGGCGGCCTTCTTCCGGCGTCAGGTGGCGGCCCAAGCCGAGTATCTGGACGAGATCTCCAGCTCTTTTGCGGCCGAGGTCGATCCACTGAAGCTCGAGCTCGACGGCGAAGTGATCCGGTTCGAGGGCACCATCGAAGATCAATACCGCCAGTGGCAGGGGTTGTTGGAGAAGATCTTCGAGACCGAGACCGGAATGTCAGCCAGGACTCGGGTGTTCGTCGACGATATCGACACGCGTCACTGACTCTCCAGCCCCGAACATCGCATACGATAGAGATCGCCCGAGTCCAGGGCGATTGGGGGGAGACAGCCATGCGACGTCAGGTGTCCATTCTTATGTCAGCAGTTCTTTTGATGGCGAGTGGGGTGGCCCACGCCCAGCGAACCGTCAAGCCGGTGCTGCACGGCCGCCACTGGGTGGCCGTTACGGGCAAACCCCTGGCGGCCACGGCGGGCGCCGTGACCTTCGCCAAGGGTGGCAACGCCGTGGATGCCGCCTGCGCCATGTTGGGTGCCACCAGCACCATGTGGGACACCCTGGGTTGGGGAGGGGAGACGCAGGCGCTGATCTACAACCCGCATACCGGCGAGGTCAAGGGAATCAACGCCCTGGGCGTGGCCCCCACGGGTGCCACGGTCGAATTCTTCAAGAACAAAGGGATGCGGTATCCGCCCGAGTTCGGACCCCTGGCCGCGGTCACACCGGGAACGCCCGGGGGTCTGATGGTGATGTTGGCCGAATACGGGCAGCTCAGCCTGGCCGAAGTGTTGGCTCCGGCGATCGAAATGGCTGAGGGGTACCCCATTGAAGAGTCCCAGGCGGACAACATGGAGAGGCGCAAGGAGATTCTCCAGCAGTGGCCGGACTCGAAACGGATCTTTCTACCCCACCTGGCGGAAGACGATTCGCAAGAGCGGGCGGCTCCCTATCCGGGCGAGATCTTTCGTCAGGCCGAGCTGCGGGCGACCCTCGAGAAGTTGGTCGAGGCCGAGCAGCAGGCCCGGGCAGCGGGCAAGAGTCGGAAAGAGGCCATCTACGCCGCCTACGATCGTTTCTACCGAGGCGACATCGCTCAGGAGTTGGTGCGGAGCACCCAGGAGCAGGGTGGTCTGATCACCATGGAAGATCTCGATGGTTGGCAGGTGCACATAGAAGAGCCGGTCAAGACGAACTACAAGGGCATCGATGTCTACAAGCTGACCCACTGGGTGCAGGGGCCGGTGATGCTGCAGGCACTCAATATCCTGGAGAACGCGGACGTCCAAGCCATGGGTTACAACAGCGCGGCCTATGTCCATGCGCTCTACCAGGCCATGAACCTGTCCTTTGCCGACCGCGATTTCTACTACGGCGATCCCTATATGCCGCCGGCAGAGCCGATCACAGGCCTGCTCTCCAAGGACTACGCTCGTCAACGCTTCGAACAGATCGACTGGCGGCGCAACGACGAGAATGTGAAGCCCGGCGACCCCTACCCGTTCCAGGGTGGCGAGAATCCATATCTGGATCTGTTGGAGAAGTGGACACCCATACCGCCGGCGGGTGAGGCGGCAGGGGAGGACAGCTGGCAACAGAGTCGACAGATGAGCGACGACGAAGCGTTCGTCGCCGGCACCACGTCGATCCAGGCAGCCGATGCCGAAGGGTGGGTCGTCTCCATCACTCCCAGTGGCGGCTGGATTCCGGCCTTCATCGCCGGCAAGACCGGTATCGGGCTCTCCCAGCGGATGCAGTCCTTCGTCCTGGACCCACGACTCAACCCGTACAACCTGGTGGAGCCGGGCAAACGTCCCCGGGCGACGCTCACCCCGGGGATGGCCCTCGAGGATGGCAAGCCGTATCTCTCTTTCGCGGTCCAGGGCGGTGACACCCAGGATCAGAATCTGCTGCAGTTCTTTCTCAACATGGTCGAGTTCGGGATGAACGTCCAGCAGGCCGCGGAAGCCGCCAACATCGTCAGCTACCAGATGCAGAGCTCCTTCGGGGCACACAAGGCCGAGCCAGGTCGGCTGGTCCTGCGCGACGACGTACCGTCCTGGGTACGAGCGGAACTGACACGCATGGGATACGAGGTCGAAACTCGGAAGCGGACCTCGGGGCCCATCACCGCGATCTTCTTCGATCGCGAGCACGGCACGATGTGGGGAGGCGCCAGCGACTACGGCGAAGACTACGGAGTGGGTTGGTAGGAGAGAGTGATCTTTATTTCGCCAGCCACGTGCTGGGCAACGACGAGCTGGCAATTCTCTGGAGGGATCGAAATCGATGAAGAAACTAGCAATGGTCAGCGCTATGGTCCTGCTATCGGTGCCGGTGGCGGCACACGACATGTTCCTGGTGGTAGAGGATCACGATTTGCCGGCGGCGTCCGATGTCAGGGTGTCTCTCTACAACGGGACCTTTGACAAGAGCGAGAATTCCATCGATCGGGAACGGATGGTCGATGTGTCCCTCGTCGACGGGCAGGGTGAAGTTCGGCATCCGACCCCCAACCAGTGGCAGGACCAGGACAACATCTCGGTGCTGAGATTTCAAACCGGTGAGCCGGGCACCTATGTGCTCGGGGTATCGACCAAGCCGCGAATGATCGAGCTGGGGGCCGAGGACTTCAACGAGTATCTGGCCCACGACGGAGTGCTCGATGTGCTGGCAGCTCGCAAACAAGACGGCATCCTCGACCAGCCCGCCAACGAGCGCTACGCCAAGCATGTGAAGACGATCCTACAGGTGGGGGACGCCGCGACGGATACCTACGCGACGCTGCTGGGCTACCCGATTGAAATCGTGCCTCAGGCCAATCCCGCCAGTTTGAAGCCCGGCGACACGCTGCGGGTGTTGGTCATGGCGGATGGCAGCCCGGCGGCGAACCAGTTGGTCTATGCCAGCTTTGCTGGGTTTCACTCGCATGATGACACCGGGGAGCACCGGGAGGCGGTTCACACCCGGACCGCCGACAACGGTGTGGCGGAGATCGAGATCTCGCAGTCCGGTCGCTGGTACATCCGCGTCATC
The DNA here is from genome assembly GCA_963719055.1 of uncultured Acidobacteriota bacterium. Taxonomy (GTDB): domain Bacteria; phylum Acidobacteriota; class Thermoanaerobaculia; order Multivoradales; family JAHEKO01; genus CAXMQZ01. The sequence continues at coordinate 114,267 of CAVRAU010000024.1, read as the reverse complement.
CGCATGTTGCCGATGGCCGAAGAAGGGGTCGACTACGAGTCCAGCTGGGCGACCTTGACCTTCGAAGTGAAGTAGGGGGACGATCGGTCTTTGAATCCGTTTCGGCAGACGCGCGAGTCGACCGTGGTTCTGCTTCTGCTGAGCTTGAGCTTTGGGGTGATCTCGATACCCTTTCTGATGGGCTCGGCGGACAGCTGGGACATGGTGGGTCATCTCGCCCATGCCCAGATGCAGCGGCAGATGCTGCCGCAGCTGGTGTTCTGGAACCCCTATTTCTACTCGGGGTACGAGCAATTCACCGCGTATCCCCCTCTGTTCTCGCTGCTGGTCGCGTTGGTCTCCATCCCTCTGGGTCTGGTCTCGGCGTTCAAGCTGGTGACCGCGATCTCGTGGATGGCGCTGCCCGCGTCGCTCCACTTCCTGTATCGCGGCATCCTGGACAATCGGCGCGCGCTTGTCGGGACGACGATTTCGGCTCTGATCCTCGTCCTATGGCCGCAGCAGATCGGCGGCACCTTCTTCTCGACCCTGGTTGTCGGCAACGTGGCCAACGCCCTGGGTCTGGTGTTCTTTCTCTTGTGTCTGGGATTTGTTCTGCGTGGCGATCTGAGGAGGGCCATCCCGCTGCTCGCGCTGCTGACGATCACCCACATGATCGCAGCGGTCGTCCTGTCGCTGTTCATCGGCGCGAAACTGCTGCTGGAAAGACGAGGCTGGGTCCTGCTCCTGGGCTATGGGATGGCGGCATTCTGGTTGATGCCGGCTCTTCTGGACACGTTTCGCGACATCTCGACCCACGATGACTATCCGCTGGCCGTTTTCGAGTATGCCGCCTATGTCGTGCTGCTGACCGGATACCTGTGGTACCGCCGTCGATCCGAGGACCGTGGACTCGACTTTCTCGTTGTGGGCTTGGCAGTACTCTTCTTCCTGGTGGGTGTCCTCCGACACCTCTCGATGGACCTGTGGCAGTCCGTGCCCATGCATTTCCACCGAGTGAAGGTCTATTCGCTGGTGGTCATGGTGCCGGTCTTCCTGCGGATGATCCCGGGTAGACGCCGCCAGGAGAGCGAGACGCGCAACGGGTCGATCTGGATGCCGGCAATGAGCTTGTTGGCCGGCGTGATCCTTGTCATCGGAGCCTTCGGCAAGCCCTATGTGTTTCGACAGCCGTACGAGCCTCCGGATCTGGAGATCGCTGGCGAGCGTGTCTTGACGGTGGAGGAAGTGCCGAAGGTGCCGTACTGGCACAACTTCCGATATCACCTCGCATCGCTCGGGCACATGGTCAGCAAGGGACTCTTTATCGAGGCCAGTCCTGATGCGCCGATTCTGCTGAGTCTCGAGCAGATACTCGACGGCGAGCACCAGGTGCCTCTGCGATGGGGAATCGACTGGGACTCCCGGGTCATGGCCGACCCGGATGTCGAAGGCCGGATACCGTTCCTACTCGACGTTCTTGGTATCCAGGCCATCGTCACGGACCGAGCTCTGGCCAGCGAGTCCGTTGGCATCCCTGGCCCGGCGGCAGTCGGCTATACGGTGATCGAGCGGCCGGATCAGAACCTGGTCGATAGACCGGAGTATCCGATCAAATTCAGCGGCGGCCCCTCGAGCCACCGGCATTGGCAGACGCTGACGCGGCAGTGGTTTCTCGAGGGCAGCGAGCTCCTGGTTGTAGACTCCGCGCCCTTCGATACCTCGGGGCAGGGATCGGCCAGGCTCGCGAGCAGCGATCATCACTACAACACTCTCGAGATCGAGGTCGAGGCCACCGAGCCCATACCCGTGTACGTCAGGATGGGTCACTCCGACAAATGGCATGCCTATTCCGATGGCCGCGAGCTGCCCGTCTACCGTGTCACTCCCAACAACCTGCTGGTCCTGACGTCAGAGGATTTCGAGCTTCACTTCGAGCCGCTCAATCGATTCAACTGGGCGGGTCTGGCGGTCTCGATTCTCAGTCTGATGGGCTGGGGGTATCTCGCCCGCCGAGAAGCCATCTAGATCCGGCGTCGGAGCGTATGGGGGACAAGAACCGACCTGGAAGCCGTGCGCCAACGACGGCCGAGTCTCGAACTGGAGTCTGCTATATGCTGGTACAGGGGGAAGAAGCTGATGGATCACGCTACCTTGGTGGCGGCACTCAAGAGGCCTGAGTTCTATCCGCACGCTGTCGAAGAGGTCGACTTCGTCCAGACGCACATTTCGTCGCTTTTCTTGACGGGCGAGCGGGTCTACAAGCTGAAGAAACCGGTCAACTTCGGCTTTCTCGATTTCTCCAGCCTCGAGCTGCGGGAAAAGAACTGCCGTGCCGAAGTAGCGCTGAATCGACGTCTGGCTCCTGAGGTCTACCTGGGAGTGCTGCCGATCACCGTCGAGAATGGGGAGGTCGAGCTCGATGGCTCCGGGGAGGTCGTCGATTGGCTGGTGGAGATGCGACAGCTGGATCAGGAACGGCTGGGTGTTCGCATGTTGGAGAGAGGTGAGCTGACCGAGACACACATCGACCAACTCGTGGAGATCCTGGTGCCTTTCTACCGGCAAGCCCGGACTGGCGCAGGGGTGGACGAGTTCGGGACGATCGAAGCGGTGAAGTTCAATACAGATGAGAACTTCGCTCAGACGGAAGCCTATGTCGGCAAGCTGATCACCCACGAGCGTTTTCGCCACATCCGGGACTGGACCAACAGGGTCTACCAAGATCGGCAGGAGCTATTTCAACGTCGCGTGACCGAGGGCCGCATTCGAGAGAGCCACGGCGACCTGCACCTGGACAACATCTTCTTCCAGAATCCACCGGTGATCTTCGACTGCATCGAGTTCAACGACCGCCTCCGATGCGGCGACATCGCGGTGGACCTGGCATTCCTCGCCATGGATCTCGACTTTCGGGGCAGCCCGGCTCTGGCGACGCACCTGGTCGATGGCTATGTACAGGCCTCGGGCGATACCGAGCTGCCCGAGTTGCTGGACATCTACAAGTGTTACCGAGCCTACGTCAGGGGCAAGATCGCAAGCTTCACCTCCTCCGATCCGGCCGTCGACGAGGCGCAGCGGCGCGTCCAGAGAAATCTGGCTCGACACTACTTCGGTCTCGCCTATCGCTACGCGGGTGGTGGTGGGCACCCGTCGTTGGTGGTCCTCTATGGCCTCATGGGCACGGGCAAGTCCAGCATTGCCCGTTTCCTTCGCGATGAGATGGGGTGGTATCTGATCTCCACCGACAGCGTTCGCAAGCAGATCTCTGGGGTGGGAAAAGATACGCGTGTGTATGTTCCCTACAACGAGGGACTGTACTCCCCGGAGATGAACCGTCGCACCTATGAGGAGGTGTGCCGTCGGGCCGAGCACCTTCTGAAGGCCGGGTTCTCGGTAGCGGTAGACGGTGCCTTCAAGAAGCAGGACGAGAGGCTGCCGGTGATCAGGCTGGCCGAACGAACCGCGGCGAACCTGCTGTTTCTCGAGACGACCTGCGACCCAGCCGACCAGCGAAGACGGCTCGAGAAGAGACAGCTCCACAGCACCCGCTCGGATGGCCGGGTCGAGCTCATGGAGGAGCAGCGCTTGGATTTCGAGCCACCCAACCCCGAGTCGATCGAGCTTTTTCAAGAGATGTCCACTGACACTCCCAAAACCGAAACGCGCCGTCGGGTGGCCTCGCTCCTCAGGGACCGGGGCCTTCTCGAAGCCGAGGAGCTGTCGGCTCTCGATTGAGCCGGGGTGTGGCCGACGCCATGGGAGATCCTGTCGAGAACATCGGCGTTCGCGATGGCTACGATCTGTGGTCCAGGATCTATGATCAGCGGGCCAGCACACTCGTGGCTCTGGATCGCCGAGTCACCCTGCAGCACCTGCGCCCTCGCCCAGGGGAGCGCATTCTCGACGCCGGTTGCGGAACCGGTGCCCATCTGGACTCCATACTCCAAGCCGGAGCCGTGGCCATCGGGTTGGACTTCTCGGCTGGAATGCTCGCTGCGGCCAGGCGTACCCTGCCTGGCACACCCCTAGTTCAGGCAGATCTGAATCGCCATCTGCCGCTGGCTGGCGGTGCCTTCGACGCGGTTCTCTGCAGTCTCGTCTCGGAGCATCTCTCCGACCTGAGCTTGTTCTTCGAGGGCCTGTTCAAGGCTTCTGCGCCAGGGTGGCCGTCTGGTCTTCTCGGCTTTCCATCCGCAGATGGCAGCCGCAGGCGTGGAAGCGAACTTCGAGATCGATGGCACCGAATATCGTCTGGGAGCCGAGCTCCACACCCGTGAAGACTACCTCGAGTGCATCGCAGCAGCCGGTTTCGACCCTCCGCGATGGTGCGAATACGAGGTCGACGAGGAGCTGGTGGCGGTAGCACCGTCGGCAAGAAAACACCTGGGCCAGCCCCTGTTGTTGATGATCGAGGCGGAGCGCAGTTCCTGATGTCGCGGCGTGGATGCAAAGTCATCGGTCTGATCGTTCTCTTGATCGGTGTCTCGAGCGTCGGGCAGGCCGACTTCTGCGAGGATCTCGAAGTCATTCTCGCCTCGGCACAGGACGGTTTTGGCGAGGTGCGAGGTGAGCTCATCTCCCGGCATGTGGATCCGCTCAGCGACACCCGAGTCGTCTGGCAGTGCACACTGGCTCTTACCGGTGCCGAGACCTGCGAAGTGGAATGGAGGCGGCAGGCCTATTCCTACAACACCTTTTGGCACAAGCAGAGTGAAGAGGCGAATGCAGAGGCCTTCGCGGCACTAGAGGAGCTTCTTGGTGGATGTGGTCTGACCCAGAAGGAAGCCAGCAAATCGGGTCGCAGTCTCTGGTTTGTCAGCGGAGATGAGACCAACCTCGATGTCATCCTGGCCCACAACGATCGGCGGGTGCGTCTGAGCTTCACCACGTCGGGCTTCCCCAATCCATAAGAGGATCATCTGGTGCAAGCAGGAGCTTCCGGTCGAACCTTGTCGAACTGCGTCCTTGGTATCTGCCTCACTTTGGCAGCCCTGAGTTGTGGCAGGAGCGGTCCAGCGAGCCCGTCATCGATTGTGCTGATTACCGTCGACACTCTGCGGGCCGACCATCTCTCGACGTATCGATACTTCAGGGAGACCAGCCCGACCCTCGACGGTCTTGCCCGCGAGGCGATGCTGTTCGAAACCGCCCTGACAACGATGGCAACGACCTTGCCGGCGCATGCCTCTCTGATGACCTCGACACGGACCACCACCCACGGCCTGAAGGGCAACTTTCAGCATCTCAGCGGTGTGCTCGGCGAAGAGACAGGGCTGCGTACGGTCGCGGAGATGCTCGGTGACCTCGGCTATGCAACGGCGGCCTTTGTCAGCGCAGCGCCGGTCCGCGCTCACACGGGTCTGCAGCGGGGTTTTGCCACGTTCGATCAACCCGTCGAGAAAGAGCGCTCTGCGGATGTCACTGCCGACAGAGTCGTCGGCTGGCTGGAGGCCGCAGGGACCAGGCCCTTCTTTCTATGGGTCCACTTCTTCGACCCCCACCGCCCACGTCAGCCGCCGGCGCCGTACGACGAGGCCTTCACGACCGACGAGTCGCTTGTCGAGTTCCTGCAAGAGCGCGCCGTTGCGAGATCGCGGGATCGACACCTCCACGACCAGATCAATGCCTACGACGGAGAAATTCTGTTCACGGATTCTCAGATCGGTAGGATCTTCGCGGCGCTGAAAGCCCGCGGCGACTGGCGAGACTCTGCGGTGGTCGTGACTGGCGATCACGGCGAGGGTCTTGGCCAGCACGACTGGATGGACCACGGGCGGATCCACAACGAGCAGCTACTCGTGCCGCTGATCATCAAGTTTCCGGCGGGCAATGGGCCCAGCGGCGTCCGTGTTCCCACCCTCGCTTCCTTGATGGATGTAGTGCCGACTCTGGTTGCCGCGCTCGAGCTTCCTGTCTCCGGAGCGGATCGGGTGCAGTTCGAAGGCATCGATCTGCTTGCCGACAGCGACACTCGCCCAGGCGTTCTCTCCGAGCAGTCACATCGCGTGAACGAGCCGGGATTGAAGTACTCCTTGACCAATCGGAAATGGAAGTACTTCCACCGCACCGAGGGGGCAGATGAGCTCTACGATCTGGTCAGGGATCCCCATGAGCTCGAAGATGTTCTCGAGCGACATCCCGATGTCGCCGGGGACATGCGGGACGAGATCCTCTCGATTCTTGATGACTCCAAGCGCAGCGGTGGCGCCGGAGCCGAGGCCGAGCTGGATGAAGAGGTGGTCCAACAGCTGCGTGCGCTGGGCTATCTGGGAGGGCAGTCGAGCGACAAGAGCCAGGATGTCTGGAAGGGAATGGCAGTGTGGGGTCACGAGGTTCGTGAATTCCGACCCTGTGGGTCTGACACCGCTTTCTGGGTGGTCGACGACACCGGGGAGCTGTGGGAGCGGTACCAGGACGCGGCGCCCGACCCGGAGCCCTACACCGAGATCTATGTCGAGCTTCTCGGAGAGATGGAGTCGCCACCGTCAGACGGGTTTGGTGCCGACTATCCGGGAATGCTACGCGTGCAGGAGGTCTTGGAGATGATCTCCGTAGATCCTGGCTGTGCGGGCGACCACAGCTGACCTGAAGCTAGGTCGCTGCGGGTTGACTCCGCTGGCGTCGCAACAACTTCGCCACCAAGATCAGCGCGCCTCCCACCAAGGCCAGGGCAATGAACAGCGTCAACGGCCGGCCGTTGGGGAAGTCTTCGAGAATCAGCTTGATGCCGACGAGGGCGAGCACCGGATAGACCAGCCAACGAGCTTCGGGCCACCGCTTGTGCCGGCTCGACAGGGCCAGCGTCACGGCCGAGACGGTGAGGACCACGGTCCGCAAGGCCGCCAGTGCACCCAGGTCTGCCTCGGGGCCCGGGACCCCGGCGACCGCAGGCGCCAGGTAGGCGACCATCAAACCGCCGACTTCCCAGACCGAGAGCGCCAGCACGATCAGCTGCGGTAGCCCGGCCATGACTCCCCAGCGCTCCGACTGTTGCGCCACCGGGATGAAGAGGCAGGCGACGGTGGCGATGGCGACGATCAGGTGCCAGGCGGTGACGGTGGGCCAGGCCTCGGTTCCGCTACTGGTCAAGGCCAGGAATCCCGTGGCAAAGATTCCCGAGGCGACCCCCGCTGCCAAGATCAGAAGCGTGCACTGCAGGCTCAAGCTGACCCTGGCATATCGACCGCTGAAGAACGCCATCAGGACTGCCATGAGGGACCAGGCCGCCGCAGCCTTTCCTGGTGGCATCACCAAAGCACTTCCGCCGACCACCAGAATCAGTCCCACGGTGGTGTAGAAGAAGAAATTGCGGCCCCGAGTCGTGCGGGTCCCGTGGGTAAAGGCGAGGGAGTAGGAGCCCACGCCCATGATCAGCATCAGGATTCCCAGTAGACTCGTGGTCAGTCCGCCCTCGGCTGCAGAGGCCACGTTCGCTGCCCAGAAGACGATGGCAATGACGAGGATTCCTTGGACGACTTCAAAGGCGCCCATCGTCCGCTGCTGAAGGTGAGAGCGTATGGCGAAGCTCGCGGGAAAGGCGACCAGCAGTGCCAGCCCCAGCAGATAACCGGCGTTGGGCGGCATGATCCACTGCTCTGTAGTGCCGAGCAGCGCCACGATGGCGACCCCGAGATCGGCGCCAATGGCTCCGAGCCAGTGCAGCCCTTTCCAGCCCTTGAGGTAGACCACCCAAAGGGATCCCAGACCCAGCAGGACGAGGAAGACCGAAAACGGCACTGCTTGATGGGTCATGCGCAGCAGGATCAGAGCGGTCGGGATCCCGGAGAGCGTCGCAAGCCAGGCCAAGCTCTGCAGGTTGCGGCGTGCTGCGACGACCAGAACGAGACCGCAGAAGACCGTCAACGATGCGGCGGCTTGCCCTCCTGAGAGGAGCTGAAATCGAGTCGCGGCCTCGACCAGGAGGGGCATCCCCAGGACAACCGAAGCGATACCGTAGAACACTGCGGTGGCTCGTTGGCTTTCATGACCTCCAGCCCGATCGGCCATGAAGAGCCAGACAAGGGCGTAGGCCGCGCCCAACAGGACACCAGCGGTCGGGGGTATGAATTCGAAATCTGTGAGAGCTCGAAGGAAATAGGCTCCGCCGAAGATCAGGAGAGTCCGGCCAAGGTGTGTGGCGGTGTTCGACATGGAGCCTTCGGTCAGGACCGTCTGCGGTGCTTCCTCTTCGATCGCCGAAGACTCGATCGGGATCGCCGGCGCGGCGACTTCACTCGCCTGTCCGTCCAGCCGCTGCTCGACTCGAGTCAGACGCTCGACGACACTACGAAGTTGCAGCTCCAGCTCCTTGAGGCGTTCTTCCATGACCGGCACTCTCCTCACTCGTTCTCTTGTTCGGATTGCAGGAAGAGATCCCGCAATTCCCGGCGCATCACTTTGTTGGATACAGTTCTCGGCAGAGCCTCGATGGTGACGACCTGGTGAATCTTGAAGAGCGGGTTGAGCTCTGTGGCGATCCTGCGGCCCAACTCCTGCGACAGAGATTCCAATTCCTGATCTTCTGCGAGAACGACATAAACCACCAGGCTTGCCGCTCCCTCTCCCCGCACCTGCACCGCTATGGTGGCACTCTCGAAGACCGCCGGGTGCTCGTTGATGACCTCCTCGAGCTCGATGGAGCTGACCTTGATACCGCCCAGATTCATGGTGTCATCCGTGCGGCCCTGGGCTTTGAAGTAGCCGTTGCCAAGTTCGATGAACTCGTCGCCGTGTCGTCTCAGGACTTCACCCTTGGGGCCGGCGGGGCATCCCGCGTAGTAGATCTCGTGGTGATCCTTGTTGAGGAGCGTTTGAGACAGGCCTATCGAGGGCGGTATCAGATACAACTCTCCCAGCTCCCCTCTCTCAGTCGGTCTTCCTCTCTCGTCCAGAATCACGAAGTCGATCCCTAGAGCCGCAGTGGAGAACGTGGAAGGGGAGGCCGGCAGCAGCACCGATCCGGTGGCATGGCCCCCGCCGATCTCGGTGCCACCGAGATATTCGATCACCGGTGCTCGGTACCCGGCACGGCTCATCAGCCACAGGTAGTCCTCTGGATTGGAGACCTCGCCGGTGGAGCTGAAGACCCTGACCTGGTGCCAGGAGTCGCCGGCGACCAGATTCCGGCTGCGCCAGGCCCTGACCAGGGCCGGCACCAATCCGAACATGGTGACGCCGGAGGCCTCGACGAAGCGGATGAACCCCTCGCTGTGAGGAGCGCCTTGGAACAGCGCCATGGTGGCCCGATTGAGCAGCGTGGCATAGATCAGCCATGGTCCCATCATCCAGCCGATGCTGGTGGGCCAGGCGACCACATCGCCCGGCTGGACGTCCTGATGGAAATGAGCATCCATAGCGCACTTGATAGGCGTCAGATGGGTCCAGGGGATGGCCTTGGGAGTTCCGGTGGTGCCCGAGGAGAAGAGCACGTTGGTGACGCGATCCGGGCGTCCGAGGGCGCTGGTCACCGCCGCGGTCGAACCGAGAAAGTCGCGCCAGGACAGATCTCCCTCGGTCAACCGCAACTCGTTCCCATCGGTCGCCGGTATGACGATGCAGCGCGCCGGCCTTCGGTAGACCCTCCACGGCCTGTCGCACCTTTGTGTAGAGATCGATACGGCGCCCGGCCCAGGAGTAGCTTGCCAAGGTGATGACAGTGGAGGAGTCGGCGATCTCCATCCGTTTGGCCAGCTCGGCGGCGGAGAAGCTGTCGGCGACGGATACGACCCGGCATCCTGCTCGGATGATCCCGAGGTAGGCGGCGACGCAGTCCACCGTCATGGGCATATAGAGGACGATGGCCTCGTCCCGCTTGAAGCCGTTCTCCCTCAGCCCGTTGACGACGCTCTGGACCTGCAGCTCGAGATCGCCATAGCTGACGTAGCGTGGCTCGGGATCGGCTTCGCTGGCAAAGACGATGGCCGGGGCATCGGGCGGAGCTTGAAAACAGCTGTCGACGATGTTGTATTGCGCGCCGCGGAGCCATCTGGGTTGTTCGACACCAGCGGACACATCGAGGACCCGTTCGGCGGGTTGGTGAAAGCGGATACCCAGCCGGGTGATCACCGATTGCCAGAAGTCCTCCCTATGATCCACTGACCACTGGTGAAGCTGAGAGTAATCTTCCGCACCGATTTCGCGCAGAAGAGTGGCGAGATTGGAAGACTCCAGGTGGCGCTCGCTGGGCCACCAGACAGGCATCGGTCCAGAGGATTCAGGTGTCGTTTGTGCCAGCGACTGAAAGAGCTGCCAGTGCTCCGAGTAGTCCTGGCAGGAGCCTTCACGAAAGCGTCGGACGAATTCTCGCCACCGGTCAGCAACCATCTTGTCTCTCCGTATCCCTATTTGTATCTCGAAGACACCGCCAGGGAAAGCTCCTCAACTCGAGCTCCTATCGCCACAACTCGCTGCGGGAGGTCACATCATCTGGATGACGGATGACATCGGGATGAGATTCGACCAGCCCTGGCAGGTCCGCCAGTCTCCTGCCGTCGCCGGCGAAAAGGCGTCCCACTGCGTTGTTGTGGAAGTCCATGGACCTTTCGTTGGGTGTATTCCCAGGCTTGGCTTCCTGGGCGTCGGTGACCTGCCGGGCAAACTCGGGTCCGAACTCTCGGGTCAGCAGGTAGCTCCAAGCAACATGGCGCAAAGCATCTCGGAACCACCTGTCGCTTATAGGATGCTGGGTCGACAAGCTGCGAGCTTGACGAGTAATCTCGATCAGAGACGGTACCCGCAAAGGGAAGAGTGAGAGGATTTCGAGCTGTTGCGCGGAGAGGTCGACCTCCGCCGCCGCGGCCAGGGACTCGATATCGGCCTGTCGGAAGCGAAGTCGAGAGTGTTCTCCCTGGCGCTCCGTATAGAGCTCGGCAGGAATCGCCAGATCGTGGACACGGATCACGGCCTCGCCGCGGAATTCGAAGTTGCCCACCAGAGTGTTTTTGAGAAAAAGTTCTTCGAGACCCGTGAAAATCTCCAGCATCGCCGATCTGGGCGACAGCAGGGGCAGATCTTCGATGTGCACGTGGGCATGGGTCAGGCGATCGAAAAACAGGCGTTGCGGCCGATCGGTTTCGTGAAAGGAGATCTCGAAATTCTCGATCGTCAGATCACCACGTAGGTGGGTGGGCCGGGCCAGCCGCACGGAGATTCTCTGGGCCTCGAAGGTGGAGCTGAGCGTGACGTCGTCGGTGGGCGCAAGGTCGAACACAGCGGAAACATCGTGGGCACTCGCGTGGGTCAATGTCGGCGATACCCTGAGGTCGCGGAACTCGAGCGCGTCGAAGGTAATGCCTGCTCGCTGGGCCGTGGGTATGGCGTAGGCCAGCACCCCGTCGACGAGCTTGGGCGCCGCGAAAGATACGAGTCCCCAGCAGACCAACCAGCAGCCCAGGACGACGACCAGCAGCCCTAAGAGACGGCGCATCGGGGCGTCTCCGTCATTCGGATGGCAGCTGGCGACCCGGTGTCCAGGGGGCGCCAGCGGCTTCGAGCTCCGCTTCCAGGGCGGGCAGCGTCTCCTCGAGAAGAGCCTCGAGATCAGCCTTGACCGCCCCATACTCGGACTCGGCGATTCTCAGACTTTCCCTCTGCGTCGCGGTCGGCGCTTGCCGCGTACTCCAGTGACCACCGGCAACCTTCCAGAGTCGACCGAGAATCGATGGCACCGAGGGCTCTTCCCACTGATTGCGGATACGATCGCCCGCCAGTCGGACGCGTACCGCCGCCAGGTCCGCCGCCAAATCGTCGATCTGGGTGAACAGATCGATGGAGGCTTGCGGAGCATCCAACAGCGCCCGCCTCAGGTACGGCAGTCGGTCCTCCGCCATCCCCAGCTCCCGGGAAGTACCCATGGCCAGCCGCATCAGCTCACCCGTCTCCTCTTGAAAGGTGGCCACCTGGGCATAGTCGGGTTCTGGAAAAAGGGCTGTGGGCAAAGCCTCTACTTGGAAGTCCTGGGGCTCGCCAAGGGCTTCGAGGCCCGCCGCCGAGAGCATCGCCATCTCGACGCGATAGTCACCCGGAGGTGCCAGCGGACCTTCCGGATCACCGGCCCAAGGGGGCTTGAAGGTGGGCTTCTCCAGATTGATCGGGTTCGGTGCCGGCAGCCGCAGATCCCAGGCCACTCGGTGGATGCCAGCCTTCGCGGGCGCTTCGAGCCGACGAACGGCGTTGCCGGCTTCGTCGAGAATCGTCAACAGGATCTTCGGTCCCTGCTCCAGGGATTCCGCGCGCAGCGTCTCCCAGCCTGGAAACGGAACGTCCTGCTGCTGTTCATCGAGCTTCTTCTCCTGCTCTCTGCGACTCTCCTTGGAGGTCTTGGGGGTGTCACGAAGGTGATAGGTGATCAGGGCCCCAAAGGGCGGATTGGGCGCCACGAACTCGCTGCTCCCCATTGAGGGGATGCCGGGTGCTTGCCCTGGCGCCGACGGTACGTACCACCAGGCGTTGCGAATCGGAAAGACGGTCGCTTTCTGCTCGAGGACGCCGTCGGCGATGCTTCGCAGCGCGGAGTAGTCATCCAGAACGTAGAAGCCGCGACCAAAGGTGGCACCGACCAGATCGTTTTCCCTTCGCTGGATCTTGATATCTCGGAAGGAAATGGTGGGTACCCCGCCCGAGAGCTCGATCCACTGGGAGCCATGGTCGGGTGAAAAGAAGAGGCCGAATTCGGTGCCGACGAAAAGCAGATTCGGATCGACATGGTCCTGCTCGATGGCCCAGACGATGCCGCCGGCGGGGAGGTCTCCGGCGATGGAGCTCCAGGTGCGGCCACGATCCGAGCTCTTGTAGATCAGCGGGCGGAAGTCGCCGACCTTGTGGGCGTCGACCGCCGCGTAGACGGTATCGGGATCGTGCAGCGAGGCCTCGATATCGTTGAAGAAGGAAAGCTCGGGCACTCCGGGTAGACTTTCCACGGCGCGCCAGTTGGCCCCGGCGTCCTCGCTGATCTGCAGCAGCCCATCATCGGTGCCCACATAGAGCAGCCCCTCGACCAGTGGTGACTCGGAGATGGCGGTCAACGTGCCGTACCAGGACATTGCGGTGTTGCCGTACAGGGAATCGACGCTCCTGACCCGGTCGGGCATCTTCATCTCGTAGCGATTCGTGTTGCGGGTCAGATCACCGCTGACCGCGGTCCAGGAATCCCCCCGGTCTTCGCTACGCCATAGGCGTTGGGATCCGAAATAGAGTCGCGTCTTGGAGTGCGGGCTGATCAGCAGCGGAGCATCCCAGTTCCAACGCTCGGGTGGGTCGCCCGGTGCTGGAATCGGCTGGATGTCGAGGATCTCGTGGCTCCGCCGGTCGTAGCGTTTGAGATTGCCGACCTGGATCTCCATATACATCAGATCCGGCTCCTCCGGATCGAAGGCGCAAGAGTAGCCGTCGGCTCCCAGCGGGACGTACCAGTCCAGGTTCCGGACGCCTTCGGTATTGGTGGTCCGGGAAGGTCCCAGGAGGGTTCCCAAATCCTGAGCTCCGCCCAGGATGTTGTAGAACGGCTCGGCGTTGTCGAGCGCCAGCTTGTAGAACTGGGAGATGGGCAGATTGGGAATCTGACGCCAGCTCTTGCCGTCGTCGAAAGTCTCGTACAGGCTGGCATCCGTACCGGCGAGCAGATGCTCCGGATCTTCAGGATCGATGTACAGAGCGTGGTTGTCGCTGTGCTTCTCGCCACCGGTCCCGAGGATCTGGAAACTCTTGCCGCCATCCCGGGTGACATGCAGAAAGACGTCCATCTGGTAGACGGTGTCGACGTCGTGGGGCGAGGCCTCGATCTCCTGGTAGTAGTGGGGTCCGGTACCGTTGGAGATGTATTCGTCGCGGCGCTCCCAGCTGGCGCCGCGGTCCAGGGAGCGATAGAAGCCCTTCTCGTCATCGTTGGCCTCGATCGTGGCGTAGACCACGTCCGGATTCACCGGTGAGACCGCCAGACCGATCTTGCCCATGTCCCCGCCGGGAAGTCCGTTCTCCAGCTCCGCCCACGTTTCGCCGCCATCGGTGGATTTGTAGATTCCGGATCCAGGCCCTCCTGCCAGCAGACGACCAGACGGTCCGCCGACGCTGGTAAGCGGCGGCATACATGACGTCTGGATCCCGGGGGTCGATCTCGATGTCGGTCACCCCGGTGTTGTCATCGATGGCGAGCACCGGGTTCCAGGTCTCCCCGCCGTCGGTGCTCTTGAAGAGACCGCGATCGCCGCCGGCGGACCACAGGGGCCCTTCGGCCGCGACGAACACCACGTTGCCATCTCGAGGATCGACCAGGATCTTGCCTGTGTGCTGGGAGCTCTCGAGCCCCATATGCTGCCAGCTGCCCCCGCCATCGGTGCTCTTGTAAACCCCATCGCCCCAGGCCACATGCCGACCGCTGACATTCTCCCCAGTGCCGACCCAAACGATCTCGGGGTTCGAGGGGTCGAGCGCGACCGAGCCCACCGAATACGAAGTCTGGTCGTCGAAGATCGGATCGCCAGGTGATGCCGGCATTCTCTGTCTTCCAGACATTGCCCGAGCCCACCGCCAGATACCAGGTGCTGGGGTCTTCGGGGTTGATCGCGATGTCCGCGATACGGCCACCCATCAAAGCGGGTCCCAAGGCGCGTAGCTTCAGTCCGCTGAAAGTCTCGGCGGTGAGGGACGAGCTCTCGCCGTTGTCTTGTGAATGGAGAGGTAGAGCAGCCACCAGCGCCGCAACGGTAGTCGTGAGCAGGATTCTGGAAAGTGGGTACAAGGTCTTCTCCTTTCGGGGAGCAACTGAGTTCGCCGCTTGAGACTATCCCGAAATGGGGTGCCTCCAGGGCCCTCTCAGGGCCTTTTGGAGTCGCTTCGGGAACGCTTACCCGGGCGCCAGGTCCGCAGCGTGAAGGGAATCTGATCGCGGTTGGCCGCCTTCTTCATGATCAATCGGATTTCGGGCGCGGCTGCGAATCGAGTGGTCGTCAACGGCATCCGTCTCCGGGGTCCTCGAAAGAGTACGTACCTCAAGGGCTGATCACCGATCAGGATCTGTGAGACCTTCGTCCTCGCCGGCGGCGTGAGCACGATCGAGAGCCGCCGACCGGCTCCGCTCTTCGATAGGGAATCGGGCGACGAACACGAGCGGGTCCTCCGGGCTGCGGATGAAGGAGCCGGCAGACTCACCGAGAGGCTTCCAGGGATGGATCAGTGCCACCAGGGTTGGACCCCAGGCCCGGAATAGGCGCGGTTTCACGACCACGAGACTCTCTTCCCGGAACCGCTTCACGCGGTCGCGATAGAAGTGACCCGAAAGGGAGTCTTCGAGCCGGCTGGCGGGGAAGACCTCGGCGTCGCTTTGGTTGAGGGAGCTGGGAGCGATACGGGTGAGATCGGTCTCGGTCTGGATGGCCAGACGGCCCCGGCGATGGCGGTGTTGAAACAGGTTGCCGAAATCGTACTCGGTCAAGATATGGCGTCCATCCGGCCTGCCGACCCGGGCTCGGAGCACCTCCAGGATGCGGTCGCCGGTGCCGGGCACCGTTTCTCGGTACGTGTACCTGGAGGCTTGCCAGGTCAGCCCTGCGACGAGGACCGTGAGGGCTGTCACACCGACTGGCCGCCAACGCTTGATACCCATCCGCTCCGCGATCAGGAGCCCTCCGGCCAGTATTGCCCAGGCAGCCCCCAGAGCTGCGAATGGACTGATGGGAAGCCAGTTATGGGGACTGGGCCGAGGTGTGGCTACAGCGTAGAGAGTCGTGTAGGCGACGACGTAGGAAAGGACCATCAGCCAAGGCAGCGCGACTTTGGATCGGCGAAGATGTCGGACAGAAAGCACCGCCAGAGAAACCAGACCGACCAGGGCGAGACCGCCGATCAAGGGGCCGTGGAATGATCCGGACAGCAGGGTCTCGATGAGGTGCCAGAAGAGATAGAGCCTGCCATGCCCCTGTCGCGCGGCGAACTTCTCGTAGATCCTCGAAGTCGAACCCATGGAACGACGGTAGATATCGGGATCGATGAGGATGAAGGGCTGCAGAGCGAGGAATACGGCCACGCTGACGGAGGCGGCACCCACCAGCAACCAGAAGGCTCGACGCTTGGACCCCTGGCTCAGGAAAGCCCCTACGGTCAGCGGCACGGCCACCGGGCCGGCGTTGAACTTGCTGGAAAGGGCCAACCCGATGGCCACACCGGTGGTGGCGAACGAGCGCACCGTAGGCCGTTCGATCGCTCGCAGACTGAGGTAGAAAGTGAGAACGATGGTGAACAGCAGGGCGATATCCGCCTTGAAGAGAACCGATTGGCGGAGATGCCAGGGCACGACCGACAGAAAGAAGGCGGCCAGGAGTCCGAGTCGGCTGCCACCCAGGCGGGTGCCGATCGCATAGAGCAGTACCAGGGTCAGAGTCCCGAACAGGACGCTGATCGTCCTGCAGATCATGTAGGTGGTGGGGGTGTAGCGACCCCGGGCATCGAAGATGGCCAGCTTCTGCCAGCCGGTGGCCTGATACAAGAGATCGCTGGTCTTGCAGGATCAGACCATGCGGTAGGTAGGAGAAGCCCGGGTGAAACCCGTGCACCGGCCGGAATTGGCCCTCTTTGAGGAGGGGTTCCAGGTTCTCGAGCCCATAGCGCTCGTCCCAGAAGCGCGTGGAATCGAGATCAGGGGTGGCATACCAGAGGCGAAGCCCAAAGCTCCAGACGACGCAGGAATCCGAGAAGCATCCAGACGGTCGTCCGCCGGAGCGGGTCTCGGGAGCCGAGCTCGAGTACTTCGGAAGAGGTCATCACTCGATGCGGCGATCTCCAGGAGTCGCCTAGGGAGTCTGTTCCGAGGTCAACGATCGGACCATGGCGAGAGCCGAGGCGAACGCTTCGTCGACTTCGATATGTCGAAACTCGGCGTTGCGTCCGACCAGATGCAGGTTGTCGAAACGCCCGAAAACCTCCTGCGACTCCGACATGGCCTTGTCGTAGTCACGATCATAGACGGGATAGGCGAACCGCTCCTGGAGCAGCATGCTGTCGAGAACGTCCTGCCGGCGCACCAGGTCGTAGCGCTCCAGCGCACTCAAAACGTCATCGAGCGGATCGGCCGATGGAATCGTCACCTCCGCGACCAGGGCGGTCCGATCCTCCGGTGTCCCCGCATGGGCGAAGTTCTTGAACTCGGACATGCGGTTGATCACCACATCGCTGTCGCCGAAGTAGATCCAGTGATAGGGCATGACCTGGGGTTTATCGATCAGCAGATACACCAGCACCACGGACTGGAATCGCAGGTTGAAGTGGTGCCCCAGCATTCTGCCAAGCACCGTCGCCGGCAGAGTCGAGACGAGACGATCGCACTCGAAGCGCCGTTCTTCTCCCTGGGTCTCGTAGCGGACGGCGCTGATCCGACTGTCGTCCGTTTCGAGGGCAATCACTTTCGAGTTCAACAGGGTGCTGTCCGAGACACGATCGGCCAGGGCATGGCAGATGGCACCGTAGCCACCTTCTTTTGGGTAGTGAAACTCGCGGAAGAAGATCTTGGTGTCACGGCGGATCACATCGCGCAGACCCGAGACGCGGAGCTTCTGCCTGCCCCAGGTGACCGAGATCTCCGCGGGTGTGACCCCGAACATCTTGGTGGTGTAGGGCTTGAAGAAGAACTCGTAGAGGCCGCGCCCGAACTTGTTGAGCGCCAGGTTTTCGAAGGAGTCCTCTGGCAGTTTGGGTTTGAAGAGATACCCCCACACCAGTCGACTGCTGATGCGGGGCGACAGGCGCAGCATCAACTCCAACGGATTGACCGGGTCGCGGACGATCCGGCCGGCGATGAAGATGCGGCTGCGTCGCTGGTGGCGATGCATGGGCACCAGCTCGAGCAGTCTCTCCTTGGCCTCCTTGTCGCGGGTAAAGAGACGGTGGGGGGCGATGTCGCAATGAAAGCCGTGCCAATCGAAGCTGCGAGCCAGGCCACCGACCTGGTCGGAGGCCTCGAACAGACGGACGTCGTAGCCCTTCTCCTTGAGGAGAACGGCAGAGCTCAACCCGGAGATCCCGGCGCCCAGGACGGCGACTCGTTCCATTTCAGACTGTTCTCTCTAGCCAACCTTCGGTCGATCTGAACGCTGATTATGTACCAACCTTGATGTTGCTAGACTTCTGGCTCGAAGCCCATGAGTCTGAAAAGCGAAATCTTCGAACAACCGGAAGTGCTCCAGGGTTTGTTGGAGTCCCAGCAAGAGGTGGCCATCGAGATGGCGCGGGAGATTCGCGACCGCGGCATCCGCTCCGTTTTCCTGGCCGCTCGTGGCAGCTCGGACAACGCCGGCCTCTACGCCAAGTATCTATTCGGCTTCACCAACAGGTTGCCCGTGGCTCTGGCGGCACCTTCACTGTTTACCACCTATGCCAGGCCCCCTGACATCGGAGATCAACTTGTCCTCGGCATCTCCCAGTCGGGCCAGTCGCCCGACATCGTCAGCGTGGTAACGGAGGGCCGTCGGCAGGGGGCATTGACGTTGGCCATCACCAACGACCCTGATTCACCACTGGCGCGGGAGGCCGAGTTGGTTCTGCTGACCAGGGCCGGTGCCGAGAATGCCATCGCCGCCACCAAGACCTATACGACCCAGCTGCTGTCGATAGCGCTCTTGTCGGCGGCCATGAGCGGTGATCCCGAGCTGCTGGAGCAACTCCAGCGAGTTCCAACGCTGGTGAAGGAGACCCTCGGCTTGGACGAGCGCATCGAGACCGCCGCTCAGCGATACCGATACATGAGCCAGTGTGTTGTCCTGGGTCGTGGTTTCAACTACGCCACCGCCTATGAATGGTCTCTAAAGCTCAAGGAGTTGGCCTACATCGTCGCCGAGCCTTACTCGTCAGCCGATTTTCAGCACGGCCCGGTGGCGATCGTCTCGCAGGGGTTTCCGGTGTTGGCGGTCGCCCCTGGCGGAGCGGTATTCGAGGATCTGATGGGCCTGCTCACCAAGTTGGCCCACGAGCATCAGGCGGAGATCCTGGTGCTTTCCAACGAGCCGCAGGCCTTCGAGGTCGCCGAGACTCCTCTGGAGCTGCCCACGGACCTGCCTGAGTGGATCAGCCCCTTGGTGGACATCGTGCCCGCCCAGCTCTTTTGCTATCACTTGACCCGAGCCATGGGCTACGACACGGAATCCCCTCGTCAATTGAGCAAGATCACCAGAACCTGGTAGCGACAGAGGAGTTGAGAATCTCCCAAGCGACGATGTCGTGGTTCTCGTGACCCGATGTCCGACCTGTAGCTGCCCGTCAAAGCTCCCCGTACCAGCTGGCGAGACCCTGGCCGATGAGCTGAGGCGCATCTTCCTGGACGAAGTGGATCCCCGCTCCGATATCGATGGCTGTGAGGTTCTTGAACGCCTTGGAAGCCCAAGCCACGACGGGTGCGGTCATGAGGGCTCCGGGGGTCGCATAGAACATCAACTTGGGTAGCTCCGTCTCCTGCAGCCAGAGGTTGTAGCGGCTCACCACCTCCACGACCTCGGGCGGTTCGCCTTCGATGGGGATCTCGTTGGGCCAACGCCACAGGGGTTTGCGGCTGTCCACATCGATGAAGGGTTCGCGGTAGCGGTCCATCTCCTTGTCCGTCAGAGCACGGACGACGGATCCAGGAAGGATCTTCTCGACAAAGAAGTTCTGGTTGACGATCATGTTCCAGCCCACCTCGGGCGTGCGGAACATCTTGAAGATCTGTTGGAAGTCCGGGGGAAGATCATCCCAGCTCGGTACAGGCGCCAGAATCGCCTCCATGAAGGCGAGGGCCTTCACATTGTCTTCGTGCCGACGGGCATAGTGAAACCCCAGGGCCGAGCCCCAGTCGTGAATCACGAGAGTGATGTTCTCGAGACCCAGAGCTTCGATGAATCCATCAACGTAGCTCGAATGCTCGAGAAATCGATAGTCGATGGCGGGCTTGTCGGATCGGCCCATGCCGATGAGATCGGGGGCGATGGCGCGAGCCATCCCCGTGACGTGAGGGATGATGTTTCGCCAGAGATACGACGAGGTCGGATTGCCGTGCAGAAAGAGGATTGGATCTCCCTCACCCTCGTCGATGTAGTGCATCTTGGAACCGTTCACCTCGACGAATCGGGAGGTGAAGGGAAACTCGCTCGAAATCTCTTGCATGGGTTCCATCCTTTTCTCAGAGCTCCACCCTGGTGTGCACGATGGTCAGATCCCCCCGGCCGATGGGCACCACATTCGATGGGCGGGCCTTCGTCACGGGATCGCCAACCGGCGGCAAACCGTAGGAGTAGTCGACCACAAAGACGAGGAAGGGCTCGCTGCCTGTCACGGTGACCTCGAATTCGATTCCCGTCGCCGGCATCGTGGCGAATCGAACGACACGCCGGCCATCGGGGTACCAGGCCCGGATCTCCTCCGTCTGTAGATCGAAATCCCATCCTTCGAGACGCAACGACTCGATACGCTGCGGGTTCGTCGAACACCAGGGCTCCTCGCGCGGCTTGGCGAGGGGAGTGGAAGCGAGCCCGAATCCGCCGGCCGATCTCGGTTTCCTCCTGCTCGAGAAGTTCGATCTGCGGCGGCGACACGGGCAGCGCTTCGACGTCGGCGGTCAGGAAGGCGGGTTCTGTGTCGTCCCAGGGATAGAACCTTTCCAGCTCGTCGTTCCAGTCGACAGCGGTGGCCAGGGAATCCGGTAGCGAACGCGGACGGGGCAGGACGGCGAGCCTGGCCTCGCCAGCGGCAGCGTCTTGCACAAAGTGGATATTGAGCGCCCGCGGACTCTCCTCCGAGTAAGCGGGAAGGACAAGCGCGACCAGTACAAACGCGCCAGCGAGTGCAAGACCCAGCAGGGGTGCTTTGCGGTTGCCGGTTCCGAGCCTCTCGGCCGAAGGTGCGAGGACCAGTGTGATGATCGCGGCCACGAAGAACGTCACCACAGGCATGATCGTGATCCCCATGGCCTCCCAGAGGCTCCAAGCCGTGCTCAGTTGAGTCGCGCCAGCGGCCACAACGGTCGAGGCGACGCCGAATCGCCTGGCCCAAGGAGCTCTCCAGACAGATGCCAGAACAGTCATGACCGCCACCGACCAAGGCCGGAACCAGAAAGAGAAACGTGGCACCTGGAAGCACCGCCGAGACCAGGACGGCCAAGATCCCGAGCCAGAAGAGGGATCCCAGCCAGGTGGCGTGACCCCCCGTTTTGCGACCCATGATCGAGATCACCAGCGAGCCGGTAGCGATGCCGATCAACCAGAACGCGACCTTGGGCGCCCAGGCGGCGGCAGGCCAGTCGGGCAACTTGCCGAGGGAGGAGAGAACCCAAGCGGCGATCAAAGCGAGCAGGGTGGCTCCAAGAAGCGTGACAGGGAAGAGCACCAGACCTCTCCAGATCTGGGCTTTCGAAAGCTCTCCTCGGCGCCAATCGACCCCTGACGCGAGCCCCACGAGCAGAGAGGCTGAGAATCGCCAACGGCAGATTCCAGGTCTCCGGCCACGAGAGAATTCCAAAGCCCCAGACGTCGAACCAGGAGGAGGTCCCCGTCGGTGGCGAGTCAAGGTCGGTCTCGGCCAGAGCGCGAACCATACCGAGGGCATTCTCGCCTTGATGTTGCAGGGTCGCCGAGGTGACGTGGACCAGATCGTCCAAGGGGGTGTGGTAGTGAGCCACGTCGCCGATAAAGGCGAAATTGACGCCGTTCATCCCGTAGTGCTTGAAGACCGTGAAGTCCGTATCGTTGGGCAGCCGCTGGTAGATCGAGTAGAACAGCGAGCTCGTGGCAGGCCGGGGCACGTTCCTCTTCATCAGGTCGATGAGCCAGGCGTTGTTGGTGCCGGTCTCGAACATGTAGCTGCGGCCGCTGGATCCCCGCGCTTCCAGGTTGACGACTGCCCCGACATCCTGGGCCCAAGGGTGCTTGGCGGCAAAGGCCACGGCGCCGAGAAGAAAGGCCTCCTCGCCATCGTCGATCAGAAAGATGACGTCGTTCTCGAGCTGAGGTCCGGACTTGAGAATCCGAGCAATCTCGAGTGTGGCCGCGACCGCGACGCCATCATCAGAAACCGATGGCCCGGCGCCGACACCGTCGTAGTGGACGGCCAGCAGCACCGCCTTGCCGGTACCCTTGCCTTCAAGCCGTGCCAGGATGTTCTCCACGTGCCCACAGCCACCGCTGTCCCAGCAGGCCATGGTGCTCTGAACCGTCGGTTCGTAGCCGATCTTGCGCAGGTGGTCGAGGATCTGTTCCTTGAGGAGGCGATTGTTCTCAGTACCGATGGGGTGGGTCACACCCGTGGCATAGAGATCCTCGAGGACTGCCTGCGCGGAAACGGCGGAAAACGAGCCCTCGGTCGTGGGCTCCCGGGGAGCCGGGGGACGTGCCCGAACTACCGTTAGCAAGAGACAGAGCAGCGCTGCGACGAAGGCGACTATGGTCGTGATGCGGTCAGTCTGCGAGTTCATCCATGCTCCGTATCCGGAGGGCCAACCAGATCATCAGAATGCCGATCAGTGTGACGGGGGGTCCCTCCCACAGGGTCCAATAGGCCGGCATTTCTGCATGCAGATCGATGCCCAGGAGGATCAGCCCGCCGATGGCGGTGGCGATTCCGAGGTAGACCAGCAGGGGCCGGTACCGCCGGATGTCAGTGGAGACCACCAGAAGAAGTCCCCCGTGCCAGGCGTACAAGAGCGAAGCCGAGCGAGTCAGATAGTCGACCAGGGGTGAAGCCGGAAACTCACCCAGACCCGAGCCATTCGTGGGTGACGGCCATCCAACGCACCGGCAGAAAGATCGCGAAGAAAGCCGACAGCATCGTGATCCCGCCGATCCGCAGCAGAATCTGAAGACCTCGTTCGACGTTGGTCATGATAGCTGGGAGTCTATCGGCTGAGCCCTCTGTAGGGGAGAGGACGACCCCCTGTTCAGTTCCGTGATCCGTTACACTATTGGCCGGCTGGCCTCGGCTCCGGCCCTTGCCACTACCCAACCATATCTCCCGGAGAAAGAGATGATCCGTTTTTGCCGCTCCGTCTGTCTGTTTTTGCTCGTGGCTATTACCGCTGTCGATTCCGGCACTGGCTGGCGCCGATGAGGCGCGAATCCTGCGCTATCCGACGATTCACCACGACTTCGTCGTTTTTACCTACGCCGGAGATCTATGGCGCGCGCCCTCAACGGGCGGTCAAGCCTGGCGTCTGACCTCGCACGAGGGCGTTGAGCTCACGCCCAAGATCTCTCCCGACGGTCTCTGGGTGGCCTACTCCGCCCAGTACAGCGGCAGCCGGCAGGTGTACGTGATTCCGACAGCGGGCGGCCAGCCCAAGCAGTTGACGTTCTACAACGACGTCGGTGTCATGCCACCGCGAGGCGGATTCGACTACTGGATCCAGGGTTGGAGCCCCGAGGGCAAGATCCTGGTGCGGATGAATCGCACACCCTGGGGTCGACGCCCGGGTCGCTATTTCCTGGTCGACCCAGCCGGGGGTCTCGAGGAGCCGTTGCCGATCCAGGTCGGTGGTAGCGCTGATTTCTCGCCCAGCGGATCGCAGCTTGCATTCACCTATTTCGATCGCGAGTTCCGCACCTGGAAGCGTCACATGGGTGGCCGCAATCAGGACATCTGGACCTTCGATCTGGAGGCCATGCAGTCCAAGCGCCTGACCGACTGGCAGGGCAGTGACAACTTCCCGATGTGGCACCGGGACACGATCTACTTCACTTCCGATCGCGAACATACGCTGAACCTCTTCGCCTACGAGACGACGACCGGGCAGACCCGGAAAGTCACCGATTTCGATGAGTACGACGTGTTGTGGCCGAGCCTGGGTCCCGACGCCATCGTCTTCATGAATGGTGGTTGGCTGTATCGTCTGGATCTGGAGACGGAAGAAGTCACCAAGATCTCCATCACGGTCGGAGACGAGTTGGCGGCGACGCTGTCGCGCTGGATCGACGCCAGCGAGCATGTCGAGGAGGCGGATCTTTCCCCAGACGGCAAGAGAGTTGTTTTCGAGGCGCGTGGCGATCTGTACACCGTGCCGGCCAAGAACGGCCCCACCCGCAATCTGACCCAAACCCAGGGTGTGCGGGAGAGCTCTCCTGCCTGGTCTCCCGACGGCGCCTGGATCGCCTACTACTCGGATGTCAGCGGTGAGATGGAGCTCTATGTGAAGCCCCATGATGGTCAGGGCGAACCCCGTCCGTTGACCGAGGGCAGCTCGGTATGGCGCTATCCAGCGCGCTGGAGCCCGGATGCCAAGAAGCTCGCGTTCGCGAACAGCAACAACGGTCTGGAGATCCTGGATGTGGAGACCGGCAGCCTGACGGCTGTCGACGAGGGGCAGCGTGGGCATCTCGATACCTATCGCTGGTCACCGGACAGCCGATGGATCGTCTACGAGACGACTCATCCAGAGACCGAGCTACCGACCCTGGCGGTCTATTCGCTGGCCCGGAAGTCGATCTCTCTCCTGGGCGACGGTCTGACCTTCGACTACAACCCCGCCTTCAGCCAGGACGGCAAGTACCTCTTCTTTCAGAGTGATCGCGACTACAACCTGAGCTTCTCGGAGTTCGAGTTCAACTACATCTACAACGACGCCAGCCGCATCTTCGCCGCGGCGCTCGAGCCCGGCACCGAACCCCTCTTCCCACTCGAAAGCGATGAGGTCGAGATCGATGGAGGGGAGGAAGAGTGAGGACGAGAAGAAGGAGAACGGCGACCAGGAGAAGACCCCAGAGGTCAACGTGGTCGCCGAGAGGATTGCCAATCGCACGGTGGCGCTGCCTGGAGTCGATGCCGGCAACTACGGTGCTCTCACGGCGGTCGAAGGAGCCGTGCTCTATCTGAAGATGTCCAATGGCGACCCGCCGGCACTGATGCACTATGACCTGGAGAAGAAGGAAGAGAAGGAAATCGCCTCGGGGGTCGGGCAGTACGTGGTCGGAGCCCAGGGCGAGAAGGTGCTCTATCGACAGGGCGACGACTGGAAGATCGCGGCAGCCAAGCCGGGGGAGAACGGTGAGGCCCTGGATCTTTCAGGCCTGCGCATGAGGCTCGAACCCGAGAGCTGAGTGGGCGCAGATGTTCGACGAGGCTTGGCGGGTAGGGCGCGACTGGTTCTACGACCCCCAGATGCACGGCATCGACTGGCTGGCCATGAAAGAACGATACGGAGCTCTCGTACCCCATATCTCTCATCGCAGCGATCTCGACTTCATCTTCAGCGAGATGATCGGCGAGCTCGAGGCCGGTCACACGTATGGACAGCGGGGGGATGAGCTGACGGTGGAGAGGGTCGAGGGCGGCATGCTGGGCGCCGAGTTGGTGGCCGATGCTTCCGGTCGCTTTCGCATCGCCAAGATCTTTCCTGGCGAGAACTGGAATGACACCTACCGCTCGCCGCTGACGGAGCAGGGTGTGGAAGTCGAGGAAGGCGATTTCCTCTTGGCCATCGACGGTATCGATCTGACGACTTCCCAGAATCCCTACCAATTGCTCGAGGGCAAAGGAGATCAGCAGGTCACCCTGACCCTGAACTCCCAGCCGTCGATGACCGGGGCTCGCGAAGAAGTGGTCCGCACCCTCACGACCGAGCGCCCTCTGCGCTATCTGGATTGGATCGTCAGCCGGGCAGCCCTCGTGGAGGAGCTCTCCGGAGGCAAGATCGGCTATATCCATCTGCCTGACACCGCGCGGGGAAGGCAACGAAGCGCTGCAGAAGTTCTTCTACAGTCAGGTCAGCAAGCCTGGCCTGATCATCGATGACCGGTACAACGGGGGTGGGTTCATCCCGGACCGGATGATCGAGATGCTGTCGAGGACCACGTTGTCCTATTGGGCCCGACGAGGGATCGATTCGATACGCACACCCGGCTATCGACATGATGGCCCCAAGGCGATGTTGATCAATGGTTATGCCTCCTCGGGTGGCGACGCCCTGCCCTACTACTTCCGCAAGGAGGGCCTGGGTCCACTCATCGGTACCACGACCTGGGGAGGTCTCATCGGTATCTCGGGCAACCCCATGCTGGTGGACGGTGGCGGGGTGCTGTATCCGCGATTCCGACTCTACGACACCGACGGTCAGTGGGCAGTGGAGAATGTCGGGGTGGCGCCCGACATCGAGATCTGGGATCTGCCGGAAGCTATAGCCGCGGGGGGTGACCCGTCGATCGAGAAGGCGGTGGAGGTGCTGCTCGAGGAATTGGAAGGATATGCGGGCGATCCGGAGACTCCCGCGCCGCCCAATATGAGTCGCGACTGAGCCGCCGATCGTCGATCTAGTGAAAGACGAGTCGCAGCACCGTCTCGCCAGTGCCCAGCAGGGTGTCGTTGTCGAGACGGACCCTGCCTGTCAGCGAGTGACCGGCGATCAGTGTCGGCAATCGGTCCGACAGGTTCTCGATATACAGCTCGCCGTGTTCATGAAAGAGCTCGAACTGGACCGCGTCGATGCCGTTCTCTTCGGCAAGCACGCAGTCATTGGAGGATCGCTTGCCCACCACCGCTCGTTCCCGGACCACGAAACTGTACTGGCGACCCTTGCGGCTACCCCGAACCACGATCAGTCGCACCTGCTTCGGCGGCGCTGCAGGAGGTGAGCTGGACGGCGCCAGAGGGGCGAACTTCTTTGGTGGCCTGAAGGGCCGCTGTCCGGGTAGGGGCACCGGAAAGGGCGGATCGAGGACACGACGGTTCGCTGAGGGGGTCGATGGGTGGAGATGGCGGCGGAGTGTGGGCTGCAGGCTGGAATTCCTGACGCCGACGGCGCTTGCGTGCGGCGAGGACTCCCCAGAGGACGAGGACTGCGGCCAACACAGCCAACCCGACCAACCACGGTCCCAGCTCGGAGGGCAGGCCGCGCCTCGGCTCGCTGGGAGCCGCCGGCTCGACCGTGACAGGAGAGGCCTCTCTGGGCGCGGACTCGGTTGGCGCCGTCACTGCGCTCTTCACCAGGGGTAGGAGACGTACCGAACCACCACTGGATAGCACATGCTCGTCGAGGGTGACCTGTACCTGCAAGCGGTGGAGACCGCCATCCGCCCGACACTCGGCGCAGAGAAAGTCGGTGATCCAGACCTGACGGATGGTCTGTCGGATGGACTCGTAGGCCTCGGCGAAGCGCGTCTCCTCGGTGGCGAAGAAAGCGCCGCCGGAGTTGGAAGCGAATCGCTGAAGGAGGTTGAGATAGGTCTGTCGCTCGGCGGGGTCGCGCAGACGGCTGTAACCGATGGCGTAGACGGGTGACCCGTCGTCTCGAAGCCTGGCCAGGATGTCCTCCGCCTACGAAGGCGCTGCCTTCGTCCTTGCCATCGCTGAAGATCACCACGGCCCGCCGGCCTGGCAAATCCACATCCAATCGCCGATTGAGATCGAGGGCATCGGCCAGAGCCTGGTGGAGCAGGGTCTCGTTGTCCGTCGGACCTAGAGACTCCAGACCGGTGAGCAGCTCTGCCCTGGAGTCGGTGAAGTCGACGATCAGCCGGCTGGAATCGCCGAAGGCGATGATCGCCGCCCGATCCAGCTCGCTCATGCCGGCGACCCAGGTCTCGATGCCGCCCACCATCTGCTGGAAGAGATCCGAGCTCAGCGACTTGGAGATATCGACGAGAAACACGTAGGCAATCCCTTGTTGGACTGCAGAGAAAGGCACCACGTTGACGGGCTCTGCGGGCCACTCTCCGAGAGTGGCGGTGAGGCTGGACTCGGGCAGAGCTTCAAGGGGCCGACCCGCGGTATCTGTCAAGTCGAGATACGCCCTGACGACCGGGGCTCCGACATCCAGCTGTCGCACCTGAGTCACCGAGAAACGCATCAAACCCTGGGCGGTGACCGGTGGTGACCCGACAATCACCGTTACCAGCAGCAGGGCTGCCATCGATCTCAGACTCATGCCCTACAAGTTACCGCAAAACGCGGAATCTCGGCCACCAGGTTGTGCTAGGGTTCGATCCGGCGTCGTCTCGATGCCGTCATTTTCTGCCGGGGGGATTCATGAAAATCAAGCGCTGGATGTCTTGTTTCGTCGTTCTGTCGATTTGTCTCGTCACTTCTGCCAGCAGTGCCAAAAAGGCTGTCAGCGAGCCGGAAGAAGACGGTTCGCTGCTCAAAGCCGAGACGTTTGCCGGCCTGGAAATTCGCAATATAGGGCCGGCTCTGATGTCGGGCCGCATCGCCGATATCGCTGTCCATCCTGAGGATGCGTCGGTCTGGTACGTCGCTGTGGGTAGCGGCAATCTCTGGAAGACGACCAATGCGGGAACGACATGGGAGACCATCTTCGACGATCAGGGGTCCTATTCCCTCGGTGATGTGACCCTCGACCCGAGCAACCCCGACGTTGTCTGGGTGGGTACCGGCGAGAACGTCGGCGGCCGGCATGTGGGATACGGCGATGGCGTGTACAAGAGCGTCGATGGCGGGCAGACCTGGAAGAACATGGGTTTGAAGGAATCCGAGCACATCGGCAGGATTCTCGTCGATCCGCGAGACTCGAACGTGGTCTGGGTCGCCGCTCAGGGTCCCCTGTGGTCGAAGGGCGGTGAGCGGGGTCTCTACAAGACCACCGATGGCGGTGAGACCTGGGAGAACATGCTTTCCGGCGGGCCCTACACCGGGTGTCAACGAAATGGTCATGGATCCGCGCAACCCGGATGTCCTCTATGCCGCGACCCATCAGCGATTTCGCACCGTCGCGGCCCTGATCGACGGTGGCCCCGAGACTGCGATCCACAAGACCACCGATGGTGGTGCCACCTGGACCAAGCTGGAGACCGGGCTGCCCGAGGAGGATATGGGTCGCATCGGTCTGGCGATCTCGCCCCAGAACCCCGACGTGGTCTACGCCACGATCGAGCTGGCCTGGCGCAAGGGAGGCTTCTATCGCTCAGCGGATGGCGGCGCCAGCTGGGAGAAGCGCAGCGACTACCTCTCCGGGGGCACCGGACCGCACTACTACCAGGAGATCTACGCCAGTCCCCATGCCTTCGACCGGATCTATCAGATGGATGTCCGGCTCCATTGGAGCGAGGACGGCGGCAAGACCTTCACCATGGTCGGCGAGCAGGACAAGCACGGCGACAACCACGCCATCTCCTTCATACCCGAACGATCCGAACTATCTCCTGGTGGGTTCCGATGGCGGTCTGTACGAATCCTGGGATCTGGGCAAGACCTGGAAGTTCATCACCAACCTGCCCATCACGCAGTTCTACAAGGTGGCGGTGGACTACGACGAGCCCTTCTACAACCTCTACGGCGGCACCCAGGACAACAACACCCAGGGCGGGCCCTCGCGCACCCTGAATGTCAACGGGATTCGCAACAGCGACTGGTTCATCACCCTCGGTGGCGACGGTCATCAACCGGCGGTGGACTACTCGAATCCGGACATCGTCTACTCGGAATCGCAGCAGGGCTATCTGGCGCGCTACGACCGCAAGACCGGCGAGGCGGTCTACATCCAGCCACAGCCCGAGAAGGGTGCGCCGGCCGAGCGCTTCAACTGGGACAGTCCGATCCTGATCAGCCCCCACGATCCGGCGCGACTCTACTTCGCCAGCCAGCGGGTCTGGCGCAGTGACGACCGGGGTGACAGCTGGACGGCCATCAGCGGCGACCTCTCCCGCGGTCGCGATCGGCTGACCATGCCCATGATGGACCGGGTGCAGTCGGTGGACGCCATCTGGGATCTCTGGGCCATGTCCATGTACGCCAACGTGACGTCGCTGTCGGAGTCGCCGGTGCAGGAGGGACTGCTCTACGCGGGCACCGACGATGGTCTGATCCAGGTGACCGACGACAACGGCGCCAACTGGCGACGGATCGACGGCTTCGCCTCGGTGCCGGCCGAGTCCTTCGTCAACGACGTCAAGGCCGATCTCTTCGATGCCGACACGGTCTACGCCGCCTTTTCCAACGACAAGACCGGCGATTTCAAGCCCTATCTGGTCAAGAGCACCGACCGTGGACAGACCTGGACCTCGATCGCCGGCGATCTGCCGGATCGGCATCTGGTCTGGCGCATCGTGCAGGACCACGAGCGACCCGAACTGTTGTTCGTCGGTACCGAGTTCGGCATCTTCTTCACCGTCGATGGCGGCCAGAAGTGGGTCAAGCTCACCGGCGGCGTGCCCAACATCCCGTTCCGGGATCTGGCGATCCAGAAGCGCGAGAACGATCTGGTGGGCGCCTCGTTCGGGCGCAGCTTCTTCATCTTCGACGACTACACGCCGCTGCGTCAGGTCTCCGAGGAGATGCTGAACGAGGAGGCCACGCTGTTTCCGGTACGCGATGCCTGGTGGTACATCGAGAAGCGGCCCCTGGGCCGCGGTACCAAGGCGACCCAGGGGGCGGATTTCTATGTCGCTCCCAACCCTCCCTTTGGCGCGGTCTTCACCTACTACCTGAAGGATGGGCTACAAGACGAAGAAGGCCGAGCGGCAGGAGGCCGAGAAGAAGCTGGCCGAAGAGGGTGGAGATACCCCCAATCCCGGCTGGGATGTCATTCAGGAAGAGGCGCAGCGAAGAGGCGCCGGCCATTCTCTTCACCATCAGCGACGCTGTCGGGCAACGTGGTGCGACGTCTGACCGCTCCAGCCGGCAAGGGTTTCCACCGTGTGGCCTGGGATCTGCGCTTTCCCGAGACCGACGCCGTGACCTCCTTGGAGGAGGAGCGAGGACTTCGGGCGTGGCGGTGGCGGTCCTCTGGTCGAGCCCGGTCAGATTCACCGTGGCCATGGCCAAGCGAATCGATGGGGAAGTGACTCCTCTCGGCGAGCCGCAGAGCTTCGAAGTCAAGCGGATGTTCGAGGGCACCCTGCCCGGTTCCTCGCCGGCGGAGATGGTCGCCTTCAGCCGTGAGATCGCCGAGGTCAATCGCCAGGTGGATGCGGTGCGGCAACATTCTCGACACGACTGGCGAGCAGTTGACAGCTCATCAAGAAGGCTCTTGTGCAGACCGCCCTCTCGGACACTCCCTCGATGACGAGGCGCGGGCCTGCTGGAGCGTCGTCTGCGTGGATCTGCGACGAGCATGGTCTACGGCAACGAGCAGCAGGACGAGCTCGGGGAGCCCGTACCCCACTCGATCGGCCGGCGGCTGAGCTCGGCAGCCATGGGCAACATGTTGTCGACCCACGGGCCGACCCCGAACCATCAGCAGACCTTGGCCATCGCCCAGGAGGAGTTGGCAGAGGTCAAGACGGATCTGGCACAGCTGGTGGAGGTGGACCTGCCGGCCTTCGAAGAGAAGCTCGACGCCGCCGGAGTCCCCTGGACTCCTGGCCGCGGAGTCCCCGATTGATCGCTGCCCACCTGTATGTCGGTCTCGGCCTCCGTGCCGGCCTTCTCGTCGTGCTGCGAGTACCGATGGCCAGTCTGTAGTGGCCGGCCTTCTCATCATTGCGGACATGGATGAGCGGAGGCTCCATTGCCTTGTCGCTATGTCTGCTTGACAAACTACTTTGTATCATAAAGTATCAGGCACCATGAACAAATACCTACCCTCTGCAATGTGTCGAGCGCCCCGATTGGAGCGCTTTTCATCGACTGGGATCGAACCCCGTCGGGCTCTACTTGATCAATCCGTTTTATCCCAAGGATCCCTTCGGCAGCTTTGGCAAACACGTGCTGACACCGAGTCTGGCGTTGACCAGTGTGGCGGCATCGACTCCTCCGAACTGGGAAGTCGAGCTTTGGGACGAGAACCTCCTTCAGGGGCCGCCTCCTGGCCATCCCACTCCTGAAGTCGTGGGCATCACGGTTCATCTGACGTTTGCCGAGCGGGCCTACGAGTTGGCGGACCACTATCGACGTCGCGGAGCCAAGGTCGTTCTCGGAGGGCTCCACACGGAGTCGTGCCCGGACGAAGTGGCGCCCCATGCCGACGCCATGGCCGTCGGCGACGGTACGGTCCTGTGGCCGCGGATTCTCGCCGATGTCGAGAGGGGGTGCCTGCAGCCCGTCTATCGCGCGGACTACCGGAGCCCGTACCGTGAGACTCCCGCGCCGCAGCGTGAGCTGGTCCCCGGCGACTCCTTCCTGACCACGGCCAGCGTGATCGCTACCCGGGGTTGTCACAACCGGTGCGGCTTCTGCTATCTGTCCACCGATGGGTTGAAGATGCCGTATCAGATGAAGGATGCAGAGGACGTCGCCGACGAGATCCGTGCAACCGGCGAGCCCTATGCGGTCTTCCTAGACAACAACCTGGGGTCACGTCCCGAGTATCTCCGTCTTCTGTGCGACGCGTTGGAGCCCTTGGAGATCATCTGGAGCGCTGCCGTCACCATCGATGTCACCAACGATGCCGACCTGGTTCACAGAATGGCCCTGTCGGGATGCACCGGAGTCTTTGTCGGTTTCGAGTCCCTGGTTGATCGCAACCTGGTGGCGGCTCGCAAGCGGACCCCCATGCCGGACGACTACGCTCGGCGGGTGCGCATTTTTCACGATAACGGGATCCAGGTGAACGGCAGCTTCGTGCTGGGATTCGATCACGATGGCCCCGAGATCTTCGAGATCACGCAGAAGTGGATCGAGGAGACTCGGCTCGAGTGCGCCACGTTTCACATTCTGACGCCGTACCCCGGAACACCGCTCTTTCGCCAACTCGAGTCCGAGGGTCGGATTCTGCATCGCGATTGGAATCTCTACGACACCTCGCACGTGGTCTTCCGGCCCCGCCGGATGAGTGTCGAAGAGCTGGAGAAGGGCTACGAGGAGCTGCTACCGGAGGCTCTTCTCGCACCGTTCGATCTGGCGACGACGGCCGACGGACCTACGGGCGATCCCTTCCTATCTGGCTGGCAGCTATCTCTACAAACGCAGTAATCGTCTGTGGGCTTTCTTGATCCGCCACAATCTCACCCACCGCGTGTGGTCACCCCTGGTGGAGCTGTCCCGTCGGAGGCATCTGAAGTTCCGTGCCCGGCTTCAGGGGGTCTCGCCTGGCTCACGTCCCATGCGCTCCGCTTCCGTCACCAGTCCCGGGGTCTGAAGTGCCAGATCTCGTTGCCTCTGTGCCGGCCTCGGGTGGTGGGCCTCTGTGCCGGCATGACTCTTCATATCGCGGCTGTCGTGAATCAGAGCTTGACAATTTGATAGGGATACTCGCCAGCTTCAGAGACGATGCCTCCCCGAACCGGATTGTGAATGATGTATTCGGCGATTTCCCCTACATCCTCTTCCCGTCTCAAGACATGATCCCAGTATGATCTCTGCCAGAGTTTTTCCCCGTGACCGAGAGTTCGGGCAGCGTAGGTCGTATACGACTTGAAGCTACGCACCAGGTCTCCCATCGACTCTGCATCGGCGATCAACCAGTGAAGATGATCGGGCATGAGACAGCAAGCAACGGTCTGCGAGTGATCCGCGACGATCGAGAAGATGGGCGCAGCCAAGCGCACGTCTCGAAAGACCGGCCTCGCCTGGTGGGCACAGATGGTGACGTGGACCGGCAATCCTGTCGGATAGGAATTCGGCGATAAGCGATGTTTGCGGCGGATGGTTAGAAGGCCATGTCGACGTTTCATGTTCCTGAAGGACGAAATTCGAGCCAAGAATCTCGCATTGAAATTGCGGCAGGCGGCACAGAGGCCGGCCACTACAGCCACGGCTGAACATCGCAGCGATACTGAACGTCGCAGAACTGAGGGAACGAAAGGCCGGCACAGAGGCCGGCCTCTACAGTCACGACCTTCTATCCTCCCTACCACTTCGGTGGGGATGCGATCTTCGTGCGGTAGTTGGCGCGGGGGTTGGTGCGACGGCGACATCATGTCGAGGTCGTGCACTGCGAAGATGCTTACCGCCTGCAGGATCGGGCACCGCGGCAATGTATCGGCGAGCCTCTGGCTCGGCTGGAGTGCCTCTTGGTCCTGGCTGTCCTGTACCAGAGATTCCGGTTCGAACTGGTCCCGGGTCAGACCATCGTGCCTGTGCCGGGTATCACCTTGCGACCCAGTTCCGGAGTCCGGGTCCGACCCCGGCTGCGCAATCAGGAGTCGGTCGTCTTGTAGCCGTCGGTCTGAGGCGCCAGCGAACGGGAGGCTCCTTCAGGTCTCGAGCCGGTCGCCTGTCTCAGGCTCGTCGGGTTACTGACCCTGTTCGGCAGCCCAGTTGAGAACGACCGTGGTGGGCGGTGTGGATTCGCCCTGCAGAGAGCCGAGCATGAGAAACCGCTCGCCGTCGGGTGCGAGCCAATAGCGGCTGTCCTGGGTGATGGGGCGGAGGTTGACCTGGAAGATGGGCTCGGGGATGCCCGCTTCGAAGTTCTCTCCGGTCTCCACATCCACCCGCATCATGTTGGTGTCTGGAGCCACGTAGTAGAGCGCCGAGCCATCGGGGTGCCACTGCGGCTCAGTGCCGCCTTCTGTCGAGATCTGCCACTTTCCACCTGGTCCTGGAAAGGGCTGCACATAGATCTCTGCCCGCCCGACTCGTTGGACTGATAGGCCACCCAACGCCCGTTCGGCGAGAAGCGTGCCCTGACCTCGGCGAATTGGGACTTGAGGAACGGCGTGCCTTCACTCTGCGGCGAGTCCATGTCGAGATACCAGAGGTCCCAGCCGTTCTCCGGATCTCTGTTGTAGTACAGCAGATAGCGACCGTCGGACGACCAATCAGCAGGCGTACAGAGCGTGTTCGCTGGCCATGAGCAGCTCCGGCTCTCCGGTTCCGCCGATCGTCTTGACGAACATGTTGTCGATGCCCTCGTGTGGTGGATGAGTAGGCGATCCGGCTACCGTCGGGATCCCATTTGGGATTGCTCTCGTCTTCGTCTGTGAAGGTGAATCGGGAGGTGACGCCGCGGACCAGATCGCGGATCCAGATGTCGTCGGACTCCATCGAGCCTGCCCGCGTTGCCATGGCCAGCCAGCGACCGTCGCGAGACAGGCTCGATACCATGAGGCTCTCCCGGATCGCCCTCCATCCCCAGAATCTCGCCCTCGAGATCGGCCCACCTGAGCTGGCCTCCACCGGCCTCGCCACCGCGATAGGCGAGAACACCATTGTGCGAGGCGGAGAAGTGG
Source organism: uncultured Acidobacteriota bacterium (assembly GCA_963719055.1). GTDB lineage: Bacteria > Acidobacteriota > Thermoanaerobaculia > Multivoradales > JAHEKO01 > CAXMQZ01. Next base: position 79,288 of record CAVRAU010000024.1, on the reverse strand, counting down.
GCCAACCCGACCGAGTCGATCCCCAGATCCTCGGCCAGCGGCACCGGCTCTCCCGCTGATCTCGCCAGCCTCGGCGTCGAAGGGCTGCGCCACCAGGGTGTTCTCGCGAACGTAGAGCAGATATCCCGGCGGGGCGTATTCGACCCGGGACTGGCCTGGCAAGCACCGTAATGGCCTCGCCGCCACCCAGTGATCGAGAGCTTCACGGCCGGCTCAGCGCCCTCGAAGCTGACCCAGAGGAACTTGTCGCCTCCCGGCAGGAACTGGGGCCAACCCACTTGCAGGTCACCCTGTTCCTCGTGGGGCTCGATTTCCGCAGTGGGGATTCCGCCTCCAGCAGAGACGCGACGAATCGGATCAGTACCCGTGCCGTCGTAGAGGATGACTCCACCTTCGCCCCAGGTGCCGTCGGCTCCGGTCGGGGCGTCGCAGATCGTCTGAGCCGGTCCGCCACCGACCGCGATCTTCTTGAGCTTGCCGCCGGCGAAGAAGCCCAGGTGCTGGCTGTCCGGTGACCAGAACGGTCGGGTCGTCCCCTCGGTGCCCGGTAGAGGCTGAGCTGCGAGCCGTTCATGCGGGCGAATCCAGATCTGGCTCGTACCCTGCTCGTCGGTGGCGTTGAAAGCCAGGTAGCGACCATCGGGCGACAGTTTGGGCGAGTCGATGATCGGCAGCCCTTCGGGATAACCCACCTCGAACCGCACGACCTGTGGCGACTCTGGTGCTCGCTGGGTCCACAGCACAGCAAAGGCAGCGGCGGTGACGATCGCCAGAGCTGCCACTGCCCATGCCAATCGTTCGCGGTTCTTGCGCCGTGCGGACACCGGCGCCGGGATACCGACCTGTGAGCCGCCTTCGGCGAGCCACTGGAGCTGCAGCTTCAAATCGTGAGCGTTGGACCACCGTTCATCGGGCTCTTTCGCGAGACATGTCTGAATGACCCGGTCGAAGGCAGGTGGAGCCAGCGGCACCACTTGCGACACATCCTCTGGAGCCGAGTGCATGATCGAGCCGATGAGACTCGCTTGAGTCTTGCCGGCGAAGGCCTTTTTGCCGGTGGCCATCTCGAAGAGCACCGCACCCAACGCGAAGAGGTCGCTGCGCGCGTCGGCCTCCTTGCCCTCGATCTGCTCGGGCGACATGTACTGGAAAGTGCCCAGAATGGTGCCTTCGACGGTCAGGGGTGCGCTCGCCGGGGTTTCAGTCAGCAGGCGCGAGAAACTGGCGCTCGACACCTCGCTCTCAGGCATCTGATACTTGGCTAGACCGAAGTCTAGGAGCTTGATCGTGCCGCCGGTCAGCATGATGTTGCCGGGTTTGAGATCTCGGTGGACGACACCGTTCTTGTGGGCCTGGTCCAGGGCGTCGGCGATCTGGATTCCCATGGAAAGCACTTGATCCATGGGCAAGGGGCCCTGCTCGAGGCGCTCCTGGAGAGACTCACCTTCCAGGTGCTCCATGACCAGATAGTCGACGCCATCATCGTGGCCGACGTCGAACAAAGTGCAGATGTTGGGGTGCGATAGGGAAGAGATGACCTTGGCTTCGCGATCGAAGCGCTGCTTGATCTCCTCTGATTCCGAAAGGTGTGCCGGCAGGACCTTGATAGCGACTGTTCGATCGAGGCGAGTGTCCTGCGCCTCGTAGACCTCACCCATCCCGCCGGCACCCAGAGTGCCGAGGATCTCGTAAGGACCCAGTTTCGACCCGTTTTCAAGTGTCATGATTGGCGGGCCGAAGGATAGCAGAAAGAAGAATGGCCTGATGAGTCGGCGATCTGGCTCTGGAGGGAGTAAACTCATGGCTACCCGTTTGGGTGTTGCCAGTTTTGCCGCTTGTTGCTATCGGTATGGGTACCGATTGCCGCGAGGCGGCCTGAACCATTGAGTGGCCCCGGTTTCTAACAAAGGGGGGAGGAGGAATCATGGACCACCAGTCCATCTACCAGCTTTTCCAGGAAGTAACGACCGTCAACGGTTCCAAGTTGGCCTTTCAATACAAGAAGGGCGGCAACTGGTTCGATGTCACCTGGACAGAGGCCCGGGAATCGGTGACCCGGGTTTCGAAAGCCCTCATCGCGATGGGTATTGCCAAAGGGGACAGGGTTTGCATCTTGAGTGGCACGCGCCTCGAATGGTCACTCTGCGACTATGGAATCGTCGGTTGCGGCGCGGTGACGGTCGGTATCTATCACTCGAGCCTGGCCTCGGATTGTGCCTACATCGTCAATCACAGCGATGCCGAGTTGATCTTCCTCGAGGATCAGGATCAGCTGGACAAGATCCTGGAGGTTCGCGCGGACCTTGCCAAGCTTCGCCAGATCGTCATCTTCGATGGCAACTCCGACCCGGCCAACAAGGTGCTCGGCTGGGAGGACTTCCTCGACAAGGGCGCGGACATCTCTGATGAGCAGGCCGCCCAGCGAGGCGATGAAATAGGCCCGGACGATATGGCATCCATCGTCTACACGTCGGGGACGACCGGTGTACCCAAGGGCGCCATGATCACCAACGGCAATCTGCTCTTTACCAGTCAGTCGGTGATCGATTGTCTGGACCTGATGCCCCACTACAAGACGTTGATGTTCTTACCGCTAGCCCACGTTTTCGCCCGACTGATCGCCTACACGTGCTTGCGCTATCCAGCACCCATGGCCTTTGCCGAGGACTTCACCACCGTGCCCCAGAACCTCAAGGAGATTCGACCGCAGTTCATGGCCAGCGTGCCGCGGCTCTATGAGAAGGCCTACGAGAAGATTCTCGTGGGGGCGGAAGAGGCCGGCGGGATCAAGAAGGTCCTCTTCAACTGGGCAGTGGGTGTGGGACGCAAGGTCAGCGCGCGCCAGCTGAGCCATCAGCCGGTTACCGGTGTCCTCGCCATGCAACACAAACTCGCTCACAAGTTGGTGCTGCACAAGATCGGCGACGCCCTGGGCGGTCAGCTGGAATGGGCCATTTCGGGAGCCGCGCCGCTCAACCAGGCCATCGGTGAGTTCTTCCACGCCTGCGGGGTGAATATCCTCGAAGGTATCGGCATGACCGAGAACACATCCTTTTCGCACGTCAACCGGCGTGACCACAACAAGTTTGGCACCGTCGGACAGCCAGGCCCCGGCGTCGAGGCTCGCATCGCCGACGACGGCGAGGTCCTGATCCGGGGTGGCAACGTCATGAAGGGTTACTTCAAGAACGAAGAGGCGACCGCCGAGACGATCGACGACGACGGCTGGCTTCTCACCGGCGATATCGGCGAGATCGATGATGAGGGATTCTTGAGAATCACTGATCGCAAGAAGGATCTGATCGTCACCGCAGGTGGCAAGAATGTGGCACCGCAACGAATCGAGCAGATCATGCGCACCTCGCAGTACATCGGCCAGGTGGTGGCCATCGGCGACCGCAGGAAGTACATCTCGGCGCTGGTGACACTCGATCCGGATGCCATCTCCCACTGGGCCGTCGAGAAGGGCATGGAGACAGAGGACCTCGAAGCGCTGGCGGCTGATCCCAGGGTCCGTGAGCTGATCGAAGCCGAGGTGGCGGAGCGCAACAAGCAATTGGCGTCCTACGAGAGCATCAAGAGGTTCCAGCATTCTGCCGCGGGACTTCACGATCGAGGGTGGCGAGCTGACGCCGACTCTGAAGGTCAAGCGCAAGGTGGTGACCGAAAAGCACCAAGCGGAGATCGCAGCGCTCTATCCGGACTGATCTTCACCGGCACGGGCACTGCACGGCGATCCTACTCCTCCGGCTTCTGGCGCAGCTTCTTCTTCTCTGCCTCGCGCTGTCGTCGGCGCTTCTCACGTTCGCGGACGGCCTTGGTCTTTGCCGTCCGAACTCTTGGAGGATCCTCGTGAAAGTACTCGATCAGGCGTTCACGCAGTCGCTCCAGAGCGATTTTGCGGTTGCGCAACTGGGATCGAGAATCGGCAGCGGTAACCACGATGCCAGTCGGTAGATGCTTCGCCCGGATCGCCGAGAAAGTCCGATTGCGATGCTGTCCCCCGGGCCCCGAAGCCTGATAGGCGGTGAGCTCCACCTCCTTCTCGAGTTGCTCGAGATCGGGAACCTCTGGATTGGCCGCTTCCTCAGACATGGTTCATCCATTCTAGCGACCCTGTCCGAGCAGTGCGAGCTGGGAGCGACGTTCCGATTGAAGCACCCTGAACGACCTTTCGCCTGGAAGTCCTATTCTGGTTCCATGCAGAGATCGAATCCCTCGCTGGGTGCCTCCGCCAGCAACAACAACTTGCGCGTCTTGTGGACGTGGTTCAGCGAGAACTGGGTCGCCTCCACCTGGCTCGTGTTCTGGCTGGCATCGCCGGCGCCGAGCTCCCAGATCGTCCGCAGGTAGTCGTCTTTGGCGATCTCTCCAAGGGTCGGGAACTTGAGATACCCGTATCCTTGATCGAGACAGAAGACATGAGACTTCCTGACCAGTCTCTTCTGGACCTTCTTCTCCCGGTCCCAGATCACATTGCCCCGGAGTAGCTGCCCTCGCTGGTACGAGACGAAGAAGACACTGTCGTCCACTTGCTCGGCCAGAAATCCCGCAGTCGCGGGAATTCCGCCCATAAAGAAAGCCAGGATGATGGTGACGATGATCAGGCGTTTCATGGTCGGTCCTCCTCCTTGGTTGAGGGTCATTCCACAGGAAACGAGAAAAGCAAAGGGTGTGCCAGGATAACGATTCGTGGAACATCTTCTCCCCCTCGAACGTAGTAACGCGCCAGTAGGAGGAGAATCCGATGGGAAAGATCACGACCTGGTGTCTGATACTTGGTTTGACCTTGCTGGCGACTGCGGGACCTGTTGTCGCCCAGTCAGGGTCCGGTGAGGGTTTTGATGTAGAGGCGGCGACGCAGGAGTACTTGTCGCGGATGTCACCTGAGGAAAGGGCCCGTTCGGACGCCTATTTCGAAGGAGGCTATTGGCTGCAGCTGTGGGGCTTTCTCTACACCCTCGGAGTGGCGTGGCTGCTTCTCGGGACCGGTTTGTCTGGGCGCCTCCGTGATCGGGCCGAGCAATGGACTCGACGTCGCCCGCTGCAGACGGCCATCTACACGGCTTTCTACCTGATCATCACGACGATTCTCTTCTTCCCCTTGAGCGTCTATCAGCAGTTCTTCCGCGAGCACCAATACGATCTGGCGACCCAGACCTTCCCGGAGTGGATGCGAGATTTCTCTGTGGATCTTGGTCTCAGTGTCGTTCTTCTGCCGCTGCTTTTCATCCCTCTCTACGGGGTATTTCGACGGGCGCCGAAGACCTGGTGGCTCTGGGGCTCGGTGGTGGGTTTGGGGTTTCTGGCTTTCTTGATTCTGATCGCGCCAGTGTTCATCGACCCGCTATTCAATACCTATGAGCCGCTAGAGGATCCGGCGATCAAGGAGCCCATCCTGGCCATGGCGAGAGAGAACGGCATCGAGGTCGACAACGTCTTCCAGTTCGATGCCTCGCGGCAGTCCAACCGGGTCAGCGCCAACGTCAGTGGGTTTCTCGGGACCATGGCGATCCGGCTCAACGACAATCTGCTGAACCGCTGCTCGCTAGCAGAGATCAAAGAGGTCATGGCTCACGAGATCGGCCACTATGTGCTGAATCACATCTACGAGCTCCTGATCGTGTTCGGGCTCATCCTGGTGGGGGGTTTCGGCTTTGTTCGGTGGGCCTTTGATCGCGTCGTCGCCAAGTGGGGCCAGAGTTGGTCGGTGCGGGGAATCGGCGACCTCGCCGGCCTGCCCTTGCTGACCGCTCTGTTCGCGACCTATTTCTTCGTCATGACACCGTTTGTGAACACCACCATCCGGGTCAATGAGGCGGAGGCAGATCTGTTCGCTTTGCACGCCGCTCGCGAGCCCGACGGCGCTGCCGAAGTGGCGTTGAAATTGAGCGAATATCGAAAGATGGATCCGGGCCCGATAGAAGAGTGGATCTTCTTCGATCACCCCAGTGGTCGGGCGCGGATCCACATGGCCATGACCTGGAAAGCCGAGAACATGCCGGCCGAGCCGGTTGGTGTCCGAACCCGTTGACGACGACGGGATGTAGGGGCGGGGCTTGTCCCCGCCCGTTGGCGCCGCCACGGCAAGCGTCCCTGCGGCTCATCGGTTTTGTATGCGCTACAATCCTGCGCACACGATGATCGGAACAACACTTTCCCGCTTCAAGATTACGGGCAAACTTGGCGAGGGCGGCATGGGTGAGGTGTACCGCGCTCTGGACACCGAGCTCGATCGCGAAGTTGCCCTCAAGCTGTTGCCCGCCGATATGGCGGACGATCCGGAAAGACTTGAACGCTTTCAGCGTGAGGCCAAATCGGTCGCCGCTCTGAACCACCCCAACATTGTGACCATCCACAACATCGAGGAGAGCGAGGGCAGACACTTTCTCACCATGGAGCTGGTGGATGGCGAGAGCGTGGACAAGCTGATTCCCAAGGATGGGCTGCCGCTAGCCCAACTTTTCGACATCGCCATTCCCATGGCGGATGCTTTGGCCGTGGCTCACGAGAAGGGCATCGTCCATCGCGATCTGAAACCGGCGAATGTGATGGTGAGCCGCGACGGTCGCGTCAAAGTGCTGGACTTTGGTCTGGCGAAACTAGCGGCAGCACCCGCTGGCGAAGATGGTGAGCTGGCCGAGATGGCAACTCGCACTGCTCTGACGGGCGAAGGCATGCTCATGGGAACGGCGCCCTATATGTCGCCGGAGCAGCTCGATGGCCGACCGGTCGATCAACGAACCGATCTCTTCGCCATGGGCGTCGTGCTCTATGAAATGGCGACCGGCCACCGGCCCTTCCAGGGGGACACCTCGGCGGCGCTGGTTACAAGCATTCTGCGAGACCAGCCGCAAGCGATAACGGATGTGAACGAGACCCTGCCTCGGCATCTGGCGAGAGTGGTGCAGCACTGTCTCGAGAAGGATCCGCGTGACCGATACCAGTCGGCTCTCGACGTGCGCAACGAGCTCCGCGGTTTGCGACGCGAGGTGGACTCGGGAGTCGTGCAGACGGGAAGCGGTGGCATGCAAACGCCGGCGGTGTCGCAGGAGCCGCCGAAGAAGTCCAGACTCGGGCTCTGGGCTGGTGTGGCGGCGGCCGCTGTCGTCATTCTGGGTGTCGCTTGGTGGATGGGCAGGGGTTCCGGTAAGGAATCGGCAATCGTGAGCACCCCGACTCCGGAAGCTTCTCCCGCGGTGGCCGGCCCGAGCTACAAGCCCTCGGTGGCGGTGCTGCCTTTTGTCAATCTCAGCGCCGATCCGCAAAACGAGTACTTCACCGATGGTCTGACCGAAGAGCTGATCCAAGCGCTGGGAAAGGTCGAAGGTCTGCAGATCCCGGCACGAACCTCGGTGTTCGCTCTCAAGGGATCCAAGCTGACGGTGCAGGAGATTGGCGAACGCCTCGGTGTCGGCAACGTGCTCGAAGGCAGTGTGCGCAAGTCGGGGAATCAACTTCGTATCAGCGCTCAGCTGATCGAGGTGGCGGACGGCTTCGAGCTCTGGTCCGAAACCTACGACCGCGAGCTCGAGGATGTGTTTGTCATTCAGGACGAGATCGCCAGCAACATCGTCGGTGCACTGCAGCTCACCTTGAGTCCGGGTGAGGAGCAGGCGCTCCAGTCGGACCGGACCACCGATATCAAGGCCTACGATTTCTATCTGCGGGGAAGAGGCTATTTCCGCCGGCGCACCAAGGAAGACTTCGAATCAGCGCGCGAGATGTTCTCCAAGTCCATCGAAATCGATCCCTCCTATGCTCCTGCCTATGCCGGGTTGGCGGACACGTACACGGAGTTCTGGCGCAACTACGAGAGCACGGACGAGAATCTGCGGAAAGCGGACGAGTACAGCCGGAAGGCGGTGGAACTGGGACCCGATTCGGCCGAAGCTCATGCCGCCCGAGGTTACGCACTGGGACAGCTGAGACAGTACGACGAAGCGGTGGCTGAGTTCGAGACCGCCATAGAGCTGGGTCCGACCCTCTTCGAGGCCTACTACTACTACGGTACGGTGGCTTTCACGCAGGGCGATCTCGAGGCCGCGGCGGAGATGTTCGAGAAGGCGAGTCAATCAGCGCCGGACGACATCCGGGCCTTGCAGCTGCTACCGCAGGTGTACCGAAGCCTGGGCCGACCGAAATCGGTGAGATCCACCAGCGAACGGCGTCTCGCGTTGGCCGAAAGACTCCTGGAGCTCGACCCGGATGATGTTCAGGTATTGCTCTACGGTGCCAACGCTCTTGCCAACCTGGGTGAGCGCGCGCGAAGTCTGGAGTGGGCTGAGCGCGTCTTGAAAGCCGAGACCGATGACGCGCTGGTGCTCTACAACATCGCGTGTTTCTACTCGATAGCGGGCGAGGCGGAATTGGCGATTCAAGCCCTGGAGAAATCCTATGAAGCGGGGCTAGCCGATCCGGAATGGATGGCCCAGGACAGCGACCTGGACAGCCTCCGTGACCGCGTGCGCTACAAGGCGCTGGTCGAACGCATGGAAGCCGGCCAGTAGGACCGATCCTCGCGCCGGCAGCAGAGGCACGGCCCCTACTCCGTAATGCCCGCCAGATCCAACATGAAGGCGTAGTCCAGCGCCGTCTCCTTGTGTTGTTTCATACGACCGGTTGCGCCGCCGTGACCGGCCTCCATGTTGGTCTTGAGAATCAGGAGGTTGTCGTCGGTCTTGAGGTCCCGCATCTTGGCCACGTACTTGGCCGGCTCCCAATATTGCACCTGGGAATCCTCCAGTCCGGTGGTCATCAGGATGTTGGGATAGGCCTTGGCCTCGATGTTGTCGTAGGGTGAGTACGACAGCATGTACTTGTAGTACTCCTCCTCCCGAGGGTCGCCCCACTCGTCGTACTCGCTGGTGGTCAGCGGCACGTCGTCGTCGAGCATGGTGGTGACCACATCCACCCAGGCCACGTGGCTGACGATGCCCTTGAACAGCTCGGGAGCCATGTTGGTGACCGCGCCCATGAGCAGGCCACCGGCGCTGCCGCCCATGGCGAACAGCCGATCGGGGTTGGTGAACTTCTGGTCGACCAGGAACTTGCCGGAGTCGATGAAGTCGGTGAAGGTGTTCATCTTTTTGAGCAGCTTGCCGTCCTCGTACCAATGCCGACCCAGCTCTTGCCCGCCCCGGATGTGGGCGATCGCGAAGACAAAGCCGCGATCGAGCAGGCTCAGACGGGGAGAGCTGAAGGAGGCGTCCATGCTCGCTCCGTAGGATCCGTAGGCATAGAGCAGCGCCGGATTGCTGCCGTCGTTCTTGAATAGATCCGTGCGATAGACGATGGACACGGGAACCTCGATGCCATCTCGGGCCGGTGGCCCAGAGTCTGCTCGGTGGTGTAGTTGGCCTTGTCGAATCCGCCGAGGACCGGGTGCTCCTTCAGTAGCGTCTTCTCCCTCGTGACCATGTCGTAGTCGAACGTGGACCTCGGCGTCGTCATCGACGTGTAGGCGTAGCGCAAGACGGTTGTGTCGATCTCGGGATTGTTCGTGAGCCAGGCGTCGTAGGCGGGTTCGCCGAAGTCCAGGGAGTGCTCCCCGCTGCCGTCCCAGGGAATGATCCGGACCTGCATCAGACCGTTCTTGCGCTCCTCGACCACAAGGTGATCGGCGAAGGCCTCGGCTCCCTGGAAGAACACGTCATCGCGATGGGGGATGACGTCGGTCCAGTTCTCTTTGCTGGTAGCCGAATCCGGGGTCTTCACCAGACGGAAGTTCTCGGCATCCCAATTAGTTCTGATGAAGAAGTGATCTCCAAAGTGATCGGCAAAGTACTCATGATCCGCCTCTCGGGGCTGGATGACCCGAGATTCAGCAGTGGGATCATTGGCATCCAGGTACCTGAACTCGGACGACAGCGTCTGGTTGGAGCCGATCATCAGGTACTTCTCGGAGCGGCTCTTGAAGACGAAGGCGCTGAACTCCTCGTCGGTCTCTTCAAACACGAGCTCGTCCTGCGGCCGGATCGGTGCCCAGAACGTGCCTGTAAACGCGATTCCAGCGCAGAGTCTCGGGGTCCTGTTTGGTGTAGAGATACGTCTTGTTGTCGTTGGCCCACTCGCCGTTATTGGTGACGTTCTCGATCACATCGGGCAGATCTTCACCGGTCTCGAGATCTCGAAACCGGAGAGTGTTGAATCGGCGCCCCACGGTATCGATGGCGTAGGCCATCGTCTTCGCGTCAGGACTCACCTCCACACCCCACATGGTAAAGAACTCGTGACCCGCGGCCGCCTTGTTGGCGTCGATCATGATCTCCTCGACAGCCTCGAGGGAGCCCTTCTTCCGGCAGAAGAGTGGATACTCGTCACCCTCGCGGTAACGGGAGTAGTAGAAGTAATCGTCCTTCTTGTAGGGCACCGAGTCGTCATCCTGCTTGATGCGCCCGACAATCTCTTCATAGAGACGATCCTGGAGCTCTGCCGTGTGCGCCATCGCGGCCTCGGTGTAGTCGTTCTCGGCCTCCAGGTAGGAGATGACCTCCGGGTTGTCGCGCTCTCGGAGCCAGTAGTACTCGTCAACGCGGACGTCGCCGTGAGCTTCGAGCTCTTGGGCTTGTTTGGCGGCGATGGGTGGCTGTGGTGACACGTCGGAATCTCCTTGATCGCCAGGCGTCGAGCAAGCCAACGCCGTCATGTAGCAAAGGACCAGCAGAGCTGGCAGTCTGAATTTCATGATGTTCCCCCTGAGAAATGGATCGTCGACAGTCGAGGCTGCTCGAAGTATACCGGCAAGAAGTTCCCGCGTCTTGGCCATAGAATCGGCTGCCATGGAAGCCGGTCGAACCGAAGTCCGCGAGCGGACCGATCGGTCCCTATCTGGTGGCCGCCTTCGGCCTGTTCCTGGTCTGGAGCAACAGCTTCATCGCGGCTTCGTATCTACTGGGCACCGAAGGGCAGCCGGCGAGCTCGACTTCGTCAGCTTGTCGGTGCTGCGCTTCGTCCCGATTCTGCCGCTGTGTCTCATCTACTGCTTCGGCTTTCACCGGCGGGAGAGTCTGGCGATGCTGCGGAAGTACCCGTGGCGTCTGATCTTCTGTGGGTTGCTGGGCTCGCCCGGGTACAACCTGGCTCTCTACTACGGCCAGCAGAACGGTGTGCCGCCGTCGGTGGCATCGCTGACGACTGCACTTCTGCCCCTCTTCGTCATGTTGCTGGCAGCGGTGTTCCTGGGGGAGGCCCTGACCCGGAGGCGGGTCGCGGCCTTTCTCGTGGCTCTGGTCGGGCTCGTGGTGATCGCGTTGTCCAAAGGGGATCCGGCAAGAGGCGGTGGACTACGGAAGGGTCCTGGCCGTCACCGCCATGGCGCCGCTGTGTTGGTCCATCTACTCCATCGTCGCCAAGCCCGTCATGGCCCGCTCGTCACCCCTGGTCTTCACGTACCTGGCGATCTCGATCGGTAGCGCTACCCTTGCTCGTGCTCTTTCCCCTGGAAGGGGAAGGGAGGAGCTGCGCAGCTGCCCTCTGGATGGTTGGGTCGCCGTGCTCTACCTGTCGCTACTCTGCACTGTTCGGCGGCTACGCGGTCTGGACCTGGCTGCTGCGTCACCTGCCGGCGTCGACCCTGGGCTTCACGGTCTTCTTCAACCCGCCCCTTACCACCGCCTCCAAGCTTGTGCTGTCTCTGCTCTTTCCGACTCTGTTCCTCTGGCAGATGAATCTTTTGGAGTGGCTGGGTGGTGGCCTGGCTCTGCTGGGGTTGGCTCTCGCGGTCTGGCCGCGCCGCTAGGCGGCGACCTACCAGCTGTAGATGCCAGAGAGCGAGATCGTGTCCTGACGGTCGGAGAAGTCGGCGCCCAAGTCCAATCTGGAATTTCTTCAACGCCGCTCCAACACCGATCGGCGTAGTGCGATCTCATCCGCCACCCACGCCCGAGAAGCCCCTCGAGGAGCTGGTTGTCGAAAGAGCTCTCGCACCTGGTGGTTGGGGTCGCGCCAGATTCCTGCTCGCAGGGCAAAGAGCGGCTGTCGATCTGAAGGAAAGCGTACTCCCCGCCGAAGTGGAGCTCGTCCCCATCTGGGATGAACTCGCCGGAGGTCGTCGCACCCAGGCTGTCGAAGATGCTCGAGTACTCGATGCGGTCCCACTCGAAGCTCAAGGTCAGTCGCCCGCCAGAGGAGCGGTAGGCGAGACCTGCGCCGTAGACGTTCGGGTAATCGATGGGGTTGGTGAAGGAATGGCGTGCCCCTGGAGGGATGTCCGATCGTCGCTGGCGGGTCCCCCGAAGAGGGAAAACTCGAACTCGAATCCGGGCCCTGGCGATAGAAGCTCCCGAGGCTCCAGGTATCAGCCAATCGCCACAAGAGTCCGGCGTTGAATCTCAGGTCCGAACCTTCGGCGGTGAATTCAGATCCTTGGACAAACCTCTCGGGCAGGAAGGAAGTCGGGCCGAAGTAACCCTCCAGTGAATCCTCGTCCCAGAGGTACTGATTCTGTCCTCCCTCCAGGAGTCCGTCGAAGTAGGTGAGACCTAGACCGAGACTCAGGTTCTCGAGAATCTTGAATGCCCCTGAGAGGCCGTAGGTGACGATCTCGAACTTGGTTCTGTCCCGTCGATCGGTGAGACGAAACGTGTCCAAGGGCCCCGGCCCTTCGGCGAACAGCCCCTGGGTTTCGAAGTTGGCTTCGAAATCCGCCAACAGATGGCGATAGAACGCGATGGACCAGTTCTCTTTAGGGTAGACAACGGACAGAAACGAGAGGCCGGTGAGATCGTTGTCGAAGCTGGATCGTCGAACTCCGGGCTCGGTATCGAGACCGACCCCAGTAGGCTGGCCAGTAAGTCTGCCGCTCTGGGTGAAAGGCGTCGAATAGCTCCAGTGGCGAACCTCCAGCGAGACTTCGGAAGCGGCGAGTTGCACCAAGCCAGCGGGATTGGCAAAGGCTGCCGTGGCGTCGTCGGCCAACGCGACGAAGGCGCCGCCAAAACCCATGCTGCGAGCTCCGGGATTGGAGAAGCTGAACTCGAAGGCGATACCAGCCTGGCTCAGTGCGGCCGCGGGCACTAGTGCGAAGAAAAGCAGAACGCAGATGAATCTCGGCATGGACTTCCCCCAAGGGTTGTCGTCAGCAGCGAGCGTCGAAGAGGACAGAATCGATTGTAGCCTGTCCTCGGTTGCCCTATGGGAGTACGCGACAGGAGCGGTCAATGCCTGCAAAGCATCGGTTCCCTGGTCTCTGCGATCTTCAACTGGTGAAGTGGGCTCAAGCTCCAAGATCGAATAGTCTTGGGGCGAATCTGCTGACTGATGGGAGGGACCCATGAAACGTGCCACCGTTCTGATCTGTGCCTTCTTGATTCTTAACACGTCCCCGGTATTGGGAGCTGCCGCCGAGGAACAACTCGAGGAGTTCTTCGCTGCCACTCGTGCCGGTGAAGTGGACAGGGTTGCCAGCCTTCTCGAGGCTGGAGTCCCAGTCGATGTGACGGACAAGTACGGTGCGACGGCTCTGATCATGGCTTCCAGCGCCGGGCAAGCTGCGGTTGTCGAATTGCTGCTCGCCAAAGGCGCCGATCCCAACCACACCGAGACCTTCTATGGTGCCGACCCGTTGGGAATGGCTGTCTTTCAGGGCCATCCGGACGTGGCGGTGCTGCTGGTCAAAGGCGGGGCCGACGATCGGGCGATGGCATTTGGTTACGGCGTCCAAGAGGACAACGAGGAATTGGCTCGCGCGGCCGTGGAAAGCGGACCCTTCTACGAGTCGAAGTTGAAGCAGATGCGGATGACCATGATGACGATTCCTGAGAAGTACAAGGAGATGCTGGCGCAGGCCAAGAGCCGACCGGACCCAGCACCGCCGCAATACACAGCGGCCGATCTCGAGCCCTTTGCGGGCAAGTTCGAGGGCTGGGATTCTGGCTTGGAAGTCCAGGTCGTCGTCGAAGGCGAGCAGATGGCGGTGAGCATCAACGGCGAGGATTCGGTAGCCGTGGCAGTTGTGGCGGACAAGACCTTCCGTTCCGCGGACGGTGGATTGGAGGTCTCGTTTTCGGGTCGCGCGGGTGAGATCGAGGGAGTGGTGGTCAGCCGAAGCGGCACCCCACCGGGCTACTCGCGACGGAGTGTCGCCGAGCCGGTCGGTGCCGAGGCGTACACGGCGGAGGGAGGTGAGTGGAAGGTCGACAAGCCCACCGTCAATTGGCCCTCCTTCAGGGGTGAGAACGCCGCCGGCATCGGCGATGGCGCCGACACCTTGACCGACTGGAATCTCGAAACCGGCGAAGGTGTGAAGTGGACGGCAGACCTGCCGGGACTCGGCAATTCCAGCCCGGTGGTCTGGGGCAACTCGGTCATCGTCACTACCGCAGTGGCCGAGGGCTTGAAGCAAGAGATCAAGACCGGGCTCACCGGCGCCGGTGATGGAATTCCCGAAGAAGTCCCTCACAGTTGGCGGGTGATGGCCTTTGACAAGAATACCGGCGAGAAGCTCTGGGACACCGAGATCGCCAACGCCATCCCCGAGACCCGTCGCCATTTCAAGGCAACCCAGGCCAACTCAACGGCTGCCACGGACGGCGAACACGTGGTTGTCATCTTCGCCACCGCCGGCCTGGCCTGTCTCGACATGGATGGCAACATCCAGTGGCAGAAGGAGATGGGCGGTTTGAACGCCGGCGCCTTCACCGATCCCGGCATCCAATGGGGCTTTGCCAGCTCACCCATCATCCACGGTTCCAAGGTCATCCAGCAGGTGGATATCCATGAGGGTGCCTACATGGTTGCCTGGGATCTCGAGACGGGAAAGCAAGTCTGGCGAGTGGAGCGCGAAGTTGCCCCGTCGTGGTCGACCCCGGCCATCCTGCAGACGGACCAGGGCGAGGAGCTCATCGTCAACGGTTCCATCATCCACGGCTACGACCCGGAAACGGGCGAGGAGCTCTGGAGCCTGACCCCTAATTCCGAGTTGGTCATCGCCGCACCGGTGGTGGGGAAGGGGGTGGTCTATGTCTCCGCCGGATATCCGCCGGTCAAACCGATCTATGCGGTCCGCGCAGGAACCCGTGGTGATCTGGAAGTCGACCCTCGCGGTAACGACGATCGACTGATCTGGAGCCACGGCATCGGCGGTGCCTACATGCCGACACCTCTTCTCTACAGGGGCATCTACTACGTCGTCCACCACAACGGTCGCCTGGTGACCTACGACGCCAAGAGCGGCGACGCGATCTACAAGAGCCGCTTTTCGAAGGGCGGCGTCTTCACCGGCTCACCGGTGGCGGTCAACGGCAAGCTCTATCTGCCGACCGAGGAGGGCTACCTCTACATCCTGGAGGCTGGTCCCGAGTACGCAGAGATCGCCGTGCACGAATTCGGCGAGCCCCTGATGGCCACTCCCGCCGTCTCAGAAGGAGCGCTCTTCTTCAGGACGCCTTCGAAGCTGATCGCCATAGGGAAGTAGGGGAGAGGTTTGACCCCCTCCCCTATGGTGGCCGGTGTCAGAGCCGGCCTTCTCGGCATGGGCCTACCGATTGAAGCGGCCGGCAAAACTCGGGAGCAGAGGCCCGCCACTACATGTTGCGAGACAGCGTCGACGCCCAAGGACGGCCGCCACTACATGTTGGGGTCGATGCCGAGGCGCTGCATGCGCTCCTGCCACTTTTGGCGGGCGAGGCGGCGGAGGTCATCGATCTGGTCGGCTTCGTCGACGATCTCGATGCCGATGAGAGTCTCGACGACGTCTTCGAGGGAGACGACGCCGGCCAGACCGCCGTACTCGTCGAGCACCAGCAGCAGGTGGAGCTTGTGCTCGAGGAGCTGTTCGGAGACCAGCTCGAGAGAGGCGCTCTCCGGGACCGCAAGGATATCTCGACTGAGCTCGGCCAATTTCTTGTGGCCGTGGCCTTGCAGTTTCTGCACCAGGATGTCGGTCTTGAGAACGAAGCCTGACACATCATCGCGGTTCTCACCGTAGATGGGAACTCTCGAGAACGGGATCTCCGGGTGCTCTTCCATGACCTGGTCCAGAGTCATGTCCCGTTGCAGCGCGAAGACGACTGTCCGGGGTGTCATGACATCTTCGGCATGCAGATCCGGCAGCTTGAAGAGGTTTTTGAGAATTCTCGACTCGTCGACGTCGATCTGACCCCTCTCGACACCTACATCGGCGAGCGCCGTGAACTCGTCCCGGCTGAAGGTATGCACACTCTTGCCGCGGGTGATGAGCTGGGTCAGCAGCTCCGAGATCCAGATGAACGGGTAGAGGATCCAGATGAGGAGTTGAACGAACGTCGCGGTCGGTCCGGCCAGCTGGCGCCAGTAGAGCGCTCCCAGCGTCTTGGGAACGATCTCCGAAAGGAACAGAATCAGGAGCGTCAAGACCGCCATGGCAACGCCGACGTATCGGTCTCCGAAGTAGGCGGCCGCCTCGGCGCCCGCTCCTCCGGCACCCAGAGTATGGGCGATGGTGTTCAACGTCAGGATGGCGGCCAGCGATCGATCGATGTTTCTCTTGAGCTTCTTCAGGCGCTTGGCGAGCGGTTCGCCCTGCTGCTCGAGGTGGGCGACAAAGAGGGCGAGATGCTGAGCAATACCGCCTCGGCCACGGAGCACAAGAACGAAAAGACCAACGCCACGGCGGCGTAAAGGACCATCTTCGTCAGATGCTCGGGACTGCCCACGTCGCCGGTTGTGGTGGGGGAGAGACCGGCGGCCGAGACCGCGACCACCAGAGCGAAGGCTGCCAGAACGACGAGAGCTGTGGTGCGTCGGCGCATATTGGTGAAAGGATACTGCAGGGAGGGAGATGACTGTGACGATGACCGTCGACACCGCTTTGCGCAACCGCCTGCGAAGCCAGTTCCCGGCCTTGCAGGGCAACACGATATTCCTCGAAAACGCTGGCGGCTCGCAGGTTCCGGCCGCGGTAGCGAACCGAATCCGGGACTACATGCTGGAAAGCTACGTCCAACTGGGAGCGGGCTACGAGCTCTCCAAACGAGCCACTGCCGTGGTGCAGGAGGCCCACGACTTCGTCCGTCTCCTCATGGGGGGACACGAAGGTGAGGTGATTCTGGGACCCTCGACCTCGGCGCTCCTGCAGATGCTGGCCGACAGCTACTCACGGGTCCTCGAACCCGGGAGTGAGATCATCGTGGCCCAAACCGGCCATGAAGCCAACGTGGGTCCCTGGGTGAGGATGGAGCGCCTAGGGATGAAGATCCGCTGGTGGAAAATGGACCCTGAAACCTTGACTTGCCCGCTCGAGCAGCTGGACGAGATCTTGAACGAGCGCACCGCCATCGTCGCCTTTCCCCATGTCTCGAATCTGCTCGGTGAGATCGTCGACATCGGCGCCATTACAGGACTTGCCCACCAGGTAGGCGCCAAGGTGGTCGCGGATGGCGTGGCCTTCTCACCTCATCGAGCGATGGACGTCGCCGGGTGGGGTGTGGATTGGTACGCCTATTCGACCTACAAGGTCTACGGCCCGCATATGGGGGCAATGTGGGGCAGTGCGGCCGCGGTGGCCGAGCTGACCGGTCCCAATCACTTCTTCATCGACGACGTGCCCTACCAGTTCGAGCTCGGCGGGGTCAGTCATGAGGGCTGCGCCGGCATCCTGGGGCTTGCCGACTATCTCAAGGTGGTCGTCGAAGTGGGCCCCGAGACCGAGCTGAGTCGAGCCGAGGTCGAGCAGGCGTTCGAGGTCATGACCGCCTGCGAGCAGCCATTGATCGCCGAGCTCATCGGATATCTGGATTCCCGCTCCGACGTCCGCATCCTGGGTCCGGGTCACGATGGGACAGATCGGGTTGGGACCGTCAGCTTCGTTCACACGAGCAAGAGCTCCAGCGAGATCACCGAGCACGTTGACCGCTCCGGAGTGGCGATTCGTCACGGGCACATGTACGCCTACCGGCTGTGCGAAGCCGCCGGTCTCGATCCCGACGACGGTGTGGTCCGCATCAGCTTGGTTCACTACAACACCCTGGAAGAGATCGATCAATTGATCGGAGTTCTGCAGGATGCCCTCGGGTAGACTCGTAATCATGAAGCTCCCCCGATCTCTTCTTGTCGCCGCAGCCCTCATGTTGTTGTCCATGACTCCTGTCTCTGCCGAAGAAGCACAACCCGCATTGCCACCCACGATGGGTTCGGTGCTGGAGGCTTCCCAACCCTCTGATTGGATGCCGCTGGATCAATCGAACAGCTTGAATATGGATCTGCCGGGAGGCCGGGTGATCATCCGGCTGGCGCCCGAGTTCGCTCCTCGGCACGTGGCCAACATCAAGGCCCTGGTTCAGGAGGGGTACTTTGACGGCTTGGTGATCGTGCGGTCGCAGGAGAACTATGTGGTGCAGTGGGGAGATCCCGCAGAGGAAGAGGCGGATCAGCGACCTATGAAGAAGGGCAAGCGGGCTCTCCCGGCCGAGTTCGATCGGCCCATCGGCGACGATTTGCCGGTGACGATTCTCCCGGATGGAGACGTTTACGCCCCGCAGGTGGGCTTTGCCGCGAGTCTACCGGTGGCAGTCGATGAGATGAGCGGCCGCATGTGGCTGACCCACTGCTACGGCATGTTGGGCGCTGGACGTGCGGAGAGTCCCGACTCGGGCAGTGGTGCCGAGCTCTATGTGGTCATCGGTCACTCGCCGCGCCATCTCGATCTCAACGTGACCTTGGCTGGCCGTGTCGTGCAAGGCATGGAGGTCTTGTCGACCTTGCCCCGGGGCACAGGTGGACTAGGTTTCTACGAAGACCCGCAACAGTTCGTGCCCATCCAATCGATCCGGCTGGGCAGTGACCTGCCGGAGGCAGAGCGTGCCCATCTGGAAATCCTGCGCACCGACACTCCGACCTTCGAAGCCCTGGTGGAATCTCGCCGCAACCGTCACGAATCCTGGTTCGCCAATCCGACAGGACATATCTCGCTTTGCAACGTGCCGATCCCCGTTCGCCCGATGGCTACGGACTGATCACTGGATTGTTGGGGAGGCGTCTGTGTTGGCCGTAGGATTCCTGGTAGGGGCCGTGCCTCTGTGCCGGCCGTAGGATTCCTGGTAGGGGCCGTGCCTCTTGCCGGCCGTGGGATTCCTGGTAGGGGCCGTGCCTCTGTGCCGGCCCACGGGAGGGCGCAGAGGCCCTCCCCTACAATCCGGCCGTCATGCGCTACAATCCCTCCCACATTTATGGGATTGGAATCTGGGACACGTCTCGGGCCGTTCGAGATCACTGGAACCTCTGGGTGCAGGAGGGATGGGTGAGGTCTACCGTGCCCAGGACACCCGGTTGGATCGCACCGTAGCGATCAAGGTCCTGCCGCAGCATCTCTCCGAAAGCCCGGAGCTCAAGCAGCGTCTCGAGCGCGAGGCCAAGGCGATCTCCAGCCTGCAGCACCCCAACATCTGCACCCTGTACGACATCGGATCCGAGGATGGACTCGACTTTCTGGTCATGGAGCACCTGGAAGGCGAGACCCTCGCAGAGCGCTTGGAGCGCGGTCCGCTGGAAATGGATGAGCTTCTGACCGTGGGCACCGCCATCGCCGACGCCCTGGACAAGGCCCACCGCCAGGGGCTGGTCCACCGGGATCTGAAGCCCGGCAACATCATGCTCACCAAGGCGGGAGCGAAGCTGCTGGACTTCGGCCTGGCCAAGGCGCACCGGCCTTGGCTCCGACCCAGCGGCGTCTGACCCATCGCCCACGATGAGTCCCTCTGACCGAGAAGGGCATGCTGGTCGGGCACCTTCCAGTACATGGCCCCGGAGCAGCTCGAAGGCGAGGAAGCCGACGCTCGCAGCGATCTCTTCGCCTTTGGTGCGGTGCTCTACGAGATGGCCACAGGCAAGAGGGCCTTCGAAGGCAAGACGCAGGCGAGCCTGATCGCTGCGGTGCTCGACCGAGAGCCGGTACCGCTCGGGCAGGTCCAGCCGATGGCGCCGCCGGCTCTCGACCGGATCATTCGCACCTGCCTGGCGAAGGATCCCGACGATCGGTTCCAGAACGCCCATGACGTCATGCTGCAGCTCGAGTGGATCCGCGATGCTGGCTCACAGGCTGGCGTGCCGGTTCCCGTGGCCACGCGACGGAAGTCCCGGGAGAAGCTGGCATGGGGAGTAGCGGCAATCAGCGCCGTCATTGCGCTGGCGGCCGTGGCTATGTTGCTGCGAGATACGACTCCGGAGCCCCAGGTTCTGCGAGCGGAGATCGCTCCCGCCACCAATTCTGTGTTCAGCCTCAGTCCCAGCTCACCTGGTCCTGTCGTTGTATCGCCTGACGGACGAAACCTGGCCTGGGCGGCCGTAGGGATCGACGGCAACACCACACTATGGGTTCGGACTCTCGATGAGACGGCTTCCCGGGAGATCGAGGGCAGCGAGGGCACTTCCTATCCGTTCTGGTCGCCCGATAGTCGGTCGGTTGGGTACTTTGCCGAGGGCAAAATCAAGAAGGTTCTGGCTTCGGGCGGGCCTTCCATCACCATTGGGGAGGCCGAGAATCCGAAGGGTGGGACGTGGGGTGATGACGGGACCATCTTGTTCGCGCCCGCGCACAACAGCCCCATCCACAGGATCTCGGATGACGGGGGAGAGCCGATCCCGGTCACCGAGCTCAGCGTGTCCCGAGAGGAGAATAGCCACCGACATCCGCGGTTTCTTCCAGATGGTCGAAACTTCATCTACTTCACTCGCGTCGGAGCGATGGGAACAGCGGTGGAGGGAAGCGGAGTCTGGATCGCCTCGCTCGACGGTGGGGAGCCTCGTCGCCTGACCCATGCCTCCTCCCAGGCCGAGTTCGCTTCTGGCCATCTGCTCTTCGCTCGCGGCGACGCACTCCTGGCGCAGCCATTCGACCCCGATCGCCTGGAGTTCACGGGCGAGCCACGGACCCTCGTCGAGGGTGTCGTCGCAATGTCAGGGGCAGCCATCGCAGCCTATTCGGTGTCGCAGCAGGGGTTGCTTGCCTATCAAATCGGTGGCGGTGACTTGATGACCGAGTTGGCCTGGTTCAGTCGGGAGGGTGCCCGACTCAAGACCCTGGGTGACCCGGCGTTTCATACGGGTCCACAGATCTCGCCTGATCAGACCAGGGCTGCGGTCACCATTGCCGACAGCGAGACTGGTGCCGGGGACATCTGGATCTACGATCTGGAACGAGGTGTCCGCAGTCGATTCACCTTTGACCCCTCCGAGGATGTGACAGCCGTCTGGGCCCCGGATGGACAACAGCTCTTCTGGGCTTCTTCGCGAGTGGCCGACTTTGACATCTTTGCCAAGAATGTCGACGGCGCCGAGACAGACCGGGAAGTGCTGGTGAGCGACGTGGTACAGATTCCCATGAGTGTCTCGCCCGATGGTCGCTATTTGGCTTACTGGCGAGGATCAGGTGCCGGAACCGCCGAGTCGGATCTCAGATTGTTGTCTTTGGAGGGGGATGGGGAGCCCATCGACCTGGTGGTGAGCGAGTTCAACGAGGGGGCAGCCCAGATCTCTCCTGATGGGCGATGGTTCGCGTACGGATCGGATGAGTCGGGGCAGTTCGAGGTATATGTGACCTCCTTTCCAGAACCGGGGCGCAAGTGGCAGGTCTCCGCGGAGGGCGGAGCACAACCACGGTGGAGAGCGGATGGTCGCGAGCTCTTCTTTCTCACCCCCACCGCCAAGATGATGGTGGTCGACGTCGACCCATCTGGCTCGGGATTCAAGGTTGGGGAGGTCGAGGAGCTCTTCGATGCTCCTCGGATGCCTTTGGCAGGTTTCGACTACGACGTCACGTCGGATGGCGAACGATTCCTGATGAACACTGTTGGCGATAGTGCTTTCGAGCCCATTACCCTGGTGGTCAACTGGACGGCAGAATTGGAATGAGTTGACAAGGCGCGCCCGGACTGTAGTGGCGGGCCTCTGTGCCCGCCTTCCTCCGGCCGCTTCAAACAGAATGGATCCCCGTATGTCTTCGATGAGACGAGTCATTTCGCTTGGTTTCACTTTTCTGCTGGCGACGCCGGTCATTTCGGCTCTTCCCACCGGCGACGGCTGGCAGGAGATGGAGACTGAAAACTTCATTGTTTTCAGTAACTTGGATGACTCCGCGACAAAGGAGATCGGCCTGGATCTGGAACGGCTGCAGGCCGTGCTGGAGGAAATCTTCCCGCGGGCAGAATTCGACTCGCCTCTGGACACTCTGATTTTCATTTTCAAGGATCGAGAGTCCTTCGAGCCCTATGCGCTGCCTGGAGGGCAGTCCGGATACTTCGCCCCCCACAAGCACGCAAATTTTGCAGCCGTCGTGGGTAGCCGTCCTAGTGACACCTTACCCGTGGTCTACCGGCAATACCTGCATGACGTGGTCAACAACAACGTCCCCCAGGTGCCGTTGTGGTTCAAACACGGATTGGCGGAGATCTTCAGCACCTTCCAGGCCGACGGGTCGATGGCGCAGGTGGCTCTGCCCGATCGGCGGAGGAGACGAGGCGAATCTGGGGGTTCTGGGTGGGGAACGAATGTCTGTCTCGGAGGTCCTGGCCACCGACTCGCTACCCACCGATCCCAGTCAGATGAACGCCTTCGTCCAGGGTTCGTGGGCGCTGATGCACTACCTCCTGGTGGACGATGAGGAACGATTCGAAGCTACGAGACGGTTCGTGGGCGAGCTGGAAGAGGATCCCACCTCGGGGATATCGATCACTCGGGTGTTGGGCACCGACGTGGCGACTCTGCAGACCGCGGTAGAAGCCTACCTGCAGCAGACGCCCTTGCCGCATCGGGAGATCCCTGTGCCTGCAGACGTGCCCAGCGAGGTGGGCCTGACACCCCTGACCCCGGATTTCGGCCTGTTTCATTTGGGAGATTTGCTCATCCACAGCAATCCCCAGCGCCATGCCGACGCCCAGGCACACTTCGAGGCTGCCCTTCAGCTGACGCCCGATTTTGCCCCCGCTGTCGCCGGACTAGGCCTGGTGAGCGAAGCTGCCGGTGACCTGAGTACGGCTGAGAGGTACTACTTGCAGGCTCTGAAAGAGTATCCGGAGTCTTTTCGGTTGCAGGTCTTCATCGGTGAAGTGGAGCTGGGTTTGCTAGGCAAGAGGCGTCCGCAGACTCCTGAACAGCAGACCCGTCTCGATCAGGCTGTCGCAGCCTTCAAGAAGAGTGTCGAGCTGCGGCCGAGCTACGGTGAAGGCTGGGCACTGCTGGGTTACTCCTACAACCTGCAGGCCAAACCCTCAGCGGATGCGGTGGCGACGTTGGAGAAGGCCTACGAAATGCTGCCGGGCAGAGGAGATGTGGCCTACAATCTCTTGCTTGGCTACGCGCGAGCAGGCAAACGGCAGGAGGCCATCGATCTGGTGGCAACCGCTGAGGCACGGGGAGTATCGGAGGAACAGTTGGCTCCGGCCCGCCAGACCTTGCTGCAGCTGGACTTTCAGTATGCAGTGGCTCTGGCTCGTGAGAAGAAGTACGACGAAGCAGCAGTTCTGCTGGAGAAGGTCATCGCTGAGGCCAGCGACGCTGGCATGCGTCAACAAGCCAAGGATCTATTGAGCCAAATCAAATAGCTGATGCTGATTTAGCAACGGCCGGCCTCTGTGCAGGCCTCCAGTAACTCGTTGCCCTGCGGGGAATCCTGCTCGTCGAGGCCGAGAACGAAGCTGCGGCCTTCGATTCGTTGAACATGTGGCGCAATGCTGGCACCGGTTTCTTCACCTTCACCAAGTCGGCCCCAGCCATGAAGATCGAGGACTCGGTCGCTCACGGCATTGAGCTGCTGAAGAAGATGGGCGGAGAGTAGCCTCTAGTCGTCGACGCTCTGCTGACGAATCCATCTCACTTGAAGGTCCAGGTAACCGGGGGCGTAGCCCAGGTATTTTCGATCGAAGGAGTCCTCACCTTCGAAAAGCAAAATTCCGTGCTCGGCGTCGGGGAAGATTTCCACCTCGATGGGCCGTCCCTGTTGCTGGAGGTCTCTCAAGATATCGATGGAGTCACCAGAAGGCATGCTCGAGTCCTCGCCGCCAAAGATCCACAGACTGGGAATGTCCAATGCAGAAACAGTGGGAACGGGATCGTAGAGACGATCGACGAAATCTGAATCGCCTCGTGTCATCCACCAGCCATAGAGCCGCACAACCCATAGCGGCATCTTGGTGCCAGCGACAAACCCGACCAGTGAGTCACTGCCTGCGATGGCCTCGAACCAGTCTTGGTCCTCAGCCTCCTCGAGCATTTCGGCAAGTTCGCTCCAGCGATTCTCGCCGCTGTCGAAAATGGCGCCCATGACCTCGTTGATCCGATCGACTTTGGCGACTGCGTCCTCGCCAAAACCCTTCTCGTACAGGGCGTAGCGGTAACCCCAGCGGTCCTCCTCCGTGATGGGTACCATGGGACCGTAGTTGATCAGCAGACTCCGGATTCCATGGATCTTCGAGGCGGCCAAGGGGATATCCAGCCGCCTTGGCTGTAGCCGGCGAGATGAATTGCCTGAGGGTCGATCTCCGATCGGTCGCGCAGCCACTCGACGGCGGCGACCGTGTCATCGGAGAGCAGGTGAAAATTCTGGTTGTACTCACCCGATGAGCCACCGGTGCCCCGCTTGTCGTAGGCGAGCGTGGCAATACCATGAGAGGCGAACAGATAGGCCATGTAGTAGGTATCGACCGCACTGTCCTTACCTGAGCCGTGCACCAGAATCACGGACGGAAATGGAGGGTCAGCGAGAGGGAGCACCAGCTTGCTCCGTAGTGTGAGCTCGCCAGCTGGAATGGTGGAGAAGATCTCGGGTAGGTCGATCCGATCTCCTCGCTGTGCTTCGGCCATCCATAGGGCTCCCAGGACAATGCGTTCGGAGGGCCGCCCTCGGCAGGCATCTGGAAGTCGACACGTAGCTCGATCGGTTCTCGGCTTCGCCACCCTGGTCCGGACTCGTAGGACAAGTAGCCCACGGGCCACAGGGTGCTGCTTTGGCCGCTCATCAGACGATAACGGAGGATCTCGCCTTCGGAGGGCGTGATGAAGACCAAGCGACCGTCTTCGAGACGGTAGGCGCCGTTGAACCGAGTGTCAGGGGGGTCGGAACGGCCGAAGGCGAGGTAGGCGATACCGCCTCCCAGGACCAGGAGCAAAATAAGAAGAACACAGCCCTTCTTGCCAAAGATGCCTCGCATGGATTTCCCTCCTGGGGGATGTGTCGCCCCTATGGACTACGAGCACGTCGAAGACGAAGTTGCACCTGATTGTCTACCGATCTGTCTTCCGCAAAGGCCCTAGCAAGGTCCTCAGAGCGTAACCGAGGCGGGACATCGTGGGTCCTGCAATTCTCGTCACGGTGACCAGCTCTTCTGCGGTCAGATCGCGGCGGTGCTCCCCGATACTGCGGTCACTGATGCGGTCGACCTGGAAGCCTTTCGGGTCGATATCCAGCCATCGCGCAAGCTCTTCGACGGGCTGCTTCACCTCGCGCACCAGATCTTCGTATCGCACGATGAAAAGGCGGTCCCGGTGTTTCTCCATCAGCTCGATAGCACGGACCCAACGGTGGGCGATCTTCTCGACTGTGTTCAACCGCCGCACAAACAGCGGCATTCGACGCCATTCGTTGCGGGCCTTCAGCAAAGTCGAGCTGGTCACGTCGCGGCAATCGCGGTAGATCACCAGACATGACAAATTGTCGTCGGCCGCCAGCGCGTCGAGGTCATAGACGTACTCCGGGTACTTGTCACCGACCACCGTGGCAGGGGGGAGCACTTCGCGCAAGACCTCTTCGATGACTCGAGCGGTGACGACCTGCCCGCGTTTGGCACTCATCCGCTTCAGGTACTGCCAAACGAACAGGTTGTTCTTTCGTATCACCATCTGACGAGGTCCACGCCCTGCAAAAGAGGTAGCAAGGGGCCAACCGCGAATGGAGATCCCGCCCCAGCGCAGGAGCAAGCGTCGGATGTATATGGAGTAGGCCTGGCCCAGGCACAGAAAATTGCCGAACTCGTTCGTCATGCTCATCTGGGGATGCATGTTGCACAGCTGGGAGAGCAGGGTGGTGCCGGAGCGCTGATGACCTGTAATCAGGAGCGGCATGGCGATCTTGATTCTATTCTCTATCGGCGGCGTATACTCCGCCCAGATGTCTGGACCCAGAACAGGATGGACCGCAACCTTGGCGATGGGCCTGATGGTCTCTCAAGCGGCCGCGCAGGGCGTGCCCGGTCGCTCAGCAGGGGCCGACTGGTACCGATTTCTCGGCCCGACCTCAACGCCAAGTCGACCGAAATCGGCATTCGCACCGATTGGTCCGACGGCAAGCTGCCCGTTGTCTGGCAGCGCGAAGTCGGAGATGGTTACAGCATGCCCTCGGTGGCCGATGGGCGGCTGTTCGTCTTCGACCGCCACGGGGACAAGGCTCGGTTGACCTGTGTGGATAGTCAGACCGGCAAAGAAGTCTGGCAGTCCGAGTACCCGACCGACTACAAAGATCACTACGACTACAGCGGAGGTCCGCGAGCCTCTCCGGTGGTCGATGGCGATCGCGTCTACGTCTTCGGGGTCGAAGGTCGACTGCGGGCCCATCGGGTCACCGACGGCGAGCTGATCTGGGAAGTCGATACCACCGAGGAGTTCGGCGTCGTCCAGAACTTCTTTGGCGCCGGCTCGACGCCCATCATCGAGGGCGACCTGCTGATCGCCATGATCGGTGGCAGTCCGCCCGATTCCGCCGTCGCTATGGAGCGGTGAGGTCCAGGGGAACGGCTCGGGATTGTCGCCTTCGACAAGATGACCGGGAAGGTCGTCTACAAGAGCGGCGACGAGCTGGCCAGCTACAGCAGTCCGGTCATCGCGACCATCGGCGACCGTCGGTGGGGACTTTGTCTTCGCGCGCGGCGGCCTGGTGGGTTTCGAGCCGGCGACCGGCAAGATCGACTTTCACTTTCCCTGGCGCTCGAAGAAGATCGAGAGTGTCAACGCCGCTTCACCGGTGGTGGTCGGCGACACCGTCCTGATCACCGAGAGCTATGGTCTCGGCAGCGCTCTGCTCCGGGTCAAACCCGATGGCTACGAGGTCGTCCGCACCGATCCGCCACGGCGAGGCCAGTCCATGGCGTCTCACTGGTCGACGCCGATCTACCACGAGGGCTTCCTCTACGGCTGCAGCGGGCAGAGAACCGCGGCAGCGCCGATCTGCGCTGTGTCGACTTCGAGACCGGCGAGGTGAAGTGGACCCAGAATCTCGATAGCCGCCTCTCGCTACTCTATGTGGACGGACACCTCGTCGTCCAAACCGAGCGCGGTGGCCTGGCTCTGGTCCGCGCCAATCCCGAGAAGGCCGAACTGGTGACCAAGGCCCTACGAGGACTCCTGGGCCACCCGACCTGGAATGCTCCCATCCTCTCCCACGGCATTCTGTACGTCCGCGGCGCCAAGGGCCTGCTGGCCCTCGAGCTCATTCCTCGCGACTGAACGATCGGGCCTCGTGCCGGCCGACTGGAGGGCGCAGAGGCACTTCGCCTACCTGGCGGGCCACTGAGGCGGGGCTCGTCCCGCCTCCGGCATGTCGAGGACCTTCTGCGAGAATGATGCAAGCGAAAATCGCGTCCCGCAATCTCAGGAGGATCGCTCATGGAACAGCAGAACTTTGCCAATCACCGTCGATTCGTGCCCATGTATCACTTCGTGCTCACATTGCTGTGTGCTGGCTCTCGGTGGATCCATCTACAACATCTATCGCGCCTGGGGCCGTGGCTCGGGTCGCCTCGAGGCAGCCTTGATCTTCGTCCTGGTGGTCATCGCCTTTATCGAGGGGTTCTTCCTGCGAGTGTTTGCCCTCAAAGCCCAGGACCGGGCGATTCGCGTCGAGGAGAATCTCCGCCACTTCGTGATGCACGGATCGCTGCTCGATCCCAAGTTGGACATCCGTCAGATCATCGGTCTGCGCTTCGCCTCGGACGAGGAGTTTGCCGAGCTGGCCGAGAAGGCCGCGGCGGAGGGTATGTCCGAGAACGACATCAAGAAGGCCGTCAAGAACTGGCGCGGCGACTACTACCGCGTCTAGCACTCCGCATGCCCATGTAGGGGCCGGCCTCTGTGCCAGCCCGCGTCAAAGGCTGTAGGGGCCGGCCTCTGTGCCGGCCTTCGCCAAATGCTGTAGGGCCGGCCTCTGTGCCGGCCTTCGCCAAATGCTGTAGGGCCGGCCTCTGTGCCGGCCCGCCCGGTCAGCGCACGGGGAAGAGCGCCACCAGCATGTCGCCGGTGTAGCGGTCAAAGAAGGGCCAAGCCACACCTTCCGGCACTTCGCCTCCGGCGGGCCGGTAACCGGATTGCCGCAGCTTCTGGAAGAAGGCGCGATTCTCGACGACCTGATCCCAAGCCTCGTGAGGCGAGCGGATATGGTAGGTCCCCCAGGCGTGGTAGACCACCAGCGGTTGCTTGTCAGCCCTGGGCATGATCTTGGCGAGCTCGGGTCCAAAGATCACCGGCCAGAGACTGCCGACCCGACCGAAGAGCTCGGGGTGGACGAAACCACCCAGAAATGCGGCGTCTCCACCGTTGTTCGAACCCACCGCGGCCCGCGCTGCGGGCTTGTCGAGAGTTCGGTACTTGGCGTCGATTGCGGGCACGAGCTCGGTAGCGATCATCTCTATGTACTCTGAAGGCTCCCACAATTCGCCGCCATGGGCTTCGGGGTCGGTGTGGACGAACACTGCAATGACAGGCTGGGCTTGCCGGCCGCTGAGATTGTCGAGGATGTTCTTGACCGCTCCATTCTCGAGCGCATCGCCACCGTCGAAGAAGTACAGGGTCGGGTAACGATGCTCGCCGTCGCTCTCGTACCCGGCGGGTAGATATATCGAGGCCTTGCGAGACTGGCCCTCCTTGATCTGACTTTCCCACTCGTAGGTCCCGACGGTTCCCTGCCGCGCGGGCTCGGCCTCGGCTACGAAGTCGGGTGCTTTCCAGGACGGCATGGCGAACCACGAGACCTCACCAAAGAGACCCTCGGTCCTGGCGTCATTTCGCGGGTCGGCAATGGGCTCTTCGTAGTCGATGATGAAGCCGTAGGAGACAGCAGCATTGGGCTCGAGCCGAGTGGAGTAGTGGAATAGATCCGTACCGGCCACTCGGGTCATGGGATCTTCTCGTCGGAAACCGATCATGTCGCCGACGATGCCGACGTCCTGACCTTCGCCGCGATACACAAAGTGCACTGCCCCCGAGTTCTCGATGATGGGGAAGGAATCTTGCGCAGCGAGATACGAGTCGATGGCGGCGTTCTTGTCGTCGGAGTCTTCAAGGCTGGTAAGAAACTGTCCGAAGGCGGTCGCCGCGACCCAGTCGACGTTTGTCGTTCCACGTGTCGGCCCCGGAGTCGCCGATGTCGATCCTCGCCAGCTGTCCCATGCTGCGCAGATAGATCTTGCCGTTGGCGTAGGCTGGTGCCGACCAAGAATGATCCTCGAAGACCTTGAGCGAGGCCACCTCTTCGTATCCCTCAGGAGACACTTTGGCGACCCGGAGCGTCCCTTGCTTGTTCATGATCATCAGGTGATCTCCGACCAGGGTCGGGAAGCCGTCGCCGGCCTCGCGAGACCGCCACACTGTCTCGCCGGTAGCCGCGTCGACGCAGGTGAAGATCTTGCTATTCATGCCATAGAGGTAGCCGTCGTGGTAGACGGGGATCACGTAGGAGGCCTTGATCGAACCTCCGGTCCACAGCTCGGTGATCTCGTAGGAGACCCCCTCTGGTGATTTGCAGCATGACCGACTCCGGGTGGTCATTCATCAGCAAAAGACGGCCCTCGCCGGCCGGTACGGGCACGATGGTTTCGCCGCCCATGGCTCGATCATCGCCGTTGTGCTCGTAGCTCCAGATCTCCTCACCGGAGGCGGGATCGATGGCGACGATCGTCTTCTTGCCGACTGCGATGACCTGCTGCTCACCATCGACGATGGTCACGATGGGAGATTGATGAGCGATGGTGTCCGTGCCAGTCGTCCACATGAGCTTGCCGGTGTCGGTGGCAAACCCACCGAAGGCCTTGCCCTCTCCGGCACCGATCTCGACGACGAGGACACCCTCGGCGACTACGGGCGAGCTCGAGAAGCCGTAGAAGGGCATCTCGGCTTCCAGCTCCTTCACCAGATCGAGATTCCAGATTGGCTTGCCGTTGCCGGCATCGAAGGCGAAGAGGTTGCCGCGGGGGCCCAAACCAAAGACCCGGCCCTCGTGCAACACGGGCGTGGCGATGGGTCCATTGTGAGAGCCGTCGTGACCGGCGTAGGCCTCGCCAATGCTCTGGCGCCACAACTCGTCACCATGCTCCAGATCAAATGCGGCCACCACGTCTTCAGTTCCGGCCTGGAACGCAGCGATCAACCGTCGGCCATCTACGGACACCACCGAATAGCCGGAACCCAGGTCTCGAATCCACCCGATTGACAGATTGCCACCCTCGCCGTCGAACAATTGAGCATCATGCACGGCGCCGTCATAGCTGGGTCCACGAAGTCCGGGCCAGGTCGTGTTGGCCTGCGCAACCGAAGAGCAGAAAAGCCAAGCCCCTAGAGCCAGGCCGGACAGGTTCATCAAGCGGTTCAATCGATTGTGCATAGCCGTCTCCGAAAGTTTCGCGTCGTCATGTGATGGCCGGCCTTCGCCAAACGCTGTAGTGGCCAGCCTCTGTGCCGGCCTTCGCCAAACGCTGTAGTGGCCGGCCTCTGTGCCGGCCTTGAAAGGGTGAAGATGTGCGCTCCTTCAGGTCTGATCCCCGGCGGGAACGCTACTGTTCCACATGTCGCGATGGAACTGCCACTTTCCATCCATAAAACGCCAGACCTCCAGGAACTTGCCGTGATCGAGCTCTCCGCCTTCGGGGTCGAGGATCCGGAAGGTGCCGACTTTGTAGCCCATGTTGCCCTCGACAGTGATCTCGATGGATGTGAGGCTGCCTTTTACACCCGTGTCGATGAATCCTTGCCAGAACGCTTGGATGGCTTCTCGGCCCTCAATGATGCCCCCGTTGGGTGGCATGATCTGGCCGTCAACGGACATCATGCCGGCGATAGTAGCGGCGTCCCCGTTGTTGAAAGCATCGGCCCATTGTTGAGTTGCAGTGTCGAGAGCGGCGTAACCCGCAGAAGTATCTTGTCCGGAATCAGTCATGGAAACCTCCGTTGTGGCTCTACTCGAGAGTCCTGGGTTCGAAATGTTGCGCCGATTGTAGAGGATTCGGCGGCTAAGTATCCATCGGATCGGGCGGAGTGTCCTCGTCCTCGGGTATTGGCGCCAGACAACTCAAGAGCTCGTGGACCTCTTCGACTCGGTCGGCAGGCACCATGAGCCGGGCGCCTTCAGGCGACCAACCGGTCATCCCGGGGCCGAACATGCCGACGTCCGCACTCTGGACGACAAACGGGATCTCGTACTGGTCGAGCGCGTGGCCCACGGCTTCGGCCTCGAGGCGAGATGGGAATCGGGCAACTTCTTCGTAGTCCATGGTCGTTCCAAGCCTACACCTTGATGAAGATCCGCCTCTGGTAAAGAAGTTCCACCAGGGCCCACATCATCAGCAGAAAGACCAGGGCGAACGCGAGAGATGCGTTGAAGGGCGAAGCCCACGGGGCGAAGACGCTGTCGTAGATCCAGCGTTTCAGCGGGATCGTGTCCTCTCCAGACGCCACCTGGGTATGGATCAAGAGTCGGGCGACGATCCCAGACAGGACGAAGACGCTGATGGCATTGACGCCAAAGGCCACCAGGGGTCGGGACCACCGGCGGTGACCTCTGACATCGATGACCCAGTACAGAGGGGCCAGGACCACCAGCGCTGCGCCGGCAGTGAAGAGCACGTAGGAGCTGGTCCAGAGGTTCTTGTTGATGGGAAACCACTGGTTCCAGAGGAGTCCAGCGAGGACTCCAAGGCAGCCGAGGGCGAAGAGACCCTTGGCGATCTCCGAGCGCTCGCGGTTCGAACGCAGCCAGAAACCGGTCAAGACGCCAAGCAAGGCGGTCGCCACCGCCGGCAGGGTGCTGAAGAAGCCTTCCGGGTCCCAGGTTCCTTGGTACATGCGACCGGGCACGACCAGGCTGTCGATCCAGGCTGCGAGGTTGCCTTCCGGAGTCAGCACACCAGAGCCGTGACCGGGAACCGGAATCCAGGTCATCAGAGCCCAGTATCCCAAGAGCAGAACAGCTGTCACCCAGATCAACGCGCGACGCGACAGGTTGATCACCAGAACCGAGGTGATGAGGTACACGATCGCGATTCGTGGCAGGACGCCGACGTACCTGGCCCGCGACAGGTCGAAGTTCGGAAAGAGGCTCAAGAAGAGCCCGAGCATATAGATCACCGCCGACCGGCGCAGAACCCGTCGAAAGAGCGTTCCCTTGCGGGTGGTCTTGTGCTTGCCAAACGAGAAAGGGATCGCCGCCCCGACGATAAACAAGAAGAACGGAAAGATCAGATCTGTCGGCGTCCAGCCATGCCAGGGAGCATGGTCCAACGGCGAGTAGACGTGCGCCCAGGTGCCCGGATTGTTGACCAGGATCATCGCCGCCACCGTGAGCCCGCGAAAGGCATCCAGCGAGACCAGGCGACCGGAGAGGGCTCTAGGCTGCGACACGGCGTCTTGTATATCAGACCCCAGCGCGGAGTTTGTTGTCGGTGCCGAGCTACCCGCTGACGGCGGAAGGGAAATTGCGAGACAATAGTGAGTGATGACTGGCCCGTGCCGTTCGTCGTACCTGGCGCTGGTCGCCTGGGTGCTGGGAATCTCGAGTCTCGGAGCTCAGAGCTATACCGAGACCGAGCGGGTGACGGTGATTGATCTGCCCGTCGAGCTGCAGGGCGGTCGAGCGGCCAAGGATCTGTCCGTTGACGATTTCGTCCTTCTCCTCGACGGCGAGCCTCAGCCGATCGTGGCGTACGCCAAGGTCAAGTCCACCGATCTCCACCCCTATCAGACAGTCGTCTACATCGATTCGGAGCTGACCGACAGCCGACAGCTGCGAGCCTCGGCCGATATCCTGCTCTTGACCCTCGAGGATTTGCTTCGCCTGGGTAAGGTTGATCTGGTGATGGCCGACCCGGAGCCGCGATTCCTGGTGCGTGACTCTCACGACTCGGAGATGCTCGGGAACGCGCTCTCAGGCGACGTCTGGGATGACATGGGTGGCGATGGAATTCGGGCTTTGCGGAGCGGATTTCTGGAGGCGATTCGAGATCTCGAGTCAGGGGAAGAGTTACAGGAGCTCGCCGTCGCTGCGGTTCGTGAGGAGTCCCGACTGGTTCAGCAACGACTCGACCTCCTGCTGTCGTTTCTGGCCACGGGTGGTACCCCAGGCAAGCTCAGAGTTCTGCTGCTGGTCGGGTTTCGATTTGATTGGGATCCGGCGAGTTTCTATGGTGCGTGGACCCGGGCCGGGGAAGAATCAGCGCCGAGTTCGATGGGGTCGGTGGCGAGCCTGGAGTCCCCTGTGCGCCAGCTGGCGGCCGCGGTTGCAGCCTATGGTTGGATCACCCTGCCGATCGCCCCTCCCGAGCCGGAGAGTCCGCTGCTACCGGGAATGAGAATCGGCAAGTGGCGAATCGCCGGACCGGCCGGCGGCAGGATCATCGGGCTGCAGATCGTCCGTGAGTCGGAGCGCGATCCCGAGCTTGCCGAGGCTCATCTCGAGAACGGCGAGTCCCTTCTGGCGCAGGGCAAGCCGCAAGAGGCTAGGACCGCGTTCAAGCGAGCGTTGCACCATTTTCACGGCGATCCCAGAACGGCGACGGCGCAGGCGCGCGCGCTGGTGGGTTTGGCCGCGGCGGAGAGGGCACTCGGTGACGACGACGAAGCTCGTACGGCGGTAAACCTCGCTGCGGAGGTCGATGCGCCGGTGGTCGAAGAGCTTGGCGAAGTCGTGACCTTCTTGCAAGATCCGCTGACTCCAGTCAGCGTCTTGGCCGCGGAGTCCTCGGGTCAAATTGTTCGCGATATCGACACGATGGTCACCAGCCTTTCGGACCTGGCACTTCGGTCACGTTTGTCGATCCAGCTCGTAGGGGAGCCGACCGGGGAGACTCTGCCGGTGACAGTGCGCACGACACGGCCGGGCCTGACAGTGGCGAGTCCAGCATGGGTGCGGTTTGGTCCGTCGGAGACGGTCGCGGGCGCTCGACTTCGTCTCGCGATGGGGGGCGATCTGGTAGAGCCGACTCATGATCTCGATGCTCGTTTCGAGAGAGACTCGGAGCAGGAAGGCGCGGCGCTGCTCGAGTTGCGGTTGGAGACTGAAGATGAGGACCTGAACGCGCAGCTCGGCAGTGAAACTCGCTGCCGGCTGACCGTTGGAACCGGATCGATCGAGGAGAGTACCCAGCGAATCGAACACAAGCAGGTGATCTGTCTTTCCACAGATTTTGGCCTGGCAGTCTCAGAGCGGCTATCGACCGAGTCTGACTACTTGGCGGTTCTTCTGGAGCACCTGCCGAGTGGCAGCTGGGGAATGACCGTTGTCGAGCGCGAAGAGCCCAACTAGTTGATATATCCGAGAGCTCGCAGCTTCTCCAGCTCTTCCTGGCTCATGTCTTCGGCAGCGGCTTCGGTGTCTAGCTTGGCGGCCAAGGCGGCCTCGTGCCAGTTCTGCAGGTAGTCGGCCAGACGCTCGACAACTTCCGGATGATCGGCGGCCACGTTGTTCATATTGATGGGATCCCGCTGGTGATCGAAAAGCTCATACTCGGGGCGATCATCGGGACGGTTCGTGTTCCAGATGAGCTTCCACTCGCCGTCGACCACAGCGAAAGCATCGAGCTCGGCGTTCTTCTCACCCTCGTTGGCGACGGGCGCCCAAGCCCGTTCAGCCACAGCTGGCCGCGGCTTCCAACCCAGCGATGTCGGGTTGGTCTCCGCCATCAGCGGCAACAGACTCTGGCCTTGAGCTCTGTCTGGGACAGGTAACAGGCTGAGCTCGAGGACCGTCGGCATCACATCGATGGATTGCACGGTGGTTTCGATAACCTGTCCACCGGGGATCCCGGCAGGCCACCAGATAATCAGTGGCACATTGAGCATCTCACCGTAGGCGTTGTAGCCGTGAAAATGTCGGCCGTGCTCGAGAAACTCCTCGCCGTGATCGCTCATGAAGACGATCATGGTGTTCTCGTCCAGACCCAGATGCTGCAGATGCTCGAGCAACCTTCCGAGCTCCAGATCCATAGCGCGGATCGAGGCGTCGTACCAGGCCTTCTCCCGCGAGACATAGGTGTCGACGTCGATCCCGGCCTTCTCGATCTCTTCCCTGTCAGGCAGGGATTGATACTTCATGAATCCGCTTTCAATGAACTCCTTGACGGTCTCCATGTCCTTGCGGAATGCGGTCAGCTCGTCTGGATCCATCCACAGGGCTTCATAGGGTGGATAGGGCTCGAAGGGGCTGTGCGGATCGAAGACATGGAGAAAGGCGTAGAACGGCACATCCTGGTGGACATCGATCCAGTCGAGCAGGCGATCGGTATAGGTGCGCGAGGTTTTGGAGCCGCTGTGATCGAGCTCGGGAACCGACGAGCTCTCGTGCAGCACCTCGACGCCCTGATGGAGATTGGTCAGCTTGCCGGTAAAGGGCACCGAAGAGGTGGCGAAGGTCGCATAGCCAGCCGAACGAAAGGCCTCCGCCAGAGTGGTAACCCCGGCCGGCATGCGATCGGGCATGTCTTTGATGCCATGGGTCGTGGGGTAGAGCGAAGTCAGGATCGATGAGACCGACACCTTGGTCCAGGTGCCCTGGGAGATCGCGTCCTTGAACAGCACCCCGTTCTCGGCGAACCACCGAACGGTCGGTGCGGTGGGTCGGTCGTAGCCGTAGGCATCCAAATGATCGCGGCGCAGTGTGTCGGCGACGATGAAGATGACTCCTTGCGGTGGCGGGACATCAGCGCCGGTCACCGCGGTCCGGCCCGGCGAGCTCTCGGTTCTTGTCGATTCACCGGCGCGGTTGCGAATTGCCGGAGAGCCCCAGTACCCCGGGGTCCCTGCCTGGTCGGAGCCGGTGGAAAACGACAGAGCGACCTGGCGACCGGCGAAGGCACCCAAATCGACAATCGCGGGTTCCCAGCGCAAGGGAGTAGAGACAGTGCGACGGAGAAGCTGCGTCTCGGTGCCATCGGCAATCGCGTCGACGGTGAAGGTGACCGGGCTGGCATCCACCGTACCGATAGCGAGATCGAGAAAAGGATCGGCGGGCACGTCGATTTCGAAGATCACCTTCTCCGGTGATCGCGAGACCAGCGTTTCGCGAAACACCTCGTCGAGCCCCTGCCAACCGATCCCGCTGGGGATGGAGGCCAGGTGCTCGCGCACTGTGATCAAGCGGATGGACTCGATCTCGAACTCCTCCCCCTCGGCGTCCGTCGGTCGGATCAAGAGGTGTCTGGCGCTGCTGACGGGAAAGGAAGTGCGAAACCTGGCGTGTGAGCTGTCGAGGGTATAGGTCGCGATGTCATCGCCGGGCTTCAAATCGATATTGAAATCGAAGAAGGTGGAGTCCTTGAACTCATCGACGATCTTCTCGATATCGAGTTCTTCATCGGAGTCGAAGGACACGCCCAGCCGGGTACCCGTCGAGGTCTTCAACCTGATCTCCAGAGCCTGGAAGTACTCGTTGGGGTCGACCTCCGAGGGACCCGGGATGGCAAGCAGGGCACGCCCGGTCGTTCGACCTGTCAGGTGGCCATCGACGACCTTCACATCAGCGAGGCCTGCGAGGGCCTTCCACTCGACCTTCTCGGAGTCGTCGTTGAAGGTCCACTCGATTCTCGGTAGATCGGTCTCGGCCTCGACGGCGCCTTCGATCGTGGCCTCGTCGAACCGGTCGACCAGGTAGATTGCGGCACCTTCGGGTTCTGGACCACTGCAGGCTGCGGCGCAGAGACCAAGGCTCACTGCGACCAGAATCGCCCTCTGCCGGGGCCATCGAGAATCGTTCATTCAACCTCCAAAGTGTGCCGGGAATCTAGCACATCCCGCATGAGGCCAGCCGCTTCTCGCCGCGGCTGGAAAAGCGGACGGAAAATTGCCGGAGGGACTACATCATGTCCGATGGCAGGGTACCGTGCAGACCTTTGACGCGTTGACAACCCGCAAGCCATAGCGGCTTCTGATTCGCGTCTAGCGGATCTTGATGTCCCAGTTGCTGTGTTGCTTGAAGCGCACGACGGTGCCGTCTTCGGCGACGTCGAAGAAGAACTCCTCGCCCAGAGATTTGTCATCCTTGCGAACGCGACGGAATGTGTGCTCGCCCGTTTTCTCGAGCTCGGTCAAGCTCTCCTTCGGGTTCCGAGTGCTCAGCCAGAGAACGGCTAGACCATCGTTCCATCGCAGAACGGCCGTCTGGCCCCAGGCCGAGTCGTAGATACCCACGTATCGATCGAGCTCTGGATCCCTTGCCGGTATGTCATCTGGGTTGTCCTTGGCTTTCTCGATCGCTGGACCGATCAGTTGGTGGCCTCTCTCCGTGAAGAGCTCCACCGGACTGCCGATGGCATTGGTGAGGACGATCACGCCGACCTTGGTCTTGGGTTCCAGCAGAAAGCGACTGTAGTACCCGGGACAGGCACCACCGTGTCCGACGTAGGTGGTGCCGTCGCTTCGATAGACGCCGAAGCCGAGCCCGCGGGTCGTCTCCCAGTCTGGGTCCATCCACTGGACTCGTTGCATCTCACGTAGGGTGGAGCTCTGCAGAATCTCTCGTTCGCCATCACCCAGCAGCCGAAACTGCCACTTGGCGAATCGCGTCATATCCGAGACAGTGGAGGCGAAGCCCGCGGCCGGCGCAATGCCCCGGGCCTGGAAGAGGGGCAGGGCTCGCCGAGTGCCCTCGCGGCCGATCTCGCTGTAGCCCAGAGCTAATTGCTTACCCCATTCCTGTACCGGAATCTCACTGAAGGTGCTGCTCATCTCGAGGGGCTCGAGAACGACCTCGCGAACCCGATCATGAAAGTCCTGGCCCGACACCGCCGTGACAATCTCGCCCGCCAAGGTCAATCCCAGGTTGGAATACTGGTAATAGCGAGAGGCAGGGTAGAGGGTGGACTGATCGCCCACCCGATCCTTGATCTCCTGGCGGGTGGGGAAATGGAAATCCGGGTCCGACCAGTAGGGATAGTCAGATTCCCTGGGTAGCCCCGAGGAGTGACTCAGGATGCTGCGCACGGTGATCTCTTCGTCATCGGGATGGACATCCCGAATCGAGAACCAGTCCAGGTACTCGAAGACTGGATTGTCGAGCCGCACTCGGCCCTCGTCGCGCAGCTGCATGAGGGTGACCGAGGTGAAGAGCTTCGAGATCGAGCAGATGCTGAAGATGGTGTCCGGAGTGGCAGGGATCTGGGCCTCGGGATTGGCCTGACCGTAGCCGCGCATGGACAGCACCTCCTGATCGTAGACCACACCCGTCGAAGCACCCGGGATGCGCTGGGTCGCCAGCTGATACTCCACCCATGTTTCCCAGGCCGTTACGGCATCCACGACGCGAGGGTCCTCGGCCAGGGATCCTGCGGCCACTAACGTGGGAATTGCGGTGACCACGAGGAAACAGGCCGTCACCAACCGTCGATTCATGGGATTCCTCCTCTCCTATTCGGTTTCGATCGGCTCGAATCTGAAACTTTACTGCGAGAAGGCCGGCACAGAGGCCGGCCACTACAACCCCTGTGGACGTTCCTTACACCGGCCAATCGTCACGCCAATTGTAGTGGCCGGTCTCTGTGCCGGCCAATCGTCACGCCAATTGTAGTGGCCGGTCTCTTGCCGGCCAATCGTCACGCCAATTGTAGTGGCCGGTCTCTGCGCCGGCCAATCGTCACGCCAATTGTAGTGGCCGGTCTCTGTGCCGGCCATTTGTCACGCCATTGTAGTGGCCGGTCTCAGTGCCGGCCATTTGTCACGCCGATTGTAGTGGCCGGTCTCTGTGCCGGCCATTTGTCACGCCATTGTAGTGGCCGGTCTCTGTGCCGGCCAATCGTCACGCCGATTGTAGTGGCCGGTCTCTGTGCCGGCCATTTGTCACGCCATTGTAGTGGCCGGTCTCTTGCCGGCCAATCGTCACGCCAATTGTAGTGGCCGGTCTCTGCGCCGGCCAATCGTCACGCCAATTGTAGTGGCCGGTATCTGTGTGCCGGCCAATCGTCACGCCAGTTGTAGTGGCCGGTCTCTGTGCCGGCCTTCGACCGTTTGGAATCTTCAGTTCGACCGGTAATTCGTGAACTGCATGTCGATCCCGAAGTCCTCCTCTTTGAGCTCGGCGATGATGCCCTGCAGAGTGTCCCGATCCTTGCCGGACACCCTCACCATGTCCTGTTGGATGGCCGCTTGGACCTTGACCTTGGTGCCCTTGATGAACTTGACGATCTCCTTGGCCTTCTCCATGGGGATCCCCTGCTGCAAGGTCACGATCTGGCGCACGCTACCCTTGGCGGCCGGGTCGATGGTGCCGTAGCTTAGAGCCTTCAAGGAGACGTTCCGGCGGACGAGCTTCTTCTGCAAGATGTCAGTGACCGCCTGGAGACGAAACTCGTCGGCCGACGCGAGAGTCAGCCTGGCCTCCTTGTCATCGAGCTCGATGGACGAATCGCTGCCTTTGAGGTCGAACCTCTGGATGATCTCTTTCATGGACTGGTTGACCGCGTTGCGGACCTCTTCCATGTCGACTTCGGATACGACGTCGAAGGAATTCTGTTTTGCCATGGCGAGAGCGTATCAGTGTTGATCGGTGGAGCTCAGCCGTCGCGCGGCCTTTCGCCTGAGTGTTTTCCGCAATATAGTTGCCGAATTGAGAGCTCAGCATGAATGAGAGCCGAAGCTGGTGCGAACCAGCCGCTGCCGAGTAGATAGGTTGGCGAACTGATCTGGCGGATGGCCACTTGCCGCGAAGAAAACCGCCGTGAGTGTTTTAGGGGAGGATCGAGCCATGAGGAAAGCAATTTTATGGGTGGGGGTGTTTACCCTGGTCTGCTTCAGCTGCGTGCCGGCACCGGCCGAGAAGGAAGGCGGTGAAGAGCCGGAAGCTCTTGATGTCGTCAGATTGAAGGTCGGACCGACTTCTCTTACCCAGGCGAACAAGCTGGAGCGACCGATCCCAGAGGTGCCCTTTGGTGCACCGTTCAAAGTCGAAGTGGAGTGGGACAGCGAGACGCGGCCGAATCAGTCGCTGACCCTCAAGGACTTCGTCGCGGTGGTTCTGGACGAGAAAGGCGAACCCTTGTGGCGTCCTGCCGCGGGTGAGCTCAGTCTCGAGATCCGCGACGAGCAGAAGTTCGGTTCGCCCGTCGAGAATGGTGTGGTGTTCTCGAGGCCGGAATCGGGAGATCCTGTCGGTGCGATCCTCGTTCTTTATGGCGCCGAGGGCGTGACCTACTCCGATGGCAAGACACTGGTTCTCTTCACCGTCGAGCTGGTGACAGAGAAGGGTGAGACCGTACTCTTCGACCCGCCCTGGGCCAAGAAGGGCAAGCGTTGATCCTAGGGTGAGGCAGCGGTTTCGAGGAGGGCGCGAAACTCGGGATCGTTGCGGTAGTCGGCAAAGGCCACGCCGCGCTCGAATTCCTGGCGCGGATATCCGGCCTCGATCGCTTGGCGAATACGGGTGAAGGCTTGGTCCCGGTCTCCAGCTATGGAGTAGACCTGGGCAGCGTGAAAGAGCACCTCGCCGTTGTCTGGCGAAAGCTGTTCGGCCTCGTCAATGCCTTGGATTGCCTCCCGAGAGCGCCCGAGCTTGGCGGCGCAGACGGCGCGGAGTCCCAGTGTCGACGCATCCCTGCCGCCAGCCTCCAGGAGTCGGTCATAGGACTCCAGAGACTCTTCGTAGAAGAGCTCGGCTTGTTGTGACTCACCCATCTGTTCGTACGACTCGGCGAGCCCGTGCGGGGCATAGGGGTGATCGGGATCGATCTCGAGGACTCGCTGATAGGCAGCCACGGCCTCGTCCAGACGATTCGAGAAAAAATAGCAGTTGGCCAGATTGTGCGCCGCATCGGCATCGTCGCTGAGATCCAGCAGGTGCCGGAACAGCGGGATGGCATCCAGCAGTCGTCCCTGCTGTCCATAGATGGCGCCGAGGTTGTTCAGCGCGCTGGGTGAGTCGGGGTTGTACCGGAGTACCTTCTCGTACTCTCCCGCCGCTTCGTTGTTGCGGCCGAGACTCCAGAGGCTGTCGGCCAACGCCAGACGAGCCTTTACATCGGTCCCGGCTAGCGTCACGGCTTGCTGAAGGTCGGCTAGGCCCTCGTCGACTCGATCCTGCCAAATCAGGACACGCCCGCGGAGGGTGAAACCTGCAGGATTCTCCGGGTCGATTCTGATCGCTCGATTGGCTGCCTCCATCGCGGCGTCGAGATCTCCTCGATCGATGGCGCCGTTGCCGAGCGCCACCCAGGCGTCGACATTGTCCGGATCGGAATCAAGAGCAGATTCTGCAAGTCGGCGAACCTCTTCTGGACGATCGCTTAGGGGCTGCTCGTCTTGCAGTGTGTTCAAGAGCGTTGCGAGCCGCGCCTGAACCACCGGGTGATCAGGCTCCAGCGCCAGAGCCCGTCGCAACCGATCCTCTGCCTGCTCGAGACTCTCCATCGTCGCGCGGAGCTCGAGTAACTCCGCCTGATCCAAGAGCATCTGAGCCTCGGCGCCGACCGCGACGGCGTCTTTGTCGAAGCCTCTACGGGCCCATTGCCACGTCCCATAGATTCCGATCACGACCAGGATCAGGCTCAGCAGATACCAGCCGATGCCCGCTACGCGTCGGGTGGTCTTGGGTTCCGCGGACCGGGCCGCTGATTCACCTGTCGAGATTTCCTGGCGCAGCACCGATAACTCGTTGCGGACGTCCTTGGCCGATTGCAGTCGTTGGTCGGGGTCCTTCTCGAGGCAGAGGCTCACCATGCGGGCGACATCGCGAGGCATCTCCGCTTTGAGATCGTCGATCGCCAAGGGTACATCCCGCAAGATCGAGGAGTGCACCTCTGCTGAAGTGGTGCCTTTGAAAGGCCGGTCACCCGTGGCCATCTGATACATGATGATTCCGAGAGAGAAGATGTCGGTGCGATGGTCCAGGGTCTTCCCTTTGAGCTGCTCTGGTGACATATAGGGGACGGTCCCCATGACGCGGCCCTCGCCGGTGAGGGGCTCGGTCGGACCGTCTGTGTCGAAGGCCACGTCTTTGGACTGGGAGTGTTTGGCGAGGCCAAAGTCCAGGACCTTCACGATGCCCCGGTCGGTCACG
The DNA here is from genome assembly GCA_963719055.1 of uncultured Acidobacteriota bacterium. Lineage (GTDB taxonomy): Bacteria > Acidobacteriota > Thermoanaerobaculia > Multivoradales > JAHEKO01 > CAXMQZ01. The sequence continues at coordinate 37,089 of CAVRAU010000024.1, read as the reverse complement.
ATCACGTTGCCGGGTTTGAGATCGCGGTGGATCACTCCCTGGTCGTGGGCTGCCAGCCAGGGCATCGGCCAGGGGGATCCCGATCTCGAAGAAACTCTGCAGTGAAACTCCTCCACGGGGGATGAAATCGGACAGAGTCTGACCCTCGAGCAGCTCCATGGTCAGGAATTGGAGGCCGTCCACCGACTCGACCGAGTGGATGGTGACGATGTTGGGATGATTGAGAGAAGCCAGGGTCTTGGCCTCGCGCTCGAAACGATGCAGGCGCTCCGGATTGTGAGCCATGGACGCCGGCAGCACCTTGAGAGCGATCTTGCGGTCGAGATCCGAGGTCCTCGGCAAGATAGACCTCACCCATGCCGCCCGCTCCGAGCTTGTCGAGAATTCGATAGTGGCCGAGAGTCCGCCCGATCATCCAGATTGCCTCAGGTTGTCCGATCGAGCTTACCGCAGCCCTCGTTGGGATGGGTTGAGGTCGGGCAGCTTGCCGTCAGTTAGAGCAGTCCGAGATGTGTGAACCGGCTGCCGCCACGCGAGGGCAGCCATCGAGTGGCCGCGATCGTCATCCACAAGGTGAGAGGTACTGCGGCGATGGCCAAGACCACTGTCCAGGGCGAAGAGGGGTCGATCGATAGGGATGGCAAGGGAAACCTGGTGAAGACCCACCGCAGGAGCAGGGCGGCGATGACGGCGTAACCAGCCATGGCCACCAAGCGCCAACCACGGAGCGGTTGGACCTCGAGAGCAGCGTCCAGCTTGCGCTGCAGTCCAGCGTCGAAATCTTGGGAAAGCTCAGGCACGGCTTCCTCGGCGAAGGTGGCCACCAGCATCTGGTGTGCCGCCCACTGGTCGCGACATCCCGAGCAGCTTTCGAGATGAAGGATCCAGTCCTGACTCTCGGTGTCGGGTGCTCCTTCGAGGAGCCACGCCTCGAAGCGATCGCAATCGGTGTGTTTCTCAGACATCGGTAACTCCTTGCTTGCGCAGCATCCCATACAACTTGCCGCGAGCGCGGTGCAGGTAGGACTTGACCGTGCCCTCGGGGACCGAGAGGGTCTCGCCGACTTCAGAAACCGTCATTCCCATCCAGTAGTGCAGGTGGAGGACCGATCGATAGAGAGTCGGGCAGTCGTGCCATGGCGGCCCGGAGCGCTGATTGCTGGGCAGCGTCGACAGCGAGTTGGTAGGGGTTCGATTCGCGGGACTGGCTCGGTGCCATCTCCAGTACCTCCTGGGATTGGTGGGTGGCCTTGAAGCTCAAACGAGAGCGGTGGTCGAGAGCCGCGTTGTAGGCGATGCGGAAGAGCCACGATCGAAACTGGGCATCCCCTCGAAACTGGTCCAGCCGCTGGTAGACCTTGACGAAGACGTCCTGGGCGAGCTCTTCGGCTTCACCTTCGCGACCCGGGCCCAAAATCGAGAGGATCAGTCGGAAGACCGATCCTCTGTGGCGCTCGACGAGCGCGTTGAAGTGGGTGGGGTCGGCGGTGCGCTGGAACTCCTGCACCAGGAAGGCGTCGTCCATTCGCTCTGGCTCCCAGGAACGACTAGCCGTGATCGGGTTGACGGGTCAGAAAGTAGTACAGGACCAGACCGAAGCCAATGAAGATCGGGATCAGACCCATCGACCAGAGCTTGGCCATTTCGCGGTCATTCGACAGCATCATGGCCACCGAGAAAGCCGAGGCCGCCCATCATGATCACGACTCCGACGCCGATGGGCCAGCGTGGGTTCAACTTGGGTGGGGTGAAGATCTTGTCGAACTGCTGCATCTTGGCCTCCTCGCTGAGCTCGGGAAATTCCGGTAGGGGTACACCCTTCTCGATGGCCTTCATCCTCTCCTCATGGATCAGGCTCATCTTCTCCATCCGCCGTTTGCTTCGCAGGTGCCAGACGATGATCAGCACCGCGGCGCAGGCGAAGACCCAGGTCATGCCGAGGAGCGCCCAAAACATTCCATCGTTCGTAAACATGGTTGGTTTCCTCGATAGTGGTTTCTCGTTCAGACTACACGTATAAGACCGGGGCAGGAGAAAAACGGTTGCAGGATCTCCTACCCCAAAGGATGGCGACACCCTCCGGTGGTCGCGGATAGCCTCCTTTGGCTGGGACGGGATCGGCCCGTTCTGGAGAGGAGGTGTCTGATGAAAAAAGTCGTGGTTCTCGGAGCCGGTTTGGTCGGTCGCGAAGTGGCTCGCGATCTGGACTCACACTTCGACGTAACGTCGGTCGATAGCAGTCGGGAGAGGTTGGAGAAGGCCGCGACGGACACCTCCATACACACTCGGGTTGCCGATCTCCTGGACGCCGCGACTGTGGCCGAGGTGGTCGAGCTAGCCGATGTCGTCGTCGGCGCCCTACCCGGATCGATTGGAAAACGGACTCTCGAGACCGTCATCCGAGCCGGCAAGAACGTGGTCGATATCGCGTTCTTTCCCGAGGATCCGTTCGAACTGGACGAGCTTGCCAGGAAGCATGGCGTGACGGCCCTGGTGGATTTCGGGGTGGCGCCCGGTATGAGCAATCTCTTGATGGGCTTTCACAGCGCTGAGATGGAGAGTGTCGAGAGGTTCGAGTGCCTGGTTGGCGGTTTGCCCGTGGTGCGAGATTGGCCCTTTGAATACAAGGCGGGCTTCTCGCCGGCGGATGTCGTAGAGGAATACACCCGGCCCGCACGCTACGTCGAGAACGGGCACATGGTGACCCGGCCGGCGCTCTCTGACCCCGAAGTCGTCCACTTCGAAGGGGTGGGGGCGTTGGAATCCCTCAACACCGATGGGCTGCGCACTTTGGCGACCACCATGAAGTGCCCGAACATGAAGGAAAAGACCCTGCGCTACCCGTACCATGGGCGCTTCATGGAGGCCCTGCGGCAGGTGGGCTTCTTCGAGAAGGATCCGATCGAGGTCGACGGTGTCGAGATTTCCCCTCTGGCCTTCACCTCGGCACTCATGTTTCCGCACTGGACCTTCGAGGAGGGGGAGGAAGAGTTCACGGTCATGCGGGTGGAAATCGAGGGGCGGCTGGCGGATGGACGGCACGAGCGAGTCACCTACGATCTCCTAGATCGCTATGACACCGAGAAGGGCGTGTCCTCCATGGCGCGCACCACTGGTTATACCTGCACGGCCGGGGTGCACTTGTTGGCCGACGAGATGTTCACCCGCCCAGGGATCTGTCCTCCGGAGTATGTCGGACTGGACCGAATGTGCACCGAGTTCGTCATGGCCCATCTTGCCGCCCACGGTGTCGTATTCAAGACGACAGTGGAGACTGTCGACCGACCCGTGACGGTCAAGTTGCTCTAAGGCCGACTCGCCGTCCAGTGGATCGGGAGCCGAAAGACGGGTTCGCGGAGGTGTGTCGTATTGTGGAGGTGCAGCCTCTATAATGAGCGCTTCCAACCAACAAGGAGAAGCTGAACATGCGCAAGATGCTTCGTAACGGCCGTGATGGCCGCCATTCTGGTCTCGACCGTCGGTGTCGGGTTGGCACAGTCTTCGTCTGGACACAAGAAGACCGACAAGTTGATCTACCGGGCCCAGCAGACGACCTCGGCGATCCGGGCGACCAATCTGCAGGTCAAGAAGACTCTCGAGTCGTACAACTACATCGTCGAGGGCAAGGCCCAGGACCCGAGAGCGGAATACAAGAAGCTGGTCAAGGACATCGGCAAGTGCGAGGAAGTCCAGGGACGATGTCCGAGTCAAGGCCGACAGTATGCAGAAAGCAGCGGATGCCTTCTTCATGGATTGGGAGGAGAGCCTGGCGGGGTACAACAGTGATGAGATGCGTGCCAAGAGCGAAGGTCGCATGGCGGAGACCAAAGCCAACTACGACAAGATCTTCGAGGCCGGCTCCAAGGCGGCGGACGACTTCGCTACCTTCATCGCGGCCCTGGACGACCAGGTGCGCTATCTAGGCAACGATCTCAACCCCTCGGCCATCGCCGAGCTCGACGACGAGGCCGCGGCGCTCAACAGCAGGCCGACGAGTTCTTCAAGGCCATCGACGAAACCATCAAGGTGGCCGTCAAGTACTCGACCTCGCTCGAGCCGCAGTAGGGAATCGACTGGATTCCCTCCGTGACAAACGGCTGAGGAGGGCGCAAGTCTTTCCCCAAGAGGCATTTGCATATATCGAATTGGCAGGTGACGATTCGGGGTCTGCCTTATAGTCATGAAGAGGGAGCATGACAATCATCCAGACAAGGGACCGATTGCACGACTCGATTTCGTGGGCAGGGGTTCCTACCACGCGCCCGGATGGTATGTGAGGTACGTCGTCGACGGTCGGCGAAAGAGTGAACGCCTGCCGATAGAGGTCGGTGCCGACGCCTTCGGTGCCGTGGATTCGGCGGCGGCGTATCTGGGCTGTCGTGCGGACCAGATTGCGGTAGGAGGCCCCGCCTGGCCAGAGCCGTTGGACGGCATGGTGGATGCGGACGAGACCCGAGAGTTTTGCGCGGACCCGATGCCGGGACTTACGGAGCGCCAAGGCGAATGGCGTCGATTGACGGAAGAGCTCCATCAGAACGACAACAAAACGCCCAGCTACAAAGAGCCGCGTCGCTACGATCGCAAGAGGGTCGACGGCGTCGAGCTCTATCTCCCTGCGCGTGGCAAAGTCGTGAACTGGAGTGAACACGGAATGGGAGTCGAGGTCCATCGACCCTTGCGCGTCTCCACCCGTTGCTTGTTCGAGGCCCAGGGCAAGAAATCCAGAATCAAGCTCTACGGTGAAGTCCTCTGGTGTCACCTCGTCGAGGGACTTCGTCTGCGATAGCCCAGCTCTCTACCGCGCTGGGATCGACCTGATCGGGTGATTGCAGGTCCTTCTGAACTGATCCTCTCTGCGACAGCCGTCATCTTCGTCGCTCTGGCCGGGAACGGACCTGAGGCGATCCTTGGCTCTTAAGAGAAGGCCGAAATCCGTGTAACATGGCCAACGGCGATCTCGACGAGGGGAACTCCAGGGTGTCCGGAAACGGAATCGAGAAGCAAGAGTGAAGGGCAGGCTTCAGGACTTCAATCCCGGTGAGCTGATTCAGCTATTCGGGCTCCTGGGCAAGAGTGGCAGTCTGCATCTCGAGCGCTCCGACCAGGAAGGTCTGATTGTCTTTCGGAAGGGCCGGATCATCTATACGGCCAGCTCCTTCCGTACGGGAGAACCTTGGCAGCCTTCTGTTGGCCCGGAAGCTCATCAGCGAGGACGAGCTGATGGAGGCTTTGGAGCTCCAGGATCGCGAAACCGAGACCAGGCGCCTGGGCAATGTCCTGGTCGAGATGGACGTCCTGTCGCAGCAGATGCTCGAAGAAGTGATTCAAGAGCAATTCGCCAGAATCATCTCGGAATTCTTCCACTGGGACTCGGGCGGTTTCGCCTTTGAATGCCAGGAGTTCGCCGATCATGGAGAGGTCGAGGTGAAGGCCGAGGAATTCCTCGTCAAATCAGGAGTGGAGTCCACCCACGTCCTTCTGGAGGCGGCACGTCAGGCCGATGAAAAGGCGCTCGCAGCCAGAAGCCGGGTCCGACATCGATCGATTCCCTGATCGCACGAGATCAGCTCGCCGACGATCGGCGGCGAGGTCGTCTACAAGCTGCTGGACATCGCCGGCGACATCTGTGGTCGGTGTGTGCTGTTTGCCGTGCACTCGGAGACATTCCAGGCCGTCGGTCACTATGGGCTCGATACGGGTGGCAGCGGGTCGGGCAAACGACTGTCACAGCTTCAGATCTCCCGACTTGGATCCGAGCGTATTGGCTCGGGCGCTCGACAGGGAGAGCCCGCTGCTGGCGAAACTGGAAGAGGTCGACGGAGACGCGAGAATCCTGGAAGCCTTGGGGGGGCCGTCGAGCAGCAAGTCGGTGGCGCTACCCGTAAAAGTGGACGACGTGGTCATCATGGTGCTGTACGGCGATCAGCTGTCGGAGGGTCTGAGCACGGGTTGGATCGAGCTGCTGGAGATTGCTGTGCTCGATGCGGTTCGAGAGCACTTCGCCGGATCTGGCGTACCGTCCCCGATCTCGTAGGGTCGCACGTGCCCTGAAAACGATGCCCGGCCGGCTCCTCTCGAGAGGAGCTTGCCAGGCGTCAGTGAGTGCGACGAACCAGCACGAGGGTCCGGTCGTCTTCGTAGGGTTGGCCCTGAACGAAACCCTCGATATCGGACTCGATGGCTCCGCGCGAGCTCCGTCAGGGGTTCGTCCCGATGGCTCTTTGCAGACGCGGGTCAGGCGACGCAGACCATACTCCCTGTCTTTGCAGTCGGCAGCCTCGGTGAGGCCATCAGAATAGAGAACCAGCAAATCACCGGGAGTCAGGTGATGGTTGGCTTCCTGGTACTCGATATTCGGAAAGAGCCCTAGAGGTGGGCCGGTCGCCTTCAGGCGACGGATCCTGCCGTCGTGCCGGACGAGCAGTCCTGGGCAATGACCCGCATTGGCGAACGTGAAACTCGTGTCACGACTCTTCAGCGCGACGACGAACATGGTGGCGAATTTGCCGGTGATCGTCCGTTCGTGTAGACGGCGGCCGACGCGGCTGCAGATCTCCACGGGCGAACGACCGACCTCGATGGGTCCTGCAGCCAAGGCCTCGAGAGAGGCCGTCAAGAGCGAGGCCCCGAGCCCCTTGCCCACGACGTCCGCCAACACGACGAGCAGCTCCCGGTCGTCCTGTCTGGAAACCATCTGATAGTAGTCGCCGGAGACGTATCGACACGGCATCGAGCTGCCGTGGAGCTCGAAGCCATCGGCCTGCGGTATTTCAGCAGGCAAGAGCCCGAGCTGGATTCTCCGTGCCAGCTTCAATTCCCGGTCGATCTGTTCGGCCTCGAGGCTCTTGCGCACAGCGTCCTCTGTCAGCAGCAGGTTGCGAATCCGCAGGGACGCAATGGAAGAGATGGATACGAGCAGCTCCAGCTCCCGGTCACCGAACGGAGATTCGGGCTTGTGGGATGTCATGGCGATCATCCCCAGCGAGCCCTGAGTGTCCGTGAGGGGTGCGGCGATCAGGCTCTTGACGCCCTGGTCGACCAGGCTCCCAGCCTCCTGCCAGCCGGAGTCGGTGTCCAGCCCGAGCACGTGGGCTGTCAGCCCCTCGCGGGCCACCTTGTCGAGCAGGGTCTGTGAGTCCAGGTACTCACTGGCCATCGAGCCCACCGACCGTTCCGCTGCCCGATGGTACTCGCCGGTGGGTTGCTGGAGATAGATCACTCCCTGATCGGGCTGCAAGACATCGAAGGAGCGGTCGAGAATCATCTCCAGCAGGCTCTCCAGATCGACCGGCTCGCTGAGGGCGCTGTGGATCTGGTTCAAAAGATGCAGATGATCGGCCTGCGCTTTGACGATGTCGGTCGATTCGGTCCTGGTCGGGGGACGCGGATGCTCATCGCTGGTGACCTCGTGAACAGGTCGAAAGGAGACCTCGGAGTCAGCTTTGAGGAAATCGGTTGGCGTTCTTTCCAAAGTCTCGGTTTCCGAGCCGGAAACGATATAGGTGTTGGAGAGCCGAATCCGATCGCCGGACCGAAACTTCATGGGATGGTCGACGCGTTTGCCGTTGATCCAGGAGCCGTTTCGAGAACCTAGATCCTCGATCCACAATTCGCCCTTGTCTTGGTAGAGACGGGCATGGTGTCGAGAGAGAAAACGATCCCCAATATGAAGATCCGCCGAGCTAGAGCGTCCGATGACCATGGACTCCCGCGCTCAGCGGCTGGACAAAGCTCTTCCCGTAAGGTGGAACCACCCGCAGGCGATCCATAGAAAAAGTGTACTCCCCTTTGGAGAGGTGTGTTGGCAAGGGAGGCTCTGCCGGCGACCGAAATCTGCTCCCGAGTGGGTTAGAGCTGATTTCGTTCACCAGCTCGCCGGGAGGATCGGCTCAGGGCGGCTGGCCGCGTAGTGTCGTCTCGCGGCTTCAATGGCCTGTAGCAGAGCAGATCGGTTCGCCTGTGCCGTTCGCAGGTCGATGCCGTCGCCACGACCGGGGAAATGTGCCCACCTCTGCATGGGGTCTTCACCGAGGCGCTGCTCGAGCTCGGCGAGCCGCGACAGCCAGATTCGCGCGACCTCCCGACCGCGTGGCTGCTCGGCCAGCGGAGGTGTTCCCTCGACGGTAACCCAAACCGCGCCAGTGTGTGCAGCCGATGGCCGTGGCACGGAACCCTTCGGCAGACCGCGTAAGTAGCTCTTCGTTCGAGGGCCGCTCCAACACCAACATGCTCGAAAACAAGCTCCGCAAATCGATTTTGGTCTCACCGCGTTTGGTGCCGGTCGCGCGCAGTGCCAGCCAGGTGGTCTGCTCGACATTCAGTGTCGTCTCCAAGCTGATCTCTCCCGTGGATGTGGAGGCGTCGACGCGTAGGGCGACGACGCCACCGCGGATCAGCTCGAGGGCCTCGACGGCATCACGGTCCGTATCGAACCTGACACGACCCCGTACCTGTACCTCGCCTGGTTCGGCCAACCGCAGGTCCTCCCCCGGCCGGGCATCTCCAACCACGAGCTCGACGGCTGGACCATTGGTGACGAACGTTTTTCCTCGGCGCACGGATTCGAGCCACTTCTCGGCTTCGAGGGCCCCGTCGAGCTGCGCGTAGAAGCGCTCTCGGCCCGGCAAGCCCGGCAGGCAAGGGTAATCCGTACCGGCAGTGGGCCCGATCTGCAATCCGAGGTCCAACGCCTCGTACCAACGGTCGTAGAAAGGAAAGCCGAGATTCAGGACTTCGATGAAATCGAGGAGCGCCGCGTGTCCCCAGAGTGCCAGTCCTTCCTCCGCTCCGCCAAGTCCCCAGTGGGCGTAGCCGTTGATCGCTCCCTGGAGGTGTCCGAGCGCCCAAACGCGGTCGTAGAGCAGGTATTCTGAAGGGAGATCGAGGAACTGTCGGGCGCCGAGCACGATCGCGTGACCAAGGACGTGGGTTCGCGGATTCTCCTGGCCCGAGATGAGCAAGGTGTCGCCTCGCTTGTAGACGGAGCGCGGCCCGAATCCGTGCTGGGGCGTGATGTGTACGTCCCGCGCCAGACCCATCTGCAGCAGATTGGCGACATGCAAGTCCTCGGCCTCCATCCATGTCGCCAATCTCGGGTCGAAGCGAGGGTGGGGCCGGGGGATGTGGAGGTGGTCGTCGGCGCTGTACCAGCCTTCGCCTGCCAGGTCGACCCACCTTTCGAGAGTGAGGTCGAAAGGCCTCGACTGACCTGCTTCGATGAGGATCATGCCCCTCGCCTGCTTGTACTCGATGCCCTTGGTCGCCAAAACCGAGTAGAGGCCGGGGGCGAGTCGCAACCGGGTCGAGCCGTCCGCATAGAACTGTTGGGTTCCGGTGTAAGGGTTCTGGACCGCTCGGTGCCCATTCTTCAGAGCCTGCACGGATGCGAATCCCGGCAGCCACGCATGCACCGGCAGGTTGCCGCAATCGGAGAAAACGGTCAGCGCGTCCTCAGGAATCACGGCATCGCCGTGCTCGTCGAGGAGCTCGAGTCGAGCCGCAGTGGGTGCACCGGTGGTGGCATCGAGGATCGTCAGCTCGAGGGTGCCGACCTGGTTGCGGGCCGCGCTGCCCTGCTTACATCCTGACGCCGAAACAAGCAGACACAGGGCAATGGAGATCGCCAGGCGTTTGGACCACCAGCCAAGGCAGGCTGCCGATGCCACGGCGATGGCCGCGGCGGTCACAACGAGCGCTGCGTCGCGAAAGGTCCAACCTCCTCTCGGACCTCGCAGAAACAACGTCAGCCACAGCACGACGCCGGCCAATGCCACCGCCGAGGCGAGTAGCGCCCGGGGTATGGATCGTCGACCTCGCCATCGCAGGCCCAAGGTCGCGCCGAGTGGACTTGCCATGAGCGCTAGCAGAGCAGCGTCCTGCGAAAGCTCTGAGGCTTCGAGGGGTCGAGCCAGGGCAAACAGCGCTGCTGAAGCCGTGAGGAGCAGCGAGGCCCCACCCAGTGAGGCGCCACCCTCTGCGAGGGCGGTGCGCACCTTGGTGCGTCTGAGCCAGGCCACGGCGATGGCGAGACACAGCAGCGCCGCAGCAAAGACGCAGAGGCTGACCGGCGAAACCATCAGGATCGGCTGAGATCCTACCTTATCGAGTCAGCGAGATCTCTGAAGAGGATCCTGTGGTTGTATTGGTAATGGCTGACCGATGGAGCCATCGGCAATGGGCAAGACAAGAAACGGCCAGGGTCCTGAGACCCTGGCCGGTTTGAGATCCTCCTCGTGTTGGCCGTTTGGGGAGGGTGGAGGATCTGCGCGGTATCGCCTTCGGTTATTCGGACTGACCTGGAAGGATGACCGTGTCGATCACGTGGATGACGCCGTTGCTGGTCGCGATGTCCGTCTGCACGATCTGGGCACCGTCGATGAAGGCGTTGCCGTCCTTGACCTCGAAGGTCACGGACTCGCCCTGTAGGGTCTCGCTGCCGGTCATCGAGGTGACATCGCTCGCCATGAGCTTGCCGGGCACGACGTGGTAGGTGAGAATCGCGACCAGCTGATCACGGTTCTCGGGCTTGAGCAGGTTCTCCACCGTGCCTGCGGGCAGTTTGGCGAAGGCGGCATCGGTGGGAGCGAAGACGGTGATAGGGACCGTCAGCCTTCAGCGCGTCGACGAGCTCGGCGGCCGTGACGGCGGCGACCAGGGTGTTGAAATCATCGGCGGCGACCGCCGTATCGACGACATCCTTGGTTTCATGGTGGCTAGCGGTCAGCGGTGCGACGAGGATTCCTGAAACGGCGATGAGGGCGAGGGCCCAGGTGATGGCTTTGATTGGCTTCATTTGTTTCTCCTTGTTGGTCCGATTTATAACGTTCAAATCGTTCACAAGAGGAACTATATGGAAAGAATTCGTGATTGTCAAGGTTCTTCCGAAAAGGTCTTTCAATCCATTAACCACTGGTGTTAAAGAAGATCAGAAGGGAATCGAGCGGATCGGCGTGAATGTTTTATCGTGCATCAATGGAGATCTCGAGGCAGAAAGGACAGACGCGGTAGGGGGCAGATCCATGGAGTTTGCAGACGGTCGGAGATGGATGGAGGTCCCCGAGATTTCGAGGCCCCTCCTTGTTTTGGCAGAAGTTGGAATTGACGCTGCTAGCCGATAGGCTGGCGGCAGAGCAGACGGAGACTAGGGAGTCGTGAGCAAGCCAATGGAGCAGCCGAAGACAGACTCCATGAGTGAAGATCGGCCCTGGAGCGGGTGTCTGGGAGTCGCACTCTTCCTCATCGCGTCTCTGCTGCCTGCTGGGTCGGAAACCTCGGACAGCTGGCCTCAGTGGGGAGGGCCTGATCGAGATTTCCGAGTCGCCGACAAGGAGATTCTGGCGGCTCTCGAGGCTGAGCTGATTACGCTGCTCAAGACAGAAATCGTCGGTTGGGATCCGTTCACAGGCAGACAGCTCTGGGTGCTGCCGATCACCGACGAACGCTTCGTCAACGTCGCGACACCTCTTTTCACTTCGGATGACCTGCTGTTCTTCGACTCGTCGGAGGGTGGACGCGTGCTGCATCTTCAGCGAACGGATGGAACAACCCGGCCGCGCGAGCTCTGGCTGGCGAGAGTCATCGGCTCCCAGGTGGGAAATGTCATCCGCCTGGGGGACTATCTCTTCGGCACTCTCGGCCGTTCGGCGGCGAGCTTCATGACCGCAGTGAAGATCTCCACGGGAGAAGTCGCTTGGCGCAGTCGAGAGATCGGCGACTGCACTCTGGTGGTAGCGGGCGACAAAGTGTTGGCGCTCGAATCGGACGGCACCCTGCGGATGATCGAACTTTCGGCCGCTGGACTGACGACCGTCTCCGAGGCCAGGGTCCTCGAAGGCCGGAGCTGGACGCCACCGACTCTGGCGGGGACTGTGGTCTACCTGCGCAACAGAAGAGAGGCGGTCGCTCTAGACTTGGGAGACAGGTCAGAGTAGGTGCCGCGTCGAGAGACCTCCCCGGCTCGAGAAGACCATGAACACATTCCGCTACATCTTGGCTGTTCTGCTTGTGGTGGGACTTCCACCCGGCGTAGCTTGGTGGTTCGTCGTGCACCCCTTCGTGGGTTTCTGGCGGCGGCTGGGTGCGCGGGTGACCATGGGGGTGATGGTCGTCTTCTTCGCGGTGAGTGTGGCGGGACTCGCCCTGATCCGCGATTGGCTCCTGGGTCCGGACTTGGGCCTGCAATGGCCACTCGTCGGGCTCGGCGTTGGTCTCGTTCTTCTTGCGGGAGTGATCGGATGGAAGCGGAAGAAGTACCTGACCATGCGCATCCTCGCGGGTGTTCCCGAGGTGGAAGCCGATGTGGAGAAGCGCGGCAAGCTGCTGGTCGAGGGGCCCTACGCCGTGATTCGTCACCCCAGGTATGTGGAGATCGTGTTCGCCACTTTTGGATACGCCGCCATTGCCAACTACCTGGGGTGCTGGATCGTGGCCATCCTCTCGATTCCCGTGCTCCACCTCATCGTGATTCTCGAAGAACGCGAGCTCCTGGACCGCTTCGGAGACGCCTATCGCGACTATGCTGCCCGGGTACCGAGGTACTTTCCCAACAGGCAGGCCTGAGGGCCAGAGGACCAGACCACGGCCGGCCGGCTAGGATTCTCAAGCAGGGAATCAGTCCTCATCAAAGATCGAGCTGAACGGGTCGCTGTCTATGTCCACTGGCTCCGTCGTCGTCAAGCTCCAGTAGTCGATGGTTCCAAGGTCTTGGCTGCTGCCGCTGGTGGACGAGCCGTCACTGCTGCGGAAGTTGAAGTAGGTGAAAGGACCCAGCTCCTGGGAGGTGCCGGTGGTGTTCGTGGTTTCGAAGTTGCCGGCGTCGGTGCCCGAGGTCCTGAAGTCGTAGTAGGAAAAGGCCCCGATTTCCTGCGAAGTGCCCGTGGTCGCGGAACTCTTCAACCGGCCCGAATCCGTGCCACTCGAGCGCAGGTTGTAATACGTGAAGGGCCCCAGCTCCTGGGAGTTCCCGGAGGTGGTTGTGCCACCGCTGTCGCGCAGGGTGTAGTAGGTGAACGATCCGATCTGTTGTGAGGTGCCTGTGACCGTCGTCCCGTCGCTCGAGCGGAAGTTGTAGTAGGTGAAGGGTCCGAGCTCCTGCACGGTGCCGGTGGTGGTCGTTGTTTGAGATTGGCCGGGCGGGGTCGCCAGCAACGCCGAGATCAGGATGACGAGTGCCAACAAGACAGGTCTACGCATGACGGTTGCCTCCTTTGAGTTTCTAGGGTCTACTCGACCTTGCATCAATGATGCCGGCGTCAGGTGTCAGAAGCTGACAGTGGGCTAGTGCGGATCAATCGGCAGGAGGAACTCGACCTTGAACCTCGCCAGACAGCTGTTGTCGGGCACAATCGAGGCCCAGTCCAGGGCCTTGAACTGGGGTTGCACAGGCTCGATTCTCTCAGAGGTGCTACCATGCTCCGGCGCATGGCCTCTGCGTTCCCGCCGTTGTGGTACCCGACCTCAACCCGGACGCCTGGGCCGGTAAAGAGGAGAAGATCATCTCGGTACAAGGATTGCTCCAAAAAGGGCAACAGAAGGGCTATCTGCTGAGCGACGAGCTCAGCGGTGAGCTACGTGAGAAGTTGCTGGGTTTGCCGGAGGATCGTCGACAGCTGGAGAAGATCTTTGTCGAGCGAGGCATCGTGCTCATCGAGCGCCCCGCAGCGTTTTCCAGAGACAACTTCTCCCTGCCGGCTCCCGAGGATGCCGCCACGGTCGAAGCGAGTGAGGTCCCGGTCTCGCCTGATCTCCCGACACAGGATCCGCTGCGCATCTACCTCAGGGATATGGGGGCAACTCCACTTCTCGATCGCCATGGCGAAATCGAGATCTCGCAGAGAATCGAGCGAGGTGAGCAGGCGATCTTCCAGGCTCTCGGCCAGTCCCCTGAGTTGCTGGACGCCCTCCTGAATATGGACATTGTTCTCGCCGAGACGGGATCCAAGGGCCGAGATGAAGAGCGTCTCCGTAAATTTCCCGACAACAGAACAGGTGTCTCGGTCGATTTGCTCAGGACCAAGTTCAGCAGCATCGTGGCGACGGGCGGTGAGATCGACGCGCTCCGCGGTCAGCAGGAGGGACTCGAGTCGGACCCCGACGCCTCGGAGGAGCTCGATCGACAGATCGATCGGCTGACGGCAGCCATCGCGAGTGACATCACGTCCATTTCCTGCAACGGCGAGACTCGCAAACGTCTGCTCGAGCTGTTGGCGCAGACCCAACGTGAGTTCTCACGGCTCGAGCAGGCCGAGCGGCGGGCATCCAAAGCTCTCAAGAAAGAGAAACACAAGGAGCTCCAAGCGCTCCAGCGCCGCCGGATGCTGAAGTACCGCAAGGAGATTCGCACTGCCGAAGGTCGATTTGGCTGCAAGCGCGCAACCTTGAGCGATATCTCGGCTCGGGCTCGACAGGGGGAGTGGCTCGCTGAAGAGGCCAAGCAGGAGCTCTTGCTGGCCAACCTTCGCCTCGTCGTCTCCGTGGCCAAGAAGTACACCTATCGTGGTTTGCATTTCCTCGATCTGATCCAGGAAGGAAACCTGGGGCTGATGCGGGCCATCGAGAAGTTCGACTACCGGCGTGGATACAAGTTCTCGACCTATGCCCACTGGTGGATCCGCCAGTCCATCACCCGCGCCATCGGTGATCAATCGAGGACGGTGCGAATTCCGGTGCACATCACCGAGAGTCTCAATAAGCTGCGGCAGACCAGCCGGTCGTTGTGGCATGACCTGGGACGCGAACCCACACCGGATGAGATCGGCGTCGAGATCGGCTTGCCAGCCTCCAAAGTACGTTCGTTGCAGCGATTCGCGTTGCAGCCGGTATCGCTGGAGTCACCCATCGGTGACGGTGAGGACCGGCATCTGGGAGATGTTCTGGAGGACCCCGAGGCTCTCTCGCCCACGGAGTTGGCGCTGGCCAGCGATCGCAGCACCAAGTTGGCTGAGGTCTTGAAGGAGCTCAAGCCCCGCGAAGAACGCGTCCTGCGGTTGCGGCATGGGCTCGGCTACGAATCCGAGCACACCCTGGAAGAGATCGGTCGCACGTTCGAGGTCACGAGGGAGCGCATCCGCCAGATCGAGGCGACCGGCATCCGCAAGCTCCGCCAGTCCAAACGGGCCGGCAAGCTCCACTCGCTCTTAGACAACGGCTCGAGCTCGTAGGGCCCGTACTCTTCTCGAGAGCTCGGCCCGGAGACTCTCGAGGATGGAGTTGGCGGGGCGCTTTCTGCGGGCTCTCGGCGGTGGCTTGTAGCGGGATGCCCCCTGGTATCTTGCCGATGGGGGATACCCGGCCATCTGGATCAGGGCTTTCCATTCGCGGCCGTGGGGTCGAATGGTTCGGCCGTGCAAGTGATAGGCGGCGACATGTGCCGCTTCATGACACAAGACTTCCTGGAACAGGTCCTCGGATTCATCCAGCACGAAGCGCGCGACGCGAATCAACTTGCGATCGGGATAGCACCGGCCCAGCGAGCGTGTCATGCGTGAGCTGATCTCCACGGAGATCTCAGGCGCCAGATCACTGACGCCCCAGAGGTCACACCAACCCTGGAGAGGACGCTGGGTATCGATCGGTCTTGTGGCTATTGGGTGGTCAGCTCCTCGAGCAACCGCTCAGCTCCGTAGATCTTGGTCAGAGCCTCGATGATCACCGCCGGATGGACGGAGACGGTGCGGTTCTTCTCTTCGTCGAACCAGTAGTTGCCGCCGATGGAGTGGATATTGCCGTCGAACACGAGACCGATCAGTCGGCCTTCCGAGTCGATCATCGGGCTGCCCGAGTTGCCGCCAATGACGTCGGTAGAGGCGACGAAATTGAAACGCGTTTCAGGGTCGAGATCCGCCTGTGCCTCGAGCCAGCTCTGCGGCAAGCGGAACGGCAGGGAACCGGTGGCTCGCTCGAAGACTCTGGGCACAACCGTAAAGGGAAACACCTCGGCCCCCTTCTCGAGCCATCCCTCGACCGCACCGAAGCTCACTCGGAGTGTGAAGGTCGCATCCGGATAGCGCTCGGTACCGAGGATGGCAAATCGAGCCTTGGCAATTCTCTCGCTCGCCTCTTTCCAAGGTGCTTCCACTTCATCCTCGTATCGCTGACGCAAGTCGCGAGCTTGCTTGTCGATGCCGACGGCCAGCTGGATCATCGGATCCTGGGAGGCCGCGATCGCCTGAGCTCCGCCCTCCCAGAGCTCGCGCCGCACTTGCGGGTCGGCGAGCCTGGTCTCGTGAACCAGTCGATGGGCGACGGAATCGGGTGACTCTTCGCCGAGGATCTGGTGCACAAAGGGGCTGTCGGGGCCGAGAAACTCCCGCATCTTGTCGAGCGAGAAGGACAGTTTGAGCTCTTCCAGATCGGGGTAGATCGGGCCGGGGGGCCAGAAGACGCTGTTCGAGCTGTGGCAGTGCCGCCTCGGTGTACTCCCGGAATCGCTCCTCGTTGGGTTTTGTCCTCTCCTGAGCACCCTGCACCAGCTTCTTGGCGTAGTCGAAGAGGTAGCTGTTGAACGCGGTGCTCCTTTCGATGAATTGGTGCTGGTCTCGAAAGCTCAGGTAGTTCTCAATCGCTGCCGCAACCTCATCCCAGGCGGAACCATAAGCCTCTTGCTGCTCAGGGTTCGCGGCGACGGCCTCGCGCAGCATCTGTTCTTCTGCCTGCTTCTTCCTCATGAGGGAGTCGTCGAGCAGTGCCTGCAGCCGATTCCTCAGGACTTTGATGGAGTTCTCATACCGCTGCAGAGGTGACTGGGTGATCCGTTGGGCTTCTTCTCCCGTCTTGCCAAATTGGATCAACCGGCCACGGAGCTCGAAATAGCGGGCCAGCCAATTCGGCAGCACGACATTGCGGTTGTACTCCAACTCCGCCACCGTCAGCAGGCGGCTGGTTCCTCCGGGGTGACCCGAGATGAAGACCGGTTCGCCGAGCTCGGGTCCCGTAACCCGCACGGGTAGGAAGCTGGGCGTCGACGCGGGCTTGCCATCTTCGTAGGCGCGCAGAAACGACATGTCCAGATTCCATCTGGGGAAATTGAAGTTGTCCGGATCGCCACCGAAGTTGGCAATATCGGTCTCCGGCGCAAAGACCATCCGGATATCGTCGTAGCGTTTGTACGCATAGAGGAAATACTGACCCCCGTGATAGAGCGAAACCGCCTCGCAGGCCAAGGAGCCCGCTGAGTCGTCTTCGCATTCCTGCTCCAGGCCGGTCAGGGTTTGTTTGCGGATCTCATTGGCCTTGATCTCGTCCAGGCCTTGGGTGGCTTCTGCAACCGCATCGGTGATCTCGTCCACCCGGACCAGCACCGAGAGCTGCTCTGCCTCGCACCGCACTTCGTCTGCCAGCTCGGCCGCGAAGAAGCCGTGCGCCTCCACGTCGTTCTCCGCCGTCGACATCTGCGCGAGACACCGCGCCACACAGTGATGATTGGTGAGCACCAGACCTTGCGGCGAGACGAACGACCCGGTGCAACCTCCTTCGACTCGCACGGTGGCCCGCTGCACCCGGTCGAGCCAGGCGTCGTCGATCTCGACGCCGTACTTCTCTTGGACGATCTGGCTGGGAAAGTTATCGAGCGTCCACATTCCCTCGTCCGCGAAAGCCGAGGCGGCCAGAAACACACAAGCGAGAGCCCTCTTCTTCATGTCGATCTCCCTGAAGATCCACCGAGTTGATATCCCGAGTGGTCCCTCAATGCACCACCCCGAGGGGTGGGATCCGATTTCAGGAGACCGTCAGGGCACGACGACCGACCAGGCCGCGGTGTCCCCGGACTCGAAACCGTCTTCGAATACCGAGCTGCCCATGACCTCGACTGTGCCGCTCATCCCCATACCATTGGGTGCGCCATGGATCTCACAGTAGTAGGGGATCAGTCCGACATCGGTGAAGACCAGGGAGAAGCTCCAGGCGTCCGTCGATGGATTTCCGTCTCCCCCGGTCCCGTCACATCCATCTGCGCAACGAAAGGCGTCATCGTCGGCTCGCACATTGTGAAAGCCGCCGGAATTCGTCCAGGTCACAGTATCGCCCTCTACGATCGTCAACTCGCTCGGCTCGAAGGTGTTGTTCGGCAGTGCGAAGACCATGTGTTCTTCGGCATGGGCGACCGAGGGTCCGAGCAAGGTGATCGAGCAGGCGGCCAACAGTAGGCACCCCAGTTGTCGTTTCATCGGCTCTCCAAGAATTGTTTTGTGGAGGCTACCATTGCTACGGGCTCGGTTCACGAGTGGGTTGTCGGCGAGGTTGCGAGAGAGAGAACCAGCAGCGGTATCGCTCGCAGGACTCTGCAGTTCTTGGATACCTAGTGAAACAAAGTATATAGTTGTGCCGTATATATAGTTATACGAGGTTAAGACGATGGAATCACTGGAAAGAGAGCTCAAGCGCGGCACCCTGGAGATGCTTCTCCTGCGCATCCTTGCTGACGAGCCGACTTACGGCTACGAGTTGTTGAGCCGGCTGAGTCGACGCAGCGGGGGTCGGTTCCACATCAAGGAAGGAACGCTCTACCCGGTGCTGTACCGGTTGGAAGATGCTGGTTTTGTGGAGCCCGAATGGGATCAGCCCGCTCGGGGCGTGCCGCGTAAGGTCTACCGGTTGACCCGGTCCGGGGAGAAGCATCTCGAAGAATTGAAAAATGCCTGGGGTAGTTTTGTGGCGGCGATCGAAGCCGTCCTCACCAGCGTCGCACCCAAGGAGGAGGAGTCATGAAACCTGCCGATCGCTACATCGCAGACGTCCTGCACCATGTGTTCGCTGCTTCAGAAGACAGAGAGCGATTGGAGGCCGACTTGCGCTCGCATTTCGCCGAGGCGGAAGCCGAGGGCCGGGCACCACGCGAGATCATCGATGGTCTGGGGACACCCGCAGAGGTGGCCGCCGCCTTCAACGCCGAGCGTCAGTTCGAATATGCGGGTTTCTGGCAACGGTTTGTAGCCTTCGTCGGCGACTTCGGATTGCTCACCTGGTTCACCGTGCCGGTGATCGGTCTGGGATTTCTGATGGGTGTCGTGGGGGAAGAGCCCGGTCAGGTGGCGGTTGCCTGGCTCGTGCTCTGCGGCCTGTTGTTCCTGGCACTGATGGGGATCTGGATCTTCTACTTTCCGCTTCTCGAAGCGCACTCTGGCAGGACTCTGGGCAAGCACCTGATGCGGATCCGGGTCGTGCGCGAGAGCGGTGCGCCCATCGGGCTGGGCCAGGCGTTTGTGCGGCGCTTGTCGCTGTTCTTCGACATGCTCTGGATCGACGCTCTCTTCATCCCGTTCACCGACAAGCGTCAACGAGCTCTCGACATCATCGCCAAGACCGTTGTGGCCCGCGAGCCTGGCGAGCGCACCCCAGCCTGGGGCTATGTTGTCTGCCTGCTGCTGCCTTTCGCCGCAGCCTGCGCCCTGCTGTGCCTGGCCCTTCTCTGCGCCCCGGGCTGACTGCTCGTGCGCCACATCGATGGCGGAGCTTGTCCCGATCGCGAATCGGCCGGTCTCTGCACCGGCCGTTCTTCGTGAGGCAGCAGTTTGAGTGGCCGGCTTCCACGCCG
The DNA here is from genome assembly GCA_963719055.1 of uncultured Acidobacteriota bacterium. Classification (GTDB taxonomy): domain Bacteria; phylum Acidobacteriota; class Thermoanaerobaculia; order Multivoradales; family JAHEKO01; genus CAXMQZ01. The sequence goes on along the minus strand of CAVRAU010000024.1, from coordinate 17,558 downwards.
GCCTCGGGTTGGAGGGCCACTGTGCCTACCATCGTCGGCTTGTGACTCGAAGCTAGAATGAAGTTCCACAGCGGGATGGAAGAACGAAACCTGTACTCAAATCTCGGAAAGGGGAATCCAATGCAGAGCCATGAAATCGACTACCAGATCTACGGCGACGACATGCAGATCGTCGAGATCGAGCTCGACCCCGGTGAGACGGTGATCGCCGAGGCGGGCGCGATGAACTACATGGAAGACGGCATCAACTTCGAGGCTCATATGGGTGACGGGGCGGTGGCCAACCAGGGCACGCTGGACAAGTTGCTCAGCGTGGGCAAGCGAGCCCTGACGGGTGAGTCCATCTTCATGACTCACTTCACCAATCAGGGAAAGGGCAAGAAACATGTCGCCTTCGCGGCGCCCTATCCCGGCAAGATCATCCCTGTGGATCTGGCCTCGAACGGCGGCGAGCTCCTTTGCCAGAAAGACGCCTTTCTCTGTGCGGCCAAGGGCACCAGTATCGGCATCGCCTTCCAAAAGCGTCTCGGAGCCGGATTCTTCGGCGGCGAGGGGTTCATCCTGCAGCGGCTGAAGGGCGACGGCAAGGTCTTCGTCCACGCGGGCGGCACGGTCATCGAGAAGCATCTGCAAGGTGAGACCCTGCGAGTCGACACCGGATGCCTGGTCGCCTTCGCGCCGGGTATCAGCTACGACATCCAGATGGCCGGCAACCTCAAGTCCATGTTCTTCGGCGGCGAAGGCGCGTTCCTGACCACCCTGACCGGGCACGGCCGCGTGCTCCTGCAGAGCCTGCCGTTCTCGCGGATGGCGGACCGCATCATCAAACACGCCCCTGTCAGCCGGCGGCAAGAGCAAGGGCGAAGGCTCGGTCCTGGGTGGACTGGGAGGTCTTCTGATGGGCGACAACAAGTAGGGGAGGGCCTCTGTGCCCGCCCGCGGTGCCGCGAATCAACGCGGCTCCAGCCCCACGAGCACCGCGTTGCAGCGGCCACTCACCTTGAGCTCGGCGAGCAGGTTCTCGCCGACGCGGCGCTCGAGCTCACGGCCTTCGCCCTCGGGGACGAAGTATTGGGCGATCTGGGGGAAGTCGACCGTTCTCTGGTCTCCAAATCTGCGAACCCGACCCTTGAGGCACACTTGTCCCGCCTCGAGCTCGGGCGGTTCGAGACTGGCATCAACGAAAAGGGCCGGTCGATCGGTGGTGACAGTGACGTAGACGGGCTTGCCCGTCTTGCGGGACTCGCTCGCCACTTCCGGACTCAGGGTGGAGTTGCCGACGGAATACCCGAGAGTCACATAGTCGCCACGAAATAGAGACCGCGGGTCGATGGGCAGCGTTTCCAGGAAGGCGGTCGTGCCGGTGGTTTTGACGGCCAGCGGCGAGACCAAACCCACCAGCATCAGGGCCACCTGGGCGGCGACAGCGATCATTGTTTTCCTCGTCATGACGCCTCACCTCCTGCCAGGCTCATTCGTTCGAGAAGAGCCCGACGCTTTTTCTCCAGCACCGTGGCGAGACCCAGCAGAAGCAGCCCGCCAAAGATAAACACCAACGAGCGGTCGAGGAGTTCGAAGGACCAGCTCACATACTGCGTGAAGATCAACAAAGCGCTCGTGACCATGCCGGCGTTGACCAAAACTGGACGACTGGCTTTGACGCCGGTCCAGATCGTCAGCAGGGCCAACGCGAAGACCGCCAGAACGTAGCCGACGAACGGCAGGTGAAAGCCGGCGATCTGCTCGGCGAGCAAGTGCTTGTCCGCCAGCGGTACGACCATGAGGCCGAACAGAACAGCGATGCTGCCGAGGACCCATCGCGATTCGGGCCAACGGTACTTGCCGAAGGCGAAAGCCGCTGCCAGCAGCAAAGCGACGACTGCGAGAATGGTCAGCTGTGTCGCTCGACCCGCGAATCCGAAGAACCACTCGGCTAAGTCGGCACCTGCAGTCGAGACGACAGCGGAGATCATGACCAAGGTCAAACCCCATCCGAAGCTACTGCCTTGGAGGAACTCCCATTTCCTGCTGCGTGCTGCCAAGAGTGAGAGCGCAATAAGACCGACACCGATCAACGGCAGGATGGGGCGCAGACTGTTCTCAGAAAAGAGAAACTCCCACTGACCCAGAACCGGCCAGCCGCTGCCGCTGTCGAGCCAACCGAGGGTCAGTAACCCCAAGGGAATCGCCACTGCGGCCTGGTACCGGCTCCGCAGCGCCCATCCGAGCACCAGGGCTCCGAGCATCCAGCGAAAGGTGCCCTGCCAGTAGGTGAGCTGAAAGTTGAAGATCTGCGCCACCAGGAAGATATTGGCACCGAGAACCAGAGTCGCTAGCAGCCACAGAGCCTCGGCTACTCTCGGTTGGTCACGTCGACCGGCCGCCACGGCGCCAGCCACCACGGCCGCATAGGCAGCCAGCAGACACGATAACCCGGTAGGTCGGTCCCATCCATGCCCAATTGCTCGAGACGAAGAGGATCACTCCGAGACCGGCCAGCACTGCGCCGAGGGCCGCGAAGATGCGAATGCCACGGGCAGAATGGCCGTGAGCCAGGCTCGCCCGCAGTTCGGCCACCTTCTCCTCTGTCAGGAGGCCATCTTCCTGCCAACGTTTGAGACTTCTTTCTGTTGTCCAGCGCATGGTCGTCTCCTCACCCTTTCTTGGTAATGAAGAAGGCGGGAGAGAAGGTTTCACGATCCCCGAGCCCAGGTGTCGGAGTGGCGCCGTTACTCGATCTGTTCGAGTCGCACGGTGGGCCGGTTGAATGAGTGTCCACCGGTGACTTCATGGGGGGCACTCGGCTCGAACGCCGTCACGCGGCAGCGGCAGTCCATGGGCAGCGCGAACTCCGCCTCCCTTTTGAAGCCGGTAACTCGGGACATGTAGGCACCTTGGCTGAGCAGCATGTCGAGCACGGCTCCATGGACACCGGCCGCCAAGAGCGGAGGCTCCACGATAGCCGAGGACGACAGCATTCCTCGCAGCTCGACAATGGAGTCGGGAGCAAAGACCGTCTCGAGGATTTCATCGCGACCTTCCTCGGGAATCTGACCGGCTTGGATGCGCAGCCCCGCCAATACCCGCTAGCGGCTCGGGCGGAGGTGGGATCTTGCTGCAGAGCAGGAGATAGCCTTCCAGGCTCGCGCGAGTCTCGGCGGGCATCTCGATGTCTTCGAACTTCCGTCTGGGCGGCGGATCTTCTCCCGGTGCGTAGATGACCAGGGTCTCCATGGGAATTGCGAACCGTCCCCAGTTGCTTCCTTTGTCCTCTGCGGCGGCTCCCAGATGTCGGAGCTTTTCCCAGGCGAGGATGTCATCGAAGGGTTCTCGAACCGGGATGAACTCGGGTCCGTCCGGTCCTGGATAGGTGCGAAACAGCGCCTCGTGGCTGCCGTCGAGATCCCCCAGACGCACGACTCGCACCGCAACCCGGCCGGGCTCGATGGGGTCGAAGAAGACCAGATCGCCTTCTTGCAGCTCTTCCGCGATCTGCAGCTTGTCGCCAACCTCGAATGGGGGGGTATTCTGGTGATGTCACGATCGCTCTCCTAAAACTCCGTCTCTCTCACTTGTCCGGCCTCAGGCACTCGGCAGCAGCACGCCACCGTGCTCGAGCCAGGATGGCGGCACCCCGTCGGGGAAGTCGTCCACCAGCCGTGTGGGGAACCGGTCCAGCCCCGGGGGAAGGGGATAGTCCTTACCATCGTCGGGGATCCTCAGGGTCCGTTGGAAGTCGATAGTGAGCTTGGCTTCCTGGTGGACCTCGGGAAACGAGAACACCAGAGTGTCGCGTTGAAGATCGATCATCGGTCTACCTCCCTTTACCAGCGACCGTCCCGAACCCGTCGGGCGACCTGCTCGACATCCCGGTCCGGGAGGTCCTTCAATCTGCGGATCAGTTGCGCGAAAAGCTGCGGTCGGCGACAAATCGCATCCTGAAGATCGCTCGAGACTTTGCCGGCCATGCCCAGCAGTACATCGGCATCCTCGCCGAGAAGTGTCGCCAGGGCTCGAATCTTGGGCTCCGAAGGTGGCGGGATCCTGGCCCCTCTCGACCTTGCTGAGGAACGAGGGTGCCACCCCGATCTTCGCCGCGACCTTCCGCAACGAGAAGCTCGGCTCACCGGCTCGGAGAGCTTCCCGTCGCTTGCGGATGTAGTCACCGAAGTTTGCCATGTGTTTAGTGTACAGTAAACACTAAACACCGTCAACCTGTTCACCCGACGACCGGGGGGAGTCGCGCGGTCGAGAGCGGGAAATGGGTTAGGGGTAGGCTCTTCCAGGCTTTTCGATCAAAAGCACGAGGCGGGGTCGAAACCCCGCCTCGTACAGACACCGCACTTTGCGTTACGGCTGCGGTGAGCCAACCAGCTTCTCTAGCGCCGCGAGGCGCTCCCCGAGTTGGGCGATCTCGGCGTCCTTGGCTTCGATCTTCTGTACTAGACCCTGAATGGCGACCAGGGCGACACCGGACGTGTCGGTGATCGCCAGCCGGGTCGGATCGTCGTTTAGCCCGAAGGCGGCATGAAAGTCCTCCGCCGTGGGTCCGATGTGGCGCGTGCCGGACGGACCCGTCTTGTAGCTCCACTCGGTGATCGGCAATGCCGCAACTCGCGCCAGCGCCTCCGCCGGGTCAACGGGCTCGAAGTCTTCTTTCACAGACTTCGAAGAATGGACCATCACCGTGTTGACGAAGATATCGCCGTTCTCGGCCACCCGGAACTCCAGGCCGGGGTTGCCGGCGAAGTTGACGCCAAAGCCGTTGTTCTGGGCTCGGAATGCCCACTGATCACCGAAGCCATTGAGCATCTGGAAGATCGCTTGGCCCGAGGCATTGACGTTTTCCAGGAACAGCAGAGTGCCGTCTGCGTCGGCCGTGTCGTCCCTGACGTGAAGCAGGCCCGAGGCGGCAGTGGCATGGCCAATGCGCACGTTGCCGCTGCCGTCGATGTCGATCGAGCTCGTCGGCGCGTTGGGACGAATCCGGAAGGGCAGCGCCGAACCGTTGGTGACGTCGCGGACGAAAAAGTTGGTCTCGTTGCCGGCCAGGTCCCAGGTCTGCGGGTTAAAGCCCGACGAGCCGTCCTGCTCTAGTCTGAGGGTCGGGGTGTCGCCGTCCTTGACGTGCAGCTCTACCACCGGGGTCGAGGTGCCGAGACCGACGTCGCCGCGGTCGTCGACGTAGAGTGAGTTGGCGGCAGCACCGGCTTCGATCGTGAAGGGCCGGCGACCCGCCGTCGCATCTTGCACCGAGAAGTAGCTCGCGCCACCGTTGGCCGAGTCGTTGATGATGATCCGCCAGTCGTTCCTCGGGAAGCTGGCCGAAGTACTGGTGTCATCGAAGTGCATCCGCAGGTTGTTCTCCTTCAGGCGGATGGTGTCGAAGCCGAAGCTCTCGCCACAAATACAGTCGAAGCCGACACACAGCGAGCCGTCGAAAATCCCGTCGTCATTGATGCACTGGTCAGCCGCTGCCGGCGGTGCCAGCAGCAAACCGCCCGTCCCCACCACGAGGAGGGCCGCGAAAAGGGTCTTTTGATGTTTCATCATTATGCTCTCCTCGAAATTCAGTTGGACTTTTCGACCGCGTCTGCCGGACGCTCGACCTGGTAGTCGGCGTAGCCTTTGCGCACGCCCTGGACCAGGAAACTGAACCGCACTTGTCCGGCCTCGGCGTCGCGCACGACCAGCCGCTCGCACGAGATCTCATCGACGTAGAGCTGGCTCCAACCACCCAGCGGCGTGAGCTGCACGGTCAGGCCAGCGGCCTCGGTCACCTTGCTGAAGTGCTCGGGCAGATCGATCGTCGCCTCGCCGTCGACAGTCACGGCGTTGCCGCGAAAGTATGTACCCGCTTCGGGACCCTCCAGGGCAGCGTAGTAGATCGCGCGATCGCCGGCGGCCGGGTCGGGCACGGCGAAGTTCTTGGTGCCCCCGGCCATGACATCGCCCTCGATCCTGACATCGCCGCTGCCTTTCTGGGCAGTCTCGGGCTCGACCAGACTGGAGTCCACAAAGCCGCCGCCGACTATGTTGAAGTAGCCCGACTCGATTTGGCGCTCGGCCCCACGACCCTGCTGCATCAATGAGCTGTCGTTGTTCGTCCGACCGTTCTCGTAGTCTTCGCGATTCAGCGGCTCACGCCGCGGGATCACTGTCAGCTCCCAGGTGTAGTTGCCGTCCGGTAGAGAATTGCCCTGACCATCGTAGGGTGAGAACGATGGACTGTCGGCAGCCTCGAACTCGTGGCGGAAGAAGTGCCCGCCGCCTGAGACCGTCAATACCATCTTGGCGTGCGGCACCTGCGGCGACCACGAGATGCTGTCCCCGTTTACGCTCATCGTCGCCACCTGCTGAGCGGCCAGAGCGGGCATGCAGACGAACGCCGGCAGTAGGGCCGCGACCCACAGGAAGTTGATACTACGTTTGCTGCTTTTCATCTCGCTGGTCTCCTTTTCGGTTGGTCGGAGGCTCGCCGCCATCCATTGATTCCGTTCTTTCAGTTCTTCATCGCCGCTTCACTTGATCCAGCTTCCTCGCCTGGCTGCACTGCGGCTGGGCCAGAGAATGCTCGCGCATCGACCCGCTTCTGACCGGCGAGGAGCTACTCGGAAGACCTATGGACTCTAGCTGGCAAGTCTAGGGTGCCGGGCGAGGCAGGTCAACTATGTTGACGTTCGGGAATACTCTTGTCCGGTGTTCAGTCCGGCTGGGGACCTCCGGGAGGCCGGCAAGGCCGGCTCACCTGGTAGTGCCTGAGAGTCTCGAGAAGGCCTGCCGGCTCGGCCGCGTCACCCTGCTCCTCGACTGCCGCAAGGGCCCGACCTTGCCACTCGACGGCCTCCTCGCAGCGACCCAGTTCCGCCAGCGCCTCCGCCACTGTGGCAGCATGGCGCACCGTCGCCAGGCCCTGATAGACCCGCAGCGCCAGGTCCAGTGCGCGTTCTCCGTCCCTGAGGCTCAGTTCCGGGCAGGCGGCGAGCAACCGCGCCAGGCCGTGAGCGATCAAGCCGCTCTCGGGCAGCAAAGCGATGGCCTCTTCCAGTCGCTCGCGAGCCTCGCCGTAGCGCTTCCAACGCACCAGTGTTTCGGCCTGCCCGAGCCGGGCGAACTCGTTTCGCGGTTCGAGAGCGATGGCCTCGCCGTAGTGGGCAAGCGCTTCGTCCAAGCGACCGAGCTCCCGGAGGCTTTCGGCCAGCTGGAGGTGCGCCTCGGCATCCGTCGGCTCCTGATCGACAGCCACCTGCAGGTGCCCGACAGCCAAACCGTACTCCCCCTGGTCAGCCAACAGAGAGCCCAGGTTGAAGTGTGCCGTGCGATTATCCGGGTCCCCCACCAGTGCTCGGCGAAACTCGAGGATGGCGCCCTCGAGATCGCCAGTCTGCGCCAAAGCGGTCCCCAGATTCACGCGGGCCCGCACGCTCTCCGGGGCGGCCTCGACGGCGCGTCTGAACTCCGCCACGGCTTCCGCGTAGCGCCCGACCCGGAAGGCCGAGCGTCCGCGCAGAAGATAGACGGTCTCGCCTCGCTTCAGGCCTTCCAGCTCGTCGACGACCGAATCGCGCGGGCGCACTCCGATCTCGCCCCGCAGGGCCAGGTGGTATCGGGCCTTGTCTAGGTCGCCGATGCCCCGGTAGGCCTGACCCAAGGCATAGTGGAGGCGGTTGGCTTCGGGAACCAGGGCCAGGGCCCGCTCGAGAAAGTCGATCGCTTGCAAATAGTCTCTGGCGGAAAGGGCCACCTGTCCCATAGCGGACAGGACGGCCGCCGACGAGGGCTCCAGATCCAGGGCGGTGGTCAGGTAGGCCTTGGCTTCCTCGGGTTGGCCCTGGGCCAGCAGGACCTCGGCAATCCGTAGCAACAAGGGGACGTACTGGGGCTGGGACGGCAGGACTCTCTGGTAGTAGTGACTCGCCTCTTCGAGCCGACCGCTCGTCTGATACAGGGTTCCCAACAAGTAGGTCCAGCGGAGATTCTCTGGCACCAGTTGCAGCGCGTTGAGATAGCAGGTCTCGGCGGGCTCGAGAAGCCCGTAGGCGTGATAGAGACGGGCCAGCTCGCTGTAGGCCTCGGCCGTCTCCTCGAGGGTGGCGTCATCCGTTTCGAGGATGGCCACCAGCGCGTCTTGCGTCTCCTCGAGCTGAGCCGCCACCGCCGGCTCCAAAACGCCCAGGTCCGGGAAGAGTACCGGCCTCATCGAACGAGGTACCGCCTCTGCCGCCGCGGGGCTCACAGACACCGACAGACAGACGAGCCCAATCACCACCACCCCGGCTGCCTGCGCAACGCTAGCTAGGCGGCTCCTGCTGGCGGGATGGGTCACCTTTCTCTTCCTCCAGGTTCCTTGCGCCTGGGCGACAGGTGGAGGTAGACGTTGGCCGGCGGCTGACGGAGCGTCCAGCGGTCTCCTGTCGGGGTCAGCACCCGAACCTCTTCGATTGTTCGGCTGCGGTCGAGGCCCACGAGCACCCGGGGATCGCTCGTCGAGCCATAACTGCCGTCGCTCCGGACCCGGCGCACGAGAGGTGAGACGCCCGCCCGAGACACGGTGACCTGCGCTCCCACGAGGTCACCTCCGGCGATGCCATCCTTCAACCAGAAACCGAGCCAATCCTTGCCGCCGCTGGCGCCATTGACCAGCAGGCGCGCCCGACCGTTGTTGTTGGCGACCAGAATGTCGATGTCGCCGTCCTGGTCCACGTCACCCAGGGCCGCTCCGCGGCTGACCTCGGCAACGGCGAAGACTTCGCCCGCCGCCTCGGTGACCTCCTCGAATCGCCGGCCCTCGAGGTTGCGAAAGAGCTGGTTCGGTTGGCTCAAGGGGTAGGGATCGCCCTGGGCAGCCAGCGGCTCGAGAACGCGGACGGCGCCGTTCAGGGCGATCAGATCCAGCCACCCGTCGTTGTCGAAATCCAGCCAGGCAGTGCCGAACGAAGTGTAGGGAATGCTCCCGGCGCCCAGCCGGTTCTCTATCGTCCGGTCCTCGAACAGCCCCGAACCGTCATTCACGTACAGCGTGTTGGTTTCGCCCATGAGGTGGGTGACGAAGATGTCGCCGTCGCCGTCGCGGTCGAAATCGCCGACGTCCACCCCCATGCTCGCCTCGGCCCGACCCTCGCGGTTGATCGCCACGCCGGCCAGCAGCGCGTTGTCCCGGAGGGTGCCATCACCCTGATTGATCCAGAGCTGGTTCAAGGCGCCGTCGTTGGCGACGTAAAGGTCGATCCAACCGTCCAGATCCAGGTCGGTGGCGACAACCCCCAGGCCGGGGCCCGGCTGGTACGACAGCAGAGCTCGCCGTGACACCTCCTCGAACGTGCCATCTCCCCGATTGCGAAACAGGTGATCCGGTTGCGGCTCGAAGTCTGATGGCCCGCAGTAGTCTCTGCGGCTGCTGGCGGTGTAGCAACGTGGGTTGCGCACCAGATCGAAGAACACGTAGTTGACCACATAGAGATCGAGCCACCCGTCGCGGTCGTAGTCGACAAAGGAAGCGCTGGTGCTCCACTCCGGTGACTCGACACCCGCGATGCTCGTGACGTCACGAAAGGTGCCATCCCCTTGACTACGCCATAACTGGTTCGGGCCGTAGTTGGTGACGTAGACATCGATATGACCATCCTTGTCGAAATCCCCGCTGGCCACCCCCATACCGTAACCCAGCGCCCGCAAGCCCGCGCGCTCGGTCACATCCACGAAGTCGGGGCACCGGCCGACCCTCCGCAGAGACCGACAGGTCGTTGCGAAACAGACGATCGCGAGGCGGTGGGTCGCGGGGTGGAAACAGGGCCTCGGCGAGCGTTTTCCCGGGACCCAGCATCGCACCCTGGACCAGATAGGCGTCCAGATCTCCATCGCCGTCGTAGTCCAGCAACCCGACGCCCTGACCGGTCATCTCCGGAAAGTAATACTCGCCGGACATGCCGTTGAAGTGCACGAAATCGAGTCCCCACTCCACGGCGCGATCGATGAAAAAGGGTCCGGCCGCTGCCCGGCTCGACGTCGCCGCCATGACCATTAGAACGATGAGCGCCCAAAAGGGTCGCCCGCAAGACCTTCGGGAAATGGGTTCGTCAAGCCTGATCGGGGCCTCCAGCATTGCCAGGAACTCTATCCGAAGGCGATCCCGCCGGCGTCGCCCGCGGCCTCGACCCAATTTCATGATCCTGTGGCACAGTGTCGACTAAGCTGACTCCGAGCACCGATTGGTCTATGATTGCCTCCAATCTCGAACCGTGTTCAAGGTGGGCCAAGCGCGCCTGACCGAGGCGATTGAGGAAGGCTGGGCAACCAGCCCCGGAGAGCAAGAGAGGAGATTCCATGAATACCAAATGTCGAGGTTTGAGGTTCGGCCACCTCCTCGGTGTGCTGTCAAGTGCGTTTCTGGTTTCACTCCTGGTCGCCCTACCGGCGATCGCTGGCGAGATCGCCCCATCGTTTTCCAAGGTCTTTCTACCGGACAGCATCGGCCCTGGCAGTACCAGCACCCTCCAATTCGATATCTTCAACGACTTCTCGGATCCGGTGAGCGACTTGGCGTTCACGGACAACCTTCCGGCCGGCGTGGTGATCGCAACCCCGGCGAGCGCCTCCACCGACTGCGCCGAAGGCATTCTGAGCGCTCCGGATGGCGGCACCAGCATCAGCTTGAGCGGCGGCCAGGTCGGAGCCATCAGCGGTTGTACCGTCGTAGTCAACGTCACCAGCAGCACGATCGCTACGCATATGAACATCTCGGGGGACCTGACGTCGAGTGCCGGCAACAGCGGTCCGGCCATCGACGATCTGGTCGTCGATGACGGAAGGCCGGGTTTTAGCAAGAACTTTTCGCCCAGCTCGATTCCTCCGCTCCATACGAGCACCCTGACTTTCCTCATTGACAACAGCCTCAACGAGGCGGACTTTGACTTTCTGAGCTTTGTCGACAACCTGCCGCCAGGAGTGCTCGTCGCCAACCCGCCCAGAGCTGTCACGGACTGCAGTCGCGGACAATTTCCTCCCACGCTGACCGCTATCCCTGGAACGGGCTCGATCTCTTTCTTCTCCGGCTTAGTGGCGGCGATGTCGAGCTGCACTGTCACGGTCGATGTGACGGCCGACAGTCCAGGTGTCTACGTCAACACTTCCGGCGAGCTCACCGGTGGGCAACAGGCAGTTTCCAGCGGCATCGCCACTGCCCAGCTCGACGTCCCGTTCGTCTTCCTGAACAAGGTCTTTACCGACGATCCGGTAGCCCCGGGTCAGACCGTGACGCTCGAGTTCATCCTCACCAACCGGGACCGGGACAATGCGGCCACCAGTATCGATTTCACTGACGACCTGGACGCCGTCCTACCAGGTCTGACGGCGGTGGGCCTGCCTTTGCTTGACTTTTGCGGCCCCGGCTCCGTGCTCTCCGGCACCACCCTTCTGAGCTTCGTCGGCGGCAATCTCGGGCCTCAGAGCTCCTGCACAGTCAGCGTCACGCTGCAAGTACCCGCCAATGCCGGTTTCGACACCTACACCAACACCACCAGCCCGGTGACCTTCGACCTTGACGGCGATCCCGTGGTGGAGAACCCTGCCACCGATGACCTCATCGTCGCGCCGGTGAGTCTCACCAAGGAGTTCACCGACGATCCGGTAGCGGCGGGCGACAGCGTCACCCTCGAGTTCACCATCGAGAACAACAGCCTGAGCTCGAGCCTGAGTGACATCAGGTTCGACGACAATCTCAGCGCGGTGATTGCCGGCCTGGTGCCCGTGGGGCTGCCGATCAACGGGGTGTGCGGTGTGGATTCTCAGTTGACTAGCTTTGTCGTCTTGGACGAGATCATTCCTCTCCCTGACAGGTGGCCAGCTGGACCCCGGATCGTCGTGCACGTTCGAGTTGACCCTGCAGGTGCCTGCTGACGCACCGCCGGGCCCATACCTCAATACCACCGGTATCATCCTCGCCACGGCCGACGAAGAGTCGGTAGCCGGCCGCGCCGCAACCGACACCCTGATCGTTGCCGGTGTCTCTGCACCGGTGTTCGATAAGGCGTTCATCGACGATCCAGTTCTTCCGGGTGGCACCGTGACGCTCGAGTTCACTGTCACCAACGCCGACGGCACCGACCCCGCCGTCGACCTTGCTTTTACCGACGACCTCGGCGCGGTGCTGCCGGGCTTGGTAGCGGTCGGACTGCCGCTTGCCGATGTCTGTGGCATCGGCTCCACGCTAGATGGCACCACGGTCTTGAGCTTGACCGGCGGCAGTCTCGCCCCGGCCACCTCCTGTACCTTTTCGGCCACCTTGCAGGCGCCGGGCGATGCCGTCCCTGGGACCTACCCCAACATCACCAGCGAGCTGACCGGGACAGTCGGAGGTGTCGCGTTTGCCGGTGACCCGGCGACCGATGATCTGGTCGTCGGCGGCTTCCTGCAGCTCACCAAAGAGTTCACCGACGACCCGGTCCTGGCCGGAGCTCCGGTGACTCTCGAGTTCACCCTGGTCAACGACAGCCCAACCGATTCGGTGACCGGCATCCAGTTCACCGACGACCTGGATGCGACCTTGACCGGCCTGGCGGCGACCGGTTTGCCGCTCAACGACATTTGTGGCGCGGGCTCGCACGCTAACCGGCACCGGCCTTCTCAGCTTTGTCGGTGGCAGCCTCGCGGCCGGCGATTCCTGCACTTTCATCGTGACGCTGAACGTGCCCGCGCTGGCGGCCCCCGGGGAGTACCAGAATACGACCAGCGTCGTGGATGCCCTGCTCGGAGGCGACCCCGTGACGGCCCCGCCGGCATCCGACACCCTGATAGTGGGCGCAGAGCTGTCTCTGAGCAAGTTGTTTTCCGATGATCCTGCGTCTCCGGGGAGTCAGGTCACCCTCGAGTTCACCGTCGACTATCTCGCCGGCGCCACGAACGCCACCGACATCGCCTTCACCGATGACCTGGAGGCGAGCTCTGGCTGGACTGGTAGCGGTCGGTCTGCCGCTCGACGATGTCTGTGGCGCGGGCTCGCAGATCGCCGGCACCTCGGTTCTGAGCTTCACCGGCGGCATCCTCGCGGCGGGCACGTCCTGCACCTTCGTGGTGACCCTGCAACTACCGGCCGACGCCCTCCCTGGGACCTACTCCAACGTCACCAGCGACGTCACCGCCATCGTCGACGGCTTATCCATCAGCGGTCCGCCAGCGACCGACGACCTCGAGGTGATCGCCGGCGTGGAGTTCGAGAAGCTGACCAACGGCCAGGACGCCGACCTGCCTCCCGGCCCATCTGTCGGGGTCGGGGATCCCGTGACCTGGGAGTATGTGTTGACCAACACCAGTCTCGATGTGCTGACGGACATCGTGGTGGTCGACAGCCGGGGCGTGGTGGTCAGCTGTCCACAGACCACCCTGGGACCCGGCGAGACGCTGACATGCACCGGCAACGGCGTCGCCACGCTGGGCCAATACAGCAACGTCGGCACCGCCACGGGGGTCTTGGGCACCCGCCAGATTGAGCTCACCGATCCCAGTCACTACCTCGGCGTCGACACCACGCCGCCGACGGTGACCAACGTCGATTCGGTACCGGATACGGGAGATGGCCAGCTCGAGGACTGCGAGACGGCACAGGTTTCAATCGGCCAACTTCTGGTGAGCTTCAGCGAGCCGGTTCAGGATCCGCCGGGCGACAGCGAGCCGGATGACGTGACCAACCCGGCGAACTACCTGCTGGTGGGTGCAGGTCCGGACAACGACATTCAGACGCTTGTCTGCGGTCCGGCGATGGGCGATGACGTGGCGATTCTGATCTCGGGAGTCACCTACGAGGCCGGTTCCCTGACGGCGACCCTCGACCTGGGTGCGAGCCTGCCGGCATCGCTCTACAGGCTCCTGGCCTGCGGCTCGACCTCGATTCGCGATCTCGCCGGCAACCCACTGGACGGCAACGGCGACGGCATGGGCGGCGACGACTACCTGCAGGTTTTTCGCGCCGACCCGGCGAATCTCTTGGCCAATGGGCACTTCGACTGCAGCCTGGTCGACTGGATCGTGAGTGAGACAGTCCCGGGAGCCGTGAGCTATTCGACCGAAGACGTGGACGACTCGTCGCTCTCCGGCTCGGCCGAGATCTTCAACCCCAGCGTCACCGGCACACCCGAGAGCTTCAGCCTGGCGCAGTGCGTGGCGGTCCAAGCGGAAGCCGCTGTCGGTGTTGATGCCAGCACACGCCTCGCGGCCGCGCCGGGAGTGTTTGTGAGCTTTACCGAGTCGTGCGAGTTCTTCAACCTGGCGGCCTGCAGCGGCAGCAGTCTCGGTGTGGCGCTCAACACACTCTTGCTACAGGACACTGGCGGGAATTGGCTCTCGGTCGGGGGTCAGTTCACAGCGCCGGTCTCGGCTGCATCGGCTCTGTGCATCTTTCAGTACACTTCCTCGACCGGCCAGGCCTTCGACGCCTTTCTGGACGACACGGTGCTCGGCGGGTCGTTGATTTTTGCGGATGGCTTCGAATCGGGCGATACTTCCGCATGGTCCGCCTCGGTGCCCTAGGAACGGAATGAGAAAGGCAAGCCAGCCATGACGAAACAATCGGGTAGTTCCGCCACCACCTGGGTGGCGTGGATCGCACTGACCTTGGCCGCCGGTCCGGCGATGGCCCAGTCGGACGGCCTCGAGATCACCTTCAGACCCGCGGCCGACCCGCCGCAGATGACGGCCCCACCGATCGCGGGCGGTTCCCCTCTGCAGCTCGTTCTGGATGACGGCACGGCCGAGGGCACCGTCGGCGTCAACGGTGCCGCCGCCCAACAGTTTCTCTGGTTCAACCGGTTCACGCCCGGTGTGCCCCCTCCCTTTCAGCTCGAGGAGATCCAGGTACTCTTTCCGACCGGCACCAACATGGCGGTCGGGAACGTCATCGACCTGGTGGTCTATCGCGACGCCGACGGCGATCCCACCAACGGGGCCGAGCTGCTGGCGATCATCCCGGAAACCATTCAGATCCTCGACGGCAGTACCTTCTCGACCTATCCCCTCGCCTCGCCGCTGCTGATCGAGAACCCCGGGGATGTTCTCATCGGCGTCATCAACCGCTGGGTCGAGAGCGGCGTGGATCCACCCACTCAGCCTGCAGCCCTCGATACTACCGGCAGCCAGGGTCGATCGTGGATCGCGATCTGGACCACAGACCCACCATCCACTCCAAATCTGCCGCCGGATGACTTACTCGACATCATCGACGTGGTCGCACCCCCCGGGGGAAACTGGATGATTCGCGGCTCCGGCGGATCGCTACCGGTCCCGACGATGCCACACCTCGGCCTTGTGGTGCTGGGGTCGCTCCTGCTCCTGGCAGGCACCCTTCTGCTGCTGAGACGTCAAGGGCTGCTCGAGTAGGGTCGGGTCTCGGCGCCCGCCCGTGATTCGATGGCCTATTTGATGAGGTATCTGGCACCATAGGATCAATCGAGGCTTGGACTTGGAAAGCAGACACGTCGCGCTGATTCGCGGCATCAACGTGGGGAAAGCCAAGCGGGTCGCCATGGCCGATTTGCGGGCCATGATGGAACGCCTCGACTACAGCGACTGCCGGACTCTGCTCAATACCGGCAACATCGTCTTCACTGCTGAGCGTGAGAGCCCGGACGAAATTGCAGCTCGTGTCGAGCAAGCCATGGAGATGCAGCTCGGAGTCGCTGCCCCGGTGATTGTCTTGAGCGCTGCTGAGTTTTCCACGGTCGTCAGCGAGTGCTCGTTGAGCGACGTCGCCGAGAATCCCTCCCGGCTGCTGGTTTCTTTCTTGATGGACCCAGCGGGCCGCCAGCGTCTCCAGCCGCTCATCCATGAGGACTGGGGATCTGAGGCTTTCGCCCTCGGCAGCCGAGCTGCCTATCTCTGGTGCCCGGATGGAGTCCTCCAGAGCCGTCTTCCCGCTGCGGTCGAGCGCGCCCTGGGGCAGGCCGTGACGACCCGTAACTGGAACACGGTCCAGAAGATCCACGCGCTGCTCTGATCTTCGGTAGGCAGCGAATTGCCGACCGCACCAGGCAGTGGGGGCGCTGCGGGAGATCGGCCTCCTGCGCTCGCTCCACACCGGCTTCTTGTTTTCCACCGACGCCGAAAGAGCACTCTTGGACCTCACGGTGCAGATCGGTGTCGACGCCAACAACGTTTCGAAAGAGCTCTGGGACTGACTCCACGAACACTTCACGGAGCCGCAGATTGTCGAGGCGGTCTACGTCATCACCCAGTACATCGCGATCAGCAAGTTCGGCGATGCCCTGGGTGTGGCGCTCGAACCCGTCTTTTCAGAGCTCGATCCGATTCTCGAGGTAGCCCACCACTCCTAACGGCGCGGCCGGGGCGGGCAGCTGCGCCGCCCCGGCCTACCGACGTCTAGTTGGCCACGTCTGCGGACTTCATGTCCACGGTGATCATGAAACCTGTCGTGCCGCTGAACTCGAAGGCCTTGTCGCCGACCTTCCAGGTCTCGACCTCGTTGGGCATCATCTTGAAACCGCTGTTTCGCGGTGCCGCGAAATAGGCGATGTTCTCGAGAACAGCGGCTTTGCCACCCATGCCCTGCCACTTGTTCAGAATCGTGTGCGCCTTGGCGCCACCGGCGAGCTTCGCCTCGGCACGATCCTCGGTCGCCATCCACTCGATGTCGGCGTCCTCAGCAACCTCGAACGACCCCCATGTCACCGGAAAAATGTGCCCCAGGGCGTTGGCTACACCAGCCTTTTGAGCATCGGTAGTGCCGGACTGAAAGGTGACGATGGCCCATTCGGTATTTCCCTCTTTCCAATTGGCGCCCAGGTCCCCGGCAACCCAGAACTTCACACCTGAGAGATCCGTGTCCCCGTGATGACCCTCGTTGACCTTGTAGGCCATGTTGAACTTACAGAAGTGCTCGGCACCGTGCTCCGTGTGTTTCAAGGCCGGTTCGGTGTTGAAGTAGCAGGGACAGAACATCGGGCAGCTGCAGGCTTCGATGACGGTGCCGTTGAAGTGCCAGTCCAGATCCTCGGTTGCGAACAACAAAGGCGATGCCACGAGCAGAGCAGCGACGACTGCGATCGCGGTACCGATAAACAGATGAGGCTTCTTTACACGCATTCCATTCCTCCTTGCGTGGCTCACGTCTTCCCAGTACGTTCACAGCGTGAACCTCCACCGAGGGCTCAAGTGAGCCTCTAAGACTTCAACCACAGGGTTCGAAATTCGGCCCACGATACTCCTCCCCGCGGTGGGGGTCAACCGAGCAGGTACCAGCCCGTCCCTCCGTGGTCGAATCCGACAGCTCCCTCTGTAGGGTCGGGCCTCTGCGCCGGCTCGTCGCTCAGTGAGCGAATTCGGTGGCTCCCTCTGTAGGGTCGGGCCTCTGCGCCGGCTCGTCGCTCAGTGAGCGAATTCGGTGGCTCCCTCTGTAGGGTCGGGCCTCTGCGCCCGACCGCGGCCCGGTGGCGAATGCTCCGTGACGAATCCCCCACGAAATGTGAGCAATGTTCTCACGATCACTGAGCTTCACGGAATCACCAAGTCCTGGGGGGACTGATCAGAATTACTCATCCAGGGTCCACCTTCAG